>JAZSMD010000082.1:0-16260 GCA_045535665.1 Eubacteriales bacterium
TTGACATATTTAATTTGGTATAATATATGTTAGATTATTTATAGTAGCTTTTTACTTAAAATAAAATTCGGTATGACTTTGAAAGGGTGTACACATTATGACAAACAACAAAGCCGTCCTTAATTGGATTGAAGAAATGAAGGTCCTCACTCAGCCTGACCAGGTAGTTTGGATCGACGGCAGCGACGCTCAGAGAGATGCTCTCAGAGCAGAAGCTTGTGCAACAGGTGAACTCGTAAAGCTTAACCAGGATAAACTTCCCGGTTGCTACCTCCACAGAACAGCAGTAAATGACGTTGCTCGTGTTGAAGGCAGAACATTCATCTGCACAAAAACAAAAGAAGACGCAGGTAACATCAACAACTGGTGTGATCCCGACGAAATGAAAGCAAAACTCAATGCTCTCTACGAAGGCTCCATGAAAGGCAGAACAATGTATGTTATTCCTTACTCCATGGGTATCGTTGGCTCTGATTTTGCTAAAATCGGTATCGAACTTACAGACTCCATTTACGTTGTTCTTAACATGCTTATCATGACAAGAGCAGGTAAAGAAGTTATTGATGCTCTCGGTGATTGCCCCGAATTTGTAAAAGGTCTCCACGCTCGTAAAGATATCGACGAAGAAAACCGTTATATCGTTCACTTCCCCGAAGAAAACCTTATCTGCTCCGTTAACTCCGGTTACGGCGGTAACGTTCTTCTCGGTAAGAAATGTTTCGCTCTCCGTATCGCTTCCTACCTCGCTCATAACGAAGGTTGGTTTGCTGAACATATGCTCATCCTTGGTATCGAATATCCCAACGGTGATACAAAATATATTGCAGCTGCATTCCCCTCTGCTTGCGGTAAAACAAACCTTGCAATGCTTATTCCTCCCGAACTCTTCAAGAAACAGGGTTATAAAGTATGGTGCGTAGGCGACGATATCGCTTGGCTCAGAATAGGCGCTGACGGTAAGCTTTGGGCTGTTAACCCCGAAAACGGATTCTTCGGTGTTGCTCCCGGTACAAACGTAAAATCCAACCCCAATGCTCTTGCAACAACAATGAAAGAAACAATCTTCACAAACGTTGTTCATAACCTTGATAATGATACAGTTTGGTGGGAAGGTCTCGATAAGAATCCTCCCAAGAACGCACTCAACTGGAAGGGCGAAACATGGGATTGCGAAGATGGCTCCAAGGGTGCTCATCCCAACTCCAGATTTACAGCTATGGCTGCTAACTGCCCCTGTATCTCCAAAGAATTCAACAATCCCGCAGGTGTTCCCATTGATGCAATCGTATTCGGCGGCAGAAGAGCTAAGACAGCTCCCCTCGTATACCAGAGCTTTGACTGGAACCACGGTGTATATGTTGGTTCTGCTATGGCTTCCGAAACAACAGCTGCTGCTACAGGTGCTGTAGGTGTAGTTCGTCGTGACCCCATGGCTATGAGACCTTTCGTTGGCTACAACATGGGCGATTACTTCGCACATTGGCTTGCAATGGGTAAGAAGATTCCCAATGCTCCTAAGATCTTCAACGTTAACTGGTTCAGAACAAACGAAGAAGGCAAGTTCATCTGGCCCGGCTTCGGTGACAACATGAGAGTTCTCCTTTGGATCCTCGACCGTTGCGCAGGTAAAGCTGATGCTGTTGAAACACCTATCGGTTATGTTCCCAATGCTGAAGATATCAATATCGAAGGTCTTGAAGATGCAGGTATTACACTTGACGTTGTTAAAGATCTTCTCAGTGTCGATAACGAACTCTGGCTCGAAGATGCTGACGGCGTAGAAGAATTCTACAAGATCGTTGGCGATCATATGCCTGCTGAACTTTACGATCAGCTCGCTGCATTCAGAAACAGACTTAAGTAATTTAATATTATTTATAAATAAGGGAAATCGGTTTCGGTTTCCCTTATTTTTCGTTGTATTCAAAATATACCCCCGGTTTTACCGGGGGGGACAGGAGCCCATTTTAGTAGAAATAAAATAGGCGAAATTGATGTAGGCCGAAAAGACTTGAAAAAGAAAAAAACTCCTTGTTATAAAGGGTTAGCACCGCATTATGGAAGTACAAGTAGGTATAATAGTGAGAAAAGAACTCAATGAAATAAAGAGCTCCGTCCACAGCAAATACAGATGTCAATACCATATAGTATGTGCCCCGAAATACAGAAGAAAAGAGATCTACGGTAAGTTGAAAAGGGATATCGGAGAAATCTTAAGAAAACTGTGTGAGCGAAAAGGCGTAGAAATCATGGAAGCAGAAGTCTGTCCAAACTATATCCATATGTTGCTTAGCATCCCACCACATATAAGTATAGCGGGATATATCAAGGAAAAAGTAGCTTAATGATATTTGACCGCCGGGTAAATCTGAAATGAAAATATGGAACGAGAAGTATTATGTAGATACGATATAAAGAGTAAAAACAAAATCGAAATACATAAAACAAAGTCGCACCACATTCTATTTATTATTAAACCTCTATTTTTGCGACTTTGATGACAAGGTTTTCACCATAGCCCTGTGCATCGAAGCAAACCGTAACCTTATCACCTTCCTGCACAAAATCCAAATCCTTTCCAGAATCCAGCCACTTAACAGACTTGATTTTCTCGGAGAAAACAAACTTGTCGGTATAGTCGGGCATTTCAAAGCGCAAAGTCACATTGATGTCTCCACGAACTGGAACATTGTGAATGAACAGATAGTAACATCCATCACCACGTAAAATAAAATCTTTCTCCTTGCCCTCTATCTCGACTCCGGTTGGACGAGGCAAATACAGTGCCTCCTCGTGGAGTTTGATCCATTCACCTAGAGTTAGAAGCATAGCCTTATCTAAAGGGCGAAGGAGTCCATTACCCATAGGACCGACATTCATGAGAAAATTAGCACCATATCGTCGACAAACGCAAAAATCACAGATGATCTCCGCAAGAGACTTAAAATTGAAGTCATTCTTTGCATAGCCCCAGTGGTCAGCAAAAATCTGGCACATCTCACTCGCAACATACTTTGGAGAATCCTCAAGGTTTATCTCTCCGGGTCTGCCTCGCTCAAAGGTTACGGAATCCAACTCAATGTGACCAAGTTCTCCGCGTGCCCCTAACCCGGTGTTGTTAATGATCATCGCCTCAGGCTGATGAGAACGAATCATACCATAGAGTGCGTCCTCCTCCCAATCATCATTCGGACGATCCCACATGCCGTCGAACCAGAAACCTCCGATTTTGCCGTAATTGGTACATAGAATCTCCACACTACGGCGCAAATATTTGAGGTAAGCCGGGAAATCAGTTTTGTAGGTCGACTCATGCCAGTCAAGCAGAGTATGATAAAAGAACGGGATCAGACCATGCATACGACACGCATCAACAAACTCACGAACAAGATCTCTACCAGCTGCACCGTGAGGCGCGTCATATTCATTGAGCCCACAAGTGTCAAAGAGCGAAAATCCGTCATGATGGCGCGTCGTCAGGGTGATATATTTGCATCCTGCTGCATGGGCGATCTCAGCAAGTTCTGTTGCCCAGTTATTATCAGGGTTAAATGTCTTGTACAAATCGTCGTAAACAGCGGAATCTATGTTCGTTGAAAAACGTGCCCATTCACCACGGGCATTCTCACTATAGACACCAAAATGCACAAACATACCGAATCCAAGCTTTTCAAACTGTTTTATATATTCTTTGATAATCATAATAATCTCCATTCTACCGCTAAAGCGTCAGCACAAATAGTAATGAAAACCTCCAAAGCGGCTGATGGAGATTTTAAGCATGTGCCGCGCTTCCGCTTTTTTCAAAAGCGACACGCTGTATTTAAATCTTGATTAGCGTGATTTTTCACGCTAAACCCCTCTTATAATAATCTCATAAAACCTTTTGTACTATCAAGTATACCATATTTTGCTGTTATTTTCAATCTTTGTGCCGTATTGTTAACAATTCTTTCGGAATGGGTGCTGTTAATATAACGTTATCGGGTGACAAGAATTATTGATTTTATGTAAATTTTCGCAGAGATATATTGAAAGAACGGCGTACTTATGATATACTTAATGAAAAAGTGCTTTTACGGAGGAATTCAAGTATGGTTCTTTTGAAAAAAATCGACGCAAAAAACTTTTGGGATATTATTGGGCTTGACGTGGAAGAATCACAGAGGAGATTCGTGGCGTCAAACCTTTTCAGCCTTGCCCAGGCATATATTACAGTAGGAACAGAATGCACAACATTCCCATTCGGGATATATGACGAAGACAAGCCTGTAGGCCTTGTGTTGATAGGATTTAACGAGACTGCCCTGTTTGACATACGCGGAGAAGAAGCTCCGAAGGTGATGAAAGACAATTATATGATCATGAGGCTGATGGTAGATAAAAACTGTCAGAAAAAAGGATACGGCAGAGCTGCTTTGAAGCTTGCTTTGGATTTTGTACGAACATGGCCCTGCGGAAAAGCGGAATACTGTGCAATTTCATATAAGACAAACAATTTGGTTGCAAAGGAGTTATACCGTTCCTTCGGATTCGAGGAAAACGGTGAAATGGACAAAGACGAGGCAATTGCCGTTCTGAAGCTGTAGGTGTATGCAATGAATATAATAAATCATTACGACCTGTTGATAGATGAAAATAACGATCCTTTCCGTGACCCGCCCGAATTGCAGGAATATATGTCAAAATGGGACGGAAAAGCTTTTTTTGAAGCATTGGAGCTTGCCCCGAATAAAACGGTTTTAGAGATAGGTATCGGCACGGGAAGACTTGCCGACAAGGTTGCCCCATACTGCTCGAAATTAACAGGTATAGACATTTCCCCAAAAACCGTTGAACGTGCAAAGGTCAACCTGAAAAAGCATGAAAATATAACTTTTATCTGTGATGATTTCAACAGTTATGAGTTCGGTGAAACTTTCGATGTTATATATTCAGCTCTTACCATGATGCATTTTGAGGAGAAGGCACATATTATCACGAAAATTGATAAACTGTTGAATTCCGGAGGGATATTTTGTCTGTCAATAGACAAAGATCAAAGCGGGTACATCGATATGGGTACGCGAAAACTGAAGGTCTACCCCGACACACCCGAAAATATTATATTACTCATAAAAACAACTGAAATGTTGGTAAAAAAAGTGATAGAAACCGAAAAGGCTTATATCATCGTATCGAATAAAGAGGTATCTGCATGAAGAAAAATGAATCAAGGGAAATTGCCTTTCAAATGCTGAATATTTACAGGGGTATACTGTTTCAGAATCAGGAATTTGACAGCGGAAATACAGAAGATATCGTTTACGAATTTGACTGTCCCGAATTTGAAGAGCTTAGAAATAAATACGGCCTTTCAGAGATTGCAGGAAAAGGAAATGACTTTGTCAGGGCTAAAAGAATTCTACATTATTTAGCGCCAAGGCTGTCACATTCATCATGGTACGATAATCACGTTGAGTGCAATTCATTACGACTTTTGGAGTACAGCTTTGAAAATCCCGAACAGGGCATAAACTGCCTGAACAAAACCAAAATATTGGTGGAATGTTGCCTTGCTGTGGGAATCTATGCAAGACGCGTCAGAATACTTCCATACTCCCCCTACGACTTTGACAATCACGTTGTTGCAGAGGTATACGACAGGAATCTCGAAAAATGGATAATGCTTGACCCCACGACAGATGGATATTTTATTGACGAAACGAAAACACCGCTGTCTCTTCTTGAAATGCGACATAAATTTGCAAATGCGGAGCTTATTACTTTTGTAAAGTCTGAGGAATCATTGAAAGATATACAAAAGCTTTACCGAAAGCACATTGAGACGAATATGTATATCTGCAAAAACCTGTTTTATTTTCAGATCGAACAGTATTCCACCTTTGGAGAAAAAGGCAGTTATCTGAATTTCGTTCCGTCCAACTGCTCTATAAAAAGTACTATGATTGCTAATCTGAAATACAGAATTGAAAATCTGTCTTCCAAATATGAAGATATCAAAAAAAAGCAGAAGAAAGACTTGTAACAATTTACGAGTCAGAAGAGCCTGAAAAAACAGATATTCATATCATAAAAAAAAGACCTTTTTGATAATTGAAGAGCATTTGGGGGAAAACATCTTTCTTTTCAAGTGAAAAGAAAAAGGTTTTCCCACACCCATTCCAAAAAGAAAAGCCAATTCGGGGTACGGTAGAGAGCCAAATCGCGACTAAAAAGCCCTTATAATTGAGGAAATCTATCGAAATTTTTCGATAGATTTCAACATTTTAAAATTTATATGGTATTTTTAGGTTTTAATTTATCTTTAAATTCAAACACGGGCTTTTGTTCTGCGCTAAATGAGCCAGCCCCCGAAATTTTTATTATATCATACTTACAGATCATCCTGATCCTGCATGGGGACTTCGTTGGGGTCAGCAGGGACTCCCGTATACATTCCGTTGGGGTCCTCGTGGCTGTAGAAAAGCTCCGAGCCGAATTCTGTCAGATCTGTTTTCTTTCTTTTGTTTTTTTGAGATGTTGAAAATACTGTTCCGGAAGCTTTGTTTCCGGGTAATTTCTTTTTAGGTCCGTTTTTATAAGGTATCATTATAGGTCTCCTTCTTCTGTTTTTCCTGTATTAGGTTCAAGGTAACACTCTGTAAGCACATAACCTTTTTCAAAATTTAAGTCTTTTGGAAGAGGCAGTAAAAATGCATCAAATTTCGTGTTTATAAGGACTGCGTTTTGAGAATTTCTTATAATCGAAAGATATAAGCCGTCCTTACGGTGAAAAACTCCGTTCATACTGTTACCTTTGTCTTCGGCGCTGTTTATAATGAAAAGTCCCAAATCATTTTCCGAAAAAAATGATTCTGTCAAGGCTGAAATGTCGGTGTTTCCCACAATTTTCTCGAATTCGGCTTGAAGGTCATTTACTTGCAGGAATTCAAGACATTCATCATAGCTTTTGAAGCGGTAAAATCCAAACCCTGAGCTTGTGAGTGCTTCCGCAACCTTTGAAGCCGAAATTCCGTAAATCGAATATACCTGAATCTCCGTTGGTGTAACGTTGAATTCCTCTGTTATGTCAACGGTTTTTGCAACTGCCTGCATGGGGTCAGATTCCGTAATTTCTCCGTCAACTGTCACAAGCACTTCCTGACCTGCGGAAATTGCGTTTTCGGAAATGCTTCCCGGTGTAACTCTGCAAACAGAGCCTTTTTCTGTAATGACGGTAAAGTCTGCAATTCCATTGGAATTGTGCGAAACTGTGATGACTTTTCCCGAAATATGAGTTTCCTTGTTTTCCTCTGTCTGATTTTCTGTGTTTCCTGAGTTTTCGCTGTTGATGTCAGGGTCTCTTCGCGAATCGTCGGTGTTGTTTTTACCGCAAGATACCAAACATCCCAAAATGCAAAGAAAAATAATGCTGTTTTTAATGAATTTCATAATTCAAACTCTCCTTACATAAATGTTTTCAAGAAAATTATTTCCTTTTAACACGAAACTATTCACAAAATATAATTTTAAACTTATGTAAAAAAACGAAAAAAACATTGACAAAACGGTTTGAATTTGCTATAATTAAAGTGTAATATATTAAAAGGAGGAATTATCCGTGAAAACAATTAAAATAAGATTTTTAACCGCTTGTCTGTATGTTCTTACTCTCTTTTTTATTTGCAGTTGCTCTGATATTCCCCCGAAATCTGAAAATGATGAGCCTGATCAGAATCAAGGATCTGTGAGTTCTGAAGTTGATGATTTTCCCGATGAAATCATTGATAACTGTACGGAAACAGATGTGGGTGTTCAGCCAACAGAACCTGTGTCTGAAGAACCGGCAATCACCGAAGATCCACAACCCGATGACGTAGAGCCTACAGAGCCTTCAATGGAAGATGTTATAGTTCCCGAAGATACTCAACCTGACGTAATTGAGCCTTCAGAACCTTCAACAGAAGAGCCTGACAGTATACCGCCTGAAGAGGTTGTGCTGATTGAACCGTCAACGGAAGAGCCTGATAACATACAATCCAAAGATGATACTCCTGTTGACCCACCTATGGTAGAACCTGTAGAGCATCCCAGGGAAAATCCCCCCGAAACCGACCCCGATGACATGGTAATAGCAACTCCAACCTATTATGAGCTTCCCGAAGGTCCTCGTGTGATCGAAGCTGAAATTCCTTTCCCGATGACTCTTGATCAAACAGTATTAAATTCTCATTCATATGAAAAATTGATATTGACATGGGGAAATAATCAGGGATATTTCAGTCCTCACGGTCAATATTGGATAGAGAAGCTGACAGACGGGAAGTGGTGTGAGATTCAACCCATAGAAGAAATACCTTTGCCTGCAAAACCCGGATTTGGTCCTGCACCCCGAATTGAAACGGTTGATCTCGGAAAATATTATCCGGAACTTACAGACGGAAAGTACAGAGTTGTAAAATTCATTGACGGTAAATTCTATGCAGTAGAATTTGTTATGGACGAAAATTCTCAGGAAACTCCGTAATTGGAAAAATATGTAATTTTTGCATCTCAGAGCTTAAGCTTTGGGGTGCAATTGTTTTGCCGAGAATATTTTCTATTGACATTTACATTATTTTGTGGTATACTGATGCGGTAAAGAATTTATCGACAGAATGGAGATTAACAATCAATGGAAAAACGTAATGTTGTAAACTTTATAAACTTCATAAGAGGTATTGAACCTCGTGAAAGTTACTCTATTGTTGAACCTGTTATTGAACAGATAAAGATTCACAATGAGTTGAAAATCAAATGTACATTCCTAGTTCAGTATGATGCACTTATTGACCCTATATATATAGACCTTCTCAAAGACCTCGACAGAACTCAGTATGAAATAGGTGTCTGGTTTGAAACTGTACAGCCTCTTGTTGAAAAAGTCGGCTTGAAATGGAATGGTAGATTTCCTTGGGATTGGCACGCTCATTGCGGTTTCTCCGTAGGTTATACTCCCGAACAGAGAAAAGCTATGATCGATGAGCTTTTTGCTAAATTCAAAGAAACATTCGGGTATTATCCCACATCCATGGGCTCATGGGCTTTTGACGCAATTACAGCCGCATACGCTCACGATAAATACGGCATGAAAGCTTTCTGTAACTGTAAAGACCAGTGGGGTACAGACGGCTATACAATGTGGGGCGGATACTACGGTCAGGGGTATTACCCCAGCCGCATGAACTCATTCTGTCCTGCGCAGAGCGAAGAATATCAGATCGACGTTCCCATTTTCCGTATGCTTGGCTCAGACCCTATTTACCAGTATGACTGCGGTATTCCCGGAGACAATGGTCAGGGCGTTATTACACTCGAACCTGTTTATACAGGCACAGGCGGTGGCGGCGGAAATCCCGATTGGGTAGATTGGTATCTGAACATGAACTATAACAATAAAAACCTTAATTTCTCTTATGTTCAGGCCGGTCAGGAAAACAGCTTCGGTTGGGATTCTATGCGTGACGGATATCTTTATCAGATAAAAGAGATCAAAAAAATGCAGGAAAAGGGTCTGATAGTTACGGAAAAACTCAGCGAAACAGGTGAGTGGTATCAGCATACGTTCAAAACAACTCCCGCAAATACGATTACAGCTCTCAGCGATTGGAACAACTCCGATAAAAAATCTGTTTGGTACAGCTGTAAAAACTACAGAGCAAATCTTTATGCTGACGGAAATTCCTTCAGAATCAGAGACCTTTATATCTTTGACGAAAAATATTCCGAGCGTTACAGAGATATCCCTTGCGATAAGGATTATTTGCAGTTTGATACTCTTCCTGTAATTGACGGTAACAGATTCAGCGGTGAAGGAATTCTTGCAGGCGCATATCCCTACGAGATCGTAAATGGCGTTAAACAGCCTCTTACTTTCAAGGATGTTCTGTATGAGGAATTAGGAGGAAATGCCGTTGTAACCTTTACAGAGACTTCTTGCGGTGATATTGAATTTACTCTTTCCGAAGATAAAATTACAGTACTCTGTTCCGATGAAACTAAAGAGTTTGGATTCGATTATAAATTTGATTCAGCTGCTGAAAGATTGCCTGTTCTGGAAAGAGTTACCTCCGACAGCGTTGTTCTCAGCCACAGAGGCTTCCCATATGCTCTTAAATTGACTCAGGGTAAGTTTTCAGACGGAGGATTGACAGTAGAATCCGAAGGCGGAGTTTTGGAGATTAAACTGAAATAATATGGAACGCTTAAAGAATAAAAGTCTGTATCTTTTGGATATGGACGGAACGATATATTTTGAAAACGAGCTTATTGACGGTGCTGCTGACTTTCTGAAAAGCCTGCGAGATAACGGCAAGGACTATATTTTCATGACGAATAACTCTTCCAAAAGCTCGGGAGATTATTTGAGGAAATTAAAAAATTTGAATATCCCCGCAGATGAAAGTAATATATTTACTTCGGGTCAGGCAACGGGAAATTATCTTTTAGGGTTGAAGAAAAACCCTAGGATATATCTTGTTGGAACTGAATCTTTGAAAAAAGAGCTTATATCTATGGGAATAGAGGTCTCCGAAGACGGAAAGGGCGATATCGACTACGTTCTTGTAGGTTATGATACTGAATTGACTTATAGAAAGCTTGAAATTGCCAGCGGACTTCTTGATGACGGAATTCCTTTCTATGCAACAAATCCTGACGTTGTATGTCCAGCAAAAAACAAGAGATATTTGCCCGACTGCGCAACAATGTGCTATATGCTTAATAAGGCAACGGGGAAAGAACCGTTTTATATAGGTAAACCCCGAAAAGAAATGGCACTTTCCGCTGTTTCATATAAGGGAAAGAAGCCCGAAGATGCTGTCCTTGTGGGTGACAGAATATATACAGATATCGCTTGTGGCTTGAATGCGGGAATTCTGACTGTTATGGTTCTTTCAGGTGAAAGTACAGTAGAAGATATCGAGAAATATAATATTCATCCTGACATAGTTACCGACAGCGTAAAAGACTTAATAGTTAAAAATTGATATTTAATACCCCAATTTGCTTTTCTTGAAGGGGTTAGGGGGGAACCTCTTTTCACATGAAAAGAAGTTTCCCCCGAAAATATTTTTAAGGATGATTGAAGGAGGAAATCTGATGAGTGAAAAAAATTACGGTATAGTTTTATTTGATTTGGACGGTACTATTACGGATTCTGGAGAAGGTGTTACAAATTCCATTATATATTCATTGAAAAAATTCGGAATAGAGGTTGAAAACAGAACAGAGCTTTATAAATTTATAGGTCCGCCTCTGATAGATTCTTTTATGAATTTTTACGGCTTTGACCATGAAAAGGCGACGGAGGCTGTTTGTTATTACAGGGAATATTATCAGGATAAGGGAATTTGGGAAAATACTGTTTATGACGGAATTCCTCAGCTTCTGAAAAAGCTTAATGATATGGGCAAAAGAGTTCTTGTAGCCACCTCAAAGCCCGAAAACTTTGCAAAACTTATTCTGGAAAAACACGATATTGCAAAGTATTTTGAGTTTATTGCAGGGGCAAGTATGGATGAAAGCCGAAGCCAAAAGGACGAAGTTATAAAATATGCCCTTGAATCCTGCAATATTACAGATATGTCTGACGTGATAATGGTAGGGGATACCAAGTTCGACATCGTTGGGGCAAATAAATTCGGTATGGACTCTGCAGGAGTACTTTTCGGTTACGGTACACAAGAGGAAATGACTAAAGAAGGCGCTACATATATCTGTCCCGATACCGATGCCCTTGAAAAATTATTATGCTGAATTTTTGCAAAAAAACAAAAAAATTTCTCTTGCTACTTGAAATATCAAAAGAAATATGGTACAATACTATTGAAAATAATTTGTCATAAAGGAGAATGACTTATGAGTACATTTGGTTCTTACAAACGCGTATTTATGCTTGGTATTGACGGCATGGGTGCGTTCAATTCAAAAACAGATACACCTAATATGGATAAGCTTTTTGAAAACGGTGCAACGACTTTTACAGCACTTGCTTCAAGACCCACTATCAGCGCCCAGTGCTGGACTTCCATGCTTACAGGTGCAATTCCTGAAATTCATAAGCTTACAAACGGAGATATGCATCCTATTCCCGAACTTCCCACGGTATTTAAATTTATTAAAGAAAAATATCCCGATGCTGAAACAGCCGCATTTACAGATTGGTCACCAATTGCAAGGGAAATTATCTCTCCCGACGGTGGACTTACAGCTTACGATGTTGGTCATGATGATGAACTTTGCGAAAGGCTTCTTTCTTATTTGGATGAACATGACCCAAAAATGCTTTTCATACAGTTTGACAGCGTAGACGGGGCAGGTCATAGAGCAGGTTACGGTTCCCAGCATCATCTTGACAGAATTACTCATGTTGACGGAATGTTGGGTAAGCTTTTGGCAAAATACGAGGAAAAGGGTCGAGTTGAAGATACACTCTTTATCGTTACTGCTGACCATGGCGGAACTCCCGGCAGCGAAGGGCGTGGTGGCGGTCACGGTGGTTGGACAGAAGGTGAAAAGCTTGTATTCCTAGGTATTGCAGGTAAAAATATTAAAAAGGGTCAGATAGGTGAGGTTTGCCTCAGAGACTTTCCTGCAATAGTTCTTCATGCTCTCGGTGTGGATGCCCCCGAATTCAACCCTCAGGGCTATGCTGCTCAGATGCCCGTTGGCATTTTTGAGGACGTAGGTATTGAAAACAGATTTGAGATCTATCCCAAGCAGCAGGTATTTGAACATAAAGAGAAGAATCAGCCTACAGAAGATTCTTCCGAATATATCGGAAACTTCCTCGATGTTAACAGAATCAAATTCTGGCAGACATTTGAAGACGGTGTTGAGGATGCTTCAGGAAATTGTAAGGTTACAACTGAAAAAGGCCTTGTTAAAATTTATAACAACGGATTTGTAGGCAAAAGCGGTGAATACGGAAACGGAGTTCTTAAGGTTGAGGGCGTTAAGCGTTCTGAGGTCTTCACCTTTGCACTTTGGTATTATACAACTACAGATTCAAGATGGCTTGACCTTTTCTCCAATAAGGACGGAAAGAACCCAAGCTTTACACTTGCTCCTCTCGGTGAACACGTTGGTATCTTTGTGAAGAATCCCGACGGTTCTCAGGTTGATAATATGCAGGTCAATTCTTCTGAAAATGCTGTTGATAATGTTTGGGTTCATATTATGTTTGAGGTTGATACCGTTAAAAATGAGGTCTACGGTTATGTAAACTTCAAGAAAGTAGATACTCTTGCATTTGATGTACCTCTTGCAGATCATTTCAATATGGAAAATATGTATATGGCGTGTGACCAATGCGGTGACGAACTTTTCTATAAGATCGTTGATGATGTAATGATCATCGACGGTCCTGCACCGGCAGAAGAGCTTGAAAAATATTATAAGGCATAATTAAAGATAAATATTTATGGGGTCGGCTTGGATGCTGACCCCATACTTTTACTGTGTTATTTAATATACATCAATCTCTGCCGCAATTATTTTTACTGTTCCCTTTGCGGTTATTTTTATTTTATGGCGTTCTGTTGTATCTGTTTTCCCTGTAACCGCTCTGAAATATGCTGTTGGAGTATCATTCCAGAAACCTTCGTCGGGTTGTACGGAGTTGATTTCAGGAGGTGAAAGGGGATCTGTTTCTGTAAATTCACTAAGGATATTTCCGTTTAATTCTATTTGGCAAGTATTGGGAGAGCCCGTTTCAAAACCGAGAATCATAGCTGTATTTTTGTTTTCAGGCAGCTTTCCTGTGGATATTTCAAACTCAAAGCTGTCATTATCAAGTGTTCTCGGTAGAATTTTCCATCTTTCGTATCCCTCGGGGGCTATGTCCTGGAAGGTCAATGCGTGACGCATTGGTAATGACATTATGGTTTCAATATCTGTACATGTTCGGAAAACCTCATGGCTTCTGCCTTCTTTTTCCCAAGGTAAAATAAAGTAATTGAAGAGATATGTTCCTTCGGAGCCCTGCTGAAGATATTTTGCCATCATGGCTCTTACATGGGCGGCAGACATATGTGCTATTCTGTGGGGCTGAGAAACAAGAGTTTCAATTCCTGCAACGACAGTAGTATTTTTCATGGTTTTTACCCATTCGGATATGGGCATATCGCTGTCGGAGGTTTCCCATCTCGGGGTAACAACTATAATATCTACCAATTTTTCTTCATCCCAGGTCTTTGCGTCAAAGCCGTAAATGAGATTCTGTTCAATATCTCTTTGAAGTCTTGCACAGATCTTTATTTCATGACCGTGAATCTTTTCTGCGTTTTTGATTATTTTATTTGCATCTCGCATGAAATCATTCATTATCTTATAGCAGTCGGGAGTGTTTAAATAGTCAAAGCATACTATTTCACGCTGAAAATCCAATTCTATGCCGTACACATCATATCTGTTTATTTGCTCTTCTATGTAGTCAAGCATTTTTCTACGGACTTCCTTATGTGCGTAGTCAAAACAGTATCTGAAATATCCGTAACGGTCTCCCACCATAAGTCCCTTGTCACGGGCTTCGTAAAAGAAATCACTTCTCAAAAAACAAGCTTCATCTTCAGGACAGTGACAGTCGTTCATTCTTATTGTTATCCAAGGATTTATACCCAATTCTCTGCATCTTCTAAACCATACAACGTGGGGATCAATTCCGTAGATCTTGTTAAATGTATATAAGCCTCGGTAGAGGTCTTTATAGTCAACTTCTATACCGTTTTCTGTTTTTTGCAGGTATTTTTCCGCATATGTTGTCCATATATCTGAATCTGTTGCAGAGTATTGGCAAAAAATGTCAATGAGAATATCCGTAACTCCCATATTGGAATACTGATCCATATATGAGTATAAAGTTTCTTCCGTAATATTTTCTTCTTCGGACATTTTATTCAGATACGGAGTTGTTACAGAATTGATATCAATGTTTACATAAATAGGTTTTCTCATGTTGAAATCTCCTTTTTTATTTGGTTTTATCTGATACTGTTGCTTTCATTATAGCAGAAAAGATACCGTGTGTCAATAGCTTTTTTGAAGTGCTCGAATTAAAAATGTACAGCTCGGAAACGTGGTGCATATTTACGAAAAATGCAATAAAACGGGAGTTTTTCAACGTTTTTTTGTGAATTTTAACCATTTGAAAAAAACTTGAAAATATGGTATAATAATACTATAATCCTACAGTAGATATTTTATTATTCAAACATCGGTTTTTTGAAAAAGGGTGTGGGGAAAAACTTTTTTTCCGTGAAAAAAGTTTTTCCCCACCTGTTATTCTTTAATTATTACTTCGTAGTCTGAGCTTCTACAAGTCTGCCTGCACAGTAGATCTCGCGGAGCTTCGGTTTTTCGATCTTACCTGTCGGGTTTCTCGGAACGTCAGCAAAGATAAACTTTCTCGGACGCTTGTATCTGGGAAGATCGTTACAGAATTCAAGAACTTCCGCCTCTGTAAGCTCTGTATCTTCTTTAACTGCGATTATGGCGGCCGCAATTTCACCGAGACGTTCATCGGGCAATCCGATTACGGCAACGTCTTTGATCTTTTCGTGAGCACGGAGGAAGTCTTCGATCTGAACGGGGTAGAGGTTTTCACCACCGGTTATGATAACGTCTTTCTTTCTGTCAACAAGATAGATGAATCCTTCTTCGTCAACTCTTGCCATGTCACCTGTGTAGAGCCAATCGCCTTTCAGAATCTCGTCGGTAGCTTTGGGATTTTTGTAATAGCATTTCATAACACCCGGACCTTTTACTGCAAGCTCACCAACTTCACCGTCTTTAACTTCTTCGCCCTTTTCGTCAACGACCTTTGTTTCCCAAAGATATCCTGCTTTACCTATAGCACCTACTTTATGAATGTTTTCGACGCCAAGATGTACACAGCCGGGACCGATTGATTCGGAAAGACCGTAGTTTGTATCGTAATCATGGTTTGGGAATACAGATTTCCAACGCTTTATAAGACTTGGGGGAACAGGCTGAGCACCGACGTGCATAAGTCTCCATTGAGAAAGCTCGTAATCTTCGAGCTTGACATCGCCTCTGTCAATGCTGTCAAGAATATCCTGAACCCAGGGTACAAGCAACCAAACGATTGTCGCTCTTTCATCTGAAGCGGTTCTGAGAACCCATTCGGGTGTAACACCTCTGAGGAGAACTGCTTTTGAACCTGAAAGAAGACTGCCGAACCAGTGCATTTTCGCACCTGTGTGGTAAAGGGGAGGAATG
>JAZSMD010000068.1:0-24378 GCA_045535665.1 Eubacteriales bacterium
CAGATGAAGAATCCGGAAGAAAGATGGTATGCGTTGACCCTAACGACATTCCCGTTCTTGCTATCGTAGACGCTGAGCTTATGGCTTCTATGCCTAAGGGTCTTACAGCTGCTACAGGTATGGATGCTCTTACACACGCTATTGAAGGTTACATCACAAAAGGCGCATGGGCTCTCTCCGATATGTTCCACATCGAAGCTATCAGAATCATTGCCGCTTCCCTTCGCGGTGCTGTAAACAACGAAAAAGAAGGCAGAGACGGCATGGCTCTCGGTCAGTACGTTGCAGGTATGGGCTTCTCCAACGTAGGTCTCGGTATCGTTCATTCCATGGCTCATCCTCTTGGTGCTCTTTACGATACACCTCACGGTGTAGCTAATGCTATCATCCTTCCCACAGTTATGGAATACAACGCTCCCGCTACAGGCGACAAGTACAAGTACATCGCTGCGGCTATGGGTGTTGAAGGCACAGAAAACATGACAGTTGAAGAATACAGAAAAGCTGCTATCGACGCTGTTAAAAAGCTTTCTGCTGACGTTGGCATTCCTGCTGACCTCAAAGAAATCGTTAAACCCGAAGACGTAGCATTCCTTGCTCAGTCCGCTTATGACGATGCTTGCCGTCCCGGCAACCCCAGAGATACAAGCGTTGAAGAGATCACAGCTCTTTATAACAGCCTTCTCTAATATTTTAATTCAAAAAGCATTAAGACAGAGAATTTTTAAGGTTCTCTGTCTTTTTTTACTCATTTCTTAATTTTACAATTACATCTTTCATATATTCCGGAATTTCGCTGTCAAGAGATATCGTCTCACCCGTTATGGGGTGGACAAACTCAATAAATTTTGCATGAAGGCATTGACCTTGCAAATGAAATTTTTCAGAATATTTTTTTGTATTTGAATATACAGGGTCTCCGAGTATCGGATGTCCCATATGAGATGTGTGTACTCTTATCTGATGAGTTCTGCCCGTCTCAAGATCAAACTCCATATGAGAAAAACCGCAAAGCTCTTCGACCGTTCTATAGTGAGTTATCGCATTTCGGGAGTTCTGATTAGTCACAGCCATTTTTTTACGGTCAACAGGATGTCTTCCTATTGGCAGATATATCGTGCCCGAAGGCTCTTTAAAATAACCCACATTGATAGCCTGATAACGTCTTGTAAAACTGTGCACTTTTATCTGTTCAGCCAAGCCGAGATGAGCATCATTCGTCTTTGCAACAATAAGCAGTCCGCTTGTATCTTTATCAATACGATGCACTATTCCCGGACGGATAACACCGTTTATACCCGAAAGAGAGTCTCCACAGTAATGCAGGAGAGCGTTTACCAAGGTTCCCGACTCATTACCATGTGCAGGGTGAACGACCATTCCTTGCGGCTTATTGACCACGATAAGATGTTCATCCTCATATGCAATATTAAGTGGGATATTCTCGGGTATTATCTCTGAAGATTTCGGTTCGGGAGGCTCAAAATCAATTATATCTCCGATTTTCAAACGGTAATTTTTTGATTCATTTTTGCCGTTTACGGTAATATTCCCTTCTTCAAGTTGAATTACCGCGCCAGATCGGGTCAATGAAAACATTTCGGAACAAAAGCTGTCAAGACGTTTTTTTTCGTCAGACTCCCCTGCCGTGACCGAAATAATTTCGTTTTCAAACTCAATCTTCATTTTCATTTACCGAAGCTTCTTCAACAGGCTTTTTCTTTCTTGATTCAAGGTCTACGACTTCTCCCTTTGTGAAAAGGAAGATAATTATAAATAAAATACTTCCGCAAGTAACGAAAATATCCGCAACATTAAACACGGCAAAATTTATCAATGTAAAATCAAACATATCTACAACAAACTCATAATTAAATCTGTCTATAAGATTGCCAAGTCCACCCATTGCAATAAACAGAACACAATACTCTGCGAACCTATTGGTAATTCGTCCCGAAATAATCAAAAACAGAAGCAATAAAATAACACATGAGGTTAGAATTATAAAAAACACATTATTACCTTCAAGAAAACTGAAAGCTGCACCCGTATTTTCTCTATAGGTAAAATGAAAAACACCTTCGATCAACGGTATAGAACCAACAGGCCTGAGCTCATTATAAGCCCAAGCCTTTACTATTTGATCTACAGTTATTCCGATAATCGCAATTACGGAATAAATTATATATTTCAATTTGTTGGTATTTTTCATAATTATGCTTTAACCACAGCGGCACATCTGGGACAAAGTGTGGGATGTTCGCTGTCGGAACCAACATCGTGGCTATACATCCAACAACGCTCACACTTCTCACCTGTTGCCTTAGTAACAATAGCAGAAACACCTTCAAAGTGCTCACAAGCTTTACCTTCAGAACCCTTTACGATCTGAACGTCAGAAACGATAGTGATCATCTTAATCATTTCTGTCTTAGAAACGAGCTTATCATAAGCTTTATCGTCACAGTAAAGAGTAACAGCAGCTTCAAGAGGTTTACCGATAAGCTTAGAACTTCTTGCTTCTTCAAGAAGAAGGTTGATATCGTCTCTGAGCTTGATGTATTCGCCGAACTCATACATTGTATTAACATCGAGCTGATACTCTGTATAAGGTGTAGCCATCTGATTGAATGCTACGTTTTTAGCATCGTCTTCTTTTCTGTGAGGCATAGCTTTCCAGATTTCATCTGCTGTGAAAGAAAGAATAGGAGCAAGCATCTTAACCATTGCATCAAGGATAAGATACATGGCTGTCTGAGCACTTCTTCTCTTCAATCCGTCTTTAGCTTCACAGTAAAGTGTATCTTTGATAACGTCCATATAGAAGTTGGACATTTCAACTACGCAGAAGTTTCTGATTGCATGATATACGATATGATATTCATATGCTTCATATCCTGCCTTAACCCTTGCCATAAGGTCATTAAGAGCAGAAACAGCCCATTTATCAAGGGGAAGCATTTCTTCGGGCTTAACAAGGTTATCGGCATCGAATCCGTCAAGATTTCCGAGGAAATATCTTGCTGTATTTCTGATTTTGAGGTAAGCCTGAGAAAGCTGTTTAAAGATATCATCAGAAACTCTTACGTCAGCTCTGTAGTCGGAAGATGCAACCCAAAGTCTGAGAAGGTCTGCACCGTATTTAGAAATAATTTCTTCGGGAGCTATAGAGTTACCGAGAGATTTATGCATTGCCTTACCTTCACCGTCAACAACCCAACCATGTGTAAGAACCATTTTGTAAGGAGCTCCCTTACCAAGAGCACCTACGGCTGTAAGGAGTGAGGACTGGAACCATCCTCTGTACTGGTCAGCACCTTCGAGGTAAAGATCTGCAGGCCATTCACCTTCGTTAAGTACACAGTAATGTGTGGAACCGGAGTCAAACCAACAGTCAAGAGTATCTGTTTCTTTTGTAAATTCAGAACCACCACAATGAGGACATTTATAATCTGCAGGAAGAATTTCTTCAACTTCTTTGAGATACCAAGCATTAGAGCCTTCAGCACCAAAGAGCTTTGAAACCGCTTCGATAGTAGCTTCATCACAGATAGGTTTACCGCAATCTTTACAGTAGAATACGGGTATGGGCAAGCCCCAATGTCTCTGTCTGGAAATACACCAGTCAGCACGTTCTGTAATCATCTGAGTGATTCTTTCACCGCCCCATTCAGGAGACCATGTTACGTTCTTACAAGCGTTTACAGCTTCTTCCTTGAAGGATTCAACGCTGCAGAACCACTGAGGTGTTGCTCTGAAGATAATGGGATTCTTACATCTCCAGCAATGAGGATATGAGTGAATTACGTCTTCACTTGCAAAAAGAGATTTTGTTTCTTTAAGATCAGCAAGAATTGCTTCATTGGATTCATCGTATCTGAGTCCTGCAAACTTACCTGCATCCGCTGTCTGATAGCCTCTGCCATCAACGGGAACGATCATATCCATCTTATATCTGCGGCAAGTATTATAGTCATCCGCACCAAAACCGGGAGCAGTATGAACACAACCTGTACCACTGTCCATTGTAACGTAATCAGCTGTTACAAGCAGACTTGTTCTATCTATAAACGGATGTTTTGCTGTCATATATTCAAAGTCTGAACCTGTAAAATATGCAACAATATTATATTCGTCAATTCCGCCTGCCTGCATTGTCTTCTTAAGAAGAGCTTCGGCAAGAATGTATTTTTCACCGTTTGCAGCTTCAACAAGAACATAGCTTTCAGCAGGATGGAGAGCAATTGCAAGGTTTCCGGGGAGAGTCCATGTAGTAGTTGTCCAGATGATGAAATACATATTGTTAATATCACCGTACTGAGAAAGCTTACCCTGATCGTCTTCAACCTTAAACTTTACATAAATAGAAGTACAAGGAGCATCCTTATATTCAATTTCCGCTTCAGCAAGAGCTGTTTCGTCAACGGGACACCAATAAACGGGTTTAAGTCCCTTGTAAATATAACCCTTTTTATACATTTCACCAAACACTTTAACTTCTTTAGCTTCAAATGCAGGATCCATTGCCAAATAAGGTTTATACCAATCTGCAAGAACACCAAGTCTGATAAACTGATTTCTTTGAATGTCTACAAAATCCTTTGCGAATGCTTCACAAGCATTTCTGAATTCGGGAATAGACATCTTTTTTCTATCCAATTTATTCTTTTTGATAATTGCACTTTCAATAGGCATACCGTGGTTATCCCAACCGGGTGTATAAGGTGTGCAATAACCGTTCATTGATTTATAACGCATAACAAAGTCCTTAAGAACTTTGTTCATTGCTGTACCCATATGAATGTTACCGTTAGAGAATGGAGGACCATCATGAAGAACAAACTTGGGCTTATCCTTGTTCTTTTCCTGAAGTTTCTGATAAACTTCTCCTTCATTCCATTTTTTGAGCATTTCAGGTTCTCTCTGAGGCAATCCTGCTCTCATGGGAAAATCTGTTTTCGGTAAATTCAGTGTAGAATTATAATCCATTATATAACTTGACTCCCCTACTCAATTATTCATCGTCGTCATCATAGAAATCGTCATCATCGTCGAAATCGTCATCATCGTCAAAATCGTCGTCATCGTATTTCTTCTTTTTAACGGGCTTTACTTTTTTATTTCCAAAAAGACCTCTCTTAGGCTTACTGTCGAAAAGTCCTTTTACTTTTTCAGTTTTTTCTTCATCATCTTCATCAAGATCATTCACATTTGCAAAACGTTTTGAAGCCTTCCTGTATTCATCTTCAAGATAATCATCTTCGGAAGCATCCTCAAGGTCTTCATTTTTAAGATTTGAAATATATTTTGATCTTGAAAATCTCTTACCCTCATCAGATTTATTATCCTGAGAGTCAACTTTATTTTCATTTACACGAGCACTGATAGAAGGCATTACTATTGTAGATGTTTTATCTTCTATTTCAGCAATCAATTCGTCAGCATCTTCTTCCATTGCTTCTACGGAAGGCATTTCAGACCTTACATCCTGAACATCAGCTGTAGCGACCTTAAGCATCTCAAGTGTTGCAGATGTCTGATAATCATCATCTTTCTTAATAACAGGAATACTTGAGATCAATTTAACATGGTTTTCGTAAATTGAAAGTAATTTAGATTTAAAATCTTCAACTTCTGCAGTTAACTGACTTTTAACCTGCTGCTGTCTTTCAGCTTCAACCTTAGCCGCTTCAATAAGCTTTTTAGCATAATCCTGAGCTTCATAAACAAGTTTGTCAGCTTTTTTCTTAGCAGTTGCAATTACATCCTCATAATTCTTTTGATTATTGATTGCAGAATATCTTTGTTTATCCTGTTCATCACGATAAACTTCAATCTTCTCGGTCAATGTGAGAACTTTTCTGTTCAATAAATCTCTTTCCTCAATCAATGTTACATAATCTGCAAGTATTTGATCAAGAAAATCGTCAACCTCTTCAACTTTATAGCCACCCATTTTTGAACGACTAAATTCTTTTGTTTCAATGTCTTTTGGAGAAAGCATCAGACACACTCCTTCTTTATAAATTACATATACTTTTTAAAATTCAATCTAATTCTGCCGCTTTTCGTTTTAGAGTTTATTTCCTCAAAAATAAACTTACCGTATTTACGAACAGAAATCTTACTGCCTGTTTTTAGCTCTTTGACAGGAGAAGTCTGAACTTCACCGTCTATATAAACTAATCCTTTAATAATCAGATCTTTTGCATTATCTCTTGAAAGATTTGTCAATTCTGAAATAACAGCATCCAATCTATTTGAAGCAACAGAAATTGTGATAACCTTAAATTCAGATTTCCGTTCAACTTCAGAACCAAAATCAAGCTCCGAAACAATACATGTTTCATTGCTGATTTTTGTAAGTTCATTCTTAATAAATCCGACAAAATCGATTTGAACTGCGACATATGCGGTTTTGTCCGAGACAATTATGTCTCCCAAAACTTTTCTATCAATACCTAAAGCCAATAAGCTACCCAGATAATTTCTATGGGTTTGCTCCTTTGAATTTTTAGATAGTTGTATTTTCAGAATAGTTATCGGATACTCATATTCTTCCGGAGGAACATCTTCATAAATACTGATATAAACTCTTTCAGAGTTTTTTATCGCTCCGTATTTACTGTAAGAAATTTTCCTTTTGGTAAAATATTTTACGGCATAGTCATAATCCTCTTCAGACAAAAAACCGTAAAACTGGGTAAGACCGCTTTTCTTTAATACAGTTTCCAAATGCTCAAGTTTTTTGACTAGAATTTCTTTATCATCTGTCTGCATCAGAAATTCATGTCACCTTCAATATCGTCGAAAATATCTCCGGAAATTTCAAGACCACCTGGTATAATCAAATATGTATGAACTGCAACTTTCTTTACCTGTCCGTTCAATGCATATGCAACACCGCTAAGGAAATCTACAAATCTGCGAGTTTCCTGTGTCACAAGTTCAAGATTGAGAATTACCGTTTTTCTGTTAAGGAGCTGATCTGCAATACTGAGAAGTTCATCCCTCTTTTCAGGTTTTGCCAAAACAAACTGAGGTTTTGGTTTGCTATAATCTTCGGGAGCAGAAGGATCTTGATATCCCTGCAACGCAGATTCTGTTTCTACTTCATTCATTTCGTCCTCTTCACCGAGGAATTTCTTAAAAAGGCTCATAATATATTTCCTTTCTATTTAAATAAATATGATCCTACTCGTATCATGTTAGATCCGTGTCGGATTGCTGTTTCAAAATCATTTGTCATACCCATTGAAAGAATTCTGAGTTCCGGATGAAATACTTTCTGTTCATTATAGAAAGCTTCCATTTTCTTATAATTCTCTTCATTAAAATCCAAAGGCATGATAGTCATAAGTCCACAAGTATTTATATTTTCTGTTTCAAACGACTGATTGATCAAGTCAACCGCTTCGTTTTCATATACTCCGAATTTTGCGTCTTCGTGAGCTATGTTGATTTGAATCAAAATATCTTGAATCTTATTTATCTTTTTAGCTTCTTTACTGATCTCCTGCAAAACTTTCACAGAATCTACCGATTGAATCAAATCTGCTGACAAAACTGCCTGTTTTGCTTTATTTGTTTGAAGATGCCCTATCAGATGAAGCTTTGCATTTGTATTCTGAGCTTTAAGTTCAACCAATCGCTGAACCCTGTTTTCAGCCAAATCATTCAATAAACCATTTACAGTACTGTTTATTTGAGATATCTCAGTATACTTGGTAACGCCTACTATTGTAATTTCTCTGTTTTGTATATTGATAGCATCAACAGATTTTTTTAAATCATTCAGTTTTTGAGAAAACACTGATAAAACCTTCTTTTAAGATAAATTTAAAATCTTTCCGTCGAAAAGATCATGTCCACCTATTACAACTTCATCTTTAGCTTTTAAAATCTTGGACCCGATCTTGTTTTTCGAAGTAATAACGGAAAATTCTTCTGTAGAGTACAAAACCTCCACAGGTTTAAATACCACGCGCTGACCTGAAAGAACGTAAACACCTGTTTCTCCGTCATTCACTCGCAAAGCTTCCGAAGACACTTTGAAGCCTGAGTATGATTGAAGAATCATTTTACATGAATCTTTACGAATACTGAAAACGTCATTATTCAGTATATTACATTTAAACGTAACAGCGACATAACCATCTACAGGTTTTGACTTATATTCCACTTGAGTTCTGACTTTAAACTTTTCATTGAATTTGGAGTCAAACTCGAGATAAACTGTATTTCCTTCATATAATGTAGAAGCATTTTCTATTGAAATTAAAGAATAATACTTCCATACGGGCTCATTTTGAATCTTTCCAACATACAAATCAGGCATTTCAATGGCTTCCTGAGAAATAAGTTGTGTATAATCGGAAACTGTAACATCAACATAATCATTATAATTCAAATGCTCGTAACCATCATACACTGAAGTAAAGTACCCCGCCGCTTTAGAATATAATTTTTTTTCAATAGCAAGGCTTTGGCTTACAACAGATGATTGCTCTGTTTCAAACTCACTCAATGTATTCGTAAAATATAAAATCCCTTCGGCAGATATTTGTTTCCGGTTCATTGCAATTTGAACCTCATCAACTTTTTCAATCCTGTCGTCAAACGTACTATTTGATGAAAGATCCAAATACCTAAGAAGCTCTTCTTTAATTCTTTTATCAATTGTTATAATATCATATTGGGTGACCTTTTGTATTGTTTGGTTAAGCTGATCAATTTTTCGATACAAATACAAAAGTCTCTCTTGATTGTATTCATCGGGCTGACTTGTAAGATATGCAGCATACGCAGAGTTCTTTGCAACCCTTGAACCGTTCTCGGATAAAAAACGAATTGAAAAATACGGTTCACTCGAATACATAATTGTTTCATTTCTGAGTGCGATTCCATCTATTGTAATAGATCTGTCATATGTTATCTCTTCCAAAGTTTCGGATGATATCTCATCCATAAAAAAGGAGCTGTTTATAACAGAGACTGAAAAGTAAAGAATAGATAATGCTGCAAAGGCATAAAACAAGCCTATAAAAATCTTATCGTATTTAATCATTTGAGAAGATCGGGATATTTTTAGATGGAATTATTGTAGAAATAGCATGTTTGTAAATCATATTTGATTTACCGTCACATTCAAGAATTACAACATAAGTATCGAAGCCTTTTACAATACCCTTTAACTGAACACCATTTGTAAGAAAAACAGTTATGGGCATTTTTTCTTTTCTTGAACTGTTAAGAAAAAGCTCTTGAAGGTTTATACCCTTGTTCTTTTGGCTCTCATTAGCATGACTGTTTTCATGCTCTTTAATCTCATTTATATCCAAACTTATTACCTCCTATGTTTTTATTCCTTATTATAACATACATTTGCGATTTTTACTATACTGTTTACAGTAAGTTTCATAATTTCTTCATATTTTTTTTCATCTAAATGGTACCAAGTGATGTTTTCATCCTTTTTAAACCATGTAATTTGTCTTTTTGCGTAATTTCTGCTGGCTTGTTTCAAATAATCTATAGCAGAATCAAGTGACTTACTTCCATCAAAATAATCAAACAACTCTTTATAGCCTATAGCCTGACGGGCTGTAGCGGATAACTCCTGTTCAAAAAGTCCTTTAGCCTCATCCAACAAGCCATCTTGAAGCATATTATCTACACGCTTATTTATCCGATCATACAACAACTCCCTGTTTTTGTAGTTAAGACCGAATATAATAAAATTATACTTACCTGATTTTTCTGAAGTGTTACTTGATCCGGATATCTGACAGCCTGTTACTCTATAGACTTCAAGAGCTCGTATCAACCTTTTTCTGTCATTTATATTCAAACGGTTGTAAGATTCTCTGTCGATATTAAACAAAAGCTGTTTAAGCGTTAAATTTCCTTGAGATGACGCAAGGTTTTCCAGCATACTTCTATATTCTGTGTCAACCTTAGCCTCTGACAATTTAATATTATTAACAAAAGATGATATATATAAACCTGTTCCACCTGCAATTACAGGAAGTTTGCCTCTGCTTAAAACATCATCTACAGAATTTTGGCAATCACTCAAAAATCTTTCTAAACTGTAATCCTCATTCGGTTCAATGATATCAATAAGATGATGCGGTATTCCGTTCTGCTCTTCAATGGAAGCTTTTGCTGTGCCTATATCCATTCGTTTATATATCTGCATTGAATCAGCTGAAATAACTTCTCCGTTCAATTCCTTGCAAATATCTATAGCCAACTTACTTTTTCCTGAAGCCGTCGGTCCAACTATTACAACAACAGTATTATTTTGTTTCATTAAACTTCCACCTCCATGAAATGATTGAATACATACCTAATCACACTATTCTTTTAAACTGTTTTGCAATAAATGTTTGAGTAAAGCTTATTGCTATTGGTCTTCCATGAGGACAATATCGAAGATTATCCCTATTTTTGAAATATTCACGTATCAAAGCTTCTATCTCTGTCGATGTAGTATTATAGCCGCTTTTTATTGCCGCTTTACAAGCAACTATATATAAAAGCTCATCAAAAACTTCTTCTGTAATTCTACCGTTTGTTTTAATAAATTCCACGGTTTTTGAAAGTATGTATTCAACATCTTCCATATTTACAATATCGGGAATTTCTCTTATAATAAGAGCTGTTCCCAATGAATCGATATCAAAACCAAGTTTATTCAATTCGGTTTTATTAGAATCCAATATATTATTTTCAGATGAACCCAAATTACATATATACGGAGTAATTAATATTTGAGAAGAAACACCTGATTCAACTTTAAGTTGCTCAAAAATCATTCTTTCATGAAGCGCATGCTTATCTATAAGTTGAAGTTCTTTATCTTTCTCTATTAAAATATATGTTTTAAATATTTCTCCTACGATTCGGAACTCTTCTTCCTTACCGGGAATAATTTCGGTCTGTATAGAAGTCTTCTCTACTCCAGTCTCTCCTGATTCTACAGGTTCGATTAAAAGAATTTCTGAAACAAGTTCTTCCTTCTGACAAACATTGAAATTCTCTTTTTCCAAAGGAAGTTCTTCTTTAATGGAAAACTCGACTTCAACCTCCATTGGCTGCATTTCTTCATTTAAATCTTCCAAGTCATTCTTTCCGGAAGAAAAATCAAGTTGACCGTCAGAGACGCGGTTATCATCTGTAGTTACGCTCAATTCATTTCGCGGAGAATCCTTTTGTTCAAATATCTGCCATTTACCGAAACTGACAACTTGTGTCTCTGCTTTATAAACAGGTTTCTCTCTCCGCGCAACTTTTCCGGTAAGCCTCTCAAGAGTCTCCTCAATGGATTCCTGACATATTTCAACATTCTCTTCGATATCGGTTTTAGATAAGTCTTCCTTTGAAATTTCAAGAGGCTTTATTTCCTCAAGCTTTACATCTGATTCTATGGGTTCCTTCTTCTGTTTATCTTCCACTTGAAAAATTCCAATATCTTCTCTTAATGAAACAGATATTGCACGGTTTAAATGATTCGAAATATAAGTATCATCAGCAAACTTGATTTCTGTTTTGCTGGGATGAACGTTGATATCAACTTCAGCAAAAGGTAAGGTCAAAAAGATAATACAACACGGATATCTGCCAACAAGCATAGCATTTCTGTAAGACTGTTCCAAAGCCTGTTGCAAAACCCTTGATTTAATAAGTCGACCGTTAACAAAGAAAATCTGAAAATTCCTGTTAGGCTTATTTAAAAGTGGCTTACCTGTATATCCTTTTATTGTAACATTATCGCCTGCATAATTGACCTGAAGTAATCTTGAGGCGAAATCTCTTCCGAATATTGCATATATAGCATCTGAAATCTTACCAGTACCTGGTGTAAATAATTTCATATTACCGTTCGATGAAAATTTAAATGAAATATCAGGATGGGATAATGCCAATTTTTCTATCAAAGAGTTTATAACACCGGTTTCAGCCTGTTCACTCTTCATAAATTTTAATCTAGCCGGAGTGTTATAAAAAAGATCTGTAACCTCGAAGGAAGTTCCGTCAGCAGCTCCGACCTCATCTTTATATTTTATTGTTCCGCCTTCATTTAAAATTTCAAAGCCTAAAATACGGTGTCTTTCCTTCGTAATAAGCTTGACTTTTGATACTGCAGCAATTGAAGGTAAAGCTTCTCCTCTGAAACCGAGTGTCTTTATTGAAAACAAGTCTTCTTTATTCAATATCTTACTTGTTGCATGCTTCATAAAACATTTTTCAGCATTCTCTTTACTCATACCCCAACCGTCATCGGAGACTTTGATTCGTCTAAGTCCACCGCCAATGATTTCAACAAAAATCTGCTTTGCACCTGCATCTATTGAGTTTTCAACAAGCTCTTTAACCACGGATGCAGGACGTTCAATGACCTCACCCGCAGCTATAAGATCACTTATTTCACTTGTGAGAAGATTTATATCAGGCATATAAAATTCCTTTCAAAATAAGACTTATTTCAATTCTGCGTTTTTTGCTTTTTCAGAAAGCTTATAAAGAACATTCATCGCTTCCAACGGTGTAAGAACCGTAACATCTGTCTTTTTAAGCTCCTCGATTATTTCGTCGTTTTCCAATGGCTGAAGAGATAATTGGAAATCCTGAGCAACGGTATCAACGGATGATTTCGGATTACCCTTTTCTAGAGATTCAAGTATTTTTTCAGCTCTTTTGATTACAACATCTGTAACACCGGCAAGCCTTGCAACATCAATACCGTAACTGTCATCTGTACCGCCTCTTAATATTTTGCGTAAGAATAGTATATCTTTTCCTTTTTTCTTTGCAGCAATATTATAATTCTTCAACCCGGGCAGCTCATGTTCAAGTTTTGTAAGCTCATGATAATGAGTAGAAAACATAGTTCTTGCCTTTATTTTCTCTGTAACGTGCTCCAAAACAGCTCTTGCAATACTCATACCATCATATGTGCTTGTACCACGGCCTATTTCATCAAAAATCAATAAGCTTTTTGCAGTTGCATTATCAAGAATATATGCAACCTCATTCATTTCGACCATAAAAGTTGATTGCCCCGAAGCCAGATCATCAGAGGCTCCTACGCGTGTAAATATCTTGTCAACAACACCTATAACAGCAGAAGACGCAGGAACAAAAGAACCTATCTGTGCCATAATGGTTATCAATGCAGTCTGTCTCATATATGTAGACTTACCCGCCATATTGGGCCCTGTTATAAGAGCGCTTCTGTTTTCGTAAGTATCAAGATAAGTATCATTAGGTACAAACACCTCTTTGCGGAGAAGAGATTCAATTACAGGGTGTCTGCCATTTTTAATATTCAATACATTTCCGTCATTAACTACAGGTTCACAATAATTATGCTTGAGAGCAACCTGCGCAAAACAAACAAGAACATCAAGATAGGCTATAGCAGTAGATGTCTTTTTAATAGTTTCAGTACATTTACGGAGCTTTTCTTTTATCTCTTCAAATATTTTCAATTCGAGAGTCACAAGCTCTTCCGCAGCTGTCAGCAATTTCGTCTCAAGATCTTTTAATTCGGGAGTAATAAATCTTTCAGCATTTACAAGAGTTTGTTTTCTCATATAATTTTCAGGAACTGAATTAAGATATGACTGAGTAACTTCAATATAATAACCGAAAACCTTATTATATCTTATACGTAAATTCTTAATTCCCGTACGTTCCTTTTCTTCAGCTTCCATTCGGGCAATAACTGCTGCAGAGTTATCTCTCAAAGTTCGGAGTTCGTCTACACGATCATTATATCCGTTTTTGATAAATTCCCCATCTCTTGTTACAATGGAGGCATCCTCGAAAATCGCGCTGTCAAGATCATCTACAAGATCATTATGATCTTCGATTTCATCATAAATAAATGATATCAATGATGATTTACTCTTTATTGACTCTAGATGCTGTTTAATTAAAGGTACAGCTTTCAGAGATTCAACCAAGCTCCTTACATCTCTCGGATTTATTGTATCATATACAACCTTGGAAATAAGGCGTTCTGTATCCCTGACGAATTTAAGATTACTTGTTATCTCGCCTGTCTCCAAAATGCTTTGTGTAAATACCCTGACGGCTTCCAAACGCTTATTTATATCATCAACATTTGTAAGCGGCTTTTCCAGAAATCTCCTGAGAAGTCTAGCCCCCATTGGAGTCTGAGTCTTATCGATCAAGCCTAAAAGAGAACCTTTTTTTTCCTTAGATCTCATTGTTTCAGTAAGTTCAAGGTTTCTCCAAGTGAAGCTGTCAAGCTCCATATACTGTTTACTTCCTATCAAAGAAATATTGGTAAGATGCTTGAGATCACAAAGCTGCGTTTTATGAAGATAATCCAAAAGGAAACCGAAGCAGATAATCTGACAATTCTTAACTCCGGGAATTATATCATCACCCATATGATTTTTAACTATCTCAAGATATTCGCTTTCAGATAATTCCTGATTACATACGGAAAGGATACAATCAGTACTTCTTGAAATATAACCTTTAATAAGTAAATTATCTTTCAGTTCGGATTTAATATAAATCTCCTTGGGAGAAAACCTTGTAATTTCATTGATAAAATGAGGATCTGTAACATCATATTTATCTGAAATATAAACCTCACCGGTGGAAATATCAGCAAAACAAAGAGTAAGCTCTTTATCAGCTTGATCAATAGCCAATATGTAACTGTTTTTTGCTTCGTCAAGCATACCGGGTTCAGTAACTGTACCCGGGGTAATTATCCTTACGACCCTACGCTCCGAAACTTCTTTAGTATCAGTATTTTTGAACTGCTCACAAATTGCAACCTTATGCCCTTTTGCAACAAGTCTTGATATATAACCGTCAACACTATGGAAAGGAACCCCACACATCGGAGCTCTTTCTTCAAGACCGCAATCTCTTCCTGTTAATGTAATATCAAGTTCTTTACTTGCAAGAATAGCATCATCAAAGAACATTTCATAAAAATCACCTAAACGGTAAAACAGAATAGAATCCTTATACTGCTCCTTCATGTTTACATACTGCTGCATCATAGGTGATAAACTTTTTTTTGCCATAATTCCCCCGTGTTTCTGAGACAATAACGGAAAGGGGCAAGAGACCCCTCACCGTCAGATTTTATTTAAACCGTTTTTATATCAATATCAACCGTGACATCCGCCACCGCAGGAAGCGCAACTGGAACCGTCACAACCGCCGGGAGCAACACCTGTTACCGCAAAGTTAATGATACCGTACATTTCATTTACAAGCTTTTCAAATGTTTCCTTAGCTTTAACAAATTCAGTCATTGTAGAATTTGTCATAACAGCTGAATATGCAGTTCTCATTTCTTCCTGGAGTTTCTTAAGTTTTTCCTCATCAGGATTTTCTTCATTCTGCATCTGGTTCATAACAGCCATCTTTTTAAGATTGAAGTCACTTATTAATGTCTGAAGTTCCATATCAGCTTCATACTTAGCCTTAACTTCATTGTAATTTTTAAACTCGTCACTCTGTTTGAGAAGTTCTCCGAGTTCTTTTGCTTTTTCTACGATTTCGTTCATTGTGTATATCTCCTTTTATTTATTAACTATATTTCCGAATAAAGCCCAGTTGAGCGTTTTCGTAATTTCGATGTCGTAAAACTCTCCGGGCAAAATATTTTCTCCGCAGAAGTTTACGATTATACCGCCTTCAGTTCTTCCTGTATAAGTATTTTCTTTACTTTCAGACTTACCGTCACAAAGAACTCTGACAGTTTTATTCAGGTATTTTGAATTGAATTCAAAAGATTTTTCGGTTTGGAGTTGAACCAAACGCTCAAATCTTCTTTTTTTATCCTCATCGGGAACCTGTACCATTTTTTCAGCGGGAGTACCTTTTCGTATGGAATATATAAAGGTGAAAAGTCCACCGAAACCAACTTCATTTATCAATGAAATTGTATCCTCAAATTCTTCATCGGTTTCCGTTGGGAATCCAACAATAACATCACTCGTTATTACAACATCGGGAATTTTTTCTTTTGCATAATTTATCAATTCAAGATAAGACTCTCTTGTATAGCGTCTGTTCATGCTTTTAAGAACTCTGTTATTTCCCGATTGAAACGGCAAATGTAAATGATTGCATATTTTATCACTTGAAGCTATTGTATCTATTAATTCCTTTGTTGCATCCTTTGGATGTGAGGTCATAAATCTTATCCTGAAGTCTCCGGGGATTTCGGAAATTTCTCTTAATAACCGAGAAAAATTGTATCCCCAATCAGTGCCGTTTCCATAAGAGTTTACATTCTGACCCAATAAAGTAATTTCTTTATATCCTGAATTTATTAAATAACGAACTTCATCCAAAACAATTTGAGGGTGTCGGCTTTTTTCTCTGCCTCTGGTATACGGGACAATACAGTATGAGCAAAAATTATTACAACCGTACATAACAGAGACCCACGCGGAAAACTTGCTTGTCCTTCTGATAGGAACGTCCTCTGTAACATCAGGAGTGAGTTCGATATCAAAAACACGTTCCCCCTCAAAAATCACCTTACATAAATTTGTAGGCAAACGGTATATTGCGGATGTACCGAATACCATATTTATATGCTTGTACTTCTTTCGTATCTCATCTACAATATATTCCTGCTGCATCATACAGCCACATATACCAATTATTAAATTGGGATTTTTTCTTTTATATTGAACAAGCTCACCGATCTTTCCAAACACACGCTGCTCCGCGTGTTCTCTTACAGCACAGGTATTGTATATGATAATATCAGCATCATCTTTATCATCGGTTGGCTCAAAGCCCATCTGAATAAGCATACCGTCTATCTTTTCAGTATCGCTTACATTCTGCTGACAGCCAAATGTCTGAGTGAAGAATTTTTTTCTTCGCCCGGAGTTTAAGTACTCAGATTCCGTATAAGAGAAAATTCTCTGAACAGAGTCCCTCTCTATGTACTCATAAGAATTATATGAAAAACTTTCTTTCAATGATATTTCACCTTTTAACATTATTACTCATTATATATTATATAACAAAAGTTTGATTTTGTAAATGCCTTTTTCCAAAATTCTGTTGACAAAATCTATTTTTTTTAATTTTCATCTTTACAAAATCGAAAAACAGTGGTATAATATGCTATATCCACTACCATTCATAAATCAGGAGTGAGCTTATATGTTTAAAAATAAAATTGAAAAAAACTGCTCGTACTGTAAGTACGGATACATATTGACAAACGGATCCGATTGTCTTTGCGACAAATACGGAATAGTTACTTCTGTGTACAACTGTAGAAAATTCAAGTACGACCCATTAAAACGTATACCTCACAGAACGCCCTCTTTACCCGATTATGAAGGTTCTGAATTCATAGTATAATTTACTGTACAATATTACATAAGGAGTCCTTAGCATGAATCAGTCAATCAAACTTAACACAAAATACTTGAAAGATTTTATCGGAGATCACGAGTTTGAGGCAATTAAGCCTTACATCGAAGCAGCTCATAAAATGATTGAAGAAAAAACAGGTCTAGGTAACGACTTTCTCGGTTGGGTAAACCTTCCGACAGATTACGATAAAGAGGAATTCAGCAGAATTAAAGCAGCAGCAGAAAAAATAAAAAAAGACAGCCAAGTTCTCATTGTAATCGGAATAGGCGGTTCTTATTTGGGCGCAAGAGCTGTAATCGAACTCATAAAATCCCCCTATTACAACAGTCTCAAAAAAGATACCCCTGAAATTTACTTCCTCGGAAATAATATCAGTTCTACATATTTGACTGAAATAATTTCTCTTTGTGAAGGCAAAGACGTTTCTGTAAATATCATTTCAAAATCAGGTACCACAACAGAACCCGCTATCGCTTTCCGCGTAATGAAAGAATATTTGGAAAACAGATACGGAAAAGAAGAAGCTAAAAACAGAATCTATGCAACTACAGACAAAGCACGTGGCACTCTTAAAAAACTCGCTACAGAAGAAGGTTACGAAAGTTTTGTAATACCAGATGATGTAGGAGGTCGTTTCAGCGTTCTTACAGCTGTAGGACTTCTCCCCATAGCAGTTGCAGGGATTGACATTGACTCCTTAATTGGAGGCGCTGCAGACGCTCAAAAGCTCTACGCTAACCCCAATATTGAAGAGAACGATGCATATAAATATGCAGCACTCAGAAATATTCTTTACAGAAAAGGTATAACAACCGAAATCACAGTTTCTTACGAGCCTGCATTCTGGTGCTTCGGAGAATGGATAAAACAGCTTTATGGTGAGAGTGAAGGTAAAGACAATAAAGGACTCTTCCCTTCAGCCATGGTTTTTTCCACAGATCTCCATTCTTTGGGTCAGTATGTACAGCAAGGTATCAGAAACCTTTGCGAAACTGTAATTTGGGTAAAGAAATCCAAATACGATTATGTTATAAAAGAAAATGAAGGAAACCTTGATGGTCTTAACTTCCTTGCAGGAAAAACAATGCACGAAGTTAATGAAAACGCTTTCAAGGGTACAGTTCTTGCCCACGTAAGCGGAGGTGTTCCAAACACAGTTCTTGAGCTTGAAGATTTCTCCGCATATTCGATCGGACAGCTTATTTATTTCTACGAAAAAGCTTGCGCAATATCAGGTTACGTTCTCGGTGTAAACCCCTTCAACCAGCCCGGTGTTGAATCCTATAAGAAAAATATGTTTGCACTTCTCGGAAAACCAGGATATGAAGCTGAACGAGAAGCTCTTGAAAAGAGACTTTAATAAATAATTATAAATTTCTAAAAATTTTTTTTCAAAACCTATTGCATTTATTCATTTTTTATGCTATAATATAGTAAAGTAAAAGAAATCACTAAAAGGAGTGCATTATTTATGACAAAAATAATTATGGGACTCAAAGGCATGGGAAAAACCAAAACTCTTATTTCCCTTGTTAATGAAGCTGTTTCAAAAAACCACGGTAATGTAGTTTGTATCGAAAAGGATGCTAACCTCAGATACGATATTGGTATCAATGCGAGATTGGTAAATGCATCTGAATACGGTATCAATTCTTTCGATAAATTCTATGGCTTTGTTTGCGGACTCGTTGCAGGCAACTATGATATTACAGATATCTTCGTTGACTCTGTACTTAAATTCTGCGGTGATGATATGGCAGCATTTGAAGCTTGCGTAAAAGCTATTGAACAGGTTGCTCCCAATGTAAACATCGTTATGACAGCAAGCTATGATGCTGCTAATGCTCCCGAAGGCATCAAATCTTACTTGATGTAATCAGAAATAACAATAAAAAATTATACTGCAAACTTTGAATTGAGTTTGCAGTATTTTTTTATAATAAAATGATTTAATATTTAAAATCAATTCCGTTAAAATCAAATTTCAAGTCTCTCTTATTATCATACAATTCCTTACGAACCGTCACTAAACTCAAAGTATCATACCCCAATTTATGATATAATTTTAAAGCAGCATAGTTCCGAGGTACAACATCTATACAAATAGAAGTATATTGAGAATCAGATTTTATTATCGATTCCGCAATTCCAATCGCATTTGTAGCGATACCCTTATTCCGATACATTTTGTCTACAAATATATCTTCTATCCAAACGACATTTGAGCCTTTATATGACAGTCTTAAGAAACCAACCAATAAATCATCGAAAATTATAACATACAACTTACTGGGACTTTTCAGCCACTCGGATAAAGTTTCCTCTGAGACCGAAAAATCCTGATCATCGTCCGGTTCCGTTCCTGAAATTAAAGAACCGTGAAATCCGAAAAAAGACTTGATAAATTTTAATATTTGTATTTTATAAACCTCAGTGTATTCACCCAATTTAACCATATAATAAAACCCCTTTATTAGTCAAGGAAATCTTTCAGTCTCTTGCTTCTGCTGGGATGTCTGAGTTTTCTGAGAGCTTTAGCTTCGATCTGACGAATTCTTTCTCTTGTAACCTGGAATTCTCTTCCGACTTCTTCAAGAGTTCTTGTACGACCGTCATCAAGCCCAAATCTGAGTTTAAGAACTCTCGCTTCCCTGTCACTCAAAGTCTTAAGAACTTCATTCAGCTCTTCCTTAAGAAGTGTCTGTGATGCAACGTCTGAAGGTGCAGGTATATCAGTATCGGGAATAAAATCTCCCAAATGGCTATCTTCTTCTTCACCGACAGGAGCTTCCAAGGATACAGGGTCAAGAGCAACCTTCATTATCTCACGAACTTTTTCTACGGGCATATTAAGCTTTTCAGCAATTTCGCTTGCCTGGGGCTGTTTACCGAGGTCCTGAACAAGCTCTCTTTCTGTTTTCAAAAGTCTGTTAATTGTTTCAACCATATGAACGGGAATTCTAATGGTTCTTGCCTGATCTGCAATAGCTCTTGTAATAGCCTGTCTTATCCACCATGTTGCATAAGTTGAAAATTTATAACCTTTATTGGGGTCAAATTTTTCTACGGCTTTTATCAAACCAAGGTTACCTTCCTGAATCAAGTCGAGGAACAACAGGCCTCTGCCGACATATCTTTTTGCAATACTTACAACAAGACGAAGATTTGCTTCGTTAAGAATCTTTTTTGCTTCCTGATCGCCTGCTGCAATTCTTTCAGCAATTTCAGCTTCCATCTCTGTAGTAAGAAGAGGAACTCGTCCAATTTCATGAAGATAAATTTTGACAGGGTCATCAATAGTAATACCTTCAGACTGAAGTAATGCTTCCATATCCGCAGGGTCAATAGGTAAGTTATTGATTTCCTCTTCAATGTCTTTGAGTTCATCAAGCTCTGCATCAGAAATGGATTCTTCAAGCTCTATACCTGCATTTCTAAACTCATCATAGAGAATATTCTTCTGATCCTGAGTAAATCCGATCTTCTCAAGCTCTTCATTTACTTCGGTGTAAGTAAGGCTGCCTTTTTCCTTGCCTCTTTCCAAAAGTTCCCTTACGATGTTTTTCTTTTCATTGTTTGTCATTTTTTATCTCTCTTTCTACCATTTCTCAAATCTTCAAGTCTGCTGCTGAAATCAGAGTCATTTATCGACATATCTCCGATATTTGCCTTGATTTTTTCTTCCTTTAAAGTTTGAGCAATTTGTTTAATTTTATCATCATTGACTTCAATCGCCTCAAGTGAGGAAATATAAGACATTATTTTACCTATCTTGTCGCTGTCAAATAACGAGGATAATGTAAGCAAGATATTGGAAGAAGTGTTTTCTTCAATTTTCTCGCATAACACAACAAATACATTCCTGTTAAAATCAGTTACAAAATCCGTCTCATTTATATAAGATCGGACTAGTTTATATTTTTCAGGATAATTTATTAAAACCGAAATAATATCCTCTTCAGCACGGGATGCCTTAAGATATTTTGCCCTTTGGGGATTGATCCTGTCATTCATACCTTTCAGATTATCAAGTTCTTCTTTTCTGTTTTTATTTTCTTGAGCCCGATACCGTTTCTTCTTCACTGATGACAATTCCGCATTTAGATTTTCCTTTGAAACGTTAAGCATTTTACTGATCTTATCTATATATATCTCAATTTCGACTTTATTCGACAGTTCCGCAAGAATACCCAACATCTCATTAACACAGCTTATGCGCTCATTATCTATATCCGTGTTATACTTGCGCTTTATTTCATCCAATCTGTAATCAAGATGATTTATAGATCCGGTTATCAGGTTAGCAAATTTTTGAGCACCTTGAGTTTTTATAAATTCGTCAGGGTCTTTGCTTCCCGGTACAGTTATGACTCTTACATTAAGATCTACACTTTTCAGAATTGATATAGCTTTTCGCGTTGCATTTCTCCCTGCCTCATCGCTGTCATAACAAACAATAACGTTTTCAGTCATTCTTTTCATGAGACGAGCCTGATCGGGAGTAATTGCTGTTCCCAATGTTGCAATAGCAGATGTAAATCCTGCCTGATGCAACGAGATAACGTCCATATATCCTTCGCATAATATAAAATACCCAGTCTTGGTAGATTTCGCAAAGTTTAAAGCATATAAATTTGAACCCTTTTTAAACACAACATTTTCAGAAGTATTCAAATACTTCGCAGGGTCATTTCCCATGGTTCTGCCGCCGAAACCGATTATATTATTCTTATGGTCAATTATCGGAAACATAACTCTGTCTCTGAATCTGTCGAAAAATCCTTTTTCAGAGGTAGATACCAATCCTGATTGTTTAATTTGTGTATCTGTATATCCTTTTGAACGCAAATGATTTATTACATTATACCAACCGTCGGGGGCATACCCCAAACCAAAATTTGTAATAGTTTTAAGAGATAAGCCTCTTCCCGTAAGATATTTCAAGGCTACTTTTCCCGTATCTCTTATTAGACAATCATGAAAAAAGCGAGCAGCAACACGGTTCATCTCATAAATATCTTTCCTTAGCTTTCCTATCTCTCCGTCAAATGAAAGGCTTTTAGGTACATTCAATCCTGCAATTGATGCCAAATGTTCAACAGCCTCTCTGTATGAAAGATTTTCAATTTTCATGATAAACGTGATAACGTCTCCACCTGTCTGACAACCAAAGCAATGAAAGAACTGTCCTGATTGATTTACATGAAAGGACGGTGTTTTTTCATTATGAAAAGGACACAAGCCAACAAAGTTGTTGGAACTCTTTTTAAGTTGTACGTATCGGGAAACAATATCCACTATATCGCAACGGTTTCTTAATTCTGACAGAAAATCTTCTCCAAAAATATTAGCCGTATGACACATCTCCCTTCATTTTTACATAATATAATACTGATGAAAAACTGAAAATCCTTTTTTAAAATCCTTTTAATTTAAAATTTTTGTTTTTTGTCAAAAATAAAAGATAATCACAAGTCAACCCCAATTTCATATAATGTTATAAAAAACAGATTTTATATCTGAAAGAAGGTTGATATGAATTGAAAAAAAGAAGAAATAACTCATTTTTAATTAAATACTTTTTCGCATTGTTAGGGGCTTTATGCATAGGGATTCTGTCTGCATTATTTCTCCCCAAAGCAATTTTAATTATAATTTTAGCTTTTTTACTCTTATTTTGTTGTTGTAATATATATCGCTAAGAAAGGATTAAATTATGAAAATTATTGTAATGAAAGCAAAAGGGGTTTTGCGCGGAATTTTAAAACTCGCATTAAATATCAAAAATAAGGACAAAAAAGATTAAAAAACAGAACCGTGCTTTAGAATTTATCCAAAGCACGATTCTCTAATTGAAAGTAGAATCTACTTTAATTATTTTGTCATATTTGCAACTTCTTCAGCAAAGTTATCTTCTCTCTTCTGGATACCTTCGCCTCTTTCCATTCTTACGAAGTTTACAAGTTTAACATCTTTACCCATAGTAGCGATGTGTTTTTCAATTGTAACGCTTTCGTCGATGAAAAGTTCCTGCTGGAGGAGACAGTTTTCTGTGTAGTACTTGTTGATCTTACCACCGATCATCTTTTCAAGGATAGCTTCGGGCTTGTTTGCGTTCTTGGGATCGTTTTTGATCTGAGCAAGAAGAATTTCTTTTTCCTTATTGATGATTTCTGCAGGAACGTCTTCTTTAGACTGGTAAGCCGGGTTCATAGCTGCGATCTGAAGGCAAACATTCTTTGCAACTGTAGCAAATTCGGGATTAGCAAGAGCTTCTTCGCTAGCTTCAAAGTTAACGATAACACCGATCTTACCATCGCCATGATTGAAGTTGAATACATTACCTTCAACTCTTTCAAAACGTCTGATCTGAATATTTTCACCGATAACAAGAACTTTTTCTTTTCTTGCATCTTCAACAGTCATATCACTGTCTACATACTTCATATTAAGAAGAGCTTCTACATCTGCGGGATTATTTGCGTGAATAACCTTAGCGATATTTTCAGCAAATTCTTTGAAAGAGGGGTTCTTAGCAACGAAGTCTGTTTCAGAGTTAACTTCAACAAGAACAGCTACGCCGTTAGCATTGTACTGAGCAACAACGCCTTCTGCTGCAATTCTGCTAGCTTTCTTTTCAGCTGCCGCAAGACCTTTTTCGCGGAGCATATCAATAGCTTTTTCCATATCGCCATCTGTAGCGATAAGAGCTTCTTTACATTTCATCATACCTACGCCGGTTCTTTCTCTGAGAGCCTGAACCTGTTTTGCTGTAATAACTGCTGCCATTTCTATATTCCTCCTGAATTAACCAACGATTTCTGTTTCGCTTACAGCTTCAGCTTCTTCAGAAGCTTCTTCTGCGGCAAACTGTTCGCCCTGACGACCTTCAATAATAGCATTGGAGATTGTACCTGCAATAAGTTTAACTGCTCTGATAGCGTCATCGTTACCGGGGATTACAAAGTC
>JAZSMD010000027.1:0-15541 GCA_045535665.1 Eubacteriales bacterium
CCTCAAAAGATTGCAGATCGTTTAGGTTTTAAGGGTGACAGGATTATCACACAAATTCTGAAACGTAAATCTTTGACAGGTTGCATTATCTACAACGGTGAAGAATATGAGGGTGAACACGAAGCGATAATTCCCTTAAAGAGGTGGCAGGAAGCGCAAGATGAGCTTTCAAAGCGAAGCGTTCACCGTTCGGAATCTAATTATTTATTATCGGGACTTTTGGTATGTGGTGAGTGCGGAGCAAAAATGCGCTACCAGAAATGGAACAAATCTGGTGATTGCAAGATTGTTTGTTACTCAAAACAGAAATCGAAACCGAATCTCGTGAAATCGGATGATTGTCAAAGTGAATTGTTTTGGGCTTGTGATATTGAAGATGCGGTCGTTCAGGAACTTTTTAAGATGACATACCTAGGCAATGCTGCAAATCAGAAAGAAGCATACTTTGACTATACCACATCAATAAAAAATGAGTTGAAAGATGCAATGACGCTGCTTAGTAAATACTATCAAAGGAAAGAACAGATTGACCTTGGCAAGAGTATGGAAATTCCGGAAATAGTTGAAGATTTGATTCAAAAGCAAAGTCAAAAAATTCGCTCGTTGCAGTCTCAGTTAAATAGCGAAGAGGAAAAGAACAATATCTCCCGCAGAATTGAACGTGCAAAAAATATATTCCGTAATCTTGAAGGTACATGGAAGCATATGACCGATAAGGAAAAACAGTCTGTTTGCCAGGAGCTTATAGACCGTGTGGAGATATACAAAGATGGCATTATCGATGTGCATCTGAAGCTTCGCAGCTATCTTATGAATAAGTAAAACAAGAAAATTGCCCTATTTACAGGCAATTTCTAAACAAATAATATTTCCTCTACTTTCTCATATCATTGGAACGGCATATGTGGAAAATTTTACGTCTTGTGTTATATCGAAATTGTCTATGGATTTTATCAGTCCTATACAACCGACCTGGAAAAGATCATCGGGGTTTTCACCCCTTGACGAAAATCTTTGAACAACACTGAGAACTAATTTTAAATTCCCTCGAATAATTTTTTCCCGTGAGGCATTGTCGCCCTGTTTTACCTTTATTAGAAGTTCTTTTTGCTCCTTGTTTGGAATGACTTTAAGTTCTGAAGTATTTATTCCGCAGATAACGACCTTATTTATCATTTTAAAATTCCGTTCTTTCCTTGAATTCAGGAGTTTTGTTCCTGTAGTATCATTATTTGCTGTGAATCGGGAATTTATACTTTGATATTTAACTGTCAAAACCTTTGAAACTGTTGAAATTTTATTTGTTTAAATATATTGCCATAATGATCTGCCCACAAAAGCAGGAAAGGAAACTTGTTATGAAACTTGATTTGATTTTAGGGCCGTCAGGAATCGGAAAAACCTCAGAGATCCTTCGCCGTGTAAAAATCTTATTGGATAAAGGATGTACTTTATCGGGTAAGATAAGTGAGAAAATAATCATTCTTGTTCCCGATCAATATACAGTTTCAACCGAGCGTCTTTATCTTAAGACTCTCGGAGCTGAATTCATGCCATTTTTGAAGATACTTTCCATGAAACGTCTTGCTTCTTTCGTCTTTACAGAATACGGGGTAGGGAAAAACGGCTTTATCAGCGGCGGAGGCAGAAATGCACTTATGATGAAAGCTGTTCACAGTGTCTGTGATCATTTTGAATATTATCCTTCCGAAAGGATAAGCCCACGTTTTATGACTCTTATGAGTAATGCGGTGGCGGATCTTAAACAGTCTCTTGTTTCTCCCGAAGAGTTTAGAAAGGCCGCAGAGAGTGAAAATAACCCCAAGTTTCTTGATATTTCGCTCTGTTATGAGGCTTATTCTGCCTTTACAGCAAAGGGTTCATTTGATGATGCAGATATTTTGTCTGTTTTTGCTGAACTTATATCTTCTAAACGTCTTTTTTCGGGAACAGCGGTATTTTGTGAAAGCTATAAAATGTTTACTCCTCAGGAGCTTAAGGTGTTGGATGCTTTGATGATCTCAGGTGCTGACATTACGGTTTCATTACCTTCTGAATCCCGTTCTGAAAATAAACTTTCCCTGTTTTCAGTGTCGGGCGAATGTGTTCGCAGACTTTTGGGCAATGCTTCCCGTCATGATATAAAGCCCGATATTCTTGTTCTGAATAAAAACTTCCGTTTTGTAAGCAAGGAGCTTTGCTTTCTGCAAAAAAACTTTTTCAGAGATGAAAAAGATGTTTATACCGACAGTGTTGAAGATATCTTTTTATATAAAGCAAATGACTCATACGATGAGGCTGAGTTTGTGGCTTCAAAAATAAAAGAATTGGTTAATGAAAAAGGCTATAATTACGGGGATATCATGGTTATTGCCCGTGATATGGAAATGTATTCATCTGTGTTTGAGCCTGTTTTTGACAGATACGGTATCCCTCTTTTCTATCATAAAAAAACACCGTTGAAAAAGAAATCCGTTATTCTTTTTATCAGAAGTCTTTTTGATATTTTAATAAATAATATTACCCGAGAGTCTGTTCTGACTTTGTTGAAAACGGGTATTACAGGCATTTCTGTCGAGGATATTTCTCTTTTTGAAAATTATACCGTTCAATGGAGCATCAGCTATGACAGACTCCTTCGTGATTTTACGTTCAGCGTGAGAGGCTTTTCCGAAAACGAGGACAGCGAAGATGATAAGGCTTTGCTTGAGCGTATAAATACCATAAGGCGTACTGTCGTAGATCTGATAAACTATTTTAAAACGGAAATCCGAAATGGAGATGCTACTGTTTTAGGTTATTCAAAGGCGCTCTATAATTTATTTATGTATATGGAGCTTCCTTCAAAATTGGAGTCCCTTGAACGGGAATATCGTAAATACGGAGAGGAAGAGCTTGCTTTTGAGCAAAAACAGGTTTACGAGCTTGTAATTGACAGTCTTGATGAATTCGTGCTTACTTCGGGCGAAGATAAGGTTTCTCCCGAAGAATATTTGGAAATATTAATGTCTGTTATCGAAAGCGGAAATATCGGAATAATTCCTGTATTTTCCAATGCGGTCGTTGCAGGAGGAGCTGAAACTACACCATATGATTCACCTAAAGTAGTGTTTGTCGTTGGACTTATGAACGGGGTTTTTCCGAAAAACGACAGTACCGTTTCCATCCTTGACGGCAGAGATAAACTGATGCTTGAAAAATATAATATTTCCGTTGGCAGAAGTGATACGGAAAAGGTTCTTTTTGAGCGTTTCCTTGCATATTATGCTCTTTCCGCACCGTCGGAAAAGCTGATACTAAGCTATAATACGGGAGGCTCAGATGCTGTACCTTCAGCTGTTATCACGGAGGTCAGAAGCATTTTCCCTGATCTTGCGGAAGAGTCCTATCCTGCGGCAAACGATACTGAGGGAATCCTTTCCCGTATGCGAAATATTGATTCTGCCTATGAGCTTTGCAAAAAATACGGAATAACTTCTCTTGACGGTTATTTTGCGGAAAAGGGCTTAAACGGAGATTTGGAAGTCCTTCCCACAGAGCTTTCCTCCGAAAAGGCGGAGGCACTTTTTGGTAAAAATCAAACACTTTCAGCTTCAAGAGTTACTAATTTCTATAAATGCCGTTTCGGATACTTCTTCCGCTACGGTATGAATCTGCAGAAACAGCGCTTGGCAAAGCTTGATGCAATTGAAACGGGTAATTTTATCCATGCTGCGTTAAGCTATGTTTTTGATAATTGTAAAGACGGAACGGATTCAGAACAGTATGTTTCTTTGAAGACTTTTTCGGAAATATACCTTAAAAATCTCTTTGGCGAAGAATCTCCGGGAGTGGGACAGCTCAGACATTTTGAGGCTCTTGTCAGCAGAATTTTCCGTTTGCTGAAAATGTTCAGGGAAGAGCTTGAAAAAACGCGTTTTGAACCTTTTAAATATGAGCTTGAAGTTTCTTGTGACAGAGGTGTCCGTCCTGTACGTATACCTTATGATAACGGTTATGTGACTATGGTAGGCAAGATCGACCGTGTTGACGTTTATGATCGTGACGGTGAAAAGTTTGTAAGAGTCATTGACTATAAAAGCGGAAGCAAGAGCTTCAGTATTGAGGATCTGTATTACGGCCTTGATATTCAGATGCTTGTGTATCTTTATGCTCTAAGTGAAAACGGTTCGGATATTTTGGGGGGCAGACCTGTTTCGGCAGGTTGTATGTATGTTAACGCAAATCCGTCAACCGTGGATATCAGACGTGATCAGACTATGACGGATGCTGAAATTAAATTGGAAAAAGACCGTAAGCGAAGCGGCATTTTCCTCAATGATCCCGATGTTTTACGGGCTATGGATCCTGAAAGACGCGGCAAATATATTCCCGTTAAGGAAAATGATCTGAAATCCCTGGCAACCGCAGAGGAGTTCGGTAAGCTTTTTGTCCGTATACGTTCTTTGTTGCGTACTGTTGCAGAGGAAACTACTATGGGAAATATATATAAGAATCCTGTTGTGAACAGTCGTCTTGACTCCTGTAAATACTGCGATTATGCAAAATACTGTGAACGGTCAGGCTGTGAGCGTGGGTTAAATAAAGTGACCTTTGATAATATTTACGATCTGATAGATAATGAGGGGGGACAGCTGAAATGAAAAAGTTTGATTGGACACCTCAGCAGGAGCTTGCCATAGAGAAACGCGGTGAGAGTCTCATAGTAAGTGCTGCTGCGGGTTCGGGAAAAACTGCAGTACTTGCAAACCGTGTTGCGGAATTTATTAAAAATGGTGGCTCATGTCAGCGTCTTTTGGTTGTAACCTTTACCCGACTTGCGGCAGGGGAGATGAGAGACAGAATTATTTCCATTCTTGACTCTGTTCCCAACCCTTCCGAGCATATCAGAGAACAAAAACTCCTTCTTCACAGTGCTAAGATATCTACTATTGACAGCTATCTCGGTGATATTGTACGCAGTAATTTCAAGGACCTTGATATCCCTCCCGATTACGGAATTATAGACAGTATTGAATATAATTATATAAAATCAAAAGCCATGGAAGAGTTGACGGAGGAATACCGAAATACTTATAAAAACGGTTTTGAGAATGTCGAAAAGATTTTCGGCGGGGAAACAAGCGATGATAAGCTTATCAATACCGTTAATTCCGTTTATTCGTTCCTTCAAACTGTTCCGTTTGGTGAAAAATGGGCAGAGCTTTGCGAAAAACGTTATGAAACAGCTGAGTTCTGGACAGATGCTGCGTGTGAAGAGTTTCTTTATATTTTGGAAGATTATGAAAAAGTCTATGAAGAGGTTCTTGATGCTATGCCTTTTAAAGAAAAAGGTATGGCTGTTGTTGAATCGGAATATTCTGTTTTGAAAAATATGATCTCCCATGCCAAAACAGGGGATTGGGACGGATGTTGCCGTGATGCACAGTTTGTTTTTGAACGAAGTCCTGCATGTGCGAAAGATAATCTTGTGATGATGAAGTATAGCCTTTTCCGTAATGAGTTTAAAAAGCTTCTTTCTTCCGAGATCTTTATTATAAACAGAGATGAGGCTCTGAAGGATGCTGAGTATCTTAAAGGCTTTGTACATTGTATTTTTGCCATGGTCAAGGATTACGAGCAAAAGATTTTCAGCGAAATGAAGAAAAAGGGAATGTTCTCTTTTGATGCTGTTTCCAAAATGGCGCTCAGGCTTATGGTCTCCGATTATGACCATGCAACAAGGGAATTTGTTCCTACAGAGCTTGCACAAAAAGCTGCTGATGAATTCGATGAAATACTTATTGACGAGTATCAGGATGTAAATGACTTGCAGGATCTTTTGTTTTCTGCTATTTCAAGAAATAACTGTTTCTGCGTTGGTGACGTTAAACAGAGTATTTACCGTTTCAGACATGCCAACCCGAAAAACTTTATACGCAAAAGAGATATTTTTAATAATATTCCTCTTAATATGAATTTCAGAAGCCGTTCGGGAATTCTCGAGTTTTCCAACTTTATTTTTTCACAGCTCTTTTCACCTAAAGTCGGTGATACGGCTTATGATGATGTTGAAAAGCTTAACCCCGGAGCTGTTTATCCCGATACTGATGAGACTGAAGTGGAGGTTAAATATCTTACATATCTTAATACTTCAGGGGAGGATAAAATTACGGTTCAAGCAAGATATGTTGCCCGTGAAATAAAAAGACTGATCGCAAAGGGTATGAAGGTTAACGGCAAAAATGGGGTCAGACCTGTTAATTTCGGGGACTTTGCCGTCCTTTTGCGACAGTTAAAGGATAATTTACCTGTTTATGAGCGAGTATTTTACGAGGAAGATATTCCTTGCTATTCCAAGGCAGGCGGCTCTTTTCTTGACAGTATAGAAGTAAATACCGTTCTTGCGTATTTGCGTGTTATTGATAATCCTTATGACGATTCTGCGCTGTTTGCTGTTATGTACTCCCGACTTTACGGATTTTCCGCAGATAAAATGGCTTCTTTACGTACGGAAAGCAGCTTCGGAAAAAAGGGAAGACTTTACGATTCCCTGTTGGAGCTTGGTGAAAATGACCCTGATTTCGGCTCTTTTATTACAGATCTTAAACGGTTCAGACTCCGTTCTGTCGGTTTTCCTGTACATACGCTTATTTGGGATATTTATACCAGAACCTCATATCTTGCAAAGGTTTTACCGTTACCTTTAGGGAATATCAAACGTGACTGTTTAATGTCATTTTATGCTTTTGCCCGTAATTACGGTGACCGAACAGGTGGTGGAACCTTAAGCGGCTTTGTGGATTTTGCTGAAAAGACTATATCTTCAAAAACTTTGAGCGATTCCGAGAGTATGCCGAACGGAAATTTTGTTAAAATACTTACTATTCATGCCTCAAAGGGGCTTGAATTTCCGGTGTGTATCGTTCCTGAATTGGATAGATCCTTGGAAAATAAAAATTTCATTAGTCAGCCTGTATATATTGATGAGTCTTTGGGCATAGCCGCAAGCAGATTTTCCGATGGCTTTGAATACCGGCAGACAACTTTGATGAATGAGTTGTTGAAAATGCGTCTTCATCGTGAAAATATTTCCGAAAGTCTAAGACTTTTATATGTAGCGTTTACACGAGCAAGGGAGAAACTTATCCTTATTTCTCCCGGAGGAACAGTATCTGAAAAGAATTTGAAGGCTGCGGCATTGATATCCGATGGAAATGGAATTTTTAAGTCACAGGTCAATGGTGCTTCAAGCTTTGAAGAGCTTGTTACTGCAGCGTTGTGCAGACATAAAGAGGCTGTAGTTCTTCACTCTGATTTTTGCGATGTTCTTCCGTCAGATTTTCATGTAATTGTTGAAGATATTAATGTTGAACCTGTTGAAAAAATAAATATACACAGGGAATCGGAAAAAGAAACTGTTCTTGATATTTCTCATGATGAATTGGATGAGAGATTCTTTAAGAAGAGCGCTTCTATAAGTAAAATTCCTCTTAAGGTCAGTGTTTCAGAGCTTTCCGATGATACGGATTCCGCACAAATGTATGCAACGGAACATACCTACAAAGAACCTTTATTTATCAGCGGTAAACCTCTCATGGGGGCAGGTAAGGGTTCTGCCGTTCATCTCTATATGCAGCTTTCCGAATTGGGGAAGGGTGTTCACAGCGAGGCTAAACGAATGTTTGAATCAGGGCTTTTGACTTCTGATCAGTATGATGCTGTTATGTCTGAAAGCTACCGAATAGAGCGTTTTGAAAACAGTATTCTTTATTCAAAAGTCCTTTCTGCAAACAATGTCTATCGTGAAGAGAGCTTTTTTACCGAGATTCCTGCGACGGAGTATGATCCTGACGCTCCCGAATCAGAAACTCTTCTCATTCAAGGCAGTCTTGATATGCTTTGTGAATATGACGACGGTTTTGTCATTATTGACTATAAAACAGACAAAGTAAATGAGGAAGAACTGCTCTTCAGATATGAAAAACAGCTGAAGCTTTACCGCCTTGCTGTTGAGAAAAACTACGGCAAGCCCGTAAAAAAATGTCTTATTTGGTCGTTCTGGCTTTCAAAAGAGATTGAAATATAAATAAGTGGGGGAAAACCGAAAACAGGTTTTCTCCCACTTAAAATAATTATTGAATTACCAGATCTTTTTCTTAATATTGCCAACAAGGAGATCGTCGATATTGTTGTCTATCCATTCTGCACGGGCAAGGAGATAATCCTTTATAAACTGAATTTCCTGTGCATGAGTTGATGAGTAGAGCTCGTCCACGGGGTTTGGCCAAACGTAAGTTTCTCCGTCCCACTGTCTGCTCCAACGTGCAAGAGAACGTGCAAGAGGTGCCTCGCCAAGTTCAGCAACCTTATCGTCAATGTATTTTACAATGAGCTCGTCTGTAAGGAATGTTGCACGGTATTCTTTCCAGGTGTCAACAAACATCTGTGTAAATGTAGGATCCCACATAAGGTGGCAGCAGAGATCGTTCATTGAACCCATTTCCCAACCTTCTACTATCCATCCTTCGCCGTAGTCACAGCGTCCGCAGGTAATGTCGAAGTCCCAGGGAGGTCCGAACTTTAATTTTCCGTCCTGATCCTTGTAGAAATATGCGGAAAATCTCATGCAGTCGATGTTTCTGATCCATTCGTCAAGAAGAAGCTGTCCAACGATTGATTCAGGTTCGAAATACTTTCTGTAACCGTTTTCAGGGTCTGCTCTGTTTTCTCCTTCAAGGGCAAGAGAGAACTCTTTTAAGTATTGTGCGATATAATCATATTGTGCGTCTGTGAGCTTTTCTTTGTTGGGGGAAACGATTGTTATATCCCAGAGAGAAGTCTCAACGAAAACTTCGTCAGCAACGATCTTGTCAATGGCTACAATGTAACCACCCGTAATGTTTGTATCTGCTTCAGTCATTTTGTGGATGTTTACACGGTTTTGGTCAATTTTTATCTTTTCAATGAGAGAGTATATTCCCACATAATCAAGGGATCCGTCTGGTCTTGTAATGTATACTTCACAGAATTCGTTTCTTGCGGAATACTCTGTTACTTTACCCATCAGATCATACATGAGGCTGTTTTTAATAAGAGATTTGTCGGCATAAGAACCGTTAAGAACCCAGTCATTTTCAGCGGGCATACCCAAAAGTGAAATGTTGTTATTTGTACCGTCTTCATTCTTTGTGTGAATGGAATACTGCTTTTTGGGGAAATCCAAGGAGGACTGACCTCTGAGCTTAATGTCGATAAGAGAAACTACGTCGGGAGCATCTCCGGGTTTATTGAATGCTTTGTTGTAGATATACATTGTTGCTGTGGACTTTTCTTTTGTCACATCTTTACCGTATGTATCAATGATTATTACGGGTAATTCGGATTCATATCCGGGGAATGCATTGAAATCAATGTTGGAAGCAATGGAAGCTTCTGTTACTACAATGGTTACAGGTGCACTTACGATATCTTCACTTTCAGCATAGAAGGTATATCTTCCTGCTGTTGTGGGAGTGAATTCTTTGCTTTCAAGAGTTTCATTTGTCTGTATACAGTGGATCTTTGTAAGGGATTGATCTATTTCTTTCTGACCCATTGGGTCTTCTGCCAATGTCGTGAAGGTGACAGATTCTCCGCCTGCAACAACTTCTGTTGTTGATGCACTTAGTGTTACATTGTATTCAATAGGTGTCTTAACGGAAAGAGGCGCGTATGCGGAAGCTACTCCGTCAAGTCTTGCCTCAACGATATAGAAGCCTAAGTCTGTTGTTTTGTGAGATTTACCGTCGGTAAGAACGTCTCCCACATAGATTTCGGGAACTTCGGAGAGAAGTTCATTATCTTTTGTATAGGCTTCGGCTTTAAATGTAACACGTCCGCCTTTGAAAATAGTATTTCTGTTCAATGTAAGGTTAATGTAGCCTAAGTCTTCGGGCAGAACTTCAATTTTGATTTCTGAGCTGACGAACTCATTGAATTTTGCTGATATCGTGTATGTTCCGGGGATAGAAGTTTCGAGGTAGGGTTTGTCCAGAAGCTCTCCGTCGCAGTAGAATTCTGCGTTACAGGGAATTTCTGTACCGTCTTCGGCAAGGCCTACAACTGTAAAAATTGCAGCATTTCCTGTCCCTAATTTAACTTCCTGTGTTGAACTTGAGAGGGTGATTTCCATGATATCTTCTTCGGTATATACTTTGGGCGCACATGCAGATATTAGCATTACCGCTAAAAACGAAACTAATAGCAGTATCTTTCTCATAAGGGTAACTCCATTTCTCCGTCTTTGTGACGGTATAATATTGTTTTATTTCAGATAACATAATTATATCAGAATTTTATTTAAAAGTCAAGGTTTGTAATTGAGCAAAAATATGTATAATTATTTTAATCTTGGGCAAAATACTGTAAAAGCTACTTGATATTGCTACAGATTGGGGATTGAAATGCTTGTTACATTTATCAGAACGGTGATTTTTTACTTAATAACTATCATTGCTATAAGAATGATGGGGAAAAGGCAGATAGGACAGCTTGAACCTACGGAGTTGGTTGTGACCATAATGATATCCGAACTTGCAACAATGCCTATTCAAGATATAGATTCCCCAATTATAAATACTGTGATCTCAATTTTTTCCCTTGTGGCTCTTGAGATACTTATCTCTGTTCTTTCCATGAAAAGTCAGGCTTTGCGGTACTCTGTTTCCGGGAAATACAGTATTTTGATCGATGACGGAAAAATAAATATCGATGAAATGCGAAAGGTTCAGTTGACTGTGGATGAGCTTATGGAGGAACTGAGGCAAAAAGGTGTTCTAAATCCTGAAGACGTGCGTTACTGTATTCTTGAAACAAGCGGTAAGATGAGTGTATTTTCAAAAAAGACAACTGAAAAAGAATCTCTTCCTTTAATTCTTATATCGGATGGTAAAGTCGTTAAAAATAATCTAAAAGGTTTGGGGCTAAAACGAAAGGAGCTCGAAAATCTTGTAAATTCAAAATACGGCAAACAGATTGGAGATCTGCTTATATTTTTATATAACAAAGACAGTATGACTGCCGTGGATAAGGAGGGCATTGTTTTATGACATTGAAGATTGTTTCATCTGTTTTAATACTTGCCGTTGTCTGCGGAGGTATGTTTTTCGGACTTGAATGGTATTCCGACGTAATAGAAGAACTGTCGGAACTTTCGGGCAATATAATAACTGCAGCCGATATTTCCGACAGTATCGATTCCTTTTATGAGCTTGAAGAATATTTTGAAGAACAGGAAGGGTTTATTTCCCTGTTTATTCATGATTCCGAGGTCGAAGGGCTTCGGGAGAAAATGATTGAAATTATTACCTTGCTTTTTAACGGGAACAGGGATTCTGCCATAGTTTCCGCAACTCTTTTCCGTCAAAGAATAATTTCTTTGGGAGAGGCTGTTCTTCCGTCATTTTCCAATATTGTATAAGTTTGGAAATTAAATTATTTATATATGTGTAAAATCCCTCCGAATGGTACTTCCAGAAAAGTGTCACTTTTTTTTAATTTTCTTTTCGATAGAGTTTTTCCGAAACTGTCTGTTATTTTAAATGACAAGCCTGTTTTTTCTCCGATTACAGGTATTTCTGTTGTTTCAGAAAGATTTACAAGAAAATCTCTGTCGTATTTCCTGTCAATTTTCAGTACGGGTGATACTATTGAAAGTGCAATCCTTTCACCGTCAAGTGTGCTTTCTGTATATGAGTAGTTTGCTTCGGGGTTTTTTACTGTAAAGTTTCCGTCCATGAGAGTCTTTTTGTGTTCGTTTCTGAATTTCAGAAAAGCTGCTAAGATTTTTCTGTGTTCAGCGGATATCTCATTCAGCCTTACAGAAATCTGAGGAACGGCAAAAAGACTTGAATAAAGCTGTGAAGTTACCCCCTCTGACGTCTCGTTTTTATCCCAAATTATCATATCTCCGTGAACGACGGTTTTTTCCGAAGTAAGGCGCAGATCTGCTATAGAGATTCTGTTTGTAAACGGATCATTCGGGCAATCCCAGACTCTTATCATGTTTCCGTAAGTAGTTATCACCGGACCCATATAAGGTTGTCTGAATTCAATCAGAATATCGTTCTTTATTTTTCTTAGCTCTGTGGATATTTCTTTTAGGAGCGTTTCTGTTGCATCTTCAACGGATCTGAAGTCCATTTTATCGTTGATCTCTTCATTTGCCTGGAATCTGTCGATGAAATCGAGCTTCAGACCGTCAAGTTTCCATTCTTTTACCGCGGTTTTGTATGTATTGACTATAAAGCTGCGGACTTCAGGATACCTTGGGTCAAGAATACTGCATTTTATTCCTGGAACTTCACGTAGATATTTCCCTTCAAATTTTTTGTAATTAACGGAATCCCAACCTATAAAAGGGACGGAATACCAAAGCATAAATTTCATGCCGAGAGCATGGATTTCATCAGAGAAATTTCGCATATCGGGGAATCTGTTTTTTGCGGGTATCCAATCCCCGCAATTGGAATAGTCTCTGAGAATCGTTTTATTCTGCCAACCGTCATCAACAATAACAGTGTCCATTCCTAACTTTTTTGCAATGCGGCATTCCTTCAGTATGTCTTTAGCCTTTACGTCCTGTAAATATGCGTACCATGTGGAATATACAGAATCCTTTGCAGCTTCTGGAATATAGTTGTTTCCATATCCGAGGCTGCTGTACCAGCTTCTTGCGGACTTTATAGCATCGTCAAATGGGATATCTCTTGTATCGATTCTTATTGTTGCTTCATAATGGGATATTGGATCTATCATGTTTGTGAAAAATGAGATGAATGTCTCAGCGTTTCCTGTGTATAGATTATATGTTACAGCTATTTTTGCAGGTGTTTTTACGTCGGAAATTGCTACTGTGTAGGAGTTTTTTCCTGTTTTGGAGGAAAGCTGGGTGATAGGCATCCATTTTGCAAGTCTGGAATCGGTCATTTTATCTCTATGCCATGCGAAAAATCTTGGTGTATGGTTTTTTACATCCCAATGTGTATATGTATTGGGGCAAGGTTTGAAAAATGAAAGTTTTACCTCTTGAGGTGGATTTTTCTCAGCCCAATCAAATGTTATTTTGTAGAGTTGAACATCAGAATTTTCTATTTTTGTTATTTGAGCGGAAACTGTATCCTCGGATTCAACGGTGAATATGGTGTTGTCCGCATTGATTTCTGTTTTCATGAAAATTTCCTCCGATTGTAAAACAAAAAAAAGGAACCTTCATCCGAAGGTTCCTTGATTTTATATCTTTTGAGCCAATGGATGTTAATCCGAATTAGCCAAGCTTAGCACCGTTAACTTTGATGCCGGGGCCCATTGTTGAAGCAATTACGCAGCTCTTGATGTACTGACCTTTTGCAGCAGCGGGTTTAGCTTTGATGATAGCACCGAGAAGTGTATCGAAGTTTTCCTGGAGCTTCTGAGCTCCGAAGGAAGCTTTACCGATGGGACAGTGGATAATGTTTGTTTTATCAAGTCTGTATTCAATTTTACCTGCTTTGATTTCTTTGATTGCCTGAGCAACGTTGGGGGAAACAGTACCTGCTTTGGGGTTAGGCATAAGGCCCTTAGGACCGAGCACTTTACCGAGACGACCTACAAGACCCATCATGTCGGGTGTTGCAACTACAACGTCGAAGTCGAACCAGTTTTCGCTCTGGATCTTCTGAACCATATCTTCAGCACCTACATAATCAGCGCCTGCTTCTTTAGCTTTATCTACGTTATCGCCTTTTGCGAATACGAGTACTTTAATATTTTTACCTGTACCGTGGGGAAGAACGATAGCGCCTCTAACCTGCTGGTCAGCGTGACGGGAGTCAACGCCGAGTCTAACGTGTACTTCTACTGTTTCATCAAATTTAGCTGTAGCTGTTTTGCAAACGAGATCCATAGCATCAGCTGTATCATAAAGTGCAGACTTGTTGATAAGCTTTGCACTTTCAATATATTTCTTACCTTTTTTCATGTGAATAATATCCTCCTATGTGGTTGTTCGGAAAAATCCTCCCACTTTGTCTTTGAGGGGTTAGTCAACTACTTCGACACCCATACTTCTTGCCGTACCTGCGATCATAGCCATAGCAGCTTCTACTGTATTAGCGTTAAGGTCGGGCATTTTCTGTTCTGCGATCTTTTTAACCTGTTCCTTTGTGATCTTAGCTACCTTGTTCTTGTTAGGAGCACCGGAGCCGCTTTCGATTCCGCAAGCTTTCTTAATAAGAACAGCTGCAGGCGGAGTCTTTGTGATAAAGGAGAATGAACGGTCTGCGTATACTGTGATGACTACAGGGATAATGAGACCCATGTCACCCTTTGTTCTTTCATTAAATTCTTTGGTGAAAGCCATGATGTTAACACCATGCTGACCAAGAGCAGGACCTACAGGGGGAGCAGGATTAGCTTTACCTGCGGGAATCTGCAATTTAATATAACCTGTAATTTTCTGTGCCATTTTTATATAGCCTCCTTAGCTATTCGATGTCTTTTCCTGGTCAGATAGGAGCTACCTGATTGAGCTCGATCTCTGCCGGGGTTTCACGTCCGAACATTGAAATCATTACCGTTACTTTGTTTGCGGGAATATCTATTTCCGTAACGACACCTGTGAAGCCTTCCAAAGAGCCTGAAGTTATCTTTACTGTTTCTCCTACAGCGTATTCCACTGTTGTCTGGAGTTTCTTTATTCCCAAATTCTGGATCTCTTTTTCCGTGAGGGGAACGGGTTTGCCTTCAGGTCCAACAAATCCTGTAACTCCGCGGATGTTTCTGATAAGAATCCATGTATCATCGTTTACTATCATGTTGATAAGTACGTAACCGGGGAATATTTTTCTTTCAACTTCTACGATTTTGCCGTTGTCTCGTTCTTCGGTAACTGTTTCTGTCGGAATCCTGAGGTCAAAGATTAAATCCTGCAGATTTCGCAGCTCGATAAGAGTCTCGATGCTGGTTTTTACTTTGTTTTCATATCCGGAATAAGTATGCAATACATACCATTTGCCGCTTTCTGCCATAATTGACCTCCGTTAGTATAAATTAAAATTTGATTGGGTGAAGCTTGTCTGTTTACAGAGCTAAAAGACCTGCAATGCCTTTGAACGCAGCGTCTACAACAGCGATGAACACAGCTGCAATAATTACTACAGCGATAACAATAAGTGTGTTGTTCAAAACCTGTTTGGGAGTAGGCCATACGACTTTTTTAACTTCACTTTTTGTTTCTTTCCAGAATGTCTTAATACGAGCTAAGAGTCCTGGCTTTTTGGAGACGGGCTTCTTTTCGGAGCCTTTTGTTTCGGCTTTTTTGATTTCTTCTGCCATTAGTCGTACCTCCTTACTTTGTTTCTCTGTGAAGAGTATGCTTTTTGCAGAATCTGCAATGCTTCTTCATTTCGAGCCTGTCGGGGCTGTTCTTTTTGTTTTTGGTAGTGTTGTAGTTTCTCTGTTTGCATTCTGTGCAAGCCAAAACCACCTTATCCTTACCCATATCGGCACCTCCTTATATTATTGCCTCCCTTGAAGATTTAGA
>JAZSMD010000045.1:0-20631 GCA_045535665.1 Eubacteriales bacterium
CCTTTCTAAGAGATTCAATGATGATGTCGCCGCATGCGCGGCAGCCGACCTGCTTCATGCCTTCGCTCATGATGTCGGCGGTGCGGTAGCCTGCGTCAAGGTACTCGGAAACTGCCGCTTCTATGGCATCGGCTTCCGCTACCATGTCAAAGCTGTAACGGAGCATCATCGCTGCGGAAAGTATGGTTCCGATGGGGTTTGCCATGTCCTTGCCTGCAATGTCGGGTGCTGAACCGTGTATGGGCTCGTAAAGTCCGCAAGTGGTTGCGCCTAAGCTCGATGAGGGTATCATGCCGATCGAGCCCGTTATCATGGATGCTTCGTCGGAAAGAATGTCTCCGAACATATTTTCGGTAACGATAACGTCAAACTGTGCAGGATTCTTTACTATCTGCATCGCACAGTTGTCAACAAGCATATCCGACAGCTCTACATCGGGATATTCCTCAGAAAGTCTGTGCATGACCTTTTTCCAAAGTCGGCTGGAGTCAAGGACGTTGCTCTTTTCAACGGAACAGAGCTTTTTGCTTCGCTTCTGTGCTGTTTCAAAGCCTATTCGCCCGATACGTTCAATCTCGCTTTCGCTGTATCTGAGTATGTCTGTTGCTACGTCTCCTTCGGTCTTGTGCTCTCCGAAATATATGCCGCCGATGAGCTCTCGCACGATGATGAAGTCAATGCCCTTTTCTACTATGGATTTTTTCAGGGGTGAGGCGTCTGCCAATTGCTTCCATATCTTCGCAGGGCGGTTGTTTGAAAATACTTTCATGCCTGCTCGGAGTCGAAGAAGACCTTTTTCCGGCCTCATGTTTCCCGGTACATTGTTCCATTTCTCTCCACCTACTGCACCTAAAAGTACGCTGTCGGAGTCTGTGCATTTCTTTAATTCGCTTTCGGGCAAAGGGTCTCCGTATTTATCAATGGCACATCCGCCCATGTCAACATCAATGAAATTAAAGGTGTGTCCGTAAAGGTCCGCAACTTTACAGAGTACCTTAAGGGCTTCCTCTATTATTTCGGGCCCGATTCCGTCTCCGCGGATAACTGCTATGTTTTTAACCATTGTTTTTGCCTTCTTTCAATGAGTTGAGAAGCCCTCCGCTTGTGATTATGTTCTGTATAAAGGGAGGGAAGGGCTGTGCTTGGTAAGTTTTGCCTGTGGTGATGTCGGTGATTATTCCGCTGTCAAAATCCACCTTGACTTCGTTGCCTGCTTCGATGGCGTCTGCCGCTTCTTCACATTCAAGTATGGGCAGACCGATGTTTATGGCGTTGCGGTAAAATATTCGTGCAAAGCTCTTGGCTATTACACAACCCACTCCGCAAGTCTTGATGACGAGGGGCGCGTGCTCACGTGATGAGCCGCAACCGAAGTTCCAGCCTGCTACGATAATGTCGCCCTGCTGTACGTTTTTGACAAATTCCGTGTCTATGTCTTCCATGCAATGGAGCGCAAGCTCTTTTGCATTGGGCGTGTTAAGATAACGGGCAGGAATGATAACGTCTGTGTCTACGTTGTCGGGATATTTGAAAACTTTTCCTTGTGTGTTCATTGTTTTTCTCCTTTTAAGTTTTGTTTCCCCCTTGAAGCATTGAAAATGCTTCACCATTGGCTTTTCTTGAAGGGGTGTGGGGAAGGTTCTTTTCCCCTGAAAAGAAGCTTCCCCACAAAAAGCCCCTTAACCATTATACTCAGTTATATATCCTGTCAGGGCGCTTGCGGCGGCGGTGTGGGGGGAAGCCAGGTATACTTCGCTGTTTACGTGACCCATTCTGCCTACAAAGTTTCTGTTGGTGGTGGCTATGCATTTTTCACCCGATGCAAGGATTCCCATGTATCCGCCGAGACACGGTCCGCAGGTGGGTGTGGAAACTACTGCGCCTGCATCAATGAACGCTGTGTAATATCCTCTCTCTACACATTCACGGAGAATCTGCATTGTTCCCGGTATGATGATACAGCGTATGCCGCTTGCTACCTGTTTTCCTTTGAGAATGTTGTATGCGGCGTCCATGTCTTCCATTCTTCCGTTTGTGCATGAGCCTATAACTACCTGATCTATCTTTATGCCGTAAAGCTCACTTGCAGGTCTTACATTTTCGGGAAGATGGGGACAAGCCACTACGGGTACGATCTCCGTCAGGTCAATGTCTATTGTCTTTTCATATTCGGCATCGGGGTCGGCTTCAAAGAATTTCGGCTCGCGCTCACTTCTGTTTTTGAGGTATTCCATTGTTACGTTGTCAACGGGGAATATTCCGTTTTTCGCACCCGCTTCCACTGCCATGTTGCAGATACAAAGACGGTCATCCATTGAAAGATTCTTTACGCCTTCCCCTGTGAATTCCATGCTCTTGTATAAAGCTCCGTCAACACCTATTTTGCCGATAATTGTGAGGATAACGTCTTTACCGCTGCAGTTTTCGGGGAGCTTGCCCGTAAGGTTGAATTTTATTGCGGAGGGTACTTTGAACCACGCCATGCCCGTTGCCATGCCTGCCGCCATGTCCGTTGAGCCCACACCTGTGGAGAACGCGCCCAAAGCACCGTATGTGCAGGTGTGGCTATCTGCACCGATTATGCAGTCCCCTGCGGTAACTACGCCCTGTTCGGGGAGAAGTGCGTGCTCTATGCCCATTTTTCCCACATCGTAAAAATGACTTACACAATGCTCGCAGGCAAATTCTCTGCAGGTCTTGGACTGCTCTGCCGCCTTGATATCCTTGTTAGGAACAAAGTGGTCAAGGACTATTGCTATTCTGTTTTTATCAAAAACGGAGTCAAAGCCCGCTTTTTTGAATTCGTTTACCGCTACGGGTGTGGTGATGTCATTTCCCAATACGATGTCAAGCTTTGCGTTGATAAGCTGTCCTGCAACGACTTTTTCAAGTCCTGCGTGGGCGGCAAGTATCTTTTGTGTCATTGTCATGCCCATTATTCTGCATCTCCTTTTATCATGTTACTGTATGCGCTCAAAAGTGCCTTTGTGTTGGCGGTGAGAATGTCGGTATCCGTGCCTACGCCCCAATACATCTTTCCGTCGGGTCTTTCAAGCCCGATATATGATGCCGCAACGCTTCGTGAGCCCTGCTCCTGCATACTGTGCTGTGTGAATACCTGTAAAATATATTCCTCTTTCGTCAATTCGCGGAGTGCGTTGTTTACTGCGTTAAGTGTACCGTTGCCTTCCGCTTCGATGTCCGTTTCTATGCCGTCTTTTTTGAAGGTGATCTCTACCTTTACTGAGTTGTTTTCACGCATGAAGTCAAAATACGTTATCTCTATGCCGCTGTCAAGGTTGAGAAATTGGCTTGTAAAGATTTCAAGAACCTCTTCAGGCTTAAGCTCCTTGTGCTCATGGTCGGAAATGCTCTTACACATATAGCTGAAATGCTCGCGCATCTTCGGGGGCAGATTGTAGCCGAATGTGTGTTCAAGCAAGTATCCGATACCGCCCTTGCCCGACTGTGAGTTTACGCGGATAACGTCCGCATCGTACGTTCTGCCTATGTCCTGTGGGTCAATGGGAATATAGGGAACGGTCCACTCATGAAGCTTCTTTTTTGTTCTGTATTTAAGACCCTTTGCAATTGCATCCTGATGTGAGCCTGAAAATGCCGCAAATACCAACGCACCTGCGTAGGGCGCTCTTTCGTAAACGTGCATTCTTGTGCATCTTTCATATTTTTCAACGATCTCGTTCATGTTTGAAAGATTCAGCTTCGGGTCAACTCCGTGGGCGTACATATTCATTGCCAAAGTGATGATATCCACGTTACCCGTTCTTTCACCGTTTCCGAAAAGTGTGCCTTCAACTCTGTCTGCCCCTGCCAAAAGTGCAAGTTCCGTATCGGCGACTCCCGTGCCTCTGTCATTGTGGGGGTGCAGTGAAAGGGTCACAAATTCACGGTATTTCAGGTTTTCGCTCATATATTCCACCTGTGAGGCGTAAATGTGGGGTGAGCTCATTTCCACCGTAACGGGCAGATTTATTATTACATTGTTGTTTTCATTCGGTTCAAGTACGTCAAGGACCGCATTGCAGACCTCCAACGCATATTCGGGCTCTGTGCCTGTGAATGATTCGGGGGAGTACTCGAAACGGAAGTTTCCTTCATATTCAGAAGCAAGTTTTTTCACAAGCTTTGCGCCTTCAATGGCTATCTGCTTTATCTCGTCCTTTGACATTCTGAATACCTGCTCACGCTGTGCCACGCTTACGGAATTGTAAAAGTGGATTATTGCGTTGGGCGCACCCTTGCAGGCGTCGAAGGTCTTTCTGATTATATGCTCTCGGCATTGGGTCAAAACCTGTACCGTAACGTCGTCGGGTATCATGTTTTTGTCGATAAGTGTGCGGAGAAACTCGTATTCCGTTTCACTTGCCGCGGGGAAGCCCACTTCAATTTCCTTGAAGCCAACATCGAGAAGAACTTTGTAATACTCCAATTTTTCTTCCAGGCTCATGGGAATAACCAGACTCTGGTTTCCGTCTCTCATATCAACGCTGCACCATATGGGCGGCTTTTCAATATGGTCCTTTTCCACCCATTTGCTGTATTTTTTGTCTACGGGGAAATATCCCACTCGGTATTTGCTTGAATCCATCATTTTTCTTTTTTACCTTTCTTTCTTTTTTGCTTTAAGGTAAAACAAAAACCCACCTCAAAGCTTTATAATTGCTTTGAGACGGGTGTTACAATCTATTTAACCACTCGCGGTACCACTCAAATTGCGGAAAATTTCCGCCACCTCTTCGAGGTCTGACAACCTCTATGCACTTACGCAGCATTCTCGGCTCACCCTATTTCAATTTCAGTTTCAGGTGAACGGCTCGGAAAGGAGAGGTAAAAAGCTCCGCAAACCGATTCACACCAACCATCGGCTCTCTGTATTGCTCGACTTCAACCGTTTTTCGTCATAGCCTTTGAATATTAAATTCATAATTATTTTATCACAGTAAAGCAGCCTTGTCAAGGGGTGGTGTGCGTATTTTACAAAATGTTTGCAAAGTCAGTGCTTTATTATTCGGAAGCACCCCAAAGTGCTGTATCTTTCTATGAATTTTTTGCAAAAAACATCGAATTGCTCTGAAAATTCGACAGAATGCTTGAAAAAAAATAATTTTTGTGGTATAATCAAAGCATGATATTTTAAATAAAAATTACATTTGCTGTGAATAAATATTTAATGATTTTTAGGAGGTCTGAACATGGTCGTTTCGTATAATAAGCTGTGGAAGCTGCTCATTGACAAAAAGCTTTCCTCTGCCGACCTTCGCAGGAAAACAGAGCTTTCTTCCTGTACCATGAGTAAGCTCAGACGTGATGAGCCTGTAAATATAACTGTTCTGTTGCGGATTGCCGAGGTTCTGGATTGCGATATCAGCGATATCTGCGAGTTTGAGAAGGTGGATATCGAAAGATGATTTGATCTGATATCAGATTACTGTCGGTATTGTTTTTTTAACGGAAGGGGGATTCGCATGGCTGTAGATAATGAGTTTATCAGCAGAAACAGTTTTAATACTAAATTTAAGAATTATTTAAGGGATATTTATGTTTATCAGTTCAAGAACAAGGATTTTGATTTCTATGATGCGGGAACTTTTTCACGTTCAAGGCTGGTTGCTGCGATTATCGTATGTAAGCTCTGCGACGGTGTTGAGCTTCAAGATCTTTACAGTGTAAAAATGAAAGATATTAAGTTTTCCGATGACGGTTCTGTTGCGATTACTTTTAAAGATATATCAGGGTCTGAAAAAAGCGTGAATTTGGGAAAGCCCTGGAGTGAGATGTTCAGATATTTGTATACGGCAGAAGATTCTGTATATTTCCTTACGGGTACTGAGGCTAAATTCCCTCAGGGTGATGTCGGCTGCGAAAGAATTGAAACTGAAACGAAGCTTTTTAAAAAAGGCTGTCCTTCTCCGATGACAGAGGATAAAATGCACCGTTATTGGGGGCAGATCTACATTGACGAAGCGAATGAGCATATAGCTTCAAGCACCTACGGCAACGACTCTTTAAGACTTAAGACTTTGGTCGGTAAAATGGCAGGTGTGGAATGGCAGGAAGGAAGCCGAAGATCCGAAAGCGGTGAATTTTCCTGTAATACAGATGATTGCGTGGAATGTGTTACTGCGGACACGAGAGCGCTGTTGGAGAACCCATTTCATCTTTTGTACCGCAGCTGTAACCAGAATAATGCCAATAATGAATTTGCTTGTATTTTCTTTGTTCTGATATTGCTTTTCAATTGCGGAAGGTCTGTCAGATACGGTGACGAACCCACGGCAGAGCGAATGGCAGAGTTTGATGAGTATCTGAAAGAAATAGCCGCTGACCTTGCTTCCGTTAAAAAAGAGAAGACATGGGAAACTGCAACCAAAAAGCAAAAAGACAGATGGACTCCGAAAATTTTTCAAAAATTTATGAAAGACAGTCTTGACTGTATTGTTGAGAATACTGTTTTTGTATGCGAAGAATTGAAGAAAAACGGAGATAAAAATGCCGTATCTGTTATAGCGAAGATTAAAAAGAAATGCGTGCAGGATAAAGAGAGTGACGGTCTCCCGACATGGCAGGATATTAAAGAGTACCCCACGGTTTTGGCAAAAATCAAAGAGTTTATTCTTGAGACGGAGGTCGTTTGGAAGCCTTCTTTTATGGATATTTTCTTTTATATGCTCTCAAACAATAAACAGATAGAGTTTGACGGAAATAACTATGTCCTTACAGATTCAGAATATTTTGAAAAAAAGCGTTTGTATCTTGCGGTCATAGATCATGTTTCCTTCGGAGAAAAACAGTTTTCAAATATAATGCGAGAGTTGGTAAAAAAGGGTATCGTTTGTGAGTTGACTGAACGCGGTAAGACTTACTATTGTTTATCAGATTACAATTTGAAGAATATTCTTGGAAATGATGAGGGCTTGAAGACCCGTTTTGCTGAAATGGTGGCGTTCTTTTCACAGACAGCACCTCTCGGTGAGGTCGGAAATTATATTCTTGACAGATTACCTTCTCCCACATGGAAAATGTATTATAAGCATAATTACATAGTAAGAGCCTTGAACGATTTCAATATTGTTGATCTTTTGTTTGCAATGCAAACGCCCAAGCCCGAAAACCATTATTGGGTCAGGCTTAAATGCAGAGATCCGTTGAACAGAACAGGTTTCCGTCATTTTGTTTGTTATCCTATGGAGATACGTGAAAATGTGTCTGACGGCAGACAGGCTTTGATATATTACCACCCCGGATATCGAAGTGTTTCATCTGTAAGACTTGATTTTATAGACAGTATTACTGTTTGTGGAACAAAAACGGAATATCCTTTCTTTGAAGAGGATATTACAAGAGCTGTTAAATTGATAAAGTATACATGGGGGCTGCATTTCGGTGATTTTTATGCAGGTAATGTAAAAGCCGAGCCTCATCCGAGCAAAGTATCCTTCGTTATAAGATTCAAGCACGAAAGAATGGATAACGGAAAGCTTGTGGGTGAGAAATTTATCAGGGACAGGATAAAACGGGAGCTCAGAGTTTGTAAAGAGGAAAAACTCAATGATGAATATTCTCTTCTGAAAATGACTGTTTACGTCGTTAATCCCATGGATATGCTTCATTGGATGAAAACTTATACCAGGAGGATATATGACATCAGTATCGAATACAACAGTTTTATGGATGATGTGGAAAGGGCAGATGCACTTTATACTTTGGGGTCACAGGAAACAACTTCTTTTGCTATAAGTGCAGGCGAGGATAAAATTGACCCCATCAATGACCTTAATACTGTTCGGGTCGATTCGTTGAGTGAAGATCTTTTTAATGAGATATACAGCAGCTCAATGGGGAAATTTGCTGATATACTTTATGGAATGATCAAAGCTTCAACTGTGACAGATGAGCTTGTTGAGGGGTTAAAGTATTCTTATGTGGGAGACGAGCCCCATGAAATGGCTCCGCAGGCGGAGTGGAAGCAATATCTTAGCCGAGAAAAACAGTATAAAGATATTTTGTCCAAGTTTACCGCGAAAAAAGGAAATAAGTATACTTCCGTTTTTGCATTTGCGAAGGAGCAAGAGATTTCAGATCTGTACGAGCTTGTGCCTTTGACCGAAATTGAGATACAATGGCTGCTGAATATTCTTGACCATAATCAGGCAAGAGGCTTTTTGACTAAAGACGAAATCGACGCCATAAAGGAAAAGCTTCCCGAAATGTCTGTGTTTAATGTGAACAGGGTCGTGCTTTACGATAAACATTCTGATGAAAAGCTTGAAAAATATTATGAAGACTCCGATTTCGGGGTTATATTAAGAAATATAATGTCGGCGATAAGTGAAAGAAAAATAGTTTGGATAAAATACAGAAATCAGAATGATGTTGAAAACGAATTTCCAATAATTCCGTACTGCATTGAATATTCAAAGAGGGATAACCGTTTCAGAGTTAACGCTGTGGGCTATATGCTGACGGATAAGGAGAATTTTGTCGGAGAATATGGCAGAGTATTTTCGTACCCACTTGACGGAATTCTTGCTTTTAAGGATACGGGCAAAATTGCCGATGCGAAGCTGATGCAAGAGAAAATTGATATATTCAACAAGGAAAACAAGAAGACTATAGTTATATTTTTCCCTGACAGCAACGGAATTCCCGACAGAATACTTACGGAATTTTCCTGCTACAAAAAGACCTGTATCAAATGGGGTAACGGAACATACAGAATGACTCTTGAATATTTCAAGGAAGATTATATGGAGATCGTTATCCGTCTTCTTGGGTACGGTTCTCTTATTACGGTAAAAAGTGAAGACAGCGGCGACCCCGTGGTAAATGAGCTTATGAAAAGGTATCATGAACAGGTTGAGCTTTACCGCGAGAAATACAGGTATATAGGCGAGCACGAAACAGAGCCTGAGAGGAAACAGCGGAAAGAGCATGAAGACCGTGAAGAAATGGAAAGATAGACATATCTTAAAGCTATAATGAATAAGGAGATACAACAATGGAAAACAAGCTCGGACAGATTCTGTCACCCTACGCCAAAGATACAGCTTCGGAAGAGAAGATATTCTTAAACGTATTTCGGAAATGTTCAGGGCTTGCTTTGGGATATATGACCTGTAAGTATAAAAATCAGAGATAAAGAGGAAATGTGGGGGTTTTGATATGGATATTAAGGGTTTCCATAATGATAAGGTCAACAGTTCCGAGGGGGATATTGCCTCTTCGGAATATTGGGCTTATGAGTTGTGGGACGTTGCGCCCACGGCACTTGCGCTGTCGTACAGGCAGCTTTATGAATATGTGAATGAAAAAAACATCGGGTGTACACTGTTTTTGATACGCGATGTGTTTGAGCTGATGATAAAAATTCCCGTAACAGTTATTTTTAACGGGATTCATGAGCTGAAGGCGGGAAAGGAAGATTTTCCTCTGTTTATTGAAAAGAATTCCGCAATCAGGCAGCTTTATGAATATTCCATGCAAATGCTTTCTGCGGGAAAATGGTGGGAGTGTGTCCGAATTGCTTCCCGACTTGACGCGAGTGTTTTCTGCTGCGGGGAAGAGGACTTTTTCAAAATAGGGCTTTACGGGGAAACTGTGGGGTATCTGAAAAAGCTCTACGACGGGTCGTATTTTAAAAATGCCAAAAATAAAAAGACAAGCATGGTCTCCTGGCGAAACAACACCATAGGTCACAGCTGTCTTGCGGATGACCCCGAAGCCCATTACGGAGAAGAAATACCCAATATCCTTAAGATGTTCAAGGCTTTAGGGAATTCAGGTATTGAATACTATAAAAGGGTCTGTCTGACTGACGGAAACAAAAGACCCTTGCGCGGTGTTGATTCGGGCAGTACGGAAGAGGTATATATACAGTATATCCCAAATGAGGGAGAATGTGAATTCAGGGAAATTCACAACTTTATTGCAGGCAGAAACAGAAATCTTTCCTGTTTTGACGGCTTTGAAAAGGGGAAGGCGTATCTGCTCAATTACGGAAACGGTGACCGCTACAGAGACCAACGCCTTTCAGAGTGGCTGTCGGAACACAGAAAGGACCTGAAGCAGGAGAATCTTTCGGGAGAAAGTGTTTATGCGGACGATCTCGAATCCAAAGATATTGAAGCTCTTGAACAGAAGCTTTCTGTCAAGGACGATATTTTAGGCGTAAAATTCCTTGGAAAGTGGGTTATGGATTCTGTAAACTCATATAATAAGGGATTTCTGTTGCTTACTGCCGAAAGAGGTCTTGGGAAAAGTACATTTTGCAGTACTCTTGACCCATTTGAAGACCTTGAGATAAAATATGACGATGAAAAATATGCGGAGGAATTGGAAGGATTCCTCGGTAATGTTGCGGTACGTGTATGGCATTTCAATTCGGAATACAGGTCACGAAAGGATATTTTTATTCCCGGTATCCGAGATCTTTTGCTTACAATAGACCCCGAAAACAGAAACAGGCTTTGCGGAGCTGCCGAAAGCAGATTCAGCAGTCTCCTTAACTGCAATGAGGAAGAAAGAGGATTGAAATTTGCGGAATGTCTTAATGCTGTAATTTCGGAATACAGAACACGTACAGATAAAGAAAAGCTTTTGCTTATTCTTGACGGTCTTGACGAGGTTTCTGATTTCGGGGAGATATGCTCGTTTATTCCCGACCCCGGCAGACTTGATGACGATATATGTATTCTTTTTACTTCCAGAACTGTGGATGAAATTACGGAAAGCCGTGAGCTTTGCGGATTTATTGATACTGCACCCTTTGAAAGTCATCTGAGCTTTACAAGAGAAGGTATTACAGTTAAAAAAGGTGAGCAAAGCGAGAATATTGAAAACAGCGAATACAGAGATACGGTTTTGCGCTATGTAAAGGATATTCTCCGTGAACAGGGTAAAGAGGCGACGGATGAAAGTGCTGAGAAAGTTGCGGAAACCTTTGAATTCCGTATGTCCTCATTGGCGGCATACAGAAAGCTTTGCAGATTGAGTCCTGTCTTCAACGACATAAAGGGGGCTGACCTGTTTGATGTATTTATGGGACAGGTGGAGCTTAATTCCCCGAAAACATATGTGGAAAGACTTAAGAGAATACTTAATACTCTTGCCCATGCAGGTGAGCCCATAACTCTCCGTGAGCTTGCATATCTTTCGGGCGAAAGATACGTTTCCTACAGGCTTCTGGGTATGATAAACGATATTCAGGCTTTTATTACCGTTAGTCGCTCGTCCCGAGGCAACCGATATGAGCTTTCCCACTCGCAATGGGAAAAGGCTGTTAAAAAGCTTGTACATTACGGGGATGTCTATTTCAGAAAGCAATGCAATGAGCTGTTGGCTGAAATGGAAGAGTTTTTCAATGAAAACAATATTACTCTCATTCTTGAAAAGAGCTATGAGGGTGAATTGTGGCTGCTTATGCACATTTTGAATATCTATAACCGCAGTTGGGAAGAAATTGAAGAAAATTGGTTTGAGGAGATCCGCCTCGGCAGCTTTGAATATCTTATTGAGCTGTTTTTGAAGTCCGATGAAATTGTGGATAAATATTTTACGGAAGCAAATATTGATGAGCCGTATAATTTGATGAATTATTATTACAGAGCTCTTGAAAATTTCGGCAGAGACGAAGAGGGCTTGCGCGGCAGTAAGGCGGACAAAACGTATGCTTTAAGCCCGATATTTCTGTTGTTTCCGCAAATATATGAGAGTATATTGAAACGTGAGCTTGACATTGCACAGAAAAAGTCCGTTCTTGAAGATCTGGCGAATTCTTGGGGGATCCTTCCCTTAAGAGCTGAAAGCGATAAATACAGAGACCTGTTTACGAAAAAGGTTATGGAAACAGAGATACAGTTGTTTGAGCTTTTAGACTTTGATTCCGAAAAGGAAAGATACTCCCTTTGTCTGTATCATATTGCTTCAAACTACTATATGCTTGGAGAATATGAAGAGGCAGAGACCCGTCTGAATCTGTTTGTGGACTTGCTTTACAAAGAAGACTTAGACTGCTATCTTGGAGTGTGTCTTTGCAGGGCTTTAATAATGATAGGCACTATCAATGAACGTAAAGACATATTGGATAAAGCTCTTGCGTTTTACAGCGGCGCGGAAGGTCTTCTGGAATACCTTGTGGAGGAATTTGCTGCCGATTATGTTTTTATGGCTTGGGAATTGGTTGAGGACAAATTGGCTTCTTATTATGAGAAGGTCGGAGATACAGATAAGGCTATTGAGTACAGAACTGAAGCCATAAGGGCTTGTAATGATTATCTATGGATGTCTGAGGTTAAAGTGAATTCAAACGGGTTGCAGCGGCATTATTGTAAATTAGGTGAACTCTATGCGAAAAAAGGAATGTATTCTGAGGCGAAAAGCTATTATGAAGAAGCTTTGTCTATGGAAACGGAGCCTTACGGCTTTATGGAGAAGGAGCTTTATGAAAACCTTGTGCGTGTTTGTACCGAAATGGGTGACACGGAGGGTTTAAAGAAATTTTCCGATAATCTGAAAAAAATAAATGATTCGTATGAGGCTTACAATAATGCGTGTTCCGGAGTTCTTGCGTTTTTATCTCAATTGAGCAGAGAGGAGCTTGCGAAGGTTCCCGATCCAATTATGGATCTGCTGAGGAAAAGGGCAAAGCCCGATTACGATTATGAAAAAGATGCGGAGGATCTCAGGTTTAATTTAAGCGATGACGGAAAGTATTTGTTAGATCATATTCTTACGCAATATTTAAAGAAAGACGGCATAATAGACAGAGAAAACGAAAATAAAAAATACTTTATATCATTGAAGCGTTTTATGGATAAGCTCCCTGATCCTGAGGGTATGGCACAGAGGGTGATCGAAAAAGAAGATATGCAGACCTTCACGGATGTTTATTGGTGTCTGAGCCGTTTCCCGAAGGAGATCACAAAAGAGATTCCTGTTGAGACTCTTATGTGGTTGAAGGTGCGCATGGGCTTGTTTTATGATAGAAAAACAAGATTTACGGATGATGTTTTTGCTTTGTTGAAGTACGTTTTGGGCGATCTGACGGAAAGAATTTAGGGAGAAAGGATAGGTTTTTGATATGGATGTTAAGGCGTCGTTTGAGGTTATAATTCCGTTTGCTTACAAGGGTGACGGGGTTCTGAATGATAATTTTACAAAATTTACCTTTCCCAACACTCCGCAGTTGGAGGGAAAGGCTCTTCTGAATGAAAAAAAGTCTCCTTTGGCGGGGATATATGAATTGAGCAAAAGAAAGTCCGTGGGGCTTCACGGAAATGAGGGGCATACATATTCCCTTGTTAAAGAAAATATTGATTTTAAAATGGGAAAGGTACGAATTTGGCTTTTTAAATCGGGAATCGGCTTTATTACCGTAAGGGCTGATACTTCTTCGATGAGTGAAAAGACTGTTACGGAGCTTGCGGCAAAGCTTTGTAATGTTAAAGAAGTTAAGTCTGTCAAAATATCTTACGTTCAGCCCACAGGCAAAGATACTTCTGAAATTAAGAATCTTACTTTTAAGGAGCTTATTTCTGCTATTTTGGAGCTTATGGGTGAGCCGATTGAGGGGGTCACATATAACAGGGCATACTGTTTGTTTTACGGTGTGGGTTCTGCGGAGAATGAGGGCGATATTTTTTCTTTCCTTGAAATGCTGAGAAATCAGTACGGAAGCGGCAGAGCTGCAGGTAAATATAAAAAGTCGGATTTTTACCGTCCTTTTGAGTATATAACCTGGGGCGTTTCCGAAAGGGTCGCGGCTGTGTTCGGAGATCTTGAAGCTGCCAAAGGCTGTGAAACGGAGCTGACCGAGGGCAGAAATGTAAATTATCTGACAAATAACGGCGGACTTATTTATTCGGTATTCAATAATTACTTATTGCTTTTTTTGAATCTTCTTTCCGCAGATATTAAGTTGAAAGAGTTGAAAAGTATATACGGCTTGGAAGAGTCCGATACGGTACTTTCGGAGGAGGCAAGGGCTGAGATAAAAAAAGTGCTTAAATATCCTGTAACAAAGCTTTCCAATGAGTTACATATAAACGAATTGTTTGATGAGTATGTATACGAAAAGGCTCTCGGATTGAAGGCTTCCCTTACGGATCTTTCAAAATTAAATATAAAAGAAAAAGATTCGGCTTTACGTAAAGATGTTTTGGAAATTAAAAACAGTATTTCGGATATGAGAGACAGTGTTGCCGAGATAAAAGAAAAGGTTGAAAATATTGACAGCAATGTTTCAAAGCTGCTGGATTCCGTCAATGTTATAGTTTCCACGCAAAGAGAGAGATTTTCCGCACTCAAAGACCCTGATTCTGCTGAATTTGAAGAGCAATGCTCGGAGTTTATCGGCAAGGTGGCAGCGGAAATATCCAGAATTGCTTTGAAGGATATTGCTTCCGTTGACTGTGAGGCTCAGCTTCTGAAAGGTATGTTCGGGGATTCATGGGAACTGCTTGACGAATATACGCAAAACTCTCTTATCTCCGCAAAGGTGCTTTTTGCAAACTGCAATAAGGAGTCATACAAGGCCTTGGACTTTTCGGGAATAGTTATTGCGGCAACCTCGGCTCTTGAAAATGAGCTGAAACGGAGATTCTTTTTGGGGTATCAGCAGTACCTGACAAAGACCGTGGGCGAGCCTTCTGTAAAAACGTGGCCGAAATCAATGCTGTTTGAAAGGCGGGGCGGAACATTTGTGGCAAGTAACCGCTTTGAAATGGGCGCTTTTAAATACTTATTTGAATTTAAACCTTCCCATGAAATGGATAAACTGTTATTGGACGGATATCTGAAAACAGTTATGGGGGATCCTTTCAAGGAAAAAGGTGTTGGCTTTTTCACCTTGAAGGACAGAAACGGAAAATCTTTTATTGACCGCTGTGAGGACATTCGCACAAAATACAGAAATAATGCGGCTCATACTTCCGCTGTTTCAATTGACCTTGCAACAGCTTGCTGTACGGACGTTATCGGGCGGGAAGAGGCATCGGAAAAAATAGGCAAGGTTCAGGGTCTGCTTTATGACCTTGTTAAAATAACGGAGAAATATGGAGGACAAGGGTAATGACCATAGAAGAAATTGTAAAAAAGAGAGACTATTTTAAGGAGACTACATGGTTTAGGGTGACAAGAGTTATCCGAACCTGCCTAAAAGCGAATCTTTTTAAGTCTTTTCTGCGTTTCGTTCTTGAAAGGCGCCAGCCTATCTGCGTCCTCAACGCAAAAAATCCAATAAAAATCTTTCGCTTTTAGGTCGAAGATTTTCTACAGTGCGGATTTTTGGTCAGTCAAGGCAAAAACGCAGCTAATCCTTGTCGGATTGGCGAGTATTTTAACGCAGGATGAACGGAAATCAGCCTGTAGAAAACACAGTTTGGATAACTCTTGTCACCCTACCCTTTCGAGCTGTCTTAAAAGCTTTGAGGAAAGGGAGTTTCTTTCTGCCGCCATATGGTCTGCTGTCTTTGTGGAATCGGTGCTGAAGGACTGTCTGAGATCTTTTGGGGAAAAGAGCAAGGACAGAGACGAGATAGATTCCCTTATAAAAAGAGTTGCAAATCATCTGCGTAATGCCGATAAGGTCTCCGACACCGATAAAGATATGATAAACGATATTCTCCGCAGGGCAGAGGAGATAAGGGCAAAGCGAAACAGACTTGTCCACGATACGGGAGTTCAGAACCGTGGGCTTGAAACAGATGTTCGTGATATGTACAATAACGTCTTTCAGATAATAAACGACTATCTTGAAACAGAGCTGAGTAAAGCTGTGCGTGTGGAAAATGCAAGGAATAATGAGGTTGCAGCGGAAAAAGTGTCCGAACCGGATTTCCCCATATTCGTCAGCACCATTACACCCCACACCTTTGAACAGACGGAATTTATAGAAGGATTCTGCAACCGTTTGCTTGAAATAGGCGTGACTCCCGTAAGATGTACATTGACAGACTTTGACAAGCGAGACCCAATGAATAAGGTTAAAAACATTATAAAGGACTGCAATGCTGTGGTGGTTATCGGTCTGGAAAGAAGCCATGTTTATTATCTCAGAGATAAAGAAGGCTCGGACAGAGAAAAAGAAGAGCTTCACCGCAGATACACTTCCGCATGGCTTCAAATTGAAAGCGGTATTGCAATAGGGCTTGACAAACACGTTTTCGTTCTCTGCCAGAACGACCTCTACAGCGGCGGTATTTTTGACAGGGATTGGAATACCTTCGTTCCCATGGAGCTGAGTATGCCGCTGAATATTTACGATAATACCGTAAATATGATGTTGGCAAAGATAAAGGAATTCAAGGACAGTTATAAAGCTTAATTCTCTATATAATTAAATAATAAATAAGAAAGTATTCAACAAGAGTTTTTCCGTTGAATACTTTTTTTTATCTGATATTGTAAACTTTTTGTGAAATCGATAATTTCCGCTGTTTCCAACTTTTTCTTCCCCGTAAGAGCCTTTTGGCAAAGCAGGATAGTGTATAATATTACTGTAAATAAAAAATTTAAAACGGAGGTAGAAAAATGTCGATCATATCAAGATTGATGAAGAATAAGAAGGAAGCTTGTAATCCTTTGGAATCTGTTGAAATGGTGGGGCTTGAACCCATTGAATCTATGGTGAAGAGGTCCATATTCTCACCCGCTGCGGAAGAACCGCCCGAAAAGCAGGTTCCGAAAAATTCCCTCTTTAAACGTGTTGAAGCTGTTGAACCCGTTGAAAGTGTTGAACACGTTGAAAGTGTTGAACCCGTTGAAGGTGTTGAAGCTGTTGATGCGGTTACTTCTGTGCCGATCGAGGTCAAGGCTGAAGCTGTTGAGGAAGCTGTTGAGGTCAAGGCTGAAGCTGCTGACAAGGATAAAGCTGAAGTTGCTGGCAAGGAAGAGAATACAGATATAAAATCTTATTTTTCTGCCAAGGGAATACATATTGATTTCAGCCGTGAAAAGAGCTGTGTTGCGCCAATTGAAAAGCTCTCTTTCAGTATTGCGCAAAGCTTCGGGTATAGCAAAAACTTCCTTAAGCATATACGCGACAGCGTTTCAAGGAAGCATTACCATTTGAATTACTCCCTGAGTTCTGCAGAAAGTGAAGCGGAGAAAAAGGCTGTTATTGCACTTGCGGACAAGTTCTGCGAATACGGTATTATTTCCAACGTGTTTTACAACAAAAGCACCAACGTTATAACAGGTACGTTATCTACCGCGCCGAGGGTCCTGGCGCTTATTAACGGGGACTACTTTGAATTCTACGGCAGAGCCGTGGCTGAAAGGGTTGTCAAGGAATCTGCCCGTAAATACGGTGTTGACTATGAGATACACAGTAACGCCATAGTAACTGTGGAATCAAAGCCCCGTGAGATAGATACCGTATTCAGAGTCGGAAAGCACATATTCTGGTCAGAATTCAAATGCGGCAAGTTTTCCGATTTTGACATATACCGTAAGCTTGGCTTACAGCTTGGTGTAAATCCCGACAGGCATATTCTTCTCAGCGCGGAGACTTCCGATGAGGCGTGTGAGGGTATCGGTTGGCTTTACGAGTTTTACGTTGCCAATATAACAAACTATGAAAATAAACTTAAACATATGATAAATAAAGCTTTTACAGGAGGAAAAAACAATGACTAACTTCAATTTTAACACAAATATCTACACTTTGGGCTCTACATACAGAAAGGGCGCCATCGACGTACATTCCGAGGTAATACCTCAGCACGCGGCTTTCAGATCTTACGAGGATGAAACTCTTTTCTTTGAGGAACGTGAGGGAAAGGTTTCTTCTTTCAGAGTTTCACAGGCTATTGAAGAGGGCGTTTTTAGCGATTTTGACAGAACTGTTCTCGGCATTGTTGCCACATTCGGTGTTGCCTGCGTTACAACGAGGGTCTTGAAGGAGATGCTTACTCTTATGGGGCTGGAGTTCAGGGAGAAGGATCTTGAAAAGTCCCTGAAACGTCTTGACAGATACCATATGATAAGATTCAGCCGCTTTGCCTCTGAGGGAAGAAGCCCCTGCAATGTGAGGATCATAACCCTTGCCCTTTACGGCTCAAAGTACGCAAAGAGCATCGGTGTCGGTCACAGATTCAACTCCATGGAAACAGCTGCCGCCGATGCCGCGTGGATGAAGGGAAAGGCTCAGACCGCACATCTGATATGCAACTATCTGAAAAACCAAAATGTTGACCGCTTTGCAGTAAGACCTGTTATCGTTATTGATGCCGAAAGAGGGGCAATAGTAAGACCCTCCGCTTCCGTTACAGTTCAGGGGACAGACCTTTATTTTGAGGTAGTACGAAAAAGAGAGGGCTGGCTTGAAAATCTCTGCAATAAGCTTATGAGATATGAGCTTGTTTTTGAGGGGGAAACACCTGCGGTCATTATCAACGGTGAGGATGAAGCCATGAACAGAGATATATCTGCGATGGTTGCCGAAAACCGATTCAAGCTTGATATCATGTATACCGAAGACCTGCTTATGTATGGGGATTCCTTCAAGCGCTCCCTTTACGACTTTGCTCCTGACGGCTCAAAGCGTTATTACGAGATATCCGTTTCGACGGATGTTGAATGTGCTGCAGGGAAATAAAAATGTGATTTCCAACTTTTTCTTCCCGAAAATGCGGGAGGACGTGCTGAACGGTTTGGTATAATATATATGTAATAAAAAAACCGAAAATATACGGAGGTAAATACATATGAAAAATGAAAAAATGCTCAGAATTGAGATGTTGAAGGATTTCAGCGAAGGCTATGCAAGATGCAGAGTCAACGAAAAATGCGGCCTTGTTAATGAACAGGGGGATTTCGTTGTTGAGCCTAAGTATGACAGAATAATTTTCTTTGCCGACGGCTTTGCAGGCGTTATGCTTGAGGGTAAATACGGCTGTGTTTCTCTTGCAACGGGTCAAGAGGTCACTGCCATACAATGGGATTGGATAGAGCCTTACAGCGAAGGTCTTTTTGCAGTCAGACAAGGCGAGAGCTGGGGCTATATAAACGAAAAGGGTGAAGTCGTTATTCCCATTAAGTACGACTGGGCAGAATCCTTTGACGAGGGCTTTGCTGTGGTGGAGCTTGACGGAGACGTTTTTGTACTTGACAGAACAGGCGATCTTGTGAAGGTCGCCTAGGATGACAAGAGTTATCCTATATGAAAGGAGATAAGTTGATATGTACATGAATAAAGAATATGCTGTGACTTCAATAGAATATGAAGAGATATGTCTTATGCCTGTTTTCCCCGGCTCAGAGTGTTCCTACGTCAGATATTCAGAACCGAGCTCCGCTATCAATTCTGCGGCTTTAGTAACGGGACTTGAATGGGAAAAGCTTGTAAAAAGTCTTATGGACCAGGCACACCTTCGCTGCCGTATGCCAACATACAAGACTTGCGTTTCGGATATGTTAAGAGCCAATGGCTTCAAGCCCGAAAAGAAGACTGCTGCGCCCATTAAGACGATAATTGAAAGGCTTGACGGCAGCTTTTCGGAAGAAAAGAAATATATTGTTAAATTCAATAACGGCACATACTGCGCTTTGATACCCGACCCCATTAAAGGGAAATATATCTTAAAAGGGGCAGTTTACGGAAAGATATTCCTTGAACATAAGATCGTGAACGCCTTGTGGGAATATATACCCCAAAGCGACAACAGAAGAAATATCAGGCGTGTGAAGGAAAAGGTCTTGCCCGAAGCTCGGGACGGCTTTGAGCCCATAAACGTCAATCCCGAAAACATCGGAACGGGGGACTGCTTTATACGCGCCCTTGCCGCTGTTTGTGAATGTGATTGGCACGAGGCTTTGGATATTGCGGCTCAGGTCACGGGCTACAAAAATCCTCACCTCAACTCTTTTGAAAATATAGATTTCACCCTTGAAACCCTGGGCTTTGAACGGCATAAGGGGTTGAAGCACGGACGAAGCTATTACAGCGGCAAGGAAATGTGTGATCATTTCAACCGCTTTTACAAAAATAAAGGCGTAAGGGTATTTACCTGCGTGGGAAAGACTCACTGTGCGGCAATATTGCCATTCGGTGAAGGCGGCGAGACCGTTTATAAGGTTCAGGATTCATGGGACAGCTCCGACAGGGAGATAGTGGAATACTGGACGGATACCAAAAAAGCTTCAAGGGATTCAGTTACGAAGACAGCAACAGAAAGTGATGAGTACCCCATAGGCACCGCGGTAAGGCACTCCAAATTCGGGGAAGGAAAAGTTGTGGGCTTTGTCGGGGACGGTAGGAACAGATTTATAGAGATAGACTTCGGCTCATCCGTTGGCAAAAAGAAGATATCCGAGGCTTGGCTGAAAAAAGAAAGGATAAAATTACATGATGAAAAATTTTATTTCATATGAAAAGCTTTCAAAGAAAGAAAAAAAGAGTATAAGAGTTTTGGATAGGGTGACAGGGGTTATCCGAACCTGCCTAAAAGCGAATCTTTTTAAGTCTTTTCTGCGTTTCGTCCTTGAAAGGCGTCAGCCTATCTGCGTCCTCAACGCATAAAATCCAATAAAAATCTTTTGCTTTTAGGTCGAAGATTTTCTGCAGATCGGATTTTTGGTCAGTCAAGGCAAAAACGCAGCCAATCCTTGTCG
>JAZSMD010000018.1:0-13165 GCA_045535665.1 Eubacteriales bacterium
CAAGTTTCATTACTTGATTCCTCCTTTGGTTTTTATTTTCGGTTGGCAGCCGCTTTTATTATACCAAAGGAGGATATTTTTGTCTACCCATAGCTAAAGCTTTTTGGAACCACCAGCACCGCTAGTGGTTTTCAGATACAATAAAAAGGGTTGGCTTTCAATCGGCCAACCCACTTTTATATGCAATTAAAAATACAACTATTTTCTATAGAATGATGTATTTTTTCTATTGAAATATATTTTTATTTGTGTTATAATGATTATAATAATTGCAAGTAGTATTATAACATAAATAAAAATCAAAAAAGAGGTATGAATATGAGTAAAGTTAGAATTGGCGTTTTTGGCGCAGGCAGAGGCCGAGACATGATGTCTTTTGCAATGAGCTATCCTGATGTTGAGCTTGTTGCTATTTGTGATTGGGATGATTTTAAGATTGAAAGGGTTAAGCTTATTCTCAATGATGAAAGAATTACCTATTATTCTGATTTTGATTCATTTATTAAGCACGATATGGACGGGGTTGTCCTTGCAAACTATGCAAATGAACATGCTCCCTATGCTATCAAATGTATGGAGGCAGGTAAACACGTTTTCAGTGAGGTTTTGCCATTTCAGAATATGAAAGAAGCTGTTGAGCTCATCGAATGTATTGAGCGAACAGGTATGATTTACAACTACGGTGAGAATTACTGTTTTATGCCTGCACCTTATGAAATGAGAAAGCTTTACCGTGAAGGAAAGATCGGTGAATTCGAATACGGAGAAGGTGAATACGTTCACAACTGTGAACCTATCTGGCCTGAAATTGCATACGGAGATAAAAACCATTGGCGAAACAAAATGTTTTCAACCTTCTATTGTACTCATTCATTCGGTCCTATCATCCATATTACAGGCCTTCGCCCTGTAAAGGTAACAGGTTTTGAGAGCTGCATGAACGCGAGAAATCTCAGAATCGGATGTAAATCAGGAAGCTTTGGCATGGAGATAGTAGAATTTGAAAATGGGGGTATCTTCAAGAGTCTTCATGGAGGTCTTTACAAAAATAATATATGGTACACAGTCTACGGCTCCAAGGGCAGAATGGAAACAGGTCGTGAGGCAAGAGGTGAAGAAAGTATTGAAAGACTTTTCATTGACAGCGACGAATACAGTGGTGCTTATGATACGGAAAAACACGAGGATTACTGTCCTAAGCATGCTGAATCGGAATTTGCAAAAACCTTTGGTCACGGTAACTCAGACTTCTATACGATGTATAATTTCGTCCGTAAGATACAGGGCATTGAGGATGCTGATGTTATAGACATTTATGAAGCTTGTGATATGTACCTTCCCGGACTTTTGGCGTATCGTTCGATTCTTGCGGGTGGTATTCCTATGGAAATTCCGGATCTCAGAGATCCTGCAGTTCGTGAGAACTACAAAAATGATACTGCGTGCACGTTTGCTGAATTTGCCGGAGATCAGCTTCTTCCGACAACTGTTAACGGTACTCCCGAAATAGCTGAAGAAGTATATGATATGCAGAAGGAACTTTATGAAAAATATAAAACAGAGACTCTTAACAAATTAAGAAATAAATAGGATACTTTATCAAGAAAGGACTTTTACCATGAATACATGTAAATTTGTGCCGATTCGAAAATCTACGGATACATTTACGACGATGAATTTCGTTTGTGAACGCGATGAATCTGTTTGTAAAGGTCCTTTTACCTATTCCTTTTGCCGTGTATATCTTGTGACAGAAGGTGAATGTACTGTGAAATTCAACAGACAATCATTCACTGCTGTGAAAAATGATGTTTTTATAATTTTCCCCGCGGTAGAATACTCTTTTGAATGCACCGATAAAATCAAACTTATGTATGTAAGCTTTCTGGGCTTGAGGATAGAAGATATATTTTCAAGATTTGGGATTTCTAAAAGCAATTGTCACTTTGAAAAAATGTCTCACATAAGATCTTTTTGGGAACAGGAATTTATCTGTGAAAACGAAATTATAGACCTCGTAAGTGAAAGCGTTGTGTTATATACCTTTTCCGAAATAGGTAAGAGGTGTATAAAGCAATGGTCAGTCGATAAAAAAACAAAGAAGTCGGAGACTATGCTTTTTATCAAAAAATATATTGATGAGAATTTTACGGATCCAAATCTGTCACTTGACTCGGTGAGTGATAAGTTTAAATATAACAATAAATACCTTTCTCATCATTTTAAATCGGTTTTCGGTTATGGAATGGCAGAATATCTTAATCTGATACGGATAAATTATGCGTGTACTCTGATTGAGGATAACCATCATTTTGTCAAGGATATCGCTTTTAAATGCGGATATAAGGATCCTTTGTACTTTTCCCGCGTCTTTAAAAAGCAGATAGGATATTCTCCCAAAGAACTGATACAAAAGAAAATGCTCATACATAATGAATGATACGTGGTTTTAGGTTTTAAAGACTCAAAACAGACAGACAATATCTGGAAGCACCCTATAATGGCTGTCTGTTTTGAGTCTTTTTTTAGTTTCTTGTGTAGTGGTAAGTTTTCTTATAGATTCGTTCTTTTATGAATGATACGGGAAATCATATATGCCGCAAATACGGAAATAATATCTTTGATAATGTAGGGCAGAGAAACTGTAGAAAGTGCAATGAGAATATTTGATTCTGTTAAAAATACAAACCAAGATATTCCGATCAAATGGCAGAATAGGAGTCCGAGCGCCGAGAAGATAATGTTTTGAGGATTTCTTTCGGAAAGTCCACACCCTATTGCAAGTGGGAGAAATCCAATAAGAAAACCGCCTGTTACTCCGAAAAGAGTTCCTATACCGCCTGTCAGACCGCTGAATACCGGCAGACCCAAAAGTCCTGCAGTAAGGTATATTATGACGGAAAGTGTACCGTATTCCCAATCGAGTATGAATCCGCAAAGAGAGACCGCAAAAGTCTGCAATGTTATTGGAATTCCCGTAGGGGATGGAATGACTATCAGTGACATTACGGAAATTATTGCCGCAAAAAAGGCTGAAAGTATTTGTTTTTTTATTGTTTTATTCATGCGTTACTTTTTTTTACGCTGACTTCACCGCTGTTCAGCGTTTCTGTTTTTCCGTTATCGTATTGGATAGTCAGACCGCAACTATCGTCTATTCCTAAAACTATTGCCTCTCCGCAGATTTCACCGCATTTTATAATGTTGACTCTTTTTCCCGTGAGTATGGACTTTTCTCTGTAGTAGTTTAAATGATTTTCCTTGGGAAAAAGTGCGTATTCTTTCATGAATTCATTCAACACCTCGGCAATAAGCTTGTTCCGAAAGTCTTCGGGAGCTTCTCCGTGTCTGAATATTGCTCCTGCAATATTCTGCAACTCTTTTGGAAAACCGTTTGGAGGCTCTGAAACATTTATCCCAATGCCTAAAACTGCAAATTTAAGTGATGTATTATTTTGTTCGGAAACTGCTTCCGTCAATATTCCGCAGATTTTTTTACTGCCTATGTATATATCGTTTACCCATTTTATTCCCGTAGCTTTATCTGTGAGCTTTTCTATTGCCTTCGATACAGCAGTTGCGGCAGCTGTTGTTATCAGCAGGGCTTTTTCTGCAGAAAACCTTGGTTTTAGAATAAGGCTCATGTAAATTCCGCAACCGGGAGGGGAGACGAAAGTTCTTCCCATTCTACCTCTGCCCGATGTCTGTGTGTCTGCTATTATAAGCGTACCTTCTGAATCGGGCGTGTTCGCAAGTTTTTTTGCTTCTGTATTTGTAGATTCTGTAGTGTCTAATACTGTTATTTTGAAAAATTCTTTGTTATCAAGATTTTCCAAGATTCTTTTTTCTGAAAGTGTTATTTCTTTTTTCAAAATATGACCTCATTATAATTCTGTTTCATGGGGTTTGCGGCTTTCAAAATAGACGTAGTTGTTGAATCCGAAGGTTTTTAGCATTTCCTTAGTTTCTTTGAAGCCTTTTCCGATATTCGAGGAAACGTGTGCGTCACTTCCCAAAGTCAAAAGCTTGCCGCCAAGGTCTTTATATAGAGAAATTATTTCCCTGTTTGGCATCAAGCCGTCCATTTCGGGGGTGAATCCTGAGGTGTTTATTTCAAGGGCAATATCTTTTTTAATGATGAGCTTTAATAAATCGGATATCTCATCCTTGAATCTCATTATATTCAAGTTTCTGTTATATTTCCCGTTGATGTATCTCATTGGGCAGTTGATATGTGCAAGGATGTCGAAATCGGTTTTTTCTGTCATTTCAAGCATTTTATTAAAATACTCTTTGATGAAAACATATATTCTTTCCTCTGAAATGCTTCCAAAATCAATGCGGGAATAGCTGTCTTTGAACTCGTCAAAACAAACTGTATGTACAGAGCCTAAAATTACATCATAATTGCAAAGCTTAAGGATTTTTTCGCCTTCTTCTTCGTCAGTAAGGTATTCAGCCATTTCAACACCCTGTAATATCTTAAGATTGTCACCATATTTTTGACGAGCGGCTTTTACATCATCAATGCAGTTCTTTATGTGGCAAGGCGTATTCAGCTCCTTAGAGTAACACACATCTGCGTGGTCGCATATTGATATTCCTTTAAGACCAAAGGCTATTGACGTCATGCATATTTCGTCAAGTGTTTGTTTACTGTCGTGGGAGTTTTTGCTGTGTATATGTGAATCGTACATTTTTCGTCTCCGTTCAGTTTTTAATGTCTTGAATTTTACTCTGTAATATTCTTCATGTAATATAAAAATTGGGGAAGTATCGTGTCTGCACTCAGAATCTCATCATGTGTCCTTTTAGGCCAATCAAGTGATATGAATTCTCTGTAGTCCATATCTTTTAAGGTTTTCATCACATCATTTATGGGAAGGTCTCCTTTACCCAAGGGCTTATATAGCAGTTCTCCGTTTTTTAAAACAGAATCGTTTATATGGATATGTCTGATTTTATTTTTGAATATTTCTACAGTTTGCTCCGGAGGATCTCCCGAATATCTGAGTGTATTGTTTATATCCCAAAGAACTCCTGAATTTTTACAGTCCAATTCATTCAAAAATCTTCCTAAAAACCTTGAATCGGAAAAAATGCCTTTGGTTTCCATTAAGACAGTTATTTCTTTGGGCCTAGCATATGAGCAGACCTGTTTCATATTGTCAAGAAGATAAAAAAGGTCAATACCGTTTTCAACTGTTGGTCTTGTGTTGAAGTCCCCTGATACCTTTATATAGGGTATTCCTGCTTTTTCGGCAATCTCAATACATTCGTAAGGTTCTTGCAGAAGATTTATTTTATTCTTTTTATCTCCTAAACAGGTTTGTGTGGCGATTACGGGAATTTTCAGATTATTGCCGTTTATATATGTCATTGATTGAAATATATTATCTCTTGTGAATTCTTTTATTTTCGGAGTGTGCAGTTCGTTCTGAATACCGCAGATTTCAATTCCGTCAAATTTCAGCATTTTAGCCGTTGCAACTATTTTTTTAAAATCCCAATCAGGACAAGCCTCTGTTGAAAATGCGTATTTCATAACTTTTACTCCGTTTTTATATTTCAACCCATATTGTAACATATTTATATAAAGTGTTGCTATCATTTCTGTGATTTTATCATGAAAATTATTTATCAAAAATCCCCCTTGACATTTAATGTTATAAATGATATAATTAAATCAATAAACAGAGTCGCATCGAAAGCGGCAGATTGGACTATTTTATGGAAAAAATTATAGAAAAAGCAGTATTGATAGCTGTTCAGACTAAAGATGTTTCCGAGGAAGAGGCAGAACTTTCCATTGCGGAGCTTGGAAGGCTTGTTGAAACTGCGGGGGCAGAACCTTGTATCTCTGTTATACAGAAACGTGAAAACTTCGATGTTGCTTCTTATATAGGCAGAGGCAAGGCTCAGGAGATTGCGGAGATATGCAAAAATAATGAAATAACTCTTGCTGTTGTGGATGATGAAATTTCAGGAAGTCAGGCGAAAAATCTTGAAGATCTTCTTGATGTCCGAGTCGTTGACAGAACCATGCTTATTCTCGATATCTTTGCTGCAAGGGCAAAGACCGCCGAGGGGCGTTTGCAGGTGGAGCTTGCACAGCTTAAATATCTGCTTCCGAGACTTATCGGTCTTGGTAAGTCGTTATCCCGTCTCGGTGGCGGTATCGGTACAAGAGGCCCCGGTGAAACAAAGCTTGAAACTGACAGAAGACATATAAGACGTAAAATAAACTCATTGGAAGAACAGCTTGAAAAGGTTGAACAACGAAGACTTCAAGCCCGTCGCAGACGTGATAAAAATGCCGTGCCGTCAGTTGCTTTGGTAGGGTATACCAATGCAGGCAAAAGTTCTCTTATGAATGTTTTGTGCTGTTCCGAAGAGGTCTATGTTGAAGATAAACTCTTTGCAACTTTGGATTCCACCACACGAAAAATGGTTTTTCCCGATTCTCCGAAAAGCAATATTCTGCTGACTGATACGGTAGGATTTATCAGAAAACTTCCCCACACATTGGTCGAAGCCTTTAAATCTACCTTGGAAGAAGCCACTTCTGCAGACCTTTTGCTCCATGTTGTGGATTCTTCAGATGCGGAGCTTTCATCCCATATTGATACAGTAAATGGGATTTTGAATGAGCTTGGTATAGAGAATAAGCCCGTATGGCTCATTATGAATAAAAATGACCGCCTTTCGGGAGACCGTGAAATCGAGGCTTCTGCCGTTATGGCATCAAACAGACTTAATGGTATGAAGGTCTTCAGTGTTTCAGCCAAAACAGGAAAGGGAATAGCGGAATTGAGGGACTGTATCAGGGGGAATTTTTACAAAGAAAATCCTTATGAATAAAAACTTTTTAGTTGTTACTTAAACGCAAAAATGCAGTCGGATTTTTTCCGACTGCTAATTTTTTTTCTTTGAATATCGGAGCTTTTGAAGCTCTTTTTTTCTTCTTTTCTCTTCTTCCAAACGGACGGCTTTCCGATTCATATACTTTGTATATAAGTCTTTCCTCCGCTCTTTTGTTATGGCTAAAGACTGTTCCTTTTTCCAGGCATCTATAAGCTTGTGGTTCCCTTCCTGAAGAACCTTAGGTACTTCCAATCCCATAAATACGGGAGGTCTTGTATATTGCGGATATTCAAGAAGACCGCTATAGATACTTTCATCTTCATAGCAGGAAGCATCTGAGAGAACTCCCTCAACCATTCTTGAAACAGAATCGACGATTATCATTGCGCCAAGCTCGCCGCCTGTCAATACAAAATCTCCGATGGAGATCTCTTCGTCAACTATCAGGTCTATGGCGCGTTGGTCTATTCCTTCGTAATGACCGCAAAGAAGAGTTATATTTCTTTTCTTTAACAGCTTTTTTGCCCTGTTTTGAGTGAATCTTTTCCCTTTCGGTGAAAGATATATACAATATGTTTCCGGGACTTCTGCTTTAATTACGTTAAAACAGTCTACTATTGGTTGGGGCTGCATTACCATGCCCTTGCCACCGCCGTATGCATAATCATCTACGCGATTGTGTTTATCATTTGTGTAATCACGTATATTGTGGCATTTAACTGTTATCAAGCCGTTATTTCTTGCTCTTCCGATTATACTTGATGATAAAAATGAATCAACTTCAGCAGGGAAGAGCGTCATTATATCAAATCTAACACTTGTGTTATGCTTGTTCATCTTCATTGAAAAGTCCGAGAAGTGGACGTATTATCATTTTCTTTGCATCTATATCCGTTGAAATAATTACATCTTTTATAGCAGGAATGAGTCTTTTTACTCCTGAATCGTCTGTGAGTTCGTAAACATCATTTGCTCCTGTTGCCATAATATCGGTAATTTTGCCGTAACAGATATTTTCTTTATCTGCATCAAAAACTTCAATTCCCATAAGGTCTTTTATGAAATAAGTACCTTCGGGAAGATCAAAAAAGCTTCTTTCAGCATAAACGACCTTGTTTCTCATAAGTTCAGCTTTATTTAAGTTGTCAACTCCGTCAAGCTTTAAAAGCAAAATATTATTCTGCTGACGGAGTGATCCTATTCTGAAAACTTTTCCGTCAATATAAAAATGGTCAAGGTCAAAAAGAACGCTTGGAGAATCTGCCCAGGATTGGAGCTTGAGTTCTCCGCGTACGCCGTGGGTTCCCACGATCTTTCCTGTTTCGATTATCTCTGTTTCGAGATTTAAATTAAGTATATCGTTCATTATGCTATATCAATGTTTATTTTTTCGCCCTGTTTATGAGCTGCAGCCTTAACTACGAGGCGGAGAGCTTTAGCAACACGGCCCTGTTTTCCGATTACAAAACCTTTATCTTCTTCGTCAACTGTTACTTTATAAATTGTAGCATCCTCGCGCATACCGTCTTTTTCAACTTTAACAGCATCGGGATTGTTGACGAGCTTTTTTACAATATATGCAATAATTTCTTCCATTAGATTAGTTTTCCTTTCTTGCGGAAAAAGGAAAACCCGTCGCTCCTCTTGCCGTAATCAATCTTTAGGAAAGTTACGGCAAGGTAGGTTTCGACAAGTTTATTCCAAAATTCCGTTCTTTTTGAGGATCACTCTGACTGTGTCAGTGGGCTGAGCGCCGTTTTTGATCCACTGCTGAGCTTTTTCCGCATCGATTTTGATTTCGGAGGGTTCTGTGAGGGGGTTGTATGTGCCGATTTCCTCAATGAATCTACCGTCTCTGGGGAAACGTGAGTCAGCAACGACTATACGATAGAAAGGACTCTTCTTAGCGCCCATTCTGCGAAGTCTGATTTTAACTGCCATGTAATTCACCTCTTTCATTTAATTCGTATATGTTAATAGGGTGCTTCCGCATAAGAGAACATTGATTTTGGCTGGCATTTTTATGCCCTCTCTGTCGCTTTTTCTCGTAGCAATACGTCAAATATTCCTACTCGAAAAAACGGCATTTTTGACGTAAAACTGTTAGCCAAAATTTCTTTGAACCTCTGAATCTCTCTTTTGAGATTACTTTTAGGCACAAAATCCGAGACAACCTTGACGGTTGGCGAGGATTTTTAACGACGAAGGAAGCCAAAAGAGAGCTTCAAAGGCAAGGTTGTCTTATCCGGAAGCACCCTAGTACATTACGCTTATTTAAATCTTCTCTTGAAGGCAGGAGAGTTCATTTTCTTCATCATGTCCTTCATTTGTTCAAAGCTTTTGAGAAGTCTGTTTACGTCTTCAACTTTCGTACCGCTACCTGCCGCAATTCTGCGTTTTCTCGGCGGTGTAACGATTGAAGGGTTAGCTCTTTCCTTTTTTGTCATGGAAAGAATAATGGCTTCCGTTCTCAACATCTGTTTTTCGTCAAATGCGAAGTCTTTGGGTAAAGCTTTGCTCATGCCGGGAACCATTTTTATGAGGTTTTCCATGGGACCCATTTTTCTGAGCTGATTAAGGTTATCCAAAAAGTCGTTCAGGTCAAAAGCATTTTTTCTGAACTTCTTTTCAAGCTCTTCAGCTTTCTTTTCGTCAAAGGTCTGTTCTGCCTTTTCGATAAGAGTGAGCATATCGCCCATACCGAGAATTCTTGACGCCATTCTTGATGGGTGGAAGGGTTCAAGGTCTCCGACCTTTTCACCTGTACCCATGAATTTTATGGGTTTGCCTGTAGCATATTTAACTGAGAGAGCCGCACCGCCTCTGGTGTCACTGTCTGTTTTTGTGAGAAGAACACCGGTGATGTCGAGCTGTTCGTTAAAGCTCTTTGCTACGTTTACCGCATCCTGACCCGTCATTGAGTCTATAGTTAAAATAATCTCGTTGGGGTTTACGGCTTCTTTGATATTTACAAGCTCCTGCATGAGAGTCTCGTCTATCTGAAGACGACCTGCGGTATCAAGGAATACAATATCGTTACCATAGTCTTTTGCATGTGAAATGGCACGCTTTGCAATGTCAACGGGGTTTGTGCCTTCGGGCTGTGTGAATACGGGAACTCCGACCTTTTCGCCCATTGTCTGCAACTGAAGAATAGCCGCAGGACGGTATATGTCACAAGCAACCATCATAGGACGCTTGCCCATGTTTTTAAAGTAAAGAGCAAGTTTTGCACAGTGCGTTGTTTTACCTGCACCCTGCAGACCGCAAAGCATTACAACGGTCGGGGGATGGGATGAGATCTTAATTCTGTCATTTTCACCGCCCATGAATGCTGTGAGTTCTTCGTTTACGATTTTGATAACTTGCTGTGCGGGTGTAAGGCTTTCGAGAACATCTGCTCCCATAGCTCTTTCGGAAACTTTTGCGGTGAAATCTTTTACTACAGTATAGTTAACGTCCGCAGAAAGGAGGGCAAGGCGTATTTCACGCATTACTTCCTTTATGTCACTTTCACCGAGTTTGCCTTTTGTTTTGAGCTTTTTGAATACCGCACCAAGTTTATCGGTTAATGATTCAAATGCCATAATTCAATATTATCCTTTACAGATTCAGTTATCTTCGTTAATTATTTCAGCAGCAGCGTTCTGTATTGAAGCAAGCTTATCTATAATTTCCGCAGCTAAAAATTTTCTTTGAGCATAGTTTCTTACGTAGGAAGCATTTTCATAGGTTTCTATCATGAGTTTTCTGATATTGTTGAAACGCTTCATGAGACCGAGCTTTTCTTCCGTATCGTAAAGAGTGGTCTCTGCTCTCAAAAGGCTGTCTCTTACAGCCTGTCTTGTGATTCCAAGCTGCTCGGCTATTTCCGAAAGGGAAAAATCCTGTTGGAAATAAAGATCCATCGACAGCTTTTGTTTTTCAGTTAAGATATTTCCGTAAAGGTCAAGAAGAAAACCTATCTCAACTCTCTTTACGTCTGACGATACATCTATATCGACCAAAATAAATCCCCCAATGCCTTTTTTTGTAAAGTGAAGTGTAAAGTCTATCATCTTTACACTAAAATTATACCACAAATTTTTTATTTGTCAAGAGGCTAAATGTAAAAAAATTGAAAATCTTAAAATTTCGCACTTTTTTCCTTTACAAAACACATATTTTGTGATATACTATTATAGGTCATTGAAAAAGATGACTTTTATACCCTGACACGGTCTTTAGCATCACCGGCGGAGGCTTTGTTTGGGCGAATATTAAAGCTTGTGTATGCAAGCGAAATTTACGGAGGTGAAAACGATGAATCAGGAAATGAAGAACGAGATTATTTCTGCAAACCGTATCCACGAAACAGATACAGGTTCTCCCGAAGTGCAGATCGCTATTCTTACCGAAAGAATCAAGAACCTTACAGAGCATCTTAAGTCCAACAAAAAGGACTTCCACTCTCGTAGAGGTCTCCAGATGATGGTTGGTAAGAGAAGAAATCTCCTCAACTACCTTGCAAAGAAAGATATCAACAGATATCGTGCAATCATCGAAAAGCTTGGTATCAGAAAGTAATCACTGAGCGGTCGTTATTTCGCTTCTCGTTTCGGGGAGCGAAATAACGGTCTAAAAGCGAAATTCGGGCGGGATTCGTTTGTCGTTTCCCGCCATAATCTTGAAACTATTGAAAAAATGAAAGGCATCACGGCGGTACAGGCTTTTGGCAGTTTCCTAAGCATTGGAAAACTGAACTGTATTCCTTCGTTTAAGAAACTGCTCAAAACCGTGATGTTTTCCATTAAAAGGAGGACATTAAATTGAACATTTACGAAAATTACAGAAAATTTGAAACAGTTCTTGCAGGCAGACCTCTCGTTGTTGAAACAGGTAAATTCGCAGGTCTTGCAAACGGCTCTTGTATGGTAAGATACGGTGAAACAGCAGTTCTTTGCTGCGCAACTGCTTCCGAAAAACCCAGAGACGGTATTGATTTCTTCCCCCTTGCTGTTGACTTTGAAGAAAAGCTTTACAGCGTAGGCAGAATCCCCGGCAGCTATCTTAAGAGAGAAGGCAGACCTTCCGAAAAAGCAATTCTCGCTTCCAGAGTTATTGACAGACCTATTCGTCCCCTCTTCCCCAAGGATATGAGAAACGACGTTGTTATCAGCATTTGTGTTATGGCTGTTGATCCCGACTGCTCACCCGAAATTGCAGGTATGATCGGTACTTCCATTGCTATCTCTATTTCCGATATTCCCTGGAACGGTCCTATCGGCGGTGTAAGCCTCGGTTACGTTGACGGTGAATACGTTATCAATCCCACAGCAGCTCAGAGAGAAAAGACTCAGATGGCTGTTACTATTGCAGGTTCTGCTGAAAAGATCGTTATGATCGAAGCAGGTGCAAACGAAATTCCCGACGATGTAATGCTCGAAGGTATTAAATTTGCTCACATCACAATTAAAGAGATCGTTGAATTTATCAACGGTATCAAAGCTGAAGTAGGCAAACCCAAGTTTGATTTTGAACACATCGCTGTTGATGAAGAAATCTACAATGCTGTTAAAGAATTTGCTCTTGATAAAATTAAGTATGCTCTTGATACAGACGATAAAGATGTAAGAGATGCACGTCTCTCCGTTGTTATGGATGAGATCAATGCTGCTCTCGGTGAAAGATTCCCCGAATCAGGCACAGCTTTCGGTGATGCTGTTTATAAGCTCGAAAAAGCTATCGTAAGAGAATGGCTCCTCAAAGACCACAGACGTGTTGACGGCAGAGGTCTTGAAGAGATCCGTCCTCTCCACAGCGAAGTAGGCGTACTTCCCAGAGTTCACGGTTCAGGTCTCTTCAGCAGAGGTCAGACACAGGTTCTCACAGTTGCAACTCTCGGTATGCTTGAAGACAGCCAGATACTTGACGGTATCGACGAAGAAGAACGCAAGAGATATATGCACCACTACAATATGCCCGGCTATTCCGTAGGCGACGCAAAATCCAACAGAGGTGCAGGCAGACGTGAGATCGGTCATGGTGCTCTTGCTGAACGTTCTCTCGAACCCGTTCTTCCTTCCGTAGATGAATTCCCCTACGCTATCCGTCTCGTTTCCGAAGTTCTTTCTTCCAACGGTTCAACATCTCAGGGTTCCGTATGCGGTAGTACACTTGCTCTTATGGATGCAGGCGTTCCCATTAAAGCTCCCGTTGCAGGTATCAGCTGCGGTCTTATCACAGGCGAAAACGGTGAATGGCTCACAATGGTAGACATTCAGGGTCTTGAAGACTTCTTTGGCGATATGGACTTCAAGGT
>JAZSMD010000074.1:0-38321 GCA_045535665.1 Eubacteriales bacterium
GCAAGACTTATCACACAGCTCTTCGGTGAAAGAATGTACATCTCCAATGCTACAGGTTGTTCTTCTATCTGGGGCGGTTCTGCACCTTCTACACCTTACACAGTAAACAGAGACAGCGGCAAGGGTCCCGCTTGGGCTAACTCCCTCTTCGAAGATAACGCTGAACACGGCTTCGGTATGTACCTCGGTCAGCAGACAATCAGAGAAAAACTCATGAGAAAAGTATCTGAAATGGCTGAATCCGATAAGGCTTCCGATTCCTTCAAGGCTGCTGCTAAAGCTTACCTTGATACAGCTGATGACGGTAAAGCAAACGAAGCTGCTACAAAAGTTCTCGTTGAAGAACTCGAAAAAGCTGCAGCTGCAGGTTGCCCCGTTGCTCCCGCTATCCTTGACGAAAAAGACTACCTCTCCAAGAAATCCATCTGGATCTTCGGTGGTGACGGTTGGGCTTACGATATCGGCTTCGGTGGTCTTGACCATGTAATCGCTTCCGGCGAAAACGTAAACATCATGGTATTCGATACAGAAGTTTACTCCAACACAGGCGGTCAGGCTTCCAAGGCTTCTCAGGTAGGTCAGGTTGCTCAGTTCGCTGCTGCAGGTAAAGCAATCAACAAGAAAGACCTTGCTCAGATTGCTATGTCCTACGGTTATGTATACGTTGCTCAGATCGCTATGGGTGCTGATATGAACCAGACAATCAAAGCTCTCCAGGAAGCTGAAGCATACAACGGTCCTTCTCTTATCATCGGTTACGCACCTTGCGAAATGCACGGTGTTAAGGGCGGTATGATCAACTGCCAGTCCGAAATGAAGAAAGCTGTTGAAGCAGGTTACTGGCAGATGTTCAGATACAATCCTGCTCTCAAGGCAGAAGGTAAGAACCCCTTCACAATCGACTCTAAGGAACCCACAGCAAGCTACGTTGACTTCATTAAGTCCGAAACACGTTACAGCCGTCTTGCTCAGCAGTTCCCCGAAAGAGCTGAAGAACTCTTCGCAAAAGCAGAAGCTAACGCAAAAGCTAAATACGAAAGACTTCTTAAACTCACAGAACTTTATCAGTAATTTCTGATATAATAATTCAATCAATTATTATATATTGATTTAATTAACTTGCGGGAAATCCGATTTAAAAGTCGGGTTTCCCGCATTTGCTATGTTCAGATTGTCTTTCCCTAAAAAAAGTACAATATTATTTCTTATTTTTCTCAAAAACCCTTGCAAATTATGTCGAAATGTGTTATAATTATTATAATGTATGAAAAATAGAAATACAGAAGAGAAAAATATAAGGGGAAATCAATATGAAAGAGAGAAAAAGACGTTTCGGTGACCGTTATGACGGACGACGGGTAAGGACTTTAAGCCCAATGGCTTATGTGTCTCCTTACATAATGAAAACGAGAGTTACTTCATCAAACTATATCAGAGACAGATTTGATATCGAAAAAGCCGAAGAATATATCCGTAAAAAGAGGGAAGAGGGGCTTAAGGGTTTCGGTATGATGCACGTCATAATTGCATCATATATAAGAGTCGTTTCTCAGCGTCCGGGAATAAACAGATTTATTGCCGGACAAAGAATATATGCACGTAACAACATTGATATCATGCTTACCATTAAGCTTGATATGTCATTGAATTCCCCCGATACCGTTGTTAAGGCAAGGTTTAAACCTGACGCAACGGCAGAGGATGTTTATAATGTTATTACTGAACTTGTGGACGGTTATCGGAAAAACCCCGGAGGCGGTTTTGATAATGCAGCCAAGGCGTTGAGCCATGTTCCCGGTCTCTTTTTGAAGTTTGCGGTCTGGATGTTGAATTTCCTCGACTATTTCGGTTGTCTGCCTAAATTCCTGGAAAAAGTCAGCCCATTCCACGGTTCTTTCTTTATAACTTCCATGGGATCTTTGGGTATTCCGCCAATTTATCATCATCTTTACGATTTCGGAAATGTTCCCGTATTTCTTTCATTCGGTGCTCCCGAACGCAAAACCGTTGTTATGGAAGACGGATCAATCCAAACAAAGCGTTTTATGGAATATAACGTTTCAACGGATGAACGTATCTGTGACGGACATTATTTTGCTTCCGCGTTGAAAATGCTCAAAAAAATACTTAAAAATCCCCGTTGTCTTGATGAGCGTCCCACGGAAATAGCAGAAGATGTAGACTAAGAGCTTTTTTATGTTTATTTCCCAAACCCAATTTTGTCGAATAAAGGGTTTGGGAAAATCTTATTTTTTATTAAAATAAGATTTTCCCATAATAAAGAGTTTTTATCTCTCAACAAAAGTGTCACACTGTGTATCACAGTTGTTTTTAGGATGTTTGCCTGAAATTGAAATGTTTTCAGCACAACATTCCCCGTCGCTGTTGTGCGCACATGTTTCAACGTCACATTCGATCATTGTTTTATCGCATGAGTTTTTTGCAATTCCCATGGAGGCATTTGAGGGTGTGAAGCTGTCACAGCAAGTCTCACAGCATGAACAAGCATCGTCTCCTCCAACGTGTATATCACCGAGGGCGCAGCTTGTTTCACAGTTGAAAGCACATGTCTTTGCGGTACATTTAATGTGTGTCATAATTAGATTTCTCCGTTCTGCTAATTTCATATGAATACATTTTTAAACGGTAAATGATTTTACCGCCAAATATATTATTCTCATAATCATTATAAGTATTACAGTTAAATTTGTAATTCTTGTTTTTTTATTGAATTTATTCCTGTTTTTTTTACATTTGATATTTTTTTATCTTTTTTGTAATCCATTAAGCTTCAGTTCTTATTATTTTTCGACCACTTGACATAAAAAAATCATAGAAAACTACTTTACAGTTTCACATAAATGTAGTATAATGTATAAGAGATAATATGGTATAATACAACTCAGATGTGGTTGAGACACTTTTGAGTGGTTTCGGTATGTAAAGAAGTATATCGGAACACCGAGTGGGAAAGGAAGATCACATTTGAAGATACAGAAAGAAAAGGAGAGCCTATGAGCAATAAAATTTATCTTGTTTTGGAAAACGGTGCGGTTTTTGAAGGTAAAAACTTCGGTGCACCTATCAAAGAAGATGCTCCCGTTATCGGCGAACTTGTTTTTACAACAGGTGCAACGGGCTATCTCGAAACAATTACAGATCCTAACTTCTGCGGGCAGTTTGTTATTCAGACATTCCCGCTTATCGGTAATTACGGTGTTATTGACGCTGAAACTATCGGTGTTAACTCTTATTTGAAAGCTTATATAGTCAGAGAATGGTGTAAAGAACCCTCTAATTTCAGATGTGAGGGTGATCTTTCCACCTTTTTATTTAATAAGGGTGTTCCCGGTCTTTATGATATTGATACCAGAGCTCTTACAAAGATAGTAAGAGACAACGGTGTTATGGCGGCAGCTCTTACAACAGACCCCAATTTTGATATTGCTTCTCTTAAGGAATATAAAATATCAAACCCTGTTGTTACAGTTGCAAACAGTGAAAAATGCGAATATACAGTTGAAAACGCAAAGCATAAAGTTGTGGTTTTGAATATGGGCGTTACACGCAATATCGAAAAAGAGCTCAATGCTCTCGGTTGTGATGTTGTATGCGTTCCTTACGATACAAAGGCTGAGGATATTCTTGCGATGAATCCCGACGGTTTTGTGGTTTCCGACGGTCCGGGTGATCCTAAAGATAACGGTGCTGTAATTGAAGAGCTCAAAAAGCTTATTGCGGCAAATGTACCCTTTATGGGTGTCAGCCTCGGACATCAGCTTCTTGCACTTGCAAACGGTGCTGATACATATAAACTCAAATACGGTCACAGAGGCGGAAATCAACCCTCCAAATATCTTGAAACAGGCAGAATTTATGTTACTGCACAGAATCACGGTTATGCTGTTTGCGAAAAGTCTCTTCCCGAAGGTGTTGAGCTTATTTTTAAAAACATCAACGACGGTTCTTGTGAAGGTCTTAAATATAATAACGGTTATTCCGTTCAGTTCATTCCGTCTGCAAACGGCGGTATGAATTCCACATCGTTCATGTACGGTGAATTTGTAAAATTGCTCGAAGGAGGTAAGAACTGATGCCATTAGACAGATCCATTAAAAAGACTCTTGTTATCGGTTCAGGTCCTATCGTTATCGGTCAGGCGGCTGAATTTGACTATGCGGGAACTCAGGCTTGCCGAGCTCTCCGTGAAGAAGGTATTGAAGTTGTTCTTGTAAACTCTAACCCTGCTACTATCATGACAGACAATGATATGGCTGATAAAATCTACATTGAACCTCTTACAATCAACGTTATCAAACGTATTATTGAAAAGGAAAAACCCGACTCACTTCTTTCCACATTGGGCGGTCAGACAGGTCTTACTCTTTCAATGCAGTTGGCTAAGGAAGGATTCCTTGCAAAACATAACGTAAAGCTTTTGGGTGCAGACCCTGAAACTATTGATAAAGCGGAAGACCGTCAGACATTCAAGGATACAATGATGAAAATCGGTCAGCCCGTAATTCCTTCTTTGGTAGTTACAGACGTAGTTTCTGCCGTTGAGTTTGCAGATACTATCGGTTATCCCGTAATTGTACGTCCCGCATTTACACTCGGCGGTACAGGCGGCGGTATGGCAAATGACAGAGACGAGCTTCATGAAATTGCGGAAAACGGTCTCAGACTTTCACCCATCGGTCAGGTTCTTATTGAAAAATCCGTTGCAGGCTGGAAGGAAATCGAATTTGAAGTTATCCGTGACAGCGTTGGTAATATCATTACCGTATGCAGTATGGAAAACGTAGACCCCGTAGGCGTTCACACCGGTGACTCCATAGTTGTTGCTCCTGCAGTAACACTTTCCGATAAAGAATATCAGATGCTCCGTACAGCGGCTCTTGATATGGTAACAGAACTCAAAGTAAACGGTGGCTGTAACTGTCAGTTTGCTCTCCATCCCGACAGCTTTGAATATGCGGTAATCGAAGTAAACCCCCGTGTTTCACGTTCTTCCGCGCTTGCTTCCAAAGCAACGGGTTTCCCCATTGCGAAGGTTGCTGCAAAGATAGCTATCGGTTATCAGCTTGATGAAATTCCCAATGCTATTACGGGAAAAACATTTGCTTGTAACGAGCCTGCAATTGACTACCTCGTTGTAAAGCTTCCCAAATGGCCCTTTGATAAATTTGTTTATGCTAAGAGAACACTCGGTACTCAGATGAAAGCTACGGGCGAAGTTATGTCCATAGGCACATCTTTTGAGCAGGCTATTATGAAGGCTGTCCGCGGTGCGGAAATCTCTCTTACCAGCCTTAATATGCCCAAGCTTAAGGGACTTTCCGATGAAGAGATTAAGTCAAGACTTTATAATGTTGACGACGAAAGATTCTTTGTTGTTTACGAAGCTCTTAAGAGAGGCGTTGCTATTTCCACCATTTACGATATCACAAAGATTGACGAATGGTTCCTTTGCAAAATGAAGAACCTTTGCGATATGGAAGCTTCTCTTGCAGAAGGTCTTGATAATGAAAAATATATTCAGGCTAAGAAATTCGGATATCCCGATAAGGTTATCGAAGAATTCAGCGGCTGCAAGATCCCCGAAGAAATGAAGCTTAAGGCTTCCTACAAAATGGTTGATACTTGTGCAGGTGAATTTGAAGCTCAGACACCTTATTTCTATTCCGTTTACGATAAAGAAAATGAAGCAAAATCCTTTATCGAAAAGAGAAACAGCAATAAGAAAACTGTTATGGTATTCGGTGCAGGTCCCATCAGAATCGGTCAGGGTATCGAATTTGACTATGCTTCCGTTCATTGTTGCCGTTCTTTGAAAAAATTGGGTTATGAAGTTGTAATCGTAAACAATAACCCCGAAACAGTTTCTACAGACTTTGATACTGCTGACAGACTTTATTTTGAACCCCTCACACCCGAAGATGTTCTCAATATTGTTGAAACTGAAAAGCCTTTCGGTGCGGTTGTTGCTTTCGGCGGTCAGACAGCTATCAAGCTTACAAAAGCTCTTACAGCCGCAGGCGTAAACATCCTCGGTACACCTCCCGACAGTATTGACGCGGCAGAAGACAGAGAGCGTTTCGACGAACTTCTCGAAAGATTCTCAATCAAGCGTCCTCGCGGTGAAACCGTTATGACTTGCGAAGAAGCTCTTGCTGTTGCTGAAAGAGTCGGTTATCCCGTTCTTCTCCGTCCTTCTTACGTTTTGGGCGGTCAGAATATGATAATTGCATTCAATGAAGCAGATGTGAAAGAATACATGAAGATTATTCTTTCCCACAATATAGAAAATCCCGTTCTTATTGATAAATACCTCATGGGTCCCGAACTTGAAGTTGACGCTGTTTGTGACGGCGAAGATATCCTCATTCCCGGTATCATGGAACATATCGAAAGAACAGGCGTTCACTCAGGTGACTCCATTGCCGTATATCCTGCATGGAATGTTTCCGATGAGCTTACAGAAAAGCTTATAACTGCATCAAAACAGCTTGCTGTTGCACTTAATACAAAGGGCCTTGTAAATATTCAGTACCTTATTTACGATAACGAAATTTATGTTATCGAAGTTAACCCCCGTTCTTCAAGAACAGTTCCTTACATCTCCAAGGTTACGGGTATTCCCATGGTAGACCTTGCAACAAGATGTATGTTTGGTGAAAAACTTGCAGATATGGGCTACGGCACGGGACTTTATCCTTCTTCACCCTATATTGCAGTAAAAGTTCCTATCTTCTCCTTTGAAAAACTCATTGACGTTGATAACCACCTCGGTCCCGAAATGAAGAGTACAGGTGAAGTTTTGGGTATTGCAAGTACTATGGAAGAAGCTCTTTGCAAAGGTCTTATTGCCGCAGGCTACAGAATGAAGAAGAGTGGTGGCGTATTCCTTTCAGTAAGAGACTCCGATAAAAACGAAATTGTTGATGTTGCTAAGAAGTTCTATGACCTTGGCTTCTCGCTCTATGCAACAAAGGGTACTTCCGAAGTTATTTCCAAGGTTGGTCTTCCCGTAACTCTTGTTCCCAAGATCCACGAATCTTCCGACAATAATACACTTTCTCTTATTGAAAGCGGAATTATCAATTACGTTGTTTCAACATCTTCCAAGGGCAGAATCCCCACAAGAGACAGCGTTAAGATCCGCAGAAAGACAGTTGAAAGAGGTATTCCTTGTCTTACATCCATTGACACAGCTCATGCTTTGGCTGACTGTCTCAAGAGCCGTTATTCCGAACACTCCATTGAACTCGTTGATATCAACGATATGAGATCTGAAAAAGAAAAGCTCAAGTTCTCCAAAATGGCAGGCTGCGGAAACGACTATATTTACTTCAACTGCTTCGATCAGAAGATATACAATCCCGAAGGTCTTGCAGTAAGACTTTCCGACAGAAACTACGGTATCGGCGGTGAAGGTGTAGTTCTTATCTGTCCCTCAGAAGTTGCAGATGCTAAAATGAGAATCTTCAACAGAGACGGAAGCGAAGGTAAAATGGGCGGTAACGCTATCCGTTGCGTATGTAAATATCTTTACGACCACGGTATGGTAAACGGTAAGACCGTTACTGTTGAAACTCTCAGCGGTATCAAGACTGTAGAGCTTTATGTTCACAGGCAGGAAGTTACCCATGCAAAAGTAAATATGGGTAAAGCGGACCTTGATCCTAAGAGTGTTCCCGTTAAGCTTGACGGTGATAAAGTCGTAAACAGAACTGTAAATGTAGGCGGTGCTGATTACAATATCACTTGCGTAAGCACGGGTAACCCCCATTGTGTAATCTTTGTTGAAAATGTTGAAACTCTTCCCATAGGAAAGATCGGTTCTGCTTTTGAAGAAAGCGGACTTTTCCCAGAAGGTATCAACGTTGAGTTCGTACAGGTTCTCAATCACTCAACCATAAAAATGAGAGTTTGGGAAAGAGGCATCGGTGAGACTTGGTCTTGTGGTACAGGTGCTTGTGCGGCAGCAGTTGCGGCAGTTGAAAACGGCTACAGCGACAAGAATAAAGATATTACAGTTAAACTTAAGGGCGGAGATCTGACAGTTAAATACACTGACGAGACTGTTTATATGACAGGTAATGCCGAGCTTATCTTTGACGGTGAAATTATAATATAACAATACAAAAAATGTGAATAGTATGGTCGTACCATAAAGGACAGTTTTGAAATAAGAAATGGTACTTTACCTACAGAAAACACAAGGACAGAGAATGTTTTACATTCTCTGTCCTATTTTTTTGACAAGCACTGCATTTGTGGTTACAAATTCGAAAATCTAAAGAAAATCAATCCTTTACTGACGGCTTATTCGTCATTTAGCAATGAGTTTTGATGGCAAGATACCCATATACCGTTTGAATGTTTTGGTGAAAAATGAATTATTCTCAAAGCCGCATAGGTTTGCTGATTCACAGACATTCTTTCCGCTTGCAATATATTCCGCGGCCCTCATACATCGATAGGCGTTGATATTTTCAAAAATTGTTTGTCCTGTATTGGCTTTGAATATCTTACACAACGTATATTTGTCCGTCAGCACGTGTTCGGCAATAGAGTCAAGCGTGATTTTTGTATGGTAATTTTCGTGGATATACAAAAGAACTTTTTTTACGATCTCTAACTCTTTTTGCTCTATGCCGGACGAATACTTGATCGACGAATAATCTTCCACAATCAAAATAAGCATAGAAAGAAGCAGGTTACTAAGTCGCGCAATACGAATTGGGCTCTCTTTTTGGTATACATTGCAAATTTCTTCAAAAAGGCCGGACAATTTCTCATTTTGCAACAACGGCACAAACGAGAGACTCTGATAATCAATCCCCATTTGCTTACAAAAATAGGTACTTACGATAATACAAGAATAAACCATGGTTTTTTTACTGAAGGTGTAGTGAACGGCATTTGAGTCGATTAATGCAATACAGCCCTTTGAAAACGCATGGTTCTTTCCGTCGATCAGGACAACTCCTTCTCCTTCCTTGCAGAATTGGATTTCAATGTTTTCATGCCAATTTTGACTTTCGCTGTACAAGTTAGCGGTTCGCTTAATGTTATCATTTAATATAAAAGGGGCCTGTCCCGATGCATTGGTATATTCCTCATGACGCAGTTTCATATCGCGGTTCTCCCAATATAGTGTTAAAAATTCCCAAGATAAAGGATTGAAATATACAAAAATCTATAATATAATTATACTATAACTATCAATATCTGTCAAGAGGAGAGAATGATATGTTTGTGTGGATTTTGGGCGTTGGGGCAATTCTTTCGCTTTTTATTTCTCATCAAAAAAAGAGTCGAAGCGGAATTTTGATATATAAGCTGTGTTCAGACGTGTTTTGGGCAGCTCATTATATTTGCATCGGTGCGATGGCTGGTGCGATCCCCAATTTCGTCGGAATTTTTCGTGAAATTATTTTTATCAACCGAGAGCGGCGTAAATTTGCGAGCAGCGTAGTCTGGCCTTGCCTTTTTATTCTGACTAATTTGACATTGGGATTTATATCCTTTGACGTGTGGTATGACGTTTTACCTATTGTGGCATCGGTGTTCGTTACCATTTCGCTATGGATTAACAATCCCAAACTTACGAAATGCATATCAATCCCCGTTTCCGGTGCATTTCTCTCATATAATATCTTTGTTGGCTCATATATAGGAATTTTTAACGAGTCGATTTCTATTCTTTCCATACTATTATTTTTTGTTAGGAGAAAAAAGAGATGAATGTTTTCAAGAAGGATTTTCCCACCGTCAAAGAACTCAAGTTCACAGAGGGCGCTCCAATCAAGGACGTTGTTCGCACCATTTACTCGGATATATCCGTCGAGGCACGAAAAAAAGGAGATGAATTCTCTGAGGAAATCACCGAACGTTTTGTGGATGATTTTGAAAAGCCCGGAGATAAAATGGCGCACGTGTCCACCTTTATCGTGGTCGGTGATACGGTTTATATGACGTATTATGCCAATACGAAAGAGCCTTCCGAGGATCCTAAAAATCAAACGGCAAGGCTGGTTTATGCTCCTGTTAATGATATAAACAATAAAACCTATATTGATTTACAGACTAGCGGTGACAAGGGTGACAACAAAACCATTGATATGGTTTATGATACGATTCTTATGCAAAAGGACGAGGATACACTTTACATACTGTGGACTGCGCGTACGGAAGAGAATTATTACCGTTTTTATTGTCCTTTTTATGTTTCAACAAAGACTTTAGGCGAGATTGGCGTAAACAAATTTAAGGTGGGTGAGATTGTAAATGATCTTTCTGCAAGCGGTATCAAATCTGCTCTTGCCGAGAACGACGTTCCCTGCAAAAAGATGTATTCCGATATTGGAATTATGCAAAAGCAGTCCTACCATGTAGAAAACGGTGTGCGCTATTGCTATTCTGGGCTATATAGTGGTGACTTTACATGTATTATTAAAAGCCGCGATCTTATCACGTGGGAATATGTTTCCCAACCGGATTATATTAATGATTCCAGATGGGAAAATGCAACGTATGTGTTGGGGGATAAGGTTTATTATTTCGTGCGTCAGCAGGACACTAACCCTTGCGGATTTTTAACGGCATACGATATCAAAACGAAAAAGTGGGAAACAAGTGTGGAAATTGAAGATTGTCAGTCAAGAGGAGATTTTATCATTTACCGCGGCAATTTGTACTTATTCCACGCTCCAATAGACCGAGAGCATATCGGAATCGTAAAAATAAATACCGACAACCTTGCAAAAAGCGAAGTCGTGCTGCAGGCTAAAATGAATACAAGTTGCTTCTATCCATTCATTCAGTATTATGGAGACAACGAGCTTGCGATGTCTTATACCGTAGCAAGAAAGCATATTCGACTTGCAAGATTTACTTTAAGTAAATATTTATGAATAGCATCTGTTAAGGCGTAAAAGCGTAAATTCGAAGATATGATTTTACGATAAGTTGCGGTATGATTTGAATTGTCAAGAAAAGAGGACAGAGAATGTAAAGATTCTCTGTCCTTTCCTATCGGCAGGTCCGTTATCTAATCAAATTAAAAAATTGTCCCTAATAGTACGTCCCATTACGGGGGCTTCTTTTCGTGTGAACAAGCCTGTTTCACAAGATATAGAAGCTCCCCGAGCCTCCAAGAAAAGCAATATTTATAAGTATTGAAAAGGCTTTATTTAAACGTTGAAAAATCTATGAAATACTTTTTATGATTAAGAAGTCTTGACTTTTGAGTCTTAATATGATATACTGTTATTTGAAAAAAAGTATATTGGGAGATTATTATGAGAAGTGAACGAATAGAAAAACAGCGTCAGCACGCTCTATCCAAAGGCAAAATAAAGAGCTGGGACAGCGATGAATTTTGTTATTTGAATTTGAAAGGTTGGGCGGAAAGCGGACATATAACAACACATATCGGCAGAGTCGGTTACAAGCAGGGCTACGTTCTTGCACATGAAACTCCCGTAATTGATGACGGTGAGCTGATTGTCGGAAAATATTATGACGGACCTCTTTCGGAAAATGCCGCTGAAGAGTATTCGCTTTTGCTTAAATACGGAGAACCTTGCACTCCGAGATTTCGTGGACAGAATGCACATATGTCTGTGGATTATGAAAAACTCCTTAAGAAAGGCGTAAAAGGCGTTATTTTAGAAATCAACGGTTATATTGACTGTCTTGATGAGGCAGACCCCGAAGACCTTGAAAAGAAGGATTTTTACGAGGCTTGTATCCGTTCCCTTGAAGGTCTTTTGAAAAAGGCTGAAAATTATTCCGTTTATGCGGCAGAGCTTGCTGAAAAGTGCGAAGATCCTACCCGTAAAGCAGAGCTTTTGCAGATTTCCGAAAATCTCAAAAACGTTCCTGCATATCCTGCAAAGACTTTTTGGGAGGCTCTTCAAAGTGTTCATTTCCTTACTTGTTCAATGAAAGGACTTTACCAGTGGGGCAGACCCGATGCGTATCTTATAGGCTATTACAGAAACGATATTGAAAAAGGTATTCTTACAAAGGATTTTGCTCAGGAACTGATAAACAGCGCCTGCGTGATGTTCAATGAATACATTTCCTCAGGTCTTGCTGTTGGTTTTATGGTAGGCGGCAGAGATAAGGACGGAAACGACCTTACAAACGAGCTTACATATATGTTCCTTGAAAGTATCCGAGATGTTGCAATGATATATCCCGGTGTGGGACTTTGCTACCACAGCGATACGCCCTTTGCGGTGAAAAAACTTGCTTGTGAGCTTCTTTCCGAAGGACATTCTCATCCTGCCCTTTTCAATGACGAGGTCATAACGGACGGTCTTAAATATTACGGACTTTCCGACGAAGAGGCTTGTAATTATATTCACAGTACCTGCGTCGAGATAACCCCGTGCAGTTCTTCCGCGGCTTTGGTCGCAAGTCCTTACACAAATCTGATACAGCTGTTGCTTGACGTTTTAGGTGTTAAGGAAAATGGAAGTGAAGCCGTTGAATTCAAAGATATAGATGAATTGAAGTCCGCGTACAGAAAGCATCTTGCCGAACGTATAAGAAAAAACTGTATTTCTGAAAACCGTAATAGAATAAGCAGAATGCACAGCGGGGGAGACCCTCTTGTATCCTGCTTTGTCAACGATTGCCTTTCTGTCGGCAAAGATATTGATATGGGCGGCGCACGTTATAATTGGATAATGCCTTCATTTGTCGGTGCGGCAAATCTTGCAGACTCTTTCACAGCCATTGACGAGTTGATATTCAAAAATCATGAAATTACATTCCCCGAGCTTGCAAAGGCTCTTGAAGCTGATTTTGAAGGCTATGAAGACCTTTATAACAGAATTAAGAAGCTTCCCAAATACGGTAATGATATAGACTGCTGCGACTGTACCGTTGAGGAGATAGGAAACTGGATAATTGAAGAAACTTCCAAATATAAGGCTTATTTTGATTCAAAATTCATTCCCAGCCTTTTCTGTTGGATAAGGCACGATGAATTCGGCAAAAAGACCATGGCGTCTCCCGATGGCAGACGTAAGGGCTTCCCCTTGGGCGACGGCTCAGGTCCTGCTCAGGGCAGAGAAAGCAACGGTCCTACAGCTTCAATTCTTTCCTCCACAAAGTGGGAGCATAAAAAGTTTATAGGCGGTATTGCCGTAAATCTGAAATTCTCTTCCGCAAACTGGAATAAAGACAATATAAATAAATTCATTTCTCTTGTGGATGTTTTCATGGCTCGCGGAGGTTTTGAGCTGCAGGTAAATTCCGTGAATCTTGTAAAGCTCATAGCCGCAAGAAAGAACCCCGAACAGTACAGAGACCTTGTTGTAAGAATAGGCGGCTACAGCGACTTTTTTGTTCGTCTTTCCGATACTATGCAAAAAGAGGTTATTGCAAGAACGGGACACGGCGATATAGATTTCAGTCATTTCACAAAAGCGTAAGTCTGGGATTTATGTCGGTAAAAAATGTTTTGATCGGTAAAGATGTAAGTTAATATGCCGTAAAATATGCGGTGAACCTATTTAAGAAGGTTTGCCGTATATTTTCATGCATTTTCTTTATTGAATTATTCAAAAAAAAGAGTATTGACAATCTTGGGCTTTTGTGATACAATATAAAATATTAGTTAAAATATTCTTTCTAAGTGAGGAGTTATATAAATGAGTTTTTTAAAAGGTAAAACAGCTATTATCACGGGTGCAGGTTATGCGGTTCTTTCCGACGGAAGATGCGGCTCTATCGGTTACGGTATTGCCACAGCATATGCAAAAGAAGGGGCAAACCTTGTAATTACGGGTAGAAACGTTTCCAAACTTGAAAAAGCAAAGGAAGAGCTCGAAAGCCGTTACGGAATAAAGGTTCTTGCTCTTCAGGCAGATATTTCAGAGGGCGCTGACAATGAAAATATTGCAAAAGGCGTTGCAGAAGCGGCTATGAAGGAATTCGGCAGAATAGACGTGCTTATCAATAACGCTCAGGCTTCAGCTTCAGGCGTAACTATTCAGGACCATACTACAGAACAGCTTAATCTTGCTATGTATTCAGGTTTTTATGCGACTTTCTATTACATGAAAGCTTGCTATCCATATCTTAAAGATACGCAGGGAAGCATTATCAATTTCGCATCAGGCGCAGGACTTTTCGGTAATTACGGTCAGGGTTCTTACGCTGCTGCAAAAGAAGCTATCAGAGGTCTTTCAAGAGTTGCCGCAACCGAATGGGCAAAAGACGGCATTAACACAAATGTGGTTTGTCCTCTTGCATGGACAGCTCAGCTTGAAAACTTTGAAAAGGCTTATCCCGATGCATTCAAAGCAAATGTGAAAATGCCGCCTGCAGGTCATTATGCAGATCCCGAGCTTGAGATCGGCAGACCTTGCGTTCAGCTTGCAAATCCCGACTTCAAATATATGAACGGTGAAACTATTACCCTTGAAGGCGGTATGGGGCTCAGACCGTAATAAGTTATGAAAAATACTTTGAAATTATCGGTTTTTATTTATTCGATTCTCATAAGTTTTATAGCAAACTGTTACCCGATTCTTTCGGGTAACAGTTCGCTGTGGTTTATTATTATTCCTGTTTTTATTGTAATCAATGTTTTTGCAGGTTCTGTGGGAATAAAAACCAAAAAGCGAAGACTTCGGATAAGTAACCATGGAGTTATTCTTTTATCTTCATTCAGAATTTCCACTTTTATAAGTGTGATTTGTCAGAGCATATTTATTTTTAAATATGCTTTTACTGACAGCTCTGTGTTCTGGTACGGATTACTTCTTTGTTTCCTTACGGAGCTGATTACGTTCTGGAACGGTATCATTTGTGTATATCTAACCTCCGTCCAATTGGGAATAAAACACCGTGTTATCGGTATACTTTGCGGTATGATACCTGTTGCGAATCTTATTGCGTTGAATACCATAATAAAAACAGTTCGTAAAGAGGTCATATTTGAAACAGAAAGAGAATTGAAAAATTCCGAGCGCATAGAGCTACAGATGTGCAAAACGAAATACCCCATACTGATGGTTCACGGGGTGTTTTTCCGAGACTCAAAATATTTTAACTATTGGGGCAGAATCCCCGAAGAGCTTGAGCTTAACGGAGCTGAGATCTTTTACGGAGAGCACAGTTCTGCCGCTTCTGTGGCTGTTTGCGGTGAGGAATTGGCCGAGAAAATAAGAAGTATAGTTGAAAAAACAGGCTGTGAAAAGGTAAATATAATAGCTCATTCAAAAGGCGGACTTGACTGCCGTTATGCTATTACAAAATGTGGGGTTGAGCCTTATGTGGCATCCCTTACAACTGTAAATACTCCCCATGACGGATGTGTTTTTGCAGATTATCTTCTTGGAAAGATATCCTCTGAGATAAAGGAAAGTGTTGCTGCTGTTTACAATAATACTCTTCGCAAATTTGGCGAAACTGAATCCGATTTTATTGCGGCTGTTTCAGACCTGACTGCCTCTTCATGTAAAGAGTTGAATGATTTGTTGCCTTATCCCACAAATGTTTATTGCCAGAGTGTTGGGTCTGTACTTAAAAATGCAGGAAGCGGAAAGTTTCCGTTGAATTTCTCCTATCATCTTGTCAAGTATTTTGACGGACCAAATGACGGTCTTGTAAGCACAGAATCTTTTGATTGGGGAGAGAAATTCACTCTTCTTACGCCGACAGGGAAGAGAGGTATTTCACATGGGGATATGATAGATCTTAACAGGGAAAATATCGAAGGCTTTGATGTAAGAGAGTTTTATACTGAGCTTGTTGCGGACTTGAAAAACAGAGGCTTTTAATCGGATGTTTCCAAAATTGTTCCATTATGGTTTGAATATCTTAACAAAAAACATTTGACATTTAACAAGAATTGTGCTACAATTATTACCGCACGACATAAAAAATTTAATGCCGACATGATCGGCATTTTTTCTGTGTTTTTTTATCGTAACAATTATATAAGTTGAACTATTTTGGAAATATAAACGAAAGGAACTTAACATGAATCATGCAGATGAACAGCGTTTGTTGATGGAGAAACGACTACAAGAAAACAGCATAGTGTTTAAGTATTTTATCAATCTTTTAAATCTTTCATTTTTTGTTGCTACTCCTATAGCAACGATCGTTACCGGTGTGAAAGGGACACTTTTTTGGCGCAATCTTTGGGAGATATTTACGGGACCTTCTAAGCTTGTAACAGACTATTTTGCTATAGGTGGTCTTGCCTGCACTCTTTTTAATGCAGCTATTTGCGGCTTTGCTTGCACACTCATTGTTTCTGTAAGCCGAGCTCGTGCCAACAGTACAACCTTTGCGGCATATATTTTGGTTATCGCCCATTGTTTTTACGGATTGAATTTTATCAATATGTGGCCACCATTTATCGGTGTGCTTGTGTATTGCAAGATAAAAAAGATATTGATTCGCGAAAATCTGCATATTGCAATGTTTTCAACAGCTCTCGCTCCCTTTATAAGTGACTTTTTGTTTTTCTATCCACCGGGAAGCTCTCTGAAAATAGGCGAATTCAGTGTTTTAGGTATAATTCTGTCTATATTGTTTGGTATTCTTTCCGGATTCCTCGTTCCTGCATTGCTTCCCGGAACTACGGCAATGCACCGAGGCTATAATATGTATAAGGCGGGACTTGCTATAGGCATGCTCGGTATTTTCGTCTATTGCTTTTTATATAAGACATTTGGGATTGCGCCCCATAATACAGGTGTTGTAAACATGACGGGATATGAATCTTTAGAAAGAACCAATTATGTGTTTATGAATATTTTCTTCGAGATTCTTTTCCTTTTTGTTTTACTATTGGGCTATTTCTTGAATGGCAGAAGTTTTCGTAATTACCGAAAATTGACTTCCTGTTGTGGATATGGCCTGGATTTTGCGGATAAATTCGGTATGCCCCTTTGTCTTATCAATTTTGGTGTTTACGGCTTCTGTATTCTCGCATATCTTAATATTGTATTTTTCCTTCCTACGATTTTTCCGTTTTTGCCCGAGGGCGTTAGTTTTACGGGACCTACGGTTGGCGTTACATTTGCTGCACTTACTTTCTCTGCAGATGGTCAGCATCCAAAAAATGTAGCCCCCATTGTGCTTGGGTATACCACGCTTTTTGCCGTGGTTTGTGGGGTGTGTTTGGTTGCAGGTTCTGAAATTCCCTGGACTCTTTCAACACAATCATATATCAACGGTCTTGCATTTGCAACGGGGCTTTGCCCAATAGCAGGATGCTACGGATTCAAATACGGCATGATTTCAGGACTTGTAAGTGCTATTATCTGTACTTCAACGGCTGCGATGCACGGAGGCTTTGTACTGTATAACGGAGGCTTTAATGCTGGTCTTGCTGCTATAATTTTAATTCCAATATTTGATTTTTACAATATTAAACCCAAAAAGATAGACGATAATGAAATTATTCCCATAAAAGGTTTTAGTAAGCACTTTTTCGGGAAACACATAACTGAATTAACAGACAAAAACAGATAAGCGGTATTTTTAAATCACAAGAGAATAATAATCAGCATGAGACTTATTTAAGGTTGAAAAACAGCTTAAATGAGTCTCATCATTTCTATGACAGAGGCCGGAATCGGCTTAATTTTGCATTGCGATAGGCTATTTATGCAAATTTTGTTTTTTAGGCTCTTTGCCAATAGTTTGAGTTGAAAATTTCGGTTCCATAATAAATGTTGGGTAACACTCAACATTTATTATGGAACCGTTTTATATTATTTATGATCCTTGAGCTTTGATATCGTAACGTTATAATTATTATATGTCCAATATATCCTCAAATGTAATGTCACTGTCCATAGCTCTGTGTATGTATTCTAGATCCTTTATTTTATTTGCAACATCTTCGCAATCAGCCACATATCTGAAGGAGTAGGTTTTTGAATTTGTTACAATAGTAACAGAGCCCCATTTGTATTTCCAGCCTCTTGATGAAGCTCGTCTGCTGAAAACTTCCGTTATATCCGTAGGTTTTATTACAGTACCGTCATTTAAGTATAAGTTGCCGTTGCAGTCTGACTTGATTATTTCTTTGGGTGTTTTAAAATAGAGGAAGAGGATAATTATACTTAATATTAACAGTAAAATAGCTATTAACCAGTCATATTGCCGTTTTCCGAACATCAAAAGCCATATGCCTACTGCAGTTAGTATTATGTAAGGAATCCAGATACCGGGTTTCCTTTGAGCTATTATATCCATAGTCTTTTCTCCTTATTTTTATATGTCAAACGAGCATATGTTTCACATCAACGTATTCGTGGTGAAGCTCTTTCACTCCCTTTTCTGTAACGGTCATAACAGTGCCGCCGTTAAGGTCAGAATCCCAATAACAACCGGGACCTATCTTTGTGCCGTAGGTAAGGCGGATACCTTTGTAGGGAATACTGAAATTGTTTATATGCTCATGACCTGCAATAACGTGTTTTGTGTGGTCACACTCAATGAGTACGGGAAGAACTCCGTCGTTGTAGTTGGAGCTTGCAATGCCTTCGCGGTTTACACCGAAGCAGGTCTCTTTATAGGCGTCCTTCCAGCCTATGCCGTTGTAACTGTCTTTAAGGGATACTTTTCTTGGTTCTCTGAATTCTTCTTCTGTAGCTTCGTAGAAAGCTTCTCTGTAGCCGTAGAGGGGAATATGGATGATAAGGGAAGAATCTGTGCAACCCATTTCTTTCAGTTCCGCTATCTGAGCCTTATACCATTCGAGCTGAGCAGGTGTCAGGGATGCATAAGAGCCGAATTTCTGAGGAACGCAGTTTCTGTCAAGAAGAACGATATCGTTGTTTGCGTGTGTGTCCATCATAAATACGGCTTCAACGATCTTTTCGCCTTCTTTGATTGCGATTATATAGTTTCCGTTGCCAAGTGAGGGATCACCCTTTTCATAAAGACATGTTGGATAAGTCAGATAGAGATCTGCTATTTCTTCAATAATGTTTGCCCCGTCTTCGTTATCGTGATTACCCCATACAGGAGCCCAGGGAATACCGTAGGATTCCATAAGGTCTGCAAAATTTTTGTATGCCTCAAATTCTCCGGCACCCCATGAAATATCACCGCTGACAGTAATAAGGTCGGGTTTTACCCTCTTGATAAGCTCTTCAGCAGTATATTTCAATATTTTTTGTGCGTTGTGGTCTTCCGCCCATTCGCCGGTACCAAGCTGAGGGTCGGTAAGATTCAGAATAATAAAGTCTTTTCCCGGAGTTTTATTAAGTGTTAGCATTTTACGCACCTCGTAGGTAAAAAATTAAAAAATTGAATATATAGTAATTGTTTGCAATTATTATAGCATATTTATTTCGATTTGTAAATACATTTAATGTTTTAAATTGAAAAAAATGTTTTTTTCTTGAATTCATTTTTTTGACTTGAAAACACTTGACAATTCAGTAAAAAGATGATATAATATATAAAGTTTTTAAAGTGCATTGCAATAACAGTATTTTTCGGGGCACCGCAACCGGGAGCGCAGCGGACATCTGCGTAAAGAATAAAAAACTTAATATTATCGGGGTGTAGCGCAGATGGTAGCGCGCTTGGTTCGGGACCAAGAGGTCGCAAGTTCAAATCTTGTCACTCCGACCAAAACAAGAAAAACAGGCAAAAGCCTGTTTTTTTGCTTTGTCTGAAAAAACTGTTTCCGTGCGACCTCTTGAAGTCCTGAAGCAATGGTGAGGGACAGGGCGAGCATGAAGCGCCCCTGCGAGGGTGCAGCGAAGCCATGAGCCCGAATGGGAACATTGCGACCGTTGAGCAAAGGGTAGTCGCAAGTCAAGCGTGCTTTTTGGTATGCGTACCGTCGTTGTTTGTGGTGTAGGTAAATTCTTCACTTGTGTGTGCCGTTGCAATCTTACCGTGCCGTTCTTCTAAGCGTTTAAGAAGTTTCAAGGAATAGAGATATTTCTTGAAACTTTTTGACTATGACTTAATTTTCTAAAATCTTCGTGCAGTTAAGCGTGGGATCGAGCTCACATCCGTTTTGAAGACTGTACATAAAAACGTAATTTGACGGAAGAGTATTAGGTGAATAGCCTGTGAATTTTTTAAATACTCTATTGAAATTTCTGATTGTGTTGAATCCACAGCTTGAAGCTATTTCGGTTATACTTATCTCATTTTCTTTGAGTTTTTCAATAGCTACCGCTATTCTTACCGTATTCAGATATTGCGTAAAGGTCATACCGAAAATATTGTGAAAGACCTTTGAAAAATATGGCTCACTGAAATGCATATACTCCGCCGCAGTCTTGAATGTTATGGTATTATATTCATTCGATATTTTTTTGCATATATCGTCGTACAGCACGTGCGAATTTGAGCTGTTGGATAATTGTCCGTCTCTCTCTGTTATTTTTCCATTTCTGAACAGAGTTATCAAAAGCTGTGTGGCTATACAGTCTGCCATAGCGGTGTTGTTATCGGCAACAGCATTTAGCTCGGTTCTGATAGTGTCCAATACACCCTCTATATACGAGCTGTCGTTTATTATCGGATCTTGCAGTGTTTTGGACGTAAAGATATTTTCAAAAAATTTGCTTTCTATCTTGAGCACCGTTATGACTGTATTCTCATTTGAGATTATACAATGCATGTCGTTACTGCAAATGAAGGCAGATTGATTCTCGCTCAGATTAAAAATATTCTCATTGATAGTGATGTTGGCATTCCCTTTATTTATACAAACAAGCTCATAATCACTATGATAATGAGATAAATTTTGCAGATTTCGATACTTTATACAGCTTACGTGGGCAGAATCCTTCATATCACTTTTTTCGTGTATGGGTTTTATACGGCATTACCCCTTTCTCCGTTACCTATTGCCTATATTATATCATATTTTGCTGTTTATTGCAATAGTTTGGGGATTTTTAGAGGTTCACATTAATAAATGTCCATAATAAAACATCAGATTTCTTGTAAGTTGATATTTAATTTGATATAATAATACTATAGTGCTATTCTTAAAAAAATAAATTTCAGGATGGTAATAATTATGAAAAGAACTTTTTGGTTATTGGTCGGCAGTCAGACTCTGTATGGTGACAACGTATTGAGAACGGTGGACGAAAGAGCCGCCGAAATGGTTGCGTATCTTAACGCAAGCGGCAAGCTCCCCTATGAGCTTGTTTATAAAGGAACGGCAAAGAGCAACGGAGAAATATCCTCTGTTGTCCGAGAGGCAAATTATGATAAGGAATGTACGGGTATCATCACTTGGTGCCATACCTTCTCTCCCTCAAAGATGTGGATAAACGGACTCTCTTCCTTGCAGAAGCCATATTGCCATCTTGCCACACAGTACAACCGTGAGATACCGAACGATGAGATAGATATGGACTTTATGAATCTAAATCAGGCGGCACACGGAGACAGAGAGCACGGCTTTATTGCCGCAAGACTTCGTATTCCTCGCAAGGTCATTGCGGGATATTGGAAGGACGAGCGCGTTATCGGGAAGCTCGGCTCTTGGATGAAGTCGGCTGTGGGTGTTGCCGTTTCAAAGGAACTTAAGGTAATGCGATTTGGCGACAATATGCGTGAAGTGGCTGTTACCGAGGGGGATAAAGTAGAGGTTCAGGCAAAGCTCGGTTGGCAGGTCAACACTTGGGCAGTTGGTGATCTTGTGAAAGAAATGAACGCTGTCACAGAGGACGAAATTGATGTTCTTATGGCAGAATATCAGTCCAAATATGAGATTGCAACCGACAATATAGAAGCGATCCGCTATCAGGCAAGGGAGGAAATTGCCATGGAGAACATGCTCAAACGTGAGGGCTGTATGGCGTTCTCCAATACCTTCCAAGATCTTTACGGTATGGAGCAGCTTCCCGGTCTTGCTTCCCAGCATCTGATGTCCAAGGGTTATGGCTACGGCGGTGAGGGCGACTGGAAAGTTTCTGCAATGACCGCCATCATGAAAGCTATGGGCGAGGATGGAAACGGCGCTTCTGCTTTCATGGAAGATTATACGTACCATTTAGAAGATGGAAACGAATATAGTCTTGGTGCCCATATGCTGGAGGTATGTCCCAGTCTTGCGGCAGATAAGCCGAGAATTGAGACCCATAACCTCGGAATTGGAATGAACGAAAAGGATCCTGCAAGACTCGTATTTGAAGGAAAAGCGGGACGCGCTATTGTAGTCAGTCTTGTGGATATGGGCGGTAGACTTCGTCTGATCTGTCAGGATATCGAATGTGTCAAGCCCATCATGAAAATGCCAAATCTTCCTGTTGCAAGAGTGATGTGGAAGCCGGCCCCCGATCTTTTGACAGGCGTGGAGTGCTGGATCACGGCAGGCGGCGCGCATCACACGGTGCTTTCTTACGACGTGACCTCCGAACAGATGAAGGATTTTGCCAACATGATGGAGATCGAGTTCGTGCATATTACCAAGGACACTACGGTTGAATCATTGGAAGAAAAACTCATGATTGCCGACCTTGTTTGGAAATTGAAATGATAAAGGAGAATTTTAATTATGGAAAAGTATTTAATTAATCCGAATCAAAAAATTGCAACCATCAATAAAAATATCTACGGACATTTCAGCGAGCATCTGGGAAGATGTATTTACGAAGGTCTTTACGTTGGCGAGGATTCGTCGATCCCGAACGTAAACGGCATGAGGTGCGACGTTGTGAATGCGCTGAAGGATATTAAGATCCCTGTTCTTCGTTGGCCCGGCGGATGCTTTGCTGATGAGTACCATTGGAAGGACGGTATCGGTCCAAAAGAAACTCGTAAGAAAATGATCAACACCCACTGGGGCGGCGTAGTTGAGGATAATTCTTTTGGCACGCACGAGTTCTTTGAGCTTTGTGAACAGTTAAATTGTGACGCATACGTCAACGGCAACTTAGGTTCGGGAACCGTTCAGGAAATGAGCGAATGGGTGGAATACATGACGTTTGACGGTGTTTCTCCCATGGCAGAATTGAGAAAAGCTAACGGCAGAGAACAACCGTGGAAAGTCAAATTCTTTGGCGTCGGTAATGAAAACTGGGGCTGCGGCGGAAATATGACCGCGGAGCATTATGCGGATGAGTATAGACGCTATGCTACTTACGTCAGAAATTATAGCAGAGAGAACTTAATTGAAAAGATTGCTTGCGGCGCAAATGCTTTCGATTATAATTGGACAGAAGTCCTTATGAAACAGGCACGCCGTCAAATGAATGGTCTTTCGCTTCACTATTACACAGGTTTCAGAAATCGGTTTACTGCAACCGAAATTTCTTCTGACAATTATCGTGAAATTATAGAAGCTGCATACAAAATCAAGGAGCTTGTGGCAACAAATTGCGGAATTATGGATCGTTACGATCCCGCCAAGAGGGTTGGACTGATCGTTGACGAATGGGGAACCTGGTATGATGTGGAACCTGGAACAAATCCGGGATTCCTTTACCAGCAGAACACCATGTGTGATGCGATTGTAGCGGGGCTTACATTGAATGTTTTCAACAAACATTGTGATCGTGTGAAAATGGCGAATATCGCACAGATGGTGAACGTTCTTCAAGCCATGGTGCTGACCGATGGAGAAGAAATGCTTTTGACACCGACCTATCACGTTTTCAAAATGTACAGCGATCACCAAGAGAATACGTTGCTGGGATCTTTTATTACTAACAATAAGAGTTCAGAGGGCGGTATTGCGCCGCAATTGATTGAAAGCGCATCCATGAGAGAAGATGGAACGATTGTTTCCACCATTGTGAATACCTCAGTGGATACTGTTGCCGAGATACACTGTCAAATTGCTGATTTCAAACTGAAAGATGTCAGTGCCGAGATCCTCACGGGATCATTCAATGCACATAATACGTTTGAAAGAAAAAATGAAGTCGATACTTGTGCATTTTCTGATGTTGAAAAACTCGAAGACGGATTCAAGACGGTGATTCCGCCTTGCAGCGTTGTAAAATATGTCATTCACTGATATGGAAGAATGCAAAAGGTGCTTGCTTCTCCAAAGCGCCAAAGAGGACGTATTTGCCGTGGTACAGGAGCATATAGAAAAAATTCCCGTGCGTAATAAAACGGAGAAATCTGTTTATGAGAAAAGATTGGCTTTATGTAAGCAATGTGAAAATCTTGTTTCAGGCACTTGCTTGAAATGTGGGTGCTACGTTGAATTGAGAGCTGCTTTCGCAAATCAAAAATGTCCTGATGTCAAAACAAAAAAATGGTGAGAGCTGATAGGAGTTCCTTTATGAAAAAAATATTAGGTATTGAGCTGGGCTCAACGAGAATCAAATCGGTGCTGATTGATGAGAATACGACGGTTATCGCGCAAGGTTCATTTGAATGGGAAAACACCCTTGTTGACGGGCTGTGGTCCTATTCTCTTGAGAACGTTGAGTTTGGCTTGCAGACAAGCTATGAGGCTTTGGCGGCAGATTATAAAGCCAAATACGGTGATGAACTGACCGAAATAGATGCCATAGGTGTCTCGGCTATGATGCACGGATATCTCGCATTTGATAAGAATGATGATCTCCTTGTACCTTTCAGAACGTGGAGAAATACAAATACCGAGAGTGCGGCAGACGAGCTGACGGAGCTGTTTAAGTTTAACATTCCTATGCGTTGGAGTGTAGCACACTACTATCAGGCGATACTTAACGGCGAGGAACACGTAAATAACGTAGCCTTTCTTACCACCCTTGCGGGATACGTTCATTATAAGCTGACAGGCAAAAAGGTACTTGGCATAGGCGATGCTTCTGGAATGTTCCCCATAAGCGGCTGTGATTACGACAAGGACATGCTTTGTAAATTCAATAGTCTTTTAAAGCAGAAGGGAATAGACACGCCCTTTGAGTATGTTCTACCAAAGACATTCGTTGCAGGTGAGGATGCGGGAGCGCTCACCGATGAGGGCGCAAAGTGGCTCGATCCTACGGGTAAGCTTGAGGCGGGCTGTATTCTTTGTCCGCCCGAGGGTGATGCGGGAACGGGAATGGTAGCAACCAACAGCGTAACACCAAAAACCGCAAACGTCTCCGCTGGAACGTCTGCATTCCTTATGGCTGTGCTTGAGCGTGAGCTTGACGGATACTACAAGGAAATAGATATGGTGACAACGCCCCACGGCGCGCCCGTAGCTATGGTGCACGTCAATAACTTCACCTCGGAAATGACGGCTTGGACTAATCTCTTTGAGGAAGTAATTGCCCTTGGCGGCGGCAATATAAGCCGTGGAAAGCTCTTTGATGCTCTGTACGCAAGCTCTCTTGAAGCAACCGAGGACTGCGGCGGACTTGTGGGGTATAACTTCCTTTCGGGTGAACCCATCGCAGGGGTATCGAGTGGTATCCCTATGATAGCGAGAACTCCCGACGGAAAACTTACTCTTGCCAACTTTATGAAAATGCACGTTTATTCCGCCCTTGGCTCACTTGCTATGGGCTGTGAGATACTGAAAAAAGAGAATGTGCAGATAGACAGCGTGTACGGACACGGCGGATTTTTCAAAGCTCCCGTGGTAGGACAGAGCGCAATGTCTGCGGCTGTAGGCGCACCCGTGACCGTTATGCAGAACGCGGGTGAGGGCGGAGCTTGGGGAATTGCTGTACTTGCATTGTTTACTTATCTCGGTGAGCAAAGTCTTGAGAACTTCCTTGAAAGTGTTTTCAAGAACGCCGAGAAGACCACGCTATCCGCAAGCGAAGCAGACATAAAGTCATTCAACGCCTTTATGTCCAAATATAAAAAAGCCCTTTCGGTAGAAAGGCTTGCTTCGGAGGTATTATAATGCTTGAAGAACTGAAAAAACGAGTATTTGAACAGAACCTTGCTCTTGTTAAGCACGGACTTGTGGTGCTTACTTGGGGCAATGTGTCCGCAAAGGACGCGGAAACAGGGCTTGTAGTTATAAAGCCCAGTGGGGTACCCTACGATACTATGAAGGCGGAGGATATGGTTGTAGTCGACCTTGAAGGAAATGCAGTTGAGGGCGCTTTCAGACCCTCAAGTGACTTGCCGACGCATCTTTATCTTTATAAGCAATATCCCACGCTCGGTGGTATAGTACATACTCATTCGACATACGCCACAGCATTTGCTCAAAGCGGACGTGAGATACTCGCCTACGGTACAACACACGCTGATGCGTTCTACGGAAACGTGCCATGCGCTCGAGAACTGACCGATGAGGAAATAGACGAAGCTTATGAATGGAATACAGGAAAGGTTATCGCAGAGAGCGTCACCGATTCCGAGGCTGTTCCAGCCATCCTCGTTAAGAATCACGGAGTATTTACTTGGGGTAAGACTCCCGAAAAGGCTGTGGAGAATTCTGTAACACTTGAAGAGATCGCAAAAATGGCACTTCTTACCGAACAGTTGAACAAAGATGCGCCTAAAATAAAGCAACATCTTCTTGATAAACACTATTTCCGTAAGCACGGAAAAAATGCCTATTACGGGCAGAAAATAATATAAAATTTCATACTTAGCACACCTGATCAGTAGGAAAAGAAGAATAAAGCAAACAGTCTAATGTAAACCTATAAAAAAATCCCATCTACAGACTTGGACTGTGTGGAAACAGTGCGAACAGGAGCATCGGAAAGTATCGGTTTAGGACTTGAAAGCACCGAAAAGTCTCAAAAACTACTTAAAAATCAAGTGTGAAACTCTTCGGGACCAAGAGGTCTCAAGTTCAAAGGATGTTGATTGCAACGTAAGTCACATCCGACCAAAACAAAAAGACAGGTTTAAACCTGTCTTTTTATTTTGTCGTAATATAAACATTTAATATATAATTTAAATTAACAATTCATAGGATTCCGTAAGGGTTTTGTTTTCATATACGATTGTTTTAACCTCGTATTTACCAAAGCTCAACGGTAAAGTTTGTCCGTTCAGTTTTATATAAGAATCTACAGGTTCAGAAGTATTGTTCAGAAGTCTGAAGATCATCGCATCTTTACCATAAGCTTTCTTTAATGCAGGCATAGATATAATATCGCCGCCGATTTCAATGTCACAGATTGAATTGTTTTGCTGCTTATTGGGGATGGGGAAAATATTAAGTGCATAAGGTTTCTCAACAAATTCGGCAGTTCTGCGTTCAAGATGAGCTCTATCGGAAACAGTAAGTCTGAAAGAATAACGGTTTTCACCCTGATCCATTTTCTTTGTAAATCTGTCTTTGGGCAGAAGCTCTCTTTCTCCGATAGGATGAGCACAATAAGTTGCACCGCGTACTAAAGACAGGTACAGACAATTATTTTCATAGTGGCTACCGTAAACGCCACGGTTCATGAGTGCCAAGCATTTATCTCCTGAATCTATGGCAACAAAACGGTGTGCGACATTTTCTCTTGCATCCATAAATAAATTTTCCGTTCCGAATGCAGTTTGACCAATCAGAGTTCCGTCTACCGAAACAGGCATCTTAAGCTTGATTATCTTATTTATGTCACCTAAGAACAGAGTAACGTCCATATCTACGTCATCATTATTTTTATATATCTTATAAAGGATTCTTGCACGGGAATCGTCACATTCGAAGAAGGCTTCTATACCAAGGTATATATCACCGTCTTCAATTATCTGAATACTCTTCATTCCTTCAAATACTCCGGCAGGCTTAGAAGAAAGTTTGAATTTCTTTTCTTTTGTTCCCATTCTGATCTGCTGACTTGCAGACATTCCCCAAGGATCAGCATTGTCATCAAAGCTGCATAAACCGAAATCTTTGCCTATATACTCAACCCCGTCTATTTTATATGAGTTAAGAATACCTGTTTTTTCGTCTATACTTACATATTTTCTGCCGTTATCAAATACTAAGGAGGTCGTTTTTTCAGGCTTTGAGCCACTTACAAATTCAACGTAAACACTAAAGCGTGTAAGTTTCATAGGTTTAAGTTTTGCTTCAAAAATAATGCGCTTACGCCAGTCAAGATTAAGATTGCTTTCTTCTTTTATTACCTGATATGGGATACTGTTTCCTTCTTCATCTACAACTCTGATTTTGGAAACTACGTCATCACGCCAGTTCTGATCTGCAAGCATAAACTCACATTCAACGTTTTCAATAAACTCATATGGGTGAGGGTTAAATACTACTACGGGATACTCTCCGTCAGCGGCAGGATTCTGAGCAGCGGAAAGTGCAAAATAAGACTTGATCTTAACGCGTTCAGCTTCAAGCATACCGTGATTCAAAAATCTGAGACCTGCGTCTTCAGCGCATTGTACTGAGCTGCCAGGGAGAACGTCGTGAAATTCGGCGTTCAACAGATCTATGGTTGCGGTTTGCAATTCAGTTTCGGGGTATTGTTTCAAAGCACCGCTCATATATGCCGCAGATGCGATCTTTTCAGCCATGTATATTTCGGACTCAAGTTCTGCATGCAATTTCTTTACACGGAACATTGAGGTGTAACAACCCGGCATTGACGTACGAAGAGATTGATCAAATACCTTTTTAGGAGCTATTGCCGCAAAGAATTTTTCAGGTGTTGAATGTATATATTCCATATGAACATCCGGTAAAAGCTCATTCTTAATATCGGTCAGATCCTTTTTGGAAGGACCGCCACCGTGGTTACCAACACCCCAAAGAACAACACCTACGGGATAATCCTGTTGTTCAGCACGTTCACGAATTACAGGAACACTACCGCCTAAAGGTGTATTGTAACCGCCGATAGATCTTGCGGCTTTTATTTCACTTCCATCAAGACCTCTCCAGATAAACTGTTCATCAGGAAGATTAAGCTCTCCTGAATTCGGGCGCATAAATATATAACTGTCCTGACCACATTTTTTCATTATTTGAACAAGACCTACCGTATGACCGAAGGGGTCAAAGTTCATAGACGTGGTAGGAACAACACCGAATTTTTCTTTAAAATACAGCTGACCTTCGCGAATCTGACGGACAAAGCTTTCACCTGACGGCATGTTACAGTCAGGCTGCAGATACCATCCGCCCATAATATGCCATTTACCTAATTTAACGAGTTCCTGTATTTTTGCAAAAAGATCGGGAGCATATTCTTCTACGTATTTATAAACAGTAACTTCGTTATGACAGAAGATATAATCGAATTCATCGCAAAGCTTTACAGCAGAATAGAATGTTGACAATGTTGCACTAACACCTTCGGGCCAATCCCATTGCCAAATAGGGTCAATATGAGCGTTACATATCATATGTCTTACTTTTTTCTTTGTGTTTTCCATTTTAAGCCGTTCCTTCCTTAATTTGCTGTTTTATTTTATTGTTTGAGATATAAATTCGCATTTGATTGAATATATATAGCTATTTAAATCATTATATCACATAAAACCGAGAAAGTCAATAATCTCTTACAGTAAATTTTGTATGTTGATATAAAGCTCTTGATAACCAAATGTCGATAGAAATTTTTCTGAAAATACAGTATATCTTTTTATATGTTATTGAGGTAGCTTTGCTGTGCTTAGGGTGATAGTTCCTATCACCCTACCGTTACATCAATCTGTGAAACATGGCAAAGGTTATACATATATTCTTTGCCTATCTTTTCAGAAGAGCAGAGAAATGCTGTTTTTTTGCTCGCTTTATCATTATTTTTCGCAATTCTGATTCTTCTAATGAGGAGTCTGTCAGACGCCCATCTTCTGTTATTAAAGTTTTAAAGAAAAACACTTCAATACCTCTTGATATACATATGATGGTGGATGATCCTGAAAAGAAATTGGATTGGTTTTGTTTCGGAGAGGGGGACTACGTTTCGGTTCATGTAGAAAGTACCAAACATTTGCATCGTGCCTTATCTCTTATTCGTGAAAAGGGTGCAAAACCAATGGTAGCACTAAATCCTGCTACTCCTATATCCTCGGTGGAAGAGGTTTTTGATTACGTTGACGGTATACTTATTATGTCAGTCAATCCCGGATTCAGTGGTCAGAAGCTTGTAAAGTCTTCGCTTGATAAAATAAAGAGGCTCAGGACATTACTTGATGAAAAAGGTTACACACATGTTGAAATTGAAGTTGATGGTAATGTTAGCTTTGAGAATGCAAAGTTGATGAAAGAAGCAGGTGCGAATATCTTTGTAGCAGGAACATCCAGTGTTTTCAATATTAATTTCTCTTTAGCTGAGGGAATGAATAAGCTTCGCGGAAGAATTGAATGAAAATATTAAACTCAAAGCAGTATATCGAACAAATATTGCTTTGAGTTTTATTCTATGTTTTTGCAACCTTCTTCTTAAGTTATTTAAACCCGTCTAATTTATTATTTGCTTTTTTATACCAAAAGGGACTGACTCATTAAGCCAGTCCCTATAATGATTGTATATTTTCAGCTATATTTAGTAATTAAAACTCAGGTTTGTAAGATTCTTGGATAGGTGTCCAAACTGCTTTGCGGACTTTCAGGTCACGGAAACGAATCTTAGAGCAGTATGCCTCAAAACCTATAAGTCCGTGCTTGGTGTAGTCAATTGGGTCGGGGTCTATAATTTCCAATACAAGCTTACCGTCAACAACAATAAATACATGACCGTCAATGCTACCGCATTGCATGTGATATTCCTTACCGGGTACAAACTCGAAAAGCTGTGTGGCAGCATTAAGAACGTACTCAGGTGAACGCTCAAAGCCTACCTTGCCGTTCCACCAACCTTGAAGACCTGCAACGTAAGCCACGCCACGAGTGTTATTTTCTTCTACCCAACTACCGTTCCACATAACATTTATATCATGAGTGCAAGGAAGAATAGTGGATGCTGTAAAATCAAGTATTACATTATCGTTATAGGAAGCACGAGAGATAGCCATACCGGGGGAATTATCGGGATTTTCACCAATAAGCCAACCATCTTCTACATACCATTTACCGCTACGCACTTGGAAATCCTCGGCAAAAGATTCGGGGGTGAATGGGCGATCGTACAATATGGGACACTCTTCAATAAAAATTTCTTTTTTTAACAGTTTCATTGTTCAAACTCCTTTTTATAAGATTTAATTGGGAATTGGTCAACATAAGATATCAAACGTCAACCGTGTACATTAAACTATCTTGCATAGAAATATCCGAACAGAGGTTTCCTGTTAAGATAATTTATATACAGAGGAACAAACGTATCTTTAACACCTCTATTGTAGCATATTTTTTTCGAATTGTCAATTATTTTTTTATGTAAGAAAAAATATTTCTGCCAAAGATTTATTACATACACTATAAACGAAGTCGATTACAGATAAATAGGAGTTGTGAAGCCTTCTTGTATTTTTGAATCCGTTATATGTTTGCTTTTAACTCTTGACAAAAAATACTCTTTATTGTATAATGTACGCATGAAAACAATGTGATTATTGTGCTGAAAATGAAAATTGAATGGAGATTTATATTATGAAAAACGCTTTACTGTTGGGTGATTCTATCAGAATGGGTTATGAAGAGGCTGTTAAGAACTCTCTCCAAGGAATTATTGATGTTTATTCCCCGAAAGACGGAAACCTCTATGCTTCACACCTTTTCAGATTTGTTCATGAGTTCAAAAACTTAGTTCCCGGTGAGGTGGACGTTATCCATTGGAATGCAGGTCTTTGGGATGTTATGCGAAATCTTGAAGAAGAACCGCAAACACCCATAGAGATATATAAATATTATATTGAAAGAACTTGCAAAAGAATCTTGAAAGCTTACCCAAAGGCTAAAGTAATTTTCGCTACTACTACAAGTGTTCAAACAGAGAAAATGCACAAAGATTGCATACGGTATAACGAGGATATAGAGCTTTATAATAAAGCCGCAGTAGAAATAGTCAAAAAGTATGGTTTCGAAGTAAATGACCTTTACGCTGTTTCAAAAGAACTCCCCGAAGAGGCTCACTCTGACCCGACTCATTATATAACAGATATAGGAATAAAAGCCTTTGCAACCGCGGTTATAAAGCACTTAACGGAGGCACTAGGAATAAATCAAGAAGTTGAATATAAAAAATTATGAAAAGATTCTATTAAATAGTTAATTGGTTTTTGAATAAAATCTACGAACCAAGAGGATAGCTAAAAATGGGGGAATATGATAATTATAACGAACCCAACTGGAGCGACTGTCCAATATTCGTTGAAGGTGTCATTTCGGGTTCTTTATATCAAGAAATTTTTTAGTTAACGCTCAACATTTATTATAAATTTTTAATATTTCTACGAAATAAGACCAATATTTCAAAAAAACAGCAAGTCTGAGTTTATACAAGAATGTCGCTTAAAGTTTGGAGAATAACTATTGACCATTTGTATAAAATATTATATAATATATTAATATGTAGAAATAATTATTAACTCTGCTTTCCCGAAGATGCTCTGAGGGGCGGCAGGGAAGGGGAAGATGGTGATTTTTTGAATCCTATACTTAAAGAAAAAACGTTGGAATCTCTTTCAGCGGTACTTCCCATAACGGGTATAGTATTGATCTTAAGTGTGTTTATCGTTCCCGTTGAGCTTGGAACTGTTTTTATGTTCCTTGTGGGGGCGGTGATGCTTATTTTGGGAATGGGCTTTTTCCAGCTTGGCTCAGAAATGTCAATGACTCCTCTCGGTGAGGGTATCGGTGTTCAGATCTCAAAATCAAAAAGCTTTTTCATAATGGCTTTTATCGGTTTTCTTATGGGCGCGATAATTACTATCTCCGAGCCTGACCTTCAGGTCCTTGCGGAACAGGTACCTTCTGTACCTAATCAGGTTTTGATCTGGACTGTGGCTCTCGGTGTAGGTGTATTTTTGGCAGTTGCAATTCTCAGAATAGTTTTTAAAATTGACTTGTCAATTTTATTGATAATTCTGTATGTGCTTCTTATTGGAGCGTCTTTCTTTGTGCCTAAGGATTTTCTTGCGGTGGCTTTCGACTCAGGCGGTGTAACTACGGGTCCTATGACAGTACCCTTTATTATGGCAATGGGTGTTGGTCTTGCCTCTGTAAGAAGCGATAAAAATGCGGCAAGTGACAGCTTTGGTCTTGTAGCTCTTTCAAGTGTCGGTCCGATTCTTGCCGTTTTGGTTTTGGGCTGCTTCTATAAACCTACGGAAGCTTCCTATTCCATGGCAGAAATCGTTGACGTTACAACGACACGTGATGTGGCTCTTGAATTTGCAAAGGGGCTGCCTATTTATTTTGAAGAGGTTCTTATTTCTCTTCTTCCTATTCTTGCTGTATTCATTATTTTCCAGATATTTACACACAGATATCACGGAAGACAGATCAAGAAGATTCTTTTCGGTTTCCTTTATACATATATAGGGCTTGTACTTTTTCTTTGTGGGGTAAATGTGGGTTTTGCTCCCGTGGGTGCATTTCTTGGTATGGAGCTTGCTGCTCTTGATTATAATTGGATATTGATCCCTCTCGGTATGATCATAGGTTATTACATAGTTAAAGCCGAGCCTGCAATTCAGGTTTTGAATCATCAGGTTGAAAGTGTCACCGACGGTGCGATATCTGTAAGAGCAATGAACCGCAGTATGTCCATCGGTGTTGCTATCAGTATAGGGCTTGCGATGCTCCGTATTCTTGTGGGTATTCCTATTCAGTATATAATCATTCCGGGTTATATTATCGCGTTGATAATGTCCCGTTTTGTACCGAAAATATTTGTCGGTATTGCCTTTGACTCGGGCGGTGTTGCCAGTGGTCCTATGACCTCAACATTCCTGCTTCCTTTGAGCATAGGTGTTTGTCAGGCTGTTGACGGAAATATTATGACGGATGCTTTCGGTGTTATTGCGTTGGTTGCGCTTACGCCGCTTATAGCTATTCAGATCATGGGTCTTGTTTACAGATTTAAGACCGCTAAGATTCAGAAGCCTGTTGACATTTACATCCCGGATGTTGATGATATCGTAGATCTTGAGGAGGTTAGTTCCAATGGATAACAATGTTAAAAATATGTCATATCAGATACTTGCGTTGATAACAGATCTTAAATCCGCAGATAAGGCATCTGAAAGATTTAAAAAGAAAAATATTCCTGTTTTATACAGATTTAATGCGGAAGGCACAGCTTCAAGTGAGATAATTGATATGCTCGGTTTTGGCATTACGGATAAATGTATGCTTGTTTCGGTTATGTTGAAGCCTTATGCGGAGCATACATTGAGAAAACTTCATACAGAATTGGGGTTAAGTGCCGTAAACAGCGGTATTGCTTTTACTATGCCGCTTACAGGGGCAAACGGATTACTCTTGAATATGATAAAACAAACTCAAGAGCCTTTGCTCAAACCTGACAGAAAGGATTATGATATTATGGGTGACTCTAAATATTCACTTATTGCTTCTATTGTTAAAAGAGGTTTCAGCAGTGACGTTATGGATGCGGCAAGAGCTGCGGGTGCAAGAGGCGGTACTGTTATCCACAGCCGTGGCGTTGGTGATGAAAACGTTGCAGGGCTTTGGGGCTTCAACTCTCAGGAAGAGGTTGATATAGTGCTTATCATAGCAGATGCAGAAGATAAAGTCGCTCTCATGAAAGCTGTTAACGAAAAATGCGGTGTTAAGAGTGAGGCGAACGGCTTAGTTATGTCTTTGCCTATAGATGCCGTAATGGGATTCTGATAAACGTAAAGAAAAAATAAAAGAGGGGAAAACCTCTTTTCATTGGAAAAGGAGTTTTCCCCACAAATACGTTAAAATTATTCTTCTGAGCCGAAAATGTATTCCATAGACGTTCTTGCGGGAATTATGTATTTTTTAATAATTGAATCCAGTACCGAAACGTTTTCCTGCTGTATTTGTGCAGATGATTTAGTTTTCATAGAACCCACCAAAGAAGTGTGGAAATCGTTAATACCCTCATCGTGGTAAAGATATTTGGCTTGTGTCATCATGTCGAAAATGAGCTGAGAATCTCTTTCATCGAAGAACAGGTTAGTATTAAGGTCTTCAATTTGTTTTTCTATGGTGTCAAGACCTTCAAAGGGTTCAAATATGGCATTTGCTATAATTCCCATATCTTCATTTGTTATTTCCCATGAGGGAAACATTATTGCGTTTATAACTCGCTCATACTGTGCGTGGATCGTCTTTCCGTCAAGTGAAGGGAATGGTACGATTCCGTATTCTTTATCGGAATTGATAATTGCCGAGGAAGAGTCTCTTCCACTCATTGAAGCAAGATAATTCATATGTACTGTGGCAATACCTGTTCTTTCATCTACCCAATAGTCAATACAGTCCATGCCGTTAAACCTTGCCATTTCAGAGTATTCTCCTATGAGCAGCTGTTTAGCCCAATCCAAGGCTTCAATGAATTCAGGTCTTTTGTAACCGTTTGAAAGGCCTTCTCCGAGAAAGTCTACATTGAAGGATTTAAGGGCCATATCCAAAAAATGTCTTTCTGAACCTGCATACCCGTAAATTATTCTGTTAGGGTCTTCGTCGTTATAAAACAGAGTTACCGTTTCGTAAAAATTCTCGTGTGTCCAAAGTCCTTGCTCGAAAAGATCTCTTGGGTCTGTAATGCTGTTTTTTGCAGCCATTTCTTCATTGATAACGAGTAGAAAGTCTGAGGACATTATATTACTTATGGGCCAAAGGGCGGGAATTACGCCGTAAATATCGTTTTGGTAACAGAATATTTCAAGCATATTGGGAGATCCCCATTTTTCGGAGTTCATGTAATCTATTGCGGGAATTTCCGAAATGGGGGTGTAGATTCCCTGCATAATATCGCCGAAGCCACCATAATATATTGGGTGGATAACAAGGTCTATCTTAGTGCCTGCCGTTGCCGCTGTGAGCATATCGCGGCTTCCTATCGGAGTTGTGAATTCAAGAATGCAATCGAATTGTTTTTCAACGTCTGCAAAACGCTTCATTGCCGCATCGTAATTCTGAGTCGTTGCACCGTAGGAAAGGAAGGTTTCATGTACGGAATCAGAGGGGGATATATCGGACATGATATAGAAGGTTTTTCCGTTAAACGTAATATCGCTTGCTATTTCCTTGAGAAAGGGGAGAAGTTGTGTCTGATCTGCACAACTTGTTACAAGTAATAAAACAAGCACTGCCAAGAGCATTCTTTTAAACATAGTAATATCTCCTTTATATCGTGGTGAAATTTTTTGTGTTTTTATTAGTATATCATAGAAAATTTTAAAAGTCAAGATAATCTTTTACAATGTGCATTTTTTATGAGATTCGCATAGACTTTACGGGAGAGAATTCTGTTTTCTTAAGTGAAATATACCAAATTTGTGATATAATTCTAATTTTATAATGGTATTCATTGACAAATCGAATCGGGTGTGGTATAATCATCAGTAAACCACAATATAATTATAATAATATAGAAAGGTAGATATTAAAATGGACGAACAGGTACAGGCGTTTATTGACAAAGGCAGAGAGTATGTTGATGCAGCAGCTCAGAAGGGTTGTGAGATTGTTGAGAGAACACGTCTTTCAATTAAAATAAGCGAAGCTAAAGCTGAATTGAGAAAAGATTATATCAGACTCGGTAAGCTTGCATATAAGGCAATTGAAAAGGACAGCGCTGAGTTTGCGGATGAAATGAAAGTTATTGCAGATTACATTGCAATAGATAAAGAGCGTTTGGAATTCCTTACTCAGGAGCTTTCCGAAATTCGCGGCATGAAGATCTGCGCACAGTGTGGCGGAAAAAATGCGGAAAACGCAAAATATTGCAATAATTGCGGAACGGAGATATGACCTGAGAAATGTCAAAAAGCAGACGTCAGGATTTTGCCTACGGGGCATTACTTCTTTCTCTTTCGGGTTTCCTTGTCAAGCTTATAGGGGCTGTATTCAGAATACCTCTGACTAATCTTGTGGGAACTCAGGCGATGAGCTTTTATTCATCGTCTTACAGTATTTATATTTTTCTTCTTTCCCTTGCAACTTCTGGTCTCCCAACGGGTATTGCGGCAATGATATCCAAGTCGTTGGCTTTGGGGAAACATAAGGATATTCCTAAAATCATAAAAATTGCGGCATCTATTTTTGTGACTCTCGGTGGTCTTTTATCTGTTTTAGGTTTTATTTTCGCTCCTCAGATTGCGGAAGTAATGAACAGTAAAGAGGCTTATTATGCGGTTGCGGCAATTATGCCGGCAATATTCAATATTGCCGTTGTTTCGGTGTTTAAAGGCTTTTTCCAGGGTTATAACAATATGGCTCCCACTGCCATATCAAACCTCGTCGAAGCCGCTGTCAAGCTTTGTGCAGGTTACGGTATCGCTTATTATATGTTCCATCAGGGTTATCCTTTGGAGGAGGTTGTTGGCGGTGCAATATTCGGTGTAACGCTCAGTACTTTTGCGGCAATGCTTTTTATGACTCTCAGATATGTTTTCAGAGATAAGTCTTATAAAGTTAAGGTTTCGGATTTTATAAATGATGTTGGCACTCCGGGAAAATCTTTAGTTAAAGAGTTCCTTACTATTTCCTTGCCCATTATGATAAGCTCAATTTCCGCAAATCTCATGGGTGCAGTTGATGCTTTTACCGTTATGAACAGACTGAAAAGCTATATGCCCGTTGAAGATGCTCAGATGCTTTGGGGTTCATACGGAAATATGGTACTTACATTGTTCAATCTTCCCTCGTTTTTGATAGTTTGTATCAGTATGAGTCTTATACCCACAATATCGGGTGCATATGCAAGAAAAGATTCTGCTCTTGTTCAGAAGACTATAAACAGAGCTTATACTTATTCTTCCATACTTGCTTTCGGATGTGCTTTCGGACTTAGTGGTGTTGCCAACAGAGCTTTGCTTCTTTTCTTCCCGGGAGAGAGAAATGCCGCTTCAGTTGAAGCCGCAACTCCTTTGCTTGAGATCCTATGCTTTGCGCTTGTTTGTGTTGGACTTTCAAACATAACCGCTTCAATTCTTCAGGCTGTGGGAAAATCTCATTTACCTGTAGTTTCCGTTACCGTAGGGGCTTGTATCAAAACTCTTATGACGTGGATTCTGGTAAGTATTCCCGAACTCAATATTTACGGAGCGCCCTTGGCAACAAATATTGCATATCCTGTAATGGTAATAATGAATTTCTATTTCATTAAGAAATATATAGGCGGAAAACCCAATATTATTGCGGTGTTTCTTAAGCCGTTGGTTGCGGGAATCTTTTGTTTTGTGTCGGTAAAACTGTTTACAATGCTTTTTGAGATGTTTTTACCGCCAAGAATCGCGTTATTTCCCTCAATTCTTTGTGCAGGAACAATATATTTAATTTGGATATTTATATTTAAATTGGTTACTTTTAACGAAATTAAAGG
>JAZSMD010000050.1:0-56360 GCA_045535665.1 Eubacteriales bacterium
GACTACGCTTGAAAATCTTTTTGAAGAGTGTAATATTGTATCTAATCATCTGGCAAATAACGAACAAACCAAGGGAATGTTAAACGGTGAATTGTTTTCAAAATTACCAATGTATTCTACCTTTTTAAATACAGGCAGAGGCGCACAGGTTGTTGAAGATGACCTTGTTCAGATCCTTACAGAACGTCCTGACATATACGCAATTCTCGACGTAACAATGCCCGAACCCCCAATAAGCGGACATCAGTTCTATAAACTTCCGAACTGCATCCTTACACCTCACATTGCAGGAAGCAGCGGTACAGAAGTGCATAGAATGGCTGAATTTATGGCTGAAGAGTTTACTCTCTATACAGAGGGTAAGCCCTGCAGATATGAAGTAACTGAAAAAATGCTTGAAACAATGGCATAAAAACTTAAATATGGCTTGATAAGGTGAGTTTTTGCTCACTTTACCAAGCCTTGTATAAATTATAGAGCAACAATAAAAAATGACATACTAATAATAGATAGAATGGGGTAAAATTATGATATCTGATAAAAAGCTTCATCTATACTCAATAATGCCTCTCGATATAAGCCATATTGATGAAATCTGCGAAGATATAAAACTTCAATATGAAAATGGAGTATCAACTTGTCCATTATTTAAAATGACTCTTGTTCCTGAAGGAAATCCTCCGGTAAATAAAGCCAAGACATTTTGTGAGCAATACAAAATATTTAAAACAAAGCTTGATTCAATGAGTATTCCCAACGGAATCCTGGTACAGGCAACAATGGGACACGGATGGGTTCTCAGTGAAATGTTCCCATTTGAACAGTTTACAAACTTCAAAACAGGAGAAAAGGAAAGAATCGTTTGTCCTTACGATGAAGGTTTCAGGGCATACATAAAAGAAGCCTTTAAAACTATTGCATCATATCATCCCGATACAATAATGGTGGATGATGATTTCAGATTAATGTCACACAGAAACGGTGGCGCTTGCGGTTGTTCTTTACATATAAAAGAATTTAACAAAAGAACAGGGAAAAACTTCACCAGAGAAGAATTATACAATGCAGTAAGAGAAAAAACAGAGCTTGGTAAAAAATATACTGAAATATTTATCGAGACTCAAAGAGAAGCTCTCATAGACTGTGCAAAAATTATGAGAGAAGGAATTGACGAAATAGACCCAACAATTCCGGGTTCTTTTTGCTGTGTCGGAAGCGAAGTTGAATGTGCCGCGGAAATTTCTGAGATAATTGCAGGTAAAGGAAACCCCAAAATCGTAAGGATAAACAACGGAAATTACTGCAATCCACAAATCAAATTTATAACAACCTGTTTTAATCATGCTGCACAACAAATTGCAAAACTTGAAAACAGCGTAGATATAATTTTAGCAGAAACAGACACTTGCCCGCAAAACCGTTACAGTTCCGGCGCATCAGTTTTGCATACCCATTTTACAGGATCACTTCTTGAAGGTGTAAAAGGTGCAAAACAGTGGATTACAAGACTTGGATCGTTCGAGCCCGAATCAGGTAAAGCCTATAGAAAAATACTTTCTAAATATGAAGGTTTTTATGAAAAACTTGCTGAAATCGTTCCAACACTAAAATGGAGAGGTTGTAGATCCCCCCTATTTTCAAAACCGCACTTCGATTTCAACAAAATGGCCGGAATTTCATTTAACGGCTGGGTTGGATGCGTGCTTGAAAGGTTTGGACTACCTGTTTATTTTTCAGCAAATGATGGTGGAATATTGTGTCTTGAAGGAGATCTTGATGAAAGGCTTTCTGATGACCATATTGAAAAAGCCTTTTCTAAAGCTGTTTTTGTTGCGTCTGACACAGCAGAACGCCTGATCAACAGAGGCTTCGGAGAGTTTCTTGGAGTTGATGTGCGAATTTGGACAGGAAAACAGCCAAGCTTTGAAAATCTTAACATAAACGGAAACAACTGTTCTGTACAAAAAAATTACAAAGAACTTTTACCGTTAAACGATACTGTATACGCAGATTCTAAGGTTATACATAAAGTCGATGGGAAGTCGGCAGAAGCGCTATTTCCCGGAACAACAGTATACAAAAACAGAAGCGGTGGCTTATCAATAGTCTTTTCAGGCACACCAAATACAGATTACAATATAGTTGAAGCATTCAGCTTCTTAAACTACTCAAGAAAACAACAAATAATAAATCTGATGAAACTTGCAGGAGAACTTCCCATCTACTTCCCAGGAGATGAAGAAGTCTACCTGAAAGCCGCAGATATGCCCGACGGAAGTTTATTCTGTTCAATTTTCAATATTGGATTTGACGTTATTGAAAATATTGAATTGATATGCGACCGTGAAGTTCAGACTATAGAACAAATGACTTCCGAAGGTAGATTTAAAACAGTTGGATTTGGAAAGAACGCAGACAGACTGATTCTCGATATTCCGGCTAATATTCTCGAACCGGTAATTCTTAAAATAAATTAAAACAGGAGAATATAATAATGTTAAACAATGCAATATTTTCACTTGAAGAAATAGAACAGATCAAAAATTCAGGCAATGAAGAAATAAAGGATTTAGCTGCAAAAATCATTGAAAATCCCACAAATTTCAATGAACTTGCTTTTGCCTACTATTATACAAATGATGAAAAATATTGGGAAAAAGCCCATCAGATGATCCTTGATAAAATAAGCACCGCAAGATGGGAAAACCATGATTTCGGAAGCTCAGACCTCGGAACTGCAAGTGAATGTCTGACAATGGCAACAGCATATTCACTTTTCGGAGATAAGCTTACAGAAGAGGAAAAAAATCTTCTTTTGGATCATACGTATAACAGAGGTATCTATCCTATTTTCAGAGACTGGGTACTCCCCTCCGAAAAACAACACGCAATAGACACTATGGGACATAACTGGTGGTTGGTATGCGTTTCATCGGGAGCTATGGGAGCTCTTATACTCAAAGACGAAATTCCTGAATGCGAAAGACTTTATAAAATGGCTGACAGAGGTATTGAGCAGTGGTTCAAATATAAAGGTAACCCACTTAACTACAAACCTCAGAACATGGACAACGGAGCATTCTATGAGGGTATAGGATATCTGAACTATCCTCTCAGAGAATACCTTCAATATGCAGTAGCACATAAAAATTTAGTCGGAACAAGTCCGTTTAATGATGAAGATATAATATCTGCAAATGCAGACTTCTTTATAAACTGCACGTATTTCTCCGATAAAGACGATTATTATGTTGACTTTGGTGACACACATGATCATGGAGGATTAGAAGTTATAATATATTTGGTTCGTTACGGTATAAACTTACCAAAACTCCGCTGGTATGTAAAAAACAGCCTTGCAAAATATGATAACTTGATGAAAATACTCACGTATGATACAATATACGAAAAAGAAGAAGAAAAACCCGAAAAGCTCTCCGTATGCTATGATAAGATCGGTTGGGCTGTATTCCGTGACTCTTTTGAAAAGAACGGTACAATGCTTGCTGTAAAATGCGGCGACACATGGAACCATGCCCATGCGGACTCAGCACATTTCACGCTCTACCATAACGGTGAAAAAGTTATATATGACTCCCTTACAACAGCATACTCCAGAAAAGTATATATAGGCTACTATGTTGAATCAGAAGCTCATAACGTGCTTCTCTTTAACGGAAAAGGTCAAGACGTGCGAGACAACTATAAAAATCACGCACATTGCCCCGGTAAACTCCTCAATTATATGGATGATGACGGTTTCAGATACATTGTTGCGGAAGGAACAGGTCCCATGAGCCGATATTTCCGCAAACATCACAGACATTTTCTTTGGCTCGACAAATTCATCTTCATTTACGATGATGTAGAATGTTACGAAAACGGAGAGGTAAACTTCCTCCTCCATGCAAAAGCAAACAGTCCCTTAAAAATGCTTACACCTGCAACAGTAACAGAACATATAGGTTATCTTAAAAACAAAGATGCCCAGGACTATATTGAAATGTACAAGTCCTATAACAGAAATACAGACGATGAAGGTCATGTAAAATTCATATCCGTTATTCCTCTTGACAGTTCTATTGAACCTGTATATGAAGAGATTGAAAACGGCTATAAGATAACTTGCGGTAATACCAAAGTTTATGTAAACACAAGAAGTGACGGCAAAGTAATGCACAAAAACTGTATTTCAACATTGGACGGCATTACAACTGACGCAATGATACTCGTTGACGATAACGGTAAATATGCTGTTGCTAACGGCTCTATTGTAAGAAAAGACGGAATCAGCTACCTTGACACCTGGATAAGAATAACAGGTTGGGTAGATACTGCAGAAAAGATTGAAGACTAAAGGTGGGCTTGAAATGTTTAATAAAATACTTTTTTCCAATGAAGATATTATCAGACTGAAAAGCACAGAAAACACAGAACTCAAAGCATATATAGACGAAACCGTTGCAAAAGCTGAAAACTTGTTGGGTGCTGACATAAAAGACTTTATGGGTTTCCCAAGCAAATGCGAGTCTATCATGACTGTAGGCTTTGCCTACCAATACACAGGCAAAAAGGAATATCTTGAAAAAGCACATGAAATACTGAAATACAAGGTAGAGCATGACCTTTGGATATCCGATGAATACGATCCGAACAAGTATAACGGCTTCGACATAAGAACGGCTCTGGAAACAGGTGAAAGATGTGCGGATATGACATATTTGCTCTCATTTTTCGGTGAAACGCTTTCTGATGAGGAATTAAAGTTTTATGCAGAAGCTACATATGCAAAAGGAATACTTCCCATAATTGAAGATTGGGTCATGCCAAACAGAAAGATTCACGCACTTGACACAATGGGACACAACTTCTGGATAACCACAATTTCAAACTGCGCACTTGCGGCTTTGACGGTTAAGGACTTTGTTCCCGAAGCAAATGAAGCACTACAATTGGCTATAGGTGCAATTAAAGCTTGGTTTGAATATAAGGGAAATCCATTGAACGCTAAACCTCAAAACATGGATAACGGCGGATACTATGAGGGTGTGGGATATGGAGACTACAGCACGAAGGAATACTTGAGATTTGCAGCTGCTTATCAAAATGTTATGGGAGAAAAACCCTTTAACGATACGGAGTACATGGCAAATTCCGGTAAATTTACCATAAATGCCGCATACATTTCTGACACAGTAGATTACAACCTCGGGTTCGGTGACTGCGGTAACTCCTACAGAAGTACTCCCCTTTTCCTTATTCTGTACAGAATGGCTACACCCGAATTGCGTTGGTATGTAAAAACAGTAATAAACCAGACAGCGGAAAGAATTTTCAGAATAGCCGCATGGGAGGAAATTTATTGCAAAGAAGCAGCTGTACCGCAGGAATTATCTGTTTGCTATAACAAGATCGGTTGGGCAATTTTCAGAGACAGTCATGAAAAAAATTCAACTATGCTTGCAATTAAGTGCGGTGATACGTGGAATCATGCTCATGCCGACTGTGCAAACTTCCTTCTTTACAGAAACGGTAAACCTGAAATATATGAATCAATGACTTATGGAGGCTATTCCAACAAGCTTTATCAGAAATATTTCGTTACATCCCAGGCACACAACGTACTTCTCTTTAATGACAAAGGTCAGGATTTCAGAGACAACTACAAAAATCATGCACATCTTCCCGGAAGACTTCTCAACTATACGGACAACGACGGTTTCAGATACGTGGTAGCTGACGGTACAGGTCCCATGAGCAGATATTTCCGTAAGCATCACAGACATTTCCTCTGGCTTGACAGTTTTATCCTTGTTTATGATGACGTTGAATGTTATGATTGCGGTAAAGTAAGCTTCTTACTCCATGCGGAAGAAGATAGTTGCTTCAAGATGATAACACCTTGCACAGTAACAAAACACGACTGCTACTCTGATACTGTAGGCGAACCCAACGACAAATACACATCTTTCAACGTTCATACAGACAGCGAAGGTCATGCCAAATTTATAGGAGTCATGGTTCTTGACGATAATCTCTCCCCTGTTTGTGAAGAAGTCGAAGACGGATGTAAGATTACCTGTGGAAATACAGTCATTTATATCAACTACAGAAGCGACGGTAAGATAATGCATAGAAACTGCATCAACTTCATGGACGGAATCGCAACTGACTCAATGATTCTTATAAACAAAGACGGAAAATACGGTACAGTAAACGGCTCTATTATCAGAAAAGACGGTATCAGTTACCTTGATACACTTGCAAGAGTTACAGGTTGGGCAGATTGGTACAAATAAAATTTAGGAGGAAAATAATATGTATAAGACAGCTTTTTTCACAGAAGAAGAAATACTCAAACTTAAAAACACTACAAATCCAGAACTCAGAAAGCTTGTGGACACTCTCTCAGAAAGATCTGCAAAAGCTCTTGAAAATGGCGGCGGAGATTTCATTACTCTTGGTTTTGGCTACTATTATACGGGAAATAAAGAATTCATTGACCTTGCACGCAAAGAATTCAAAAATCAGCTTGAAAACGGTCTTTGGATATCCGATGAATACGATGCAACCAAATACAACGGTTACGATATAAGAACAGCTCTCGAAACAGAACGCAAAGTAAATACCCTTTCTGCAGGTATTGCTCTTTTCGGTGATCTTATTTCCGAAGATGAGCTTAAATATTACGCAGAAGAAACTTATGTAAGAGGAATTCTCCCCATAATGGAAGACTGGGTACTTCAAGGAAAAAGAATGCACGCACTCGATACAATGGGGCATAACTTCTGGATAGTTATTACTTCCGCAGTTGCTGCTGCTTTGACAATAATGAAAGACATTGTTCCAGATGGAGAATATCTGCTCAAGGAAGCAATAAAATCAGTTAAAGCATGGTTTGAATATGAAGGCAACCCCATGAATGCAAAACAGACAAACTTTGATAACGGCGCATATCACGAAGGTGTTACATATTTCGACTACAGCTATAATACATATCTTACTTTTGCAAACATATATAGAAATATTACGGGAGAACATCCTTTTGACGATATTGACTATCTGGAAAAAGGTCTCAGATTCATTCTCAATTCATGGTTCCCATCTGACAATAAAACAAAGGACTACTATATAGGTTTCGGTGACTGTGAACAGCCCCATTGTTCTCTTAATGCTCCTTTAAGTCTTGTTCGCTACGGCATTGACGATGCAGAATTGCGTTATTATCTCAATAATAGAAATCTTAAAAAATACGATCTGCAAAAAGCTCTTACCTGGGATGAACTCTACGGAAAAGAGACTAAAAAGCCCGAAACAAAATCCGTTCTTTATGACAAAGTAGGTTGGGCAATGTTCAGAGACGGTTACGATGAAGATTCAGTAATGCTTGCAATTAAATGCGGTGACACATGGAATCATGCTCATGCCGACTGCTGTCACTTCAATCTTTACAGAAACCGCAGACCTGAAATTTTCGATACCCTTCAGGCAAGATCCTACAGCTCTGAAGCTTATCATGAGTATTACGTAGAATCTATCGGGCACAATGTACTTCTGTTTAATGACAAAGGACAAGATTTCAGAGATAACTACAAAAACCACACCCATTTAAAAGGTCAATTCTATAACTTCATAGATGACGAAGGTTTACGTTATGTTGTTGCAGACGGCACAGGTCCAATGGGAAGATATTTCCGTAAACACCACAGACATTTCCTTTGGCTTGACGGTTTCATTATAGTATATGATGACGTTGAATGTTATGAATGCGGTAAAGTTTCTTTCCTTCTCCACGCAAAAGAAAACAACACCTTCAAAATGCTCTCCCCCGCAACAGTTGAAACGAGAAAGGGATATATTGACGGTGAATTCAAAGAAAAGAACTGCACATACACCGTATATAACTCCAACACAGACGATGAAGGTCATGCAAAATTCCTTGGTATAATCCTTCTTGATGAAAGCAAAAAGGTTGAATTTGAAGACCTTACAGATGCTTGGAAAGTTACTTGCGGTGACACAGTAGTATATGTAAACAGAAGAGCTGACGGAAAAATTGCACACAGAAACTGCATAAATATTATCGATGGCTATGTAACAGACGCTGAAATTCTTGTTAAACAGAAAGACAGATATGCTGTTGCAAATGCTTCAATCGTAAGAAAAGGTGAAGAAAATATTCTTGAATCGTTTGCAAGAGTAAACGGTTGGACGGATAAAATAAAATACTAATAAAAACCGGAATCACCGCTTTTTTGCAGTGATTCCGTCTTTATTATTTCTTGAAAAATTTGCCAAAGCCTTTAATTGTATCTACTATACCGCCGAGATCTCCTTTAAGTTCATCAACGCCAAGTTTTGCTTTTACCCCATTGACAACAGATTCGATCTGCTCATCGGGAAGATCAACATTGAGAAGTTTTTCAAGAGTTTTTACAGGTTCTTCCTTGAAGTTCTTCAAAAGTTCCGGATCAGCCTTAAGTTTTTCAACTATATCCTCTATAATTTCTTTAATTTTGTCAAGTGCCATTTTTTCAATCTCCTTTTAATAAAATATATATGCATATAATACACTATTTCAGTAAATTTGTCAAGATAATTTTTTTAACAATTTTAAAAAGCACCCATTCATCACTGAATATAAACAAAAACACCGCTGAATTAAAATATATTCAACGGTGCTATATATTTATAAGAATTTTTCACATTATGCAGTTTCAATACTGTTTGCTTCACCCAAATTGAGAAGTTTAACAGCATCTTCACGCATTTTATATTTAAGAATTTTACCTGCCGCATTCATGGGGAAAGAATCAACAAATGCCACATATCTGGGAATCTTATGTTTAGCCATATGGTCACGAACATAAGTCTTGATTTCTTCTTCAGAAGAAGTCTCACCTTCTTTAAGGATTACACAAGCCATAATTTCTTCGCCATAATCCTTATCGGGAACACCGATAACCTGGACATCTGAAACCTTGGGATGAGTATAGATAAAATCTTCGATTTCTTTAGGATAAATATTTTCACCACCGCGAATTATCATATCCTTAATTCTACCCGTGATCTTAAAGTTACCATCAGGAAGTCTGCGTGCAAGGTCTCCCGTATGGAGCCAGCCTTCTTTATCAATTGCAGCAGCTGTAGCTTCAGGCATTTTATAATATCCCTTCATGATATTATATCCGCGAGCACAGAATTCACCATCAACATTATCAGGACATTCCAAGCCTGTTTCAGGGTCTACAATTTTACATTCAACACCGTAGAAAGCACTACCGACAGTATTAACACGAGTTTCAATCGTATCTGTTGTATAGGACTGTGTACATCCCGGAGAGGCTTCAGTCTGTCCGTAAACGATAGTAATCTCATCCATGTGCATCTTCTGAATTACTTCTTCCATTACTTTAATGGGACACGGAGAACCTGCCATGATACCTGTTCTCATGTGACTGAAATCTGTCTTATCAAAGTTATCATTTGCAAGCATTGCAATAAACATTGTGGGAACACCGTGGAAGCAAGTTATCTTTTCTTTGTTAATACAGTCAAGTCCCTTTGTGGGAGAAAATGCGGGGATCGGAGACATTGTAACACCGTGAGTTACAGAGGAAGTCATTGCAAGAACCATTCCGAAGCAATGGAACATGGGAACCTGGATCATCATTCTGTCCGCTGTGGAAAGATCCATTCTGTCACCGATAGATTTACCGTTATTAACGATATTGTAATGGGTAAGCATAACACCTTTGGGGAAACCTGTAGTTCCTGATGTATACTGCATATTACAAACATCATGTTTATTTATCATTGAAGCACGACGGTATACTTCTTCAATAGGAGTCTTTTCTGCAAATTCAAGAGACTCGTCAAAGGTAAGGCAACCGGGCTGTTTGGATTCAATCGTAATTACATTTCTGAGGAAAGGCAAACGACGTGTATGGAGAGGTTTACCTGCTTCGTGATTCTTTAATTCGGGACAAATTTCATTAATGATCTTCACATAGTCAGAATCCTTATATCCGTCAACCATTACCAAAGTATGGGTATCAGACTGACGAAGCAAATATTCAGCTTCATGGATCTTATATGCGGTATTTACGGTTACAAGTACCGCACCGATCTTTACAGAAGCCCAGAAGGTTATATACCAAGCAGGTACATTAGTTGCCCAGATAGCTACATGGTCGCCGTGTTTAACACCGAGAGAAATAAGTGTTCTTGCAAAACGGTCAACATCGTCTCTGAACTGAGGATAAGTTCTTGTATAATCCAAAGTTGTATAACGGAATGCGTACTGATCGGGGAATTCTTCGCAAACTCTGTCAAGAAGCTGTGGGAAAGTTAGGTCTATAAGATGTTCTTTAGGCCAGATATATTTACCTGTACCTCTGTTATTTGTCTGAAGTCTTCCGTTCATATCGTCAGAAGCCATAAATTGCTGCATATAGTTAGCAAAATGAGGGAATACGATACCGGCATTACCAAGTTCAGGCATATACTGCTTGAGCCATTCCAAGGTAATGTATCCTTCATAGTTGATAGAACGAAGTGCACTCATGAAGTCTTCAACGGGAAGATCACCTTCGCCGAGCATTTTATAAATAACCTGTCCATCCTCAACCAAAGAGTCTTTAATATGAACGTGTTTTATATATGCACCGAGATTCGTTACAGTTTTTCCGGGAGTTTCTTTTCCGTAACGGTATGTATGGTGGAAATCCCAAAGAGCACCTACGTTATCGGAGCCAATGGTAGTAATAAGATTAAAAAGTCTTTCGGAGTTGGAATATACACCGTTTGTTTCAATTAGTAGCGTTACACCCATTTCTTCCGCATAAGGAACAAGCTCGTTCAATGCATCGATAACGACAGCGTCGTCAAAATCAGATTCAGGAGAAGCTTTAAGATCCCCTAGAACCCTTACAAAAGGTGTTCCAAGGTCATTTGCAAGTGCTATATACTGTTTAAGCTCCTTAATGTTTGTTTCTTTTTTATCTGCAAATCTGAGAGCACAGCCGGAAGATACGCACGCAATCTCAAGTTTAAGTTTTTTCAATTGAGCCTTTGTTTTAGGTCTGCCTGCTTCGCTAAATGGAGTATCGACAGATGCAAAAATATCCTGTCCGAGACCTCTGAGTTCAATACCTCCGAAGCCTAAGTCTTTTGCCATAGTATAGATATCTGACCAACTGTAATCGGGACATCCAAGGGTTGAAAATGCTATTTTCATTTGTTTAATAATTCCTTTCGGGTGTTTTATATTTTAAATGCTACTATCTGAAATCGAAAATCTATATAATTTTATCACATAGATATGACTTAATCAATAAATAAAATAGCAAATTTATAGCACAATTCTTAGTAATTATTTATAATAGATATTAAGTCACTTAAAATTATTATAAATAAAAAATGTCTTAAAGTTTCCAATAAGACATTTCATGTTATTATTTTTTCATCCAAACAGAAGGAGTTAAAGCTATAAGCATTGGGAATATCTCCAAACGTCCCATCAACATAGACATTGAAAGAATAAATGTCGAAAAATCTGAAAATATGGAAAAGTTCCCCATAGGACCAACTAATCCGAAACCAGGCCCTATATTATTAAAGCATGCAACAACTGCAGAAAAACTCGTTTCAAAATCAAAAGAATCAATAGCTATTATTAAATAAAACAAAAAGAAACAGAACATATAGACAGCAAAATACACTGAAACACTTCGCTGAGTTTTACCGTCTACATTCTTCCCTTCAAATCGCATTGAAGCTACAGACCTTGGATGTATAAGATATTTTATCTCTTTTAAAATAAGTTTAAAAAGCATTATTACACGAGATATTTTAAGCCCTCCACCTGTCGAGCCTGCACATGCACCTATAAACATAAGCAATAACAAAACACTCTTTGACAATGTAGGCCACAAATTAAAATCTGCGGTTGAAAAGCCTGTCGTTGTAATTATAGAAGACACCTGGAAAGCCGAAAGCCTTAAAGCTTCAGAAAATCCGCTTGTAGTAGAGTATATATCAGCAGTAATTATTCCAATTGAAACAATAACAACACCTGTATAAACCCATAATTCCGTGCTTTTAAACAAATATTTGATTTTTCTCAAAATCAATAGATAATAAAGGTTAAAGTTTACCCCGAAAAGGAACATGAAAATAGTAATTACCCACTGTAAATATGAACTATAGCCTGCAATGCTGTCTGATTTAATTCCGAAACCGCCTGTTCCCGCACTTCCGAAGGCGTGAATCAGGCTTTCATAGAAAGACATTCCACCAAAGAGCAGAAGTACTATTTCAACAACTGTCATTGCTATATACATCAAATATAAGATCTTTGCTGTATCACGGGATCTTGGAACTAATTTATCTACTGTAGGTCCCGGCATTTCAGCTCTTAGTATATGAATAGATCTGTCCGAAATGTTGGGAAGAAATGCCATGACAAAAACAAGAACCCCCATACCGCCTATCCAATGGGTAAAGCTTCTCCAAAACAAAAGTCCCCTACTCATGCTTTCAACATCTATCAAAATTGAAGCTCCCGTAGTCGTAAAGCCGCTTACTGTTTCAAAAAAGGCATCTATATATTTAGGAATCTCTCCACTTAAATAAAAAGGTAACGCTCCAAACAACGACATTGTTATCCAAGTAAGAACAACTATGGCAAAACCCTCTTTCGCATAAATTACATTGTTTTTCGTTTTGGTAATAAAAAGGAGTAAAAACCCAAAAGCCAAAGAAAGCCCCGATGCCAAAAGGAAAGAAAAAACACATTCTTCTTTATAAAGAATGGCTACAACCATCGGTATCAGCATCAAAAACGAATTTATGATATTTATTCGTCCGACGGTATTAAAAACTTTTCGTCTGTTCATAGATTTCCTCCGTTAACGAATAATATCAGAAAGATCGTTCAGTATATGGTCTTTTGCCAGAACCACTACTCTATCACCGGGAAGAATGACATCATCTCCGGCAGGGATAATGGGATTTCGGTCTCTGAGGATTCCCGCAATAAGGATATTTGGTTTAAACTTGGGGTTAAGATCCTTCAACATTACATTGCAGTATTCAAATTCAGGAAGGACATTAAACTCAAGAACTTCAGCTTGATTATTCATGACCTTATAAAGTCTCTCAACATTACTTCCCATTGAATTTTCAATGGAACGGACATATCTTAAAACAAGTGCAGACACAGATTTCTGTAAAGACATAAGACAATCCAAACCGAGCTTATTTGCAGTAGAATAAAGTTCATTTCTGTCAATTCTTGTAACAACTTTGGGAACATCAAGCCCTGAAACAAAGAATGAATTAAGAATATTCTCCTCATCGTTATCAGTCAACGAAACAAAGGCATCCATATTTTTTATACCTTCTTCAAGAAGCAATTCTTCTTGTGAACCGTCCCCCATAATAACCATTGCACCCGGAAGACTCTTTGCAAATTCTTCACATTTAGAAACATCTCTTTCGATTATTTTAACAGATATCCCGGAACTTAAAAGCATTTTTGCAAGATAAAACGTAATCCTACTTGCACCTTGAATCATAACATTTCGAGACTGACGTTTTAGTATACCGAGATTTTTCAAAAGTTTATGTATTTCGTTAGGTGTTGCAGAAAGGGCTATTCTATCCCCTTCTTTAAGCTCAAAACGTCCGTCGGGAATATATATCTCACCATTTCTGAGAACCGCACAAATAAGAAACTTTGCAGGATATTTTTTTCGCAGCTCTATCATACTGATCCCAATCAAAGGTGAGGGCTCTTTAATGATAAGCTCAACCATTTCCAGACGTCTGTTCGTAAACATTTCAACCTTTATTGCGTTTGGAAAACGTAACACATTGTATATCTCATGTGCAATAAGATGTTCGGGATTCAATGCCGATGTCAGGTCAAGGTAATCCTTCAAATAAATCAAACTGTCATCGTTATATTCCGGATTTCTGATTCTTGCAACTGTATTTTTAGCGCCCATACGGCGAGCAATATAACAAGAAAGCATATTAAGCTCATCCGAGCCCGTTACAGCTATAAACATATCGCAGTTTTCAACTTTTGCTTCATTTAATGTATCACAATCAGCTCCATTACCGCACAAGCCTATAACATCATAAATATTGGTTATCTCTGTAATAACGGTCCGGTCGCTGTCAATAGCAACAATATCATGTCCTTCAGCAATCAAACAGGAAATTACAGTTGTTCCGATATTTCCGCATCCAAAAATGATGATTCTCATAATTCTACCTTCAATGATTAAACTTTATATTTTTAGTAATTACAATAATTGACTGAAACTATTATAGCACAATTTTTCCTAAAATGCAACCTCTGAACAAATATTTTTTTCAACAAGAGTAAAATGTTATAAATTACGAACAAAAGAGGATGACATATTTGCCACCCTCCCAATAATTTTTAATTATAAAAGTATATGACCTTAATTATCTGATATTACCCGTAATCTCAAGAATACTTTCACCCGGAATTACATTCCATGTACCGCTAATGGGATCTTGAGTAAAGGTTGCGGCCGGAACTGTAATAACTCCGGGATTTGTGGAGAAAACGCCTGTTGTTTCATTGTAAGAATAATCTGTTGTAGGAAGAACAGTACCGTTATAAGTTACGGTAATATCAGTCAAAACAGGGTCAAAAGTATCTGTTATTTGAACATTTGCAGTAGAATCAGCATCCGCATTTCCAATGTTCTGAATATCAAATGTATAGGTTATTCTTCCATTTTCGGGAACAACTCTCGGGAAAAGACCTTTTACTATAGAAAGCTGAGGACCGACATTTGTTCCGATGGTTGCAGTATCTTCAAGAGGTATTGCAATTCCCTGACCCGTAACTGTTACAGTATTTGTAATAACACTTTCATCTGCAAGTGGTGCATCCTCCGTTACGGATGCCTGATAGATCAAAGTTGTATTTCCGTTTGCAGGTACAGTAATCCCCGTAAAGGTCAAACCGTCAGTAGTTGCTACGGAGGGAGTTGCCTGTTCATCACCGTTAATGTAATAACGTACTGTACCGTTTACATAATCCAAGGGATACAAAGTAATAGGAGTAGTTGCCCCCTCAGGTATAAACTCGTAAGCACCGAGATTGTCATTTACTGTAAGACCTGCAAATTCTGTATTTCCTGTATTTACAATATTCACAAGATAAGTTATAACAGAACCTGAGTTATAATCGGGATTAAGCGCAGTTTTGTTACGGAAAGAACTTCAACTATCTCTCCGCGAGTAATATTGGAGGCTGTAGTTCTGCCATTATAAGACAAAAGAGCCTGATTGGTAAAAGTTGGCATATAAAAATTCCTTTCTTTTCTTTATTCGGTATTGCTACCATTACATTCTATGAAAAGAAAGGAATTTATGTTATTCATTTTCAATTATTATCTGGCAAGTTTTCATTGAAGCCAATGCTGTCTTATGGCTTTCGTGAGAAACACCTGCACAACATGAAGCATCAACAATCAAAGGAACTTCAGGTAAAAAAGACTTTACCGTAAAAGCATTTGAAATAACACAGATATCTGTACAAAGCCCAATAAAAGTTATACTTTCTATTGGTTCTTTCTCATTTTCCGAAACAAGCATTTTAGCAAGGTCAGCAGAACCGAAAGTAAATTTATCTATTGGCTCAGTTTTTCTTAAAACATCAAGCTCATTACGGATCTGCCAACCGTTAGTCCCTTTTATACAATGAGGAACAGGAAGATTTTTCCCCTCCTGAGAATCCATATAATTCTCAAAATGAGTGTCCCTCGTAAAATAAACCGTACCGTCAAATTCTTTTATTTTCTGCTCAACTTTCGGAAGGATTTCCACGGCTTCGGGAGTACCGAGGGCACCGTCAATAAAGTCGTTTTGCATATCCACAACTATCAAAAATTTCCCCATGTTATCCAATACTCCATATAATCATTTAATAATAGCAACAACTTCAACCTCTGCAAGCGCACCCTTTGGAAGAGTTTTCACAGCGACACAACTGCGTGCAGGTTTTGAAATGAAATATTTGCCGTATACTTCATTAAATTCCGCAAAATCATTCATATCCGCAAGAAAACAAGTCGTTTTTACAGCATATTCAAAACCGGAGCCTGAAGCTTCAAGCACAGCAGAAAGATTCTTCATAATCTGTTCTGCCTGTTCCTTGATACCGCCTGAAACAAGTACTCCACTTTCGGGATCAAGAGGGATCTGACCTGAAGTAAAAACCATATTGCCTACCTTTATTGCCTGAGAATAAGGGCCGATAGCCGCAGGGGCTTTATTTGTTGAAATTACATCCATTATATTTTTTCCTTTCATACACGAAAAATCGCATTTTATTTTTAATTATTCTAAAATTTCCCTGAGTTTATCGAGAAAAGCTTCTTCACCAAAGGTATTTATTTTGAAAAATACAGCCTGACTTCCTCCTGATGTAATAGCCGATACATGAATTCTGCTATCTGCTTGAAACAATGTAACAGAAAGACTTACACGATTATTGCCCATATAACTGTAACGTTCAAAAACACGTACACTGCAACGTGCGCCGCCACAGGAAAAATCACTTTGATCTTCAAGGGTTGCAGAAACGCTTCCGTTGAGAATACCGTCTTCGATCCTTCTCAATATCTCATTGAAATTGCCGTTTAAAACACGCTCATATTTAGCCATAATAAGTACACCTCAAATATTTCAGTATTTTTTCTTATGATATCACAATAAAGTTTCATTTTCAAGAGCCAAAACATAAATTTTTACTAATTTACAATAAGTTCATAGATATAAACATTGATTCTTTTTATCGAATATGATATACTTAATAAAAGGAGTGATATAATGACTGTTACCTCTTTGATTGATAATAATACCAATAGAGATGAATTCAAAACAGAGCACGGTCTCAGCCTGTATATAGAAACGAAAAATCATAAAATTTTATTTGACATGGGGCAAAGTGATCTATTCCAATACAATGCTGAAGCAACGGGTTCAGACCTTGAAAACGTTGATATAGCAATACTTTCCCACGGTCATTATGACCATGGCGGTGGACTGAAAAAATTTCTTGAGATAAACTCAAAGGCGACCGTCTATATCCATGAAAAGGCATTCGGGATGTATTATTCGGGAAAAGATAAATACATCGGCTTAGACCAAGAACTCAGAAGCTCAGACAGAATTATCTTTACCAATAAAAACCTAAAATTGGATGACGATATTGAACTTGTAAATCTCAACGAATTCACCCCCAAACACCCGCTATCCAATGAAAATATGAATATTTTAACCGAAAACGGAATGATACCAGACATTTTTGAACATGAACAGTATCTTGTTATCAAGGAGAACCAAAAGAAAGTCGTGTTCAGCGGATGCTCTCATAAGGGAATACTTAATATTTCGGAATGGTTGGATGCAAACTGTATTTTCGGTGGCTTCCACTTGAAAAACACAGAGCTGAACGACGAAGGGAAAGCAAAACTCACCGAAATTGCAAAAATATTGAATGGATACAAAACCAAGTATTTCACCTGTCATTGTACAGGCATGGAGCAATATACTTTAATGAAAAACACAATGAACGATAATCTATTTTACTTATATTGCGGAGATACCGTTGAAATATAACAAGAGATCCGACCTCATATTGAGATCGGATCATATTTTTAATTTATCATATTATACCGAATGCTTTCACAAAGAGAATCAGCATAACTATGGGAGCTATATATTTAATAATATACTTGTACAAAACTTTTCTTGTAAACTTAACGCCACCGAGTTCCACTTCCTCAATAACCCATTCAGGCTTTGTTTTCCAGCCAATTAAGATACAGGTCCCAAGAGAAATAACGGTCATCAATACGCTGTTTGAGATATAATCTACAAGGTCGAGTATCTGCGCAACAGTTCCATTAGGCAAAGTAATACTGAAATAGAAAAGATTATATCCGAGACAAACTACAACAGCAGCTATAGCGGCAAGCAAAGCAACAATAAGAGCTGTCTTTTTCCTGTCAGTTTTAAACAATGACATTGTATTTGCAACAACTGCCTCCATAATAGAAACACATGAGGTCAAAGCCGCAAGTACTACCATAAAGAAGAAAACGAGGCCAATGATTCCACCAACGAAACCCATTTCAAGGAATACTTTCGGAAGAGATACAAACATAAGTCCCGTACCTTGCTGCATACCGTCAAGTCCTGAGAATACGTAAACAGCAGGAACTATCATAAGACCTGCAAGAACTGCACAGAGAGTATCAAAGAATTCTATCTGATTAACGCTCTTATTAAGATTGACATCTTTTTTAACGTAAGAACCGAATGTAATCATAATACCCATTGAAACACTGAGTGAATAGAAAAGCTGACCTGTTGCGTCAAGTAATATTTCCAAAAATCTTGATAAAGTCAAACCTTCAAAATTCGGAATCAAATAAATTGCAGCTCCCTGAAGACCTGTTCTGACAGTGCCGTCTGAATCTTCATATGAAAGTGTCAATGAAAAAATTGAGATACCGATTATCATGATAAATAATCCGGGCATAACGATCTTTGAAAACTTTTCAATACCTTTTTCAACACCGAGGTAAACTATAAAAGCTGTCAACGCAAGAAAAATCAATGTATAGACTATAGGTGACGCATATGACTCTATAAAGGATTTGAAATACCCTGTTTCAGCCGCATTCTTACCTTGAAACGTCATGTAATCCACCATATATTTAGTTGCCCAGCCACCGATTACCGAATAATACGTCAAAATCAAAGACGGAACTATATAAGTCAAGACACCTAAAAACTTCCACTTCTTACTTATAGATGTATATGCGTCTATTGCACTTTTTCCTGTTTTTCTGCCAATTACAATATCCGTTGTAAGCAAAGCAAATCCGAGAGTCAATGCAAGAATAACATAAACCAAAATAAATAATCCGCCACCGTCTTTAGCCGCAAGATACGGGAATCTCCAAATATTACCGACACCTACAGCACTTCCTGCAGCAGCCAGAACAAAGCCGATAGATCCCGTAAATCCGCCTTTCTTTTTGATCTGATTATTATCTTCCATATAAAAACTCCATTCTGTAATTTTTTATCATACTATTATACCACTTTATTTCAATAATGTCAAGAACAAAAACACAATATAAATAAAACTTTAAAAAAAGAAAACCGACCTGAAGATTAATACAAATCGGTTATTTTTTCAATATAAAATTTAGGTTCTCGGTCCAACGTCACTTTTATCAAGGGATTTAAAACCAATATCCCATAATGATCAATATTGTGGATAGTATGTCTATGTGTATTCCAATATTGAAATACGCATACTTGTCTTTTATTTAACAACAGTTATTTTTCCATTTTCAAAAAACCATTCGTTTGTCATTGTTATGGGCTTGATCTTTCCGTTTTCATCAAATTCCATATGGTCAATGCAAAGGAATCTCGCATTTCCTTCCTTATATTTAGGATCACTGTCATCGGTAATGTGACGGTGGTAAACATTCAGATAAAGGTCAAGCTCCTCGACATAAATATATCCGTTATGTCCCGGACCGTTGGCAAACCTACAGTCACCTGTACTGAGGATAATATGGGAATCATCAAAAGGTCCGTAAGGTGAATCTGAAACCGCAGTTGCTACTCTGTATGTTCCGTTAGTCCAGCCTCCGCATGACCACATGAAATAATACTTACCGTCCTTCTTGAACATACAAGGTCCTTCCTTATAATCGGGAGGGGTAATTTCTTTATATTTAGAACCGTCTTCAAAGGGTACTATACCCGTCATATCTTCATTCATTATGCAGACATTGCAATGTCCCCAACCGCCATAATAAAGATATATTGTACCGTCATCATCCTTGAAAAGATGTGCGTCTATTGGCTGTGCACCGTTTGCGATATCGTTTATAAGAGGTCTGTCAAGCATTGCTTTAAAAGGCCCTGCAGGGCTGTCTGAAACTGCAATTTCAAGACCTCCCTTTTCATCTTCGGAATGAATATCGTTGGATGCAAAAATATAGTAATACTTTCCGTTTTTTTCAATTATAGTAGGAGCCCATACAGCGTGTTCTACCCAAGGAAAACCTGACATATCAATTATATTTCTATGCTTTTCCCAATGTATCAGGTCTTCGGAGCTGAAAGCCGTCTGATTGAGCTGTTCATGAAAAGGGCCTGAATGAGTTACATATATCCAATACTTACCTTCGTAAAATCTTGCTTCGGGATCTGCATACCACTCCATATCTATGGGATTGCAAATACTGAATTTTTCAAGCTTCATAATTATGACCATGCCTTTCTTTTTACATAGTGTGTCGTGACGAGCCACAAAAGGATGAGTTTAAACTTTATCTCATTCAATTTCTATAAGTTCGTAATCTTTTGATCCATAACCCAATTCAGCCGCAGCATCCACAGTCAAAACACCGTTTCTTGATTCGATTCTTTCAATCAAATGATCCTTACCGGGATCATCGGAGTTATATACAAGGTCAAGACACGCCTTATCTATCGCAACCGGGTCAAGAGAAACGAGGATACCGATATCCTTCATGCAAGGATCTTCAGCAACAGCACAGCAGTCGCAGTCAACGGACATATTCATCATGACATTTACATATGCAACATTTCCCTTGAAAAATTCAGGAATAGAACCTGATGCATCAGCCATGGAACGCAAGAAGGAATCGTGATCGGCTGTCCAGATCTTTTCAGGCTCACCAGCACCATGAATATACGCCTTGCCGAAAGATGACGCAACACCTATCGAAAGCTGTTTCAATGCACCGCCGTAACCACCCATAGGATGTCCTTTAAAATGAGACAAAACAAGCATTGAATCATATTTTACCAAATTCTTACCGACATAGTTTTTCTTTATAACCTTACCGTTGGGAATATCCAATTCAAGATCGGGACCTTCCGCATCAAGAAGGTCAAAATCAAAATAGTCACGCCAACCGTGTTGTTTGATAGTTTCAAGATGTTTTTCGGTGGTATTTCTTCTTCCCTCGTATGCTGTATTACACTCAACAACTGTACCATTTACATAATTGATTATGGGTTTCCAGAATTCAGGACGAAGGAAGTTCTGATTTCCGACCTCACCTGAATGAACCTTAACGGAAACCTTACCGGGAAGCTCTTTGTTTAAAAGCTTATAAAGCTCCAAAACCTTTTCGGGTGTTATTGTACGTGAAAAATATACTTTTGATTTCATAATGTAAAAATATCCTTTCTGTATCAGTATGAATCGTTAAAAATATAATGAATTCTGATATTTTGTGGGAAGACCTTCTGCATAAAGGTGGGAATCGTTGGCAAGCTGAAGGATTTCGGGAATACAGTATCCGTCATGCTCAGCAAATTCAATAACAGTCATGCCTGTATGGCTCATATCAAAATGAGTGCTGAACATCGGATAAGGAATACCCAGTACTGTACTGAGGAAAGCAAGCCCGAACCCCTGATGGGCAAAAATAGCTATTCGCTTATCGTTATGGTTTTCGCATTTATACATATGTTTTTCTGAATCGTATACATATCCCTTTTCTGCAAGAAAACCGTATGTTTCACGTCGAATACGCTCTATACCCGACTTCACGTTTGTTCCCTCAAACATTGGATGATCCGCCCAATTTTCACCAAGAACCGCAAATTCATTTGAAACAAGTCTGCGAGCTATGGACGGATGAGCAAAAAGCCAATCCTTGCGACCGTTTTCATCAATATGAACAAGTTCATTCCACGCATGATGTTCATTGCACCAATCGAGTATCTCCGCCTCTTTTTTCAATATTTCACAAGTAGGCTTTGATGTAAGAATTGCTCTGTTTGAGCTTGACGCATATATCTCATCAAGACCGTAACGTGAAAGTCTTTTTGCAACAGCTTCCGCCTGTCTGTGACCGAGAGGTGTAAGACTGTCGGGAGCATATATGGGGTCTCCGTGTCTGATATAAAATAACAACATAAAATCACCAAGCTTAATAAATAATATAATTATATTATAAAATAAAAAACCGTAAATGTCAAGTGTTGGAATAAATAAAAAAGAAAGACAGGGTCACTATCTTTCTTTGAATTATTCAATTTTCTCAAACTTACTGATTATCTTTCTTAAAGTTTCGGTGGAAAGACAATACTTATCCGCAAGGTCCTGCATTGTAGTTCCATTCCGATATTCACGGACGATCTCCGTATTACGCTGTTTAAACTCGGAACGTGTACCGTTTTTCTCTCCCCACGCACTTCGTTTTTTCTTTTGGGGAATATAAAGCAATGTACCGTCAGTATATTCCTGAACGGCATTCAGTAAGTCTTCGGGTAATAGGTCCTTAGCGTTTTTATAGTCCAATCCGTACCTCCGTAAAATACCGCTGCCGTATAAGCTACAGCAAAGTTTCCGCACAGAACCTCCGAATCGAACAAAGACGGTCATTATTTACAGCATGAATAAATAATAATTGTTCATGTACACCGAGGCGGAAAATCGCAACACAATTCCGCCTCAGATGTTTCAGAGGACTGCCACCTCAAAAATTCTAATTCTCATCTTAATCAGACCTCCTTTATGCTTATTCGATGAAATGCAGTTTTCTTTCACCGTGTAAAAATTATACCATATTTTCTCAGAAAAATCAATGGTAAAATTCTTTTAAATAAAACGTAACCATAAATTGCCGCATCTACCCTTCTTCCGAGAAAACTTTTGCACTATATTTGAAATCTTTCCCAAACCCCTTGACAAACGAATAAATTTATAGTAAAATATTAGGGCTAATCGAATATGGAGATGTACCCAAGTGGTTGAAGGGTCCGGATTCGAAATCCGGTAGGTCGGCTCCGCCGGCGCTAGGGTTCAAATCCCTACATCTCCGCCAAAAGCCATCCAAATAATTGGTTGGCTTTTTATAATTTAGGAAGGTGTACGCTGATGGATTTCAAGCAATGGTGTAAATCAAATACCGATATACAAGCTTTATCAAAAGCGATGAAAACTTCGATACCGGAACAATATATAGGTTTTTATTTAAGTAAAGCCTTTATAAATGATATTGAATACCAAAAGCAATTTGACTGGCTCGGAATGTATACTCTTGACATCTATATCCCATCTCTAAAGTTGGCAATTGAATATGACGGAGAGTTTTGGCATAAAGAAAATAATAAACCCGATCAACAAAAAAACAAATTATGTCATAAGCATGGAATAACACTCATACGCATTGTAGAATCAACAACTAATACCGTACAACCGAAAACAAAATATTGCAAAATAATCACATATTTCTACAATAAGACTTATTCAAACATAGGTATTCCGATTTGTAAACTATGCAACCTGATTCATAAAGTATTTGGCGTTTCTATTTTAATAGATGTAGACATAATGCGCGACATGGATAAAATCACATCTCATATTCAACTACAGTATCATAAAAAAACAATAGCTTATAAATGGCCGGAATCCATAGACTATTGGTATAACAATCACAGCCTATTCGATGTACGTCAATCTCAACAAAGAAAAGAGTATAAATTAAAATGTCCTCATTGTGGCAGAGTATATACTTTATATATGAGATATGATTACAAACGTAAATCGTTACGTTCTTGTGAGTGTGAGCATAAAGCAATTAAAGAGAATTTTCAAAAAGTAATAGATGAGTATAAAACAACTAATATACTTCCTGTTTTTACTGAATCACTTGAAAGCCGAAGACTATATGATTATATTGTTTTTCGAATAAAACATTGTTATTTTTTTAATGTTTCAGACGTAGAAATCGAAATGTACAATAGATTAGGATTTCAAACACCGATAATAGGTAAGAATGATAATAATTGTTAACTACCATATCTAGACAAATCCATACATCTCTAACCCAAATGCGGTTTTATACCGTAAAAAGAAACCGCAGGATTTAGATATCTCGCGGCTTTTTACTTTTTCTTTTCATCGAGGACACGAATATAATTCATACAACGCAGAACGGGAGACTTTATTCCAAAAACAATAACTGCTAAGAATTGACAGTGTTACAACTGATTACAACTTCGTTATTATCTCTATGAGTTTGGAAGCTCACGAGCAGGATTACGAGGAAACCTTTACTCAATAAAGGGCGAATTGCTATCCGGTCAATATGATATATCTCCCGAGATCGTCACATACATAAATGAGCTTGTGGCTAAAATCGAAGCAGAATACGATGATTTTCCTGCAAGCGGAGAATACATTTACTGTAGCTTATTCTTTAGTTCTGAGGTGAAAACCTATTACTATAAAACAACGGACGAAACCTTAAAATATGGTGATGAGGTTATCGTGTCTGTTGGAGACAACGGGAGAAAAGGAATTGCCAAGATCGAAAAAATAGAAAAGTTCAAAGTTGGTGATACCCCTTATCCGCCAAACCGCACAAAAAAATATTCTCGGTAAGTGCGAGTATTAATCGAGATTAGGTTTTACGGATGAGTTGTGGAACGATATTAGAAAGCAGTGCATAGCTGTACCACAATGCAAATTATAAGCGCTTGCCGAAACATGATCCTACGTTGAAGCATTTGAGTTTCATTTTATTGAACCTTTTCACTACAGAATTGTAATAATAACCAAGAAAATCAGCCACATCGTATGCTGTCAACAGAACGTCCATATGTCTCACTCCATCATTGAAGTAGCGAGCATTGGTAAGGAAGATGACATTCTTCATACCGCCTTCCTGTCCACCGAGTTTCTTGATTGAATGACCTGTGTGCCAGCCATCAGGGCTACATATTCAGATGGATAGATTATGCAATCTTAGAGATGTGTAATTACGTATGTGGTTTTAATTGTATAACAGCATGTTTTCTTTCCTTAGTCCGTGCACGGTATCAAACCACGCTTCAATAGATAGAGCGCGGCTTCATACCGAGAAAAGAAGCCTCAGGACAATGGTGTTCTGCGTTTTTTTATTTCAGAAGCAAAAGCCTTTCAGAAACCGCCCTCTTCTTTATTACATTAAACTAAATATATAATATAACATCATGATCAATAGCATAATTCATCCGAAAGTGAGCAAAAGTATTATGAATCTGACTTATGAAAAACATTTTAAATCAGAACGCCCTGATGGCCGACTGACTTCCTCTATAGCTGCGCATATGGAAATGATGCGCCGTTTTCGTCCACAGCTGGCACTTCCCGAAGATCTGACACCTGAATCTTTTCATCTCTGGCAGGAAAAAGTACTGAAAAAAGCGAGAGATCTTCTGCTCTTGCCGGAATTTACAGAACAACCCTCACCTGTTCGTATTTCACAAGTACAACGAGACGGATATCGTGTTGAGAAGTGGGAGTTGTATCCGGACGATGTTACTGTAGTTCCTTTCCTTATGCTCATACCAGACGGTGTAGACGAAAACCATCCTGCCCCCGGTGTCATTTGCATTCCAGGATCCATCCACAGTAAGGAGTTCATTGCAGGTGAACCGTTGTTAGATCGTCCCACTTGCCGCTTTGTGAAATATCCTGAACGTAATGCCATGGCAAAATATTTGGCACAGAACGGCATGGTGGCACTCGCTTTTGACAATCCTGAAACCGCAGAATGTGCATTGGACATCAAACGTGAAGGAGATTACGGTGGATACGCTCGTACACAGATGTGCTTCGGCTATATTCAGTCGGGACTATGTTATGCCGGTATATCTGTATTTCAGAAACTCTGTGCCCTGCAATTCATGAAAACCCTACCATTTATCGATCAGAACCGTATTGGTGTATCTGCTCATTCTTTGGGTACCATGCCTGCGCTGTTCCTTGGATTACTTTGTGATGAGGTGAAAGCCGTGGTGTTCAACGATTTCGTATGTGATCCCAGGGAACGGTATATGTCTGTAACGGAAGAACCTGAAAATGCAATGGAACAGAATTCCGGAAACTGGCATGAAATCCCGGGGCTTTGGAAATGGTTCGGCCACCAGGATCTGCTGGCAGCATTGGCGCCGAAGTACCTTGCCTGCAATGAGGGCGGCGCACAGATTTACCTCGACACAATCAAGCGTGGTTACGATGCGGCAGGCTTTCCTGATCACGTACAGATAAGCCGTTATCCCAAATATGCAGAAACACCGGGTTCGTCAGAGCCACTTCCTAAATACGGCTTATCAGGAAACTCATACTTTGACTACTGTACCGTAGACGCAGCGGATCATTCCTATAGAGAAGCGCCATCCATTCATCTATTGAAAATATGCTTCGGGATGTAAAACAAATCAGCAACCGAAACTTAGGCATCTAAAAACAGTAAAACAGAATTATGTGGAATTTTTCAAATATATTAAGGAGTGATATAATGGAAAAACATCTTGTATATAATCTACCAAATTCAAATGAATCAGGTCGAAATAGTGAAGGTTCCTTTCTGCGTGCGCCAAACGGTGATATTCTCTTTGCATACAGTCACTATATCTCTGACAGTTCCTCTGATGACGCACCCTGTGATATTGCAATGATCCGTTCTGTAGATGAGGGGGAAAGCTGGAGTGAACCTGTAACCATTGCCCGAGCTTCTGATTTCGGGGTGACCAACATCATGAGTGTTTCCGGTATGACCCTGAAGGATGGAAGTATATGTTTCTTCTTTATTGTAAAGGAAGATGCTGATGGATCATCTTGGCTTGGACGTACCATTTCCGCTGACGGAGAACACTTTGCAACATCACGATGTGGTGCAAAAAATGTCCAACGCGGATATTATGTTTTCAACAACGACCGATTTATCCGACTTTCGGACGGAAGAATTGCTACTACGGCAGCCAAATACAACTGTGCCAACACCATTGAAGAAAATCGCAGTTGCCTCTGGACAGAACGGTTTGCGACTCCTGTTTGTTTTGTATCAGATGATGAAGGTGAAAGTTTTACTGCAACAAAAGCGCGGATTGCTGTACCAGGCCGTCTGGCGCAGGAATATGGCATGGAAGAACCGGGAATCATCGAACTGCCGGGTGGTGTGATATGGCTGTGGGCAAGGACTACACTGTGTTATCAATATCAATGTTATTCTTTCGATGGAATGAATACCTTTACTCCTCCGGAACCTTCTGTATTTACCTCTCCCCGTTCCCCTATGGAGATTTATCGCACATCTGATGGAGATCTGTGGGCAGTATATAATCCTGTGCCACATTATAATGGATGTAGTCATAAACCGCATACAGGACGTACACCTTTTGTCCTGCAGAGATCTCGTGATAATGGGCAAACATGGGGATCTTTATACGTTCTGGAGGATGACCCGAATTCCAATTTCTGTTACCCTGCCATGATCGAAACAAAAGACGGATCTCTGCTATGTTCCTATATGAGCACACGCTATGACGAAACAGCAGCTCAGGATGGAAAAGCTTATTTGGAAATCTCTATGAGGATTATGAAAATTAAGCTCTGATACAGATACCAAAATAGTCTTGAGAAATTAACGATACAATTTTTTATAATTTAAAGTTTCAAAAAAAGATAACATCTTCCTTAGTGGTAGATGTTATCTTTCTTTTCTCACTCAAAGATCAGCTCATCAAGCTTCTCCCCTGAGATTTTATTCAACTCCGATACCGTATGCGCCGACACATTGAACATCATGCTGATATCGCTATGTACCAGTCATTCATTGATCAGAGTCACGGGCACGCCCTGTGCGAGGAGCTCCGATGATTAGGATTGACGAAGATCGTGGAACGGATACTCTTCAGATTATACTGTTTCGCAATTACTTTCAAATCAGAGATTACTTTCAAATCTATGAAAGAGAAAATGTATTTTATCTATACGTTTATTGATATGCCAATGACCGCAATACCACGCTTTGTAATCTGTCATTTCTTCAATCTTATCTAACCATTCTTCCGTACTTGTATCGACAGAGCTTTGGTCAATTCCGGGGAGAAAACATTCAATCGGTTCGTACTTAAGCGGACAAGTGTGAGACAAGATTACATCGAATTCTTTTTCTTTTATCTGTTGCTCAACGTATTTTTTAATCTCTTCGGATGGTTGCTCGTCTTCCCACCAACCGTGTCCGAACTGCAATCGATAATATTTATCTACGCTGTATGCACCGCCAATAACCAAGTGTTTTGTGCCTTCTATATCGTAAATTTCACCGTCTTTAGCGAACAGTATATTGGGATACTCTTCCTCATACCATACAGTACCGCCTTGCCAGTCTTTTGTTTTATATGAGGGAATGTGCCAAGGACGTATTTCGTGGTTTCCATGTATACAAAATATAGTCGGCTTCAGCTTTGAAAATGTTACTTTCAAATCTGTATCTCTTCTGTCTCCGAAGTAGTTTGCTCCAACATCTCCAAGAATTATTATCACATCTTCTTTTGTTGGGTGGATTTCTTTGCAAAATCTTTTGATTTCAAATTTTGAGCCGTGTATATCACCTGTATAGTAAATCAATAATATCACCTCTTAATATTTTTATTTCTTTATAGTGTCTTCATTTTCAGAACATCTTTATTATATATATATTTCTGTCAGACCTTGACTTTTTCCGAAAATTGATATATAATACTTTTATACAACAGAAGTTTTAAATTGGAGTATCCTATGAAAAACGTAATTTTATCAAAGTTAAATGAAATTGAGGAAAAGAAAAACATAAGAATTCTCCACTGTATTGAATCAGGTAGCAGAGCCTGGGGATTTGCTTCACCCGACAGTGACTACGATGTAAGATTTATATACATTCGACCGAAAGAATTCTATCTTCGCCTTGATAAAACACGTGATGTGATCGAGTGGCAGCTTGACGACACTCTTGACATTAACGGTTGGGACATAAAAAAAGCGTTGACCTTATTGCACAGTTCCAATCCTACACTGTTTGAATGGAATTCCTCGCCTATCATTTACAAGACCACTGAAGAGTGGAGTCAAATATCAAAAATGATAAATAACTATTTCGTAAAGAAATCGGGATTATATCATTATTTGAGTACAGCTAAAAGAAACTATAAGGAATTTTTGACCGGTGAAACCGTAAAATTTAAAAAATATTTTTATGTGATTCGTCCGCTACTTGCCTGCAAATGGATACTTTCAGAAGGAACACCGCCTCCGATGTTATTTTCCTCTTTGATGGAGAAATATCTTGAAGAAGAAATTAAACCCGATGTAGAAAAGCTTCTTGATCTGAAGATGAACGCACCTGAAATAAGTGAGGGCAAGCGTTTTGATAGTGTAAACGAGTATATTGAAAGAAACATCACAGTTATTGAAAAACTGATTGCAGAACTACCGCAAGAAAAGACTCAAACATGGGAAGAATTAAATAATACTTTTTTGTCGTTATTTTAAGTAAAATAACAGAAGGGGTCGGCTTTACAGCCGACCCCTTTGCGATTAAATTAAATCTTCACGAGTAAATGTTCCGTTGCAGAATGGGCATTGGAAATTTTTCGTATTTGAGCTTGCGAAAATAAACGTATTACAGAAAGGACAACGTACTGCTTCACTTCCGGAATCTCCGTCGCAATCTTCGTCGTCGTAATCTTCGTGGTCATGATGATGTCCGCAACCGCAATCGCAATGATCGTGTTCGTCGTCATCCTCATCATCTTCATTCAACTGAGCAAAGAACTGAGCGAGATCCACGCCCGTAAGATCATCATTTTCGTTTTCGAGTCCGCTTTTCTTCAGAACCAAGGACTGAACATCAAAAAGATCCATACTTAAAGTTTCAGAAAACTCTTCGTTTTGCTTAAGTCTTTCATTCAGATCTTCATAATCTGAAGCAAGATTCTTAACCAACGTAAGAAGACCTTCAATTATCTCTTCAGTTACAGGATCTACCCTGCCATTATCACGCTGTGTTGCAGCCAATTTTGCAAGTTTTGAAATTTCATCGCTATAGTTCATTCAGCTCACCCCGAAATCATTAAATACTAAAATATAACTTATGCTCTTTCCATGTATTCACATGTTCTTGTGTCGATACGGATCTTTTCGCCTTCTTCGATGAAGAGAGGAACTTTGATAACAGCGCCTGTTTCAAGAGTTGCATTCTTCATAGCATTGTTAGAAGTATCGCCTCTTACAGCTGGTTCTGTTTCTGTAACGAGAAGATCAATAAAGAATGGGGGTTCTACGCTGAACACGTTTCCTTTAATAGAAAGGAGTTTACAAGCTGTGTTTTCCTTAACAAACTTGAAGTTATCGGGAAGAACATTTGCATTGAGGGGAATCTGTTCATAGGTTTCGTTATCCATGAAGTAATAGAGTTCGCCATCGTTATAAAGATATTCCATTTCCCTTCTTTCAACAAATGCTGTGGGGAATTTGTCTGTGGGTGAGAATGTTTTTTCAACAACGCTGCCTGTTACAACATTTCTGATCTTTGTTCTTACAAAAGCTGCGCCTTTACCGGGTTTAACATGCTGGAATTCTACAACACTATATACGTTGCCATCCATTTCAAATGTAACACCGTTTCTGAAATCGCCTGCAGAAAACATAAAATATACCTCCGAGTAATAATATAAATAATATCTACCGAGTAATTATACTACAAAAAGGTTAAAATTTCAATACCTAACAACGAAAAAAGGAGCCCAAATGAGAAAATTTTTGTGTCTTTTCTTACTTTTACTATTTTCGCCACACATTGTTACGTTTAATGAAATAAACGACAATATAAGACAGATCGTAATTATTGACCCCGGACACGGCGGAGCTGATGGCGGCGCAACAGGTTTACATAACGTTCCCGAAAAACATTTCAATTTAAGTACCTCGCTGAAATTATACGATCTGATGTTACTTTGCGGCTACGATGTAAAGCTTACAAGGAACACGGATGATGATACTGACGGAGAAGAAGGCTTCAATAAAAAGAAAGATATCTTTTCAAGAGAAGAGTTGGGAAAGAAATATTCGGAAGCGATATTTCTAAGCATACATATGAATTCTTCAACATCAGTAAAAGACAAGGGCTTTCAGGTTTTTTACGGAAGTAAAAACAGTGATAGTTTTTCTTTGGGAGAATATATTCATAATAAAATGACGGAAAGTAATCTTGCCACAAGGATGAGGGAATTAAAGGCTGCACCTACGACTGTATACCTGATGAAAAATCTGGAAAACCCATGTGTTCTGATAGAATGCGGATTTATAAAAAATGACGAAGACTTTGCTTTACTTTCCAATGAAAAATACAGACAAAAATTGGCAATGGTATTCCTTTCCGCAGTAAATGAATATTTATCGGCAAAAGAAATTTCAGATTAAAGAATAAAATAGACCATTTAAAAAAAATAAAGACATAGAGAATTAAAATATGGTTTTTTTTTGATTTTTTTGCTTTACCTGTTGCAATATGAAATATTTTATGGTATAATATTTCAGTTGAAAAACATAGTGGCTGAGACTTCGGTTTTTACCTTACGCTGGTATGGCTCAGTAGGTAGAGCAGTTCACTCGTAATGAACAGGTCATCGGTTCAAATCCGATTACCAGCTCCACTGTATAATACTTTAAATTCCGAAGTCTTAGACTTCGGAATTCTACCCTTTTGGAGGAATATAAACATGGAAGAACGTTTAATCGGCACAATGTCAATGGGTGTACGCGCACCTATCATCAGAGAAGGCGATAATATCGCTCAAATCGTTGTTGACAGCGTTATCAATGCTGTTAATTCAGCAAACATGAAACTAATGGAAAAAGATGTTATCGCTGTAACAGAAGCCGTTGTAGCGAGAGCTCAGGGAAACTATGCTTCTATAGATAATATCGCAGCAGATATTAAAGCCAAATTCGGTGATGATACTGTTGGTGTTATTTTCCCGATACTCAGCCGTAACAGATTCTCCGTTTGCCTTAAAGGTATTGCAAGAGGCGCAAAGAAAATAGTTCTTATGCTCAGCTATCCTTCCGACGAAGTAGGTAACCACCTTGTAAGCCTTGATGCTCTTGATGAAAAGAACATAAACCCCTGGACAGATGTTCTTACAGAAGCTAAGTACAGAGAGCTTTTCGGCATTGTAAAGCATCCTTTCACAGGTGTTGACTATATTGAATTCTATAAAGAGCTCATTCAGGGCGAAGGTTGTGAAGTTGAAGTTATTTTAGCTAACGACTGCCGCAAAATTCTTGATTATACCAAATCCGTACTCACTTGCGATATCCATACAAGAGCAAGATCCAAGAGACTTCTCAAAGCTGCAGGAGCTGAAAAAGTTTTCGGTCTTGACGATATTCTCAGTGCTCCCGTAAACGGAAGCGGATGCAACGAACAGTACGGTCTTTTGGGAAGCAATAAAGCTACGGAAGAAACAGTAAAGCTTTTCCCGAGAGATTGTATGCCCGTAGTAAAAGCTATCCAGGACGGAATTATGGAACGCACAGGCGTAAAAGTTGAAGCTATGATCTACGGTGACGGTGCTTTCAAAGATCCCGTAGGTAAGATCTGGGAATTGGCAGATCCCGTTGTAAGTCCCGCTTACACAGACGGTTTGGAAGGTCAGCCCAACGAAATCAAAATCAAATATCTCGCTGACAACGATTTTGCAGATTTGAACGGTGAAGAACTTAAGAAAGCTATTTCCGAAAGAATCAAATCAAAAGACGGCAACCTTGTTGGTAAAATGGAATCTCAGGGAACAACACCCAGAAGACTTACAGATCTTATAGGTTCACTCAGCGACCTTACTTCAGGAAGTGGCGACAAGGGTACTCCTATCATCCTCATTAAAGGATATTTTGATAACTACACAAAATAATTATAAACATGGGGTTGGCTTTACACAGCCGACCCCTTATTTGCATAAACAGGAAAGTTTTTGTATTTTTCCCATTTATAATAAATTGTCATAAAAAGGTCTTTGACATACTTAATGTAAAATGTTATTATATATAGTGTGAAAGTATAATCCCTCAATAGTTATCAATGAAAGAAGATTATTCTAAATTTTTAAAGAAGGAATGATTTTTCATGATCGTTATAGGTATAGATATCGGCGGAAGCATAACAAAAATAATCGGAATAAAAGACGGAGTACAGATGCACCCTCTTCAGGTTAAAGCAACAGACCCTGTGACTTCCCTTTACGGAGCTCTCGGCAGATATATGAATGAAAACAACCTTGAACTTTCAGATATATCAAAAATCAAAATAACAGGCGTAGGCTCATCCTATATTAAGCAGGACATGTACGGAATCCCAACAGAAAAGGTTACAGAATTCAAGGCAATAGGCAAAGGTGGACTCCAGCTTGCAAAATTAGATAAAGCTATTATAATAAGTATGGGAACAGGTACTGCTTTCGTTAAAGCTCATAAGGAAAACGGAAATGTTGAAACCGAGCATCTCGGTGGTTCAGGTGTCGGAGGAGGCACTCTTCTCGGCCTTTCGGCAAAAATGCTTGATATAAATAACTTTGATAGCATTTGCGAACTTGCAGAAACAGGCTCACTTTCAAATGTAGACCTTACTGTAGGAGACATTTCAAAGACATCAACCTCCACCCTGCCATTGGACACAACAGCTTCCAACTTCGGAAAAATATCCGACTATGCAGGTAAAGGAGATATTGCTTTAGGCCTTATCAATATGGTTTTCCAAACAATAGGAATGATGGCGGTTTTTGCCTGCAGATCAGAAAAAACCAAGGACGTTATCCTTTGCGGAAATCTTACAACAGTACCAAAAACAGCAGAGCTTTTCGGGGCAATAAGTGCCTTGCATGGAATAAGATTCCATTTACCCGAACACGCAGAATATGCAACAGCTTTAGGAGCTGCCCTCAGCTGATATAATAAAAAACGCCACAAAAGTTGCATTTCACAGATCTACTGCATGCAGCTTTTGAAGTTATGTTCACTATAAAAAAGAAAGGGATGAGATTTTATGCCTAAAAGTCAATTCGTTGACCCTTCAAAGGTCAGAAAATCAGGCAAGATAAGCTTTACGGACATTGAATTGAATGCATATTCAAAAACCGAAGAAGAAGAAAAGCTTATTTATACAAAAAACGATTTTCTGAAAATATACAGGGATATGAAGTACATTCGCGACTTTGAATCAATGTTGTATGAAGTAAAAACATTCGGTGAATTTAAGGGCATAAAATACAACTGTCTCGGTCCGACGCATTTAGCTATCGGTCAGGAAGCCGCTGCTGTAGGGCAATCATTCCTTTTAGATGAAAATGACTTTATATTCGGTACACATCGAAATCACGGAGAAGTTTTGGCAAAAGGTCTTTCTGTTATTGAAAAAATGAGTGATAATGACCTTTACGAAATAATGAGATCCTTCAAGGATGGAAAAATTCTTAGTATAATCGAAAAAGATCAAGAGACAGTGAAAGAATTGGCTATAGACTTTTTGCTATATGGTATGCTTGCAGAAATATTTGCAAAAGAGTCAGGCTTTAACAGCGGTTTGGGCGGCTCGATGCATGCGTTTTTCACACCTTTCGGCATTTACCCGAACAATGCAATAGTCGGAGCAACAGCTTCAATAGCTGCAGGTGCAGCCCTTAACAAAAAGGTAAACAATAAAAGCGGAATCTGTATTTCCAATTTAGGTGACGGAGCTCTCGGAAGAGGTCCCGTCTGGGAAGCTATGAATTTTTCCGCAATGGATCAATTCACAAAATTATGGGACAACGCATATAAGGGCGGTTTACCTATAATTTTCAACTTTAACAACAACTTCTATGGAATGGGCGGCCAGACATCAGGCGAAACCATGGCTTTCAAGATTTTGGCAAGAATCGGTGCGGGAATTTCCCCCTCACAATTACACGCAGAAAGAATAGACGGAAACAATCCTTTGGCTGTAATTGATGCAATGAAGCGTAAGATTGAAATAATAAAAAATAACAAAGGACCCGTCCTCCTGGACACTATCACATACAGATTAAAAGGTCATTCTAATTCTGACAAATATACGACTTACAGATCAGAAGATGAACTTACAGAGTGGCTGAAGAACGATCCGATAAAGCTTTTCAAAGAAAAAATTATAAACTCAGGAATTGCTTCTGAATCCGAAATATACAATATTGATATCGAAACAGAAAATAAAATAATTGAAATATGCAGACTTGCGGCAGATGATAAAATCTCACCACGGATAGATCTCACTACTGACAACAAAGCTATTGAAAAGCTTATCTACTCAAACACAAAAGAACTTAAAGCTGATAAAAAACCCGAAGTATTGATTCCACTAAACAAAAATCCCAGAATTTCACAGATAAAAAACATGTCACGGCACGGAGAAAACGGAATCAAATTCAAAGACGCTTTATTTGAAGCTATAATTGACGGGTTCTATAAATATCCCAACTTAATAGGATACGGTGAAGAAGTCAGAGATTGGGGCGGTACATATGGCGTCTATGAAGGTCTTACAGAAGCTCTCCCCTATCATAGATTATTCAACGCACCGATATCGGAATCCCTCATCGTAGGTTCAAGTGTAGGCTATGCAATGACAGGAGGAAGAGCCATAATAGAAATAATGTACAGCGATTTTATAGGCTGTGCGGCAGATGAGCTTTTCAACCAGCTTGCAAAGTGGCATACAATGAGTGCGGGAGAATTCAAAATGCCGGTAGTTGTAAGAATTCCGGTAGGATATAAATACGGGGCACAACACTCACAAGAATGGTCCGCATTATGTTCACATATTCCCGGATTGAAATGTGTATTTCCTGCAACCCCTTACGATGCAAAAGGCTTGATGAATTCAGCACTTTCGGGAAACGACCCTGTAATATTTTTTGAAAGTCAAAGACTTTATGAATACGGAGAGATTTTCAAAGAAGAAGGTGTCCCTCAAGAATACTATGAAATCCCGATTGGAGAACCTGATATAAAGCGTGTGGGCACAGATATTACAATTTTATCAATAGGTGCAACTTTATATGAAGCAATCAAAGCAGCTGACGAGTTGGCGAAATACGGAGTATCAGCCGAAGTTATAGATGCAAGGTCTATAGTGCCATTCAATTACGAAAAAGTAATTGAAAGCATACGAAAAACACATAAAATAGTTTTGTGTTCCGACGCCGTAGACAGAGGTTCTGTAATAAAAAATATTGCGGCAAATATTACAGAAACAGCATTTGAGCTTTTGGAAAAACCTCCGATAACCGTTGGATCAAGAAACTGGTTAGCACCACCCATTGAATTAGAAGAATATTTCTTTCCACATTCAGAATGGATACTCGATGCAATACATGAGCGTTTAATTAAACTTAATAATTATAAACCAACAAGAGATTTCACACCCGAAGAAAGACTCCGCAGAGAGAAATTCGGTGTATGAAAAAAGAAAGGAAAATGTAAAATGAAAAACACAGTAATGGTTGAAACATCTGCAAGACACATCCATGTTTCAAGAGAAGACCTCGACATCCTCTACGGTAAGGATTATCAGCTCACAAACAAAAAAGACCTCTCCCAGCCCGGTCAGTTTGCTTGCGAAGAAAGACTTAACCTTGTAGGTCCCAAAGGCGAACTCAAAAACATTTCTATCCTCGGTCCCGAAAGAAAAGCTACTCAGGTAGAACTTTCTCTCACAGATGCAAGAGCTCTCGGTATTAAAGTTCCCGTAAGAGAATCCGGTGACATCGAAAATACACCCGGTCTTAAAATCGTTGGTCCCAAAGGCGAAGTTGAAATTCCCGTTGGCGCTATCGCAGCTAAGAGACATATCCATCTCACACCTGCTGATGCAGAAGAAATGGGCGTTGTTGACAAACAGATCGTAAGCGTTAAAGTTGAAACTGCTGACAGAACAACTACTTTCGGCGACGTTGTTGTAAGAGTTCATCCCAACTTTGCAGCAGCTATGCACATTGACACAGACGAAGCTAACGCAGCAGCAATCTCCGGAACAGTAAACGGCGAAATCATTAAATAATTTTAAGTAAAAATTAAAGTGTGGAAATTTTTTCATGTAAAAAGTTTCCACACTTTGTTTTTTCACCGTTGACATATCATATTTTATGTGATATAATTACAGCAAGAGCATTTTTCACTTCAAATATAAACTCAAATCGCTGTAAATGCGATGGAACGGAGACACAATGGAATCGGCAAATATAAATATTAAATTCTCGGAAATTACAGGTAAAATCAAACCTATGCATTCAGTAAATAACGGTCCTATCGGACAAAGAGCTCATGCTTCGGGATCATCGAATTCAAAATATTATACTGAAGCAGCTATTCCTTACGCAAGAAATCACGATGCAAATTTCTGGACTTGCTACGGAGCGCCTCACACAGTAGATATAATTGCAATATTCCCTGATTTTAATGCAGACGAAAATGACCCCGATTCTTACGATTTTCATTTAACGGATGAATACAATCAGAGGATTACCGAGGCAGGCACAAATATTTTTTACCGCTTAGGCAACAGAATAGAGCATGAATCTAAAAAATACGGAGCAAATCCACCAAAAGACTTCCATAAATTTGCAAGAATATGCGAACATATAATCCGTCACATGAATTACGGCTGGGCAAACGGAACTCATTGCGGAATAGAATATTGGGAGATCTGGAACGAACCTGACTTCTACCCCGCTTGTTGGACAGGAACTCCCGAAGAATTTTATGAGCTTTATGATATTACCTCAAGACACCTTAAAAAATGCTTCCCGGAGCTGAAGATCGGAGGTCCTGCAATAATAAGATCAACGAACAAAGGTTTCCTTACACCCTTCTTTGAGTATATAACAAAAGATAAAAAAGATCCTGCTCCAATGGACTTCTTCTCATTCCATTGGTATGGAACTGACCCGAAAGAAATAGCAGAACAGACTGTTGTTGCAAGAGACCTTCTTGATACATACGGATATTTCAAAGCTGAAACCATATTAAATGAGTGGAACTATGTCAGAGGATGGACCCCTGAGGAAGAAATGCTGTACAGCAAAAAGGTAATACCTTCACTTAAAGGCTCAGCCTTTGTATCTGCGGTAATGCTCGAATGTCAAAAGACAAAGCTTGATCACCTGATGTACTATGATGCCGCAATGCCATCCATGTGGAACGGTCTTTTTGATAAAGAAACATACAAACCGTTAAAACCATATTATTCCATTTACAGTTTTTCAAAGCTCTATCGACTTAAAAACGAAGTTAAATGTAACTGTGAAACAGAAAATATATACACAGGTGCGGCAATCTCAGACGACGGAAATGAAGCAGCTATTGTTATTACTCAATATAAAGACCTGAATTCAATTGAAGGTAAAGACTGTGAAGAAGAAACAAAAACTCTGCGAATAGATTGGTCAGATTTTTACTCTGAAAACGGCGTGAAAGTAACATATAATATTCTTGATTCGGAAAGAAACTTAGAACCTGTTTCCGAAGAAGTCTTTTTCGGAAAAACAGGCGCACATATTCTTCAATTACCGATGTATACAACCGTTTTAGTAACATTATCAAAGATATAATCTGAAATAAAAATGGGAAAACTCACTCTGTTACAAGAGAAGTTTTCCCTTTTTATTTTATTCAAATAAAACTCCGCAAATGGATAAAATACACAAAGGAGCGGTTTCGGCGCGAAGAATACGTTTTCCCAAAGAAATTGAAGGAATATTGTGAGATAAAGCATCTTCAACTTCAAGCTCCGTAAAACCGCCTTCAGGTCCCACGGCAAAGCCAACGGAAGAAACGTCGGAAGATTTTTTCAACAGCTCATATGCTGAATATTCAGCTTTTTCATGCAGAAACATTGAAACATCCTTAGTTGAAAGTTCTGAAAGCATTTCCTTAAATGAAATAACACCTCGAACAGCAGGAACGATATCTCTGCCGCTTTGCATAGCCGCCTGACGTGAAATCTTATTCCATCTTTCAAGCTTTCTGTCTCCTTTTTCGGAAGATGCTTCAGCCACGCAGTTTTTACTTTGAAAAAATACGATTTCGGAAGCACCGAGTTCAACGGCTTTTTGTATAACGCCATCGCCCTTACCGCTTTTCAGAAGAGCACAGTATGCAGTAATTTTAACTTTTGATTCGACTTCAAAAGGTCTAGGATCAGAAAGCGAAAAAACAGCACCTTTTTTACTGAATGATACAGCTGTAGCATTATAGCATTTCGAAACACCGTCACTTACAATAACAGAATCACCCGTTTTCATTCTCAAAACAGTAAGATGTGTAAAATCCTCGCCTGAAACTGTAATTTCATCACAATTTTCGGGAACATCAAAAAAAAGTTTATGCATATCAGCTCCGTTACATTGTCTCAAATACGACCACTACGTCTTCGATCGTAGATATCTCATAAACGATATCACTACGTTTTTTCTTTTTCATAGAGTCGATCGTTGCATCTATACCGATATTATCCTTACCCGTACGTGCAGGCTTGATCTCTATATTATGTACGTGATATCCCTTTTCAGTAATATCTTTCAATATCTTATTTACATGACTGACTTCAGCAATTTCTATATAAACGTCGATATCTGCTTTATTAGCAAAAAAGAGATTATCAAGATGGTGGAGAACTATAATCGTGAAGCAAAGAAGCAACGTGCATATTATAGCAGCTTCATAGAAACCGATACCGATAGAAAGACCTACAGCAGCTGTACTCCAAAGACCGGCTGCAGTAGTAAGACCACGAACCTGGCTTTTACCTGTAACAAGGATAGTACCGACACCAAGGAAACCTATACCTGAAATTACTTGGGCACCAAGACGTGCAGGGTCGCCTGCAAGACCGAGAATTTCGATTATATACTGACCTGTCATCGTTGCCATAGTTGCACCGAGACAAACAATTATATGTGTTCTGAAACCTGCCGCACGGCCGCGTCTGCCACGCTCAAAACCGATGGCACCGCCAAGAAACAGGGACAAAACAAGTCTGAGTAATATGGAAATCAGATTTATCTCACGCAGATAATCCAAAAAAGGGAAATTAAGCATAAAAACCTCCAAAAACAAAAAAAACAAATAAATAACAATAAAACCGCAAAAGCGGAGGCTGAATATATACGCAAAATACCGAACACTTGCATAGATCAAATGCTCGGTATTTCTCTTAAAGCTTAACGCTGATTATTTCGCTGCGTCAACTATAATACCAAAATCATTGGATTTAAGAGATGCACCGCCGATAAGGCCGCCATCTACATGGTATTTGGAAAGAAGTTCTTTTGCATTACCTGCATTCATGGAACCGCCGTACTGAATTGTAGTACCTTCAGCTGCATCTTTATCATAAAGTTCAGCAATTACGTCTCTGATGATACCGCAAACTTCGTCAGCCTGATCGGATGTAGCAGTTTTGCCTGTACCGATAGCCCAAACGGGTTCGTATGCAATGATAATATCTTTAAGAGAATCTTTTTCTACACCGAGAAGAGCTACTTTTGTCTGCATTCTTACGATTTCAGCTGTGATACCCTGTTCTCTTTCGGAGAGAAGCTCACCAACGCAAAGAATGGGTTTAAGACCTGCAGCAAGTGCAGAAACAACTTTTTTATTAACTGTTACATCTGTTTCAGCAAAATACTGTCTTCTTTCGCTGTGACCGATAATAACATATTCAACACCAAGATCCTTAAGCATATCAGCACTGATCTCGCCTGTGTAAGCACCTTTAGCTTCCCAATGAAGGTTCTGAGCACCGATCTTAAGTTTGGAACCTGCAGCAGAAGCAAGAGCGTTCTGGAGGCAAACGTAAGGTACGCAAGCAACAACGTCACAATCTGCGTTATCAGCAATAGGAGCGAGTTCCTTAACGAATTCAAGAGCTTCGGAAGGAGTTTTATTCATTTTCCAGTTACCTGCGATAACTGTTTTTCTGAGATTCTTGTTCATTTATGTAGACCTCTTTCTATTTCAATATATAGCACAACGGGCGGGATTAATTTTGCCGCCCATTGTTTATTATCTTTTATAAATTATTTGTCGAGAAGACAAGCAATACCGGGGAGTTCGATACCTTCGAGGAATTCGAGGGATGCGCCGCCACCTGTAGAGATATGTGTCATCTTATCAGCAAAGCCGAGTTTTTCAACAGCTGCAGCAGAGTCACCGCCACCGATGATTGAAACGGATTCTGTTTCAGCAACTGCTTTTGCAACAGCGATTGTACCTGCAGCAAAGTTATCCCATTCGGAAACGCCCATAGGACCGTTCCAAACAACTGTGCCTGCGCCTTTAATGGACTTGGAGTAGAGTTCCTGAGTCTTTTCACCGATATCGAGACCCATCCAACCGTCGGGAATGCAATCAGAGAAGATTGTCATATGTGTTGTATCGGGAGCATATTCACGACCGATTACGTTGTCAACGGGGATAAGGAAGTTAACGCCTTTAGCTTTTGCTTTAGCCATAAGTTCTTTAGCGAGTTCAACTTTATCTTCTTCACAGAGAGATGTACCTACTTCGTTGCCGAGAGCTTTGAAGAATGTGTAAGCCATACCGCCACCGATGATGAGAGTATCAACTTTTTCGATAAGGTTGTTGATAACACCGATCTTATCAGAAACTTTAGCACCGCCGAGGATAGCAACGAAAGGTCTTGCAGGATCTTCGAGAGCTTTACCCATAACGGAGATTTCTTTTTCGATAAGGTAACCGCAAACTGCGGGGAGATAATCAGCAACACCTGCTGTGGAGCTGTGAGCTCTGTGAGCAGAACCGAAAGCATCGTTTACAAAGATTTCAGCGAGATCAGCGAGTTCTTTGGAGAAAGAAGGATCATTCTTTGTTTCTCTTGCATCAAAACGTACGTTTTCGAGAAGAACAGCTTCGCCTTCTTTAAGAGCTGCGATCTTAGCTTTAGCATCTTCGCCTACGATATCTGTAGCAAATGTAACTTTGTTACCGAGGAGTTCGTTAAGTCTGTCAGCAACAGGTTTAAGTGTGAATTTAACGGGATCGTTCTTTTTAGCTTTTTCGATAAGTTCAGCTTTAGCAGCAGCCTGTTCGCTTTCGGGAAGAGCAGCAACCTTAGCTTTTTCTTTCTTATCAAGACCGAAGCCTTCTGTAAGAATAGCGTGGGGTTTACCCATGTGAGAACAAAGGATAACCTTAGCACCTTTACCGAGGAGGTAGTTGATTGTGGGGAGAGCGCCTACGATTCTCTTGTCGCTTGTGATAACGCCGTCTTTAAGAGGTACGTTAAAGTCGCATCTAACGAGGACTTTTTTACCGGCAACGTCGATATCTTCAACATTTTTCTTGTTGTAGTTCATGTCTTACATTCACCTTTCGTTTATATAGCTTTAAAATATACATTAATTACGTGGAGTACCACACCATATATTGTATCTTATAATTGTAATATTTTCAAGCATATACGGGAAATTTAACAAAAATGTGCTTAATATAGATAAAGTCAATCTTCAACTATGAAAGAACCATCGGAGAAATAATATATTTCTCCACCGGAATTCACTAAAATATCATCATCACAGACTCTTAAATACGTAATATTTTCAAAAACGCCATTCAACTCCAATATTGTGTTTGTTGCATCATCAAACGCCCACACCTTACCGGATACTGCACTAAACAAATAAATATCATCTTCAGGTTTCGAAGAAACAGAGGCATTTAATGCGTAATCAGCCAAAACGACTTTCGCATTATCTGAATTTATGTTTAACAAATATCCCGTCTCACGCCAAGGGGCAATAAGAATATAGTCCCCAAACACTTTAAAGTTTGACACAGAAGTTTCAGAAATCATCTTATTGATTTCAGAAGCTATTGTTATACGACGTTGAAACGATCCGTCAACATTATAAACATTTATATAATATGATACTTCATCTTGCAATGAAATACTGCGACAGAGAACATATATTTCTTTATTATACACGGAAAAAGCTGAAATACCAACAAATTTTTCAGACTCAGCATCAGATTCTGACATAATGATTCGTTCAAACCCTGAACTTACAACTTTCAAGTCTTTCCTGTCGATATAAACAATTCCATCATCCGAAATCTTTTTGGATATTATATAGTCTCCGCAAACTTCAAACTGAATTACACTTGAATCTAAATATTCAGTTTCAACAACTATTAAAGATTCGTCAACCAAACCGATTTGCAACAACGATACTGTGGTCACCCATTCGGATAAAGCACTATCATAAACGACACCGCCCTCATAAATATACATTTTATCATTAACAACAACGGAATCTCCTGATGAGTAGGAAGCCTGATTTGTACCTAAATATATACTTTCTCTGGTATCAATATTATATTTATATAAATCCATAGGAACAGAGCCACCGTCTGCAGTACTCCGATTCTCAACCTTGGTATATATAAGATAATCCTCGTAAAAACACACAACATCTCTAATATCAGTAAGCCTACCGGAATCGACATTGATTTTCTTATCAGAAGGAATCAAATAATCAACTTCGACCTCATCGGACACAATATTTTCATTATTCGAATCAGAGTTCTCAGCATCGTCTTTTGAATCTGTAATTTCAGGATATTCTTTATTATCGACATCAGAAAGAACGGAATCTTCCGCAACATCGTCTGTTATATCTTTATCTGTAATTTCAGGTGCTGTACAACTGCTAAGCAAAACAAAAATACCCGACAAAATCAATAATAATTTACGCATCAAAAACATCTCCTTTTCAAATTATCACCTAATAATATTTGTTATCCACTTATTATCTCTTAATTTGTGCACACATATATTGTAACAAATTTCAGAAAAACAGTTAATACATATTTGTTTCAAATCATTTACTTTTTTTCAAACTATCACCTAATAATATTTGTTATCCACTTATTACCTCTTAATCTGATAAACGCAATTATCCACTTAAAACATTGGTCAATTCTTGTTGCTATGAAGATTACAGGCAACGGAGCTTTGAACACAAAAGCAGTGATAAATGACAGCGGCAACATAACTATCCAACCACATATCATATCAACTTTAAATACAAATTTACTGTCACCTGCTCCCCTGTTTATACCCGTAAAACAAGCCACATGGTAGCTTGTACCGAGGAGAGTTATTGCACCTATTGCAATAAGCTGTGCCGCAAGTGCGGACGTCTCGGCTGAAACATCGTAACACGAAACAAAAAGATTTCTTGAAAGAAAAACCATTGAACTCATTACAATTCCAACACCAACGAAAACTATCTGAATAGTAGTGGAATATTTCCTTGTAAGAGCATAGTTTTTCACGCCTACAGTTTTACCAACGACAACACAAGCAGCAGAAGCAAGACCGTTTGAGAAAACAAGACCCAACTGCATTATGGTATCTGCGATATTTGCCGCAGATATCATTGAAACGCCAAGTCTGCCGATGATAACTGATTTAAAGACCCCGACCATTCCCCATTGAATATCTCCGATAAGGATAGGTAAACCGTATTTTGCGTAATCCTTATACATGAGCTTATCCACCTTAAAAAGATCAGCAGGCTTTGCTGGAATACGCTTCTGAATACAGAAAAAGAAAAACATTACAATTACAAGCTCAAGACCTCTTGAAATAACGGTAGCGATAGCCGCACCCTCAATTCCAAGAGCAGGAAAACCGAAATTACCGCCAATAAGAGAATAGTTAAGGAAAAGGTTTGTAAAAAGAGAAAATACAGAGACAACAAAAGTTATTTTAACTATTTCCACACAACGGAGCATTGCCGCAAATGTATCGGCAAGAGCAAAAAGAGAATATGAAAAACTGACAATTCTTATGTAACCCTGCGCTGATGCAATAATGTCAGCATCATTTGTAAAGAATCTTAAAACCAACGCAGGACAAAAGAACACAAACAGATTTACAACCAATGCGATAAGTCCCGTTACCTGAAAAATAACCGCAAATATCTGTTTTATTCGCTCGACGTCCTTTTTGCCCCAATATTGGCTTATCATCAAAGCCGCACCGCCAGAAACGCCTCGGACTATAAAAGTAAAAAATACCGTTACCTGATTTGCCTGAGAAACGGAAGACAATGCAAGGTCTCCGAGAGAGGCCACCATTACATTGTCAAGCATTACAACACAAAGCGATATAAGCTGTTGAAGAGCTACAGGAAGTGCAAGTTTTGCCAAAGTCAGATAAAAGCTTCTGTCTTTAACCACCGAAAACTCCCCCGTCAACAAGCTTTTTGAGTTCCGCTTCAATCTGAGAAGCACATTGGCGATATTCTTCAAGGTCTCCACCGTAAGGATCGTTTATACCGTTACCGAGAACTTGTACTTTTGAAGAATACTTCTCGAAAAATTTTTCTATAACAGCCTTATGGCTTCCCGACATGGTTATTATCATATCAGCCCAATCTGCAAGCTTATCGTCAAACTGTTTCGCCTCATGGAAATTCAGACTGCAACCGAATTCGGGAGCGATCATTGCTGAATTTTCAGATGCGGGACAACCTGGATAAGCGGAAAGTCCGCAGCTTTGAACATTAACATTTTCGATACCCTTTTCAGAAAGAAGCTTAACCAAAAGAACTTCCGCAAGAGGACTTCTGCAGGTGTTTCCCGTACAGACAAATAAAATATTCATCACATATCTCCCCCATTCATTTCAATACTTTTCGTTGCATAAGCATTGAGGTTCTCATTTGCAATATTTCCCGAAAGATACTCGTAATAACCCTGAGCGGCTATCATTGCCGCATTATCTCCGCAAAGAGAAAGAGGGGGAAGATAAAGCTTGAAACCGTTATCTTCGGCACTTCTTGAAAGATATGAGCGAAGCACAGAGTTTGCGGAAACCCCTCCCGCAACCACAAGTCTCTTACCTGCTCCAAGGCTTTCGGAAAGATCGTTTACAGCTGCAGTTGCCTTTTCAGTAAGTACGGAACATACAGCTCTTGAAAAAGAAGCGGCAATATCTGCTTTATTCAATTCCTTGCCTGACTGCTCCGCATTATGCGCATAGTTGATAACCGCTGTCTTAACACCGCTGAAGCTGAAATCATAAGGTGTATCTTTAAAGTGTACTTTGGGAAACTCTATAGCATAAGGATCTCCCGACTTTGCAAGGGCATCAATCTTCGCCCCACCGGGATAACCTAAACCGATAACACGTGCGACTTTATCGAAGCTCTCCCCTGCGGCATCGTCACGGGTTCTGCCCAAAATCTCATATTCAGTATAATCTTTTACAAAAACGATATGGCTGTGTCCGCCTGATGCTATAAGTGCTATAAACGGTGGTTTAAGGTCCGGGTGTGCCAAATAAGCAGCCGCAACGTGACCTCGGATATGATGAACGGGAATAAGCGGCTTTCCGCTTGAAAACGCAAGACCTTTAGCGAAGCTTACGCCAACAAGAAGTGCTCCGATAAGACCCGGCGCATTTGTAACAGCAATAGCATCAATATTTTCCATTCCACCTACAGGTTTAAGTGCTTCGGAAACGACCCCTGAGATAGCTTCCGTATGAGCTCTTGATGCAATTTCGGGAACCACACCACCGTAAAGTGTGTGTATATCTATCTGTGAGCTTACAACGTTTGAAAGTATTTCCCTGCCATCTTTTATAACGGCTGCAGCTGTTTCGTCACAGGGGCTTTCAATACCCAATATATTCATTTACATAACTTCCTTTACTGTTTTTTTCATTAGAACGGCATCCTCTTTAGGGAGGTCATAAAAATTTTTCCGTTCACCGATTTTTTCAAATCCCATTTTTTCATAAAGTGATATTGCAGCAATATTAGATTTACGAACCTCCAAAAACACATCATAGATATTGTTTTCATAAGCCTTCGCAATCAGATTTTCCATCAATTTTTGTCCTATACCTTTTTTTCTAAAAACAGGTCTGACAGCAACCGACAAAATATCCATATCACCAACCGTTGACATCGTTATTATATGTCCGACTATTTCGTTGTCAACCTCGGCAACAAAAGCCTCATAAACAGAATTTTCAATTACACTTCTTACAGAGGATTCAGTTTCAGGGGTCGTGAAACATTCAGCTTCAATATCCGCAACGGTTTTTATATCTTTTTCTTCCGCAAGTCTTATCTTAACTTCCATATTCTAATCCTTTGTATCAAACCATGTTTTTCCGCAATGAAGGTCTGTAACAAGCGGAACTTTGAATTTATACGCATTTTCCATTTCTCTTTTGAGTATCTCGGAAGCCTTTTCAACCTCCTCTTCAGGTGCTTCTATTATCAATTCGTCGTGTATCTGAAGAATAAGTCGTGCTTTGAGACCTGCATTTTTAAGTGATTCTGAAACACGAACCATAGCAAGCTTAATAAGATCTGCAGCTGTTCCCTGAATGGGAGTATTTCTGCAAACACGTTCGGCAAAAGAAGCTATGGTCTTTTTTGATGAAGTAATTTCAGGCACAAATCTGCGTCTTCCGAAAAGGGTATCAACATACCCGTTCTCTTTTGCAAAAGCTATGATATCATCAACGTAAGCTTTTACTCCGCTGAAAGTATCAAGATAATTATCTATATATCTTTTCGCTTCTTTTCTCGTAACACCGATATCCTGGGAAAGAGAATACTCCCCAATTCCGTAAACTATACCGAAATTTATAGCTTTTGCACGGCGACGAAGCTCAGATGTGACCATATTTTCAGGCAAACCAAAAATTTCCGCGGCAGTTTGTGTGTGAATATCATTACCGCTTTCAAATATGTTCTGCATGACTTTATCGTCAGCAATATGTGCAAGAATACGCAGTTCGATCTGCGAATAGTCCGCGTCTATCAAAGTATATCCCTCAGCAGCCTTAAAAGCCTTACGAAGCTCTCTTCCGAGAGAGGTTCTGACAGGAATATTCTGAAGATTCGGTTCAATCGAGCTTATACGCCCCGTTTGAGTAACGGTTTGCGTAAAAATAGTGTGAATTCTGCCATCGGAAGCAATGCTCTTCAAGAGTCCATCAACATATGTGGACTTCAATTTTGCCAACTGTCTGTAGTGTATTATAAGGTCTGCCACGGGATGATAATTTACCAAACTTTCCAAAACCTCATTATCTGTAGAATAACCTGTTTTTGTTTTACGTTGAACAGGCAACAAAAGGTCTTCAAAAAGTAATTTTCCCAACTGTTTGGGAGAATTGATATTGAATTCATATCCTGCGGTCTCATATATTGAAGATGTCAGCTCTTTGATTTCTTTGTCAAGTTTTTCACCGAAAGCATTTAAAAACTCAGCATCGACCTCAACACCGTAATGTTCCGCTTCCGCCAGGACCTTGCAAAGAGGTAGTTCAATATCTTTGTAAAGCTCATAGGAAGAGGCTGTCTTCATTTTATCTTCAAGACCCTTTACAAGAAAGTCAAGCTCAAAAACCTGCAACGAAGGCTCAGACAAGGTACGACCCAAAACTTCGGTATAAATATTTTCAAGGGGATATGAATTTTTGGAAGGATTCAGCACATATGCCGCAATGATGGTATCAAAAACAATTTCAAATTTATAACCACGACTCAACATTTCCCTCAAAAGAGGCTTTGCATCATGGGTTATTATCCTTTTTCCGTCAAGACGGCACAGCGCGGAATAAGAAACTTTCAACACGAAAGATTCATCTTTTATCAAAAAATACTCGTGTTCAGGGAAGTTCAAAAGATATAAAATATCATTTTCAAAAACAGAATTATGCTGTGCTTCGTCAAAATCCACAATTTCCACAGCCTTAGTCTCGGATAGAAGCTCTTCCTTCAAAGAAAGCTTGTCAAGCATAGAATTCATTTCCAAATCCGTAAAGATCTCTGCAAGTTCTGTTTTATTCATTTCAAGCTTTACCAATTCGGGCAAAACCATATCTTCGGGAAGCTCTCTTCTTATACGACCCAATTCACGGCTCATATATGCGCTGTCTTTTCCTGTTTCAAGTTTTATTTTCAATGCACCTTTTTGAGCCTCTATATTTTCATATATACCCTCAAGAGTTTTATATTCCTGTAAAAGCTTAAGAGCTGTTTTTTCACCCACCCCCGGAACACCGGGGATATTATCACTTGAATCCCCCATCAAGGCTTTCAGATCTATCAACTGTCCAGGTTCAAGTCCGTATTTTTCTATTATGCTTTCAGGAGTATATATACTGTCAGAAGACCCTGTTTGCTTTGTAACAGCAAGTTTAACTGTAATGTTATCATTTACAAGCTGAAGCTCGTCTCTATCTCCTGTAATAATAACAACACTATCCCCTGCGGTATCAGCATTCTTACTCATGATACCTATTATATCATCGGCTTCAAGACCTTCACATTCAGCCCGAACTATACCTGCGGCATCAAGTATTTTTTTTACAATGGGAAGCTGCTGCGCAAGCTCATCGGGCATACCTTTTCTGCCTGCCTTGTAACCGTCATACATCAAATGTCTGTAAGTTTTAGCCTTAAGGTCAAAGGCAACACAAATTATATCAGGACTGTCACTCTCAATATGTCTAAGAAGAATATTCATAAATCCGAAAACAGCATTTGTATAAACGCCCTTTGAATTCATAAGGGGAGGAACGCCGTAAAAAGCTCTGTTAAGGACGCTGTTTCCGTCAACAAGCATAAGTTTCATATATTTTCAACTCCGTTAAAATCTGAAATAAAGGAATGGGTTGTAGCTGTTTGAAACAAGGGATGCTGTAGATGCAAACCAGACAAACAAGCAGCCAACCAAACAAAGAATATCATAAATCAAAGGATTCTTATTTTTAATCTTCTCAAGCACACCTGTAAAAAGAGGCATTGAGAAAACTATACCGATCAAAATCATCAAAGCATTTGTATACAGTAGATATATAGCTTTGTCATTATACAACGGGATACCGTTTATAAAGAACATATTCCCCAGATAATTCATGCATACAGACATATCTTCTATGGCAAAGAACACCCAGCTTACGATTATTATGAGTATTAAATATACATGTCTCAGAGCTCTTGGAATTCTGTCCAAAACCTTCAGTAAGAATGTTTTTTCTATAACAAGAAGGATCCCGAAATACAAACCCCATATTATAAAATTCCAACCTGCGCCATGCCAAAAGCCTGTACAAAGCCAAACGACAAATATATTTCTGTAAAACTTCCACTTGCAAACTCGGTTTCCGCCAAGAGGAATGTACAGATATTCTCTGAACCAAGTACCGAGGGAAATATGCCAACGTCTCCAGAATTCAGTAACACTCTGTGAGATATAGGGATAATTAAAGTTTATATTAAACTCAAAGCCAAACATTCTGCCCAAGCCTATTGCCATATCAGAGTATCCCGAAAAATCAAAGAATATCTGCAATGAAAAAGCAATTATACCGATCCATGAAGTCAGTACGGTCATCTGCTCAGCTTCAAGCCCCGAAATGATCTGCCAAAGCTCCCCGACTCTGTTCGCAATAAGAACCTTTTTCGCAAGACCTACGGTAAAGGTCTTAACCCCCTGTGCAAAAGTAAAATGCTCGTTCTTTCTGTTATCAAGTGCTCCTGCGATCGTCTTATACTGAACTATGGGACCCGCAATAAGCTGCGGAAAGAGTGTAACATATGCACCGAAGCTTATGGGGTTATACTGAACGACAGTTGAGCCCTTGTATACGTCTATCGTATAGGACATAGTCTGAAAAGTATAGAATGAAATACCTATGGGCAAAGCGATCTCCAACAGCGGAATACTTAAGCCGAAAACAGAATCAATATTGGAAATAAAGAAATTGCAATATTTAAAGAATGCCAAAAGACCCAAATTCAGAATAATTGACAAAATCAATAATATTTTTGGAGACCTCGTTTTACCTTTGTTTTTTTCATGTCCTATTAAAATTGCAAAGATATAGTTATGCAATATTGTAAACAGCATGAGAAGTATATATATAGGTTCTCCCCACGCATAAAAAATTATTGATGAAATAAAAAGAATGGTATTTTTTCCCGTATTTTTAGGTCCTCGAGGACAAATGTAATACAGCAAAATCGTTAAAGATAAAAAACAGAATAAAAATAAAACCGAACTGAAAAGCAATTTAAAAGCTCCCTTTTATTATAAAAGTCATTAAACATAATAATACAAATACATTATAGCACATAATTTGGAAAAAAGCAATGTCTAAAATGAAATATTGCGGAGAAACTCGAAAAAAATCAAGATTCTCCGCATAAAAGTATAGTCAGTTAAGGTTCAATGGAAATTTCAATGTATTTTACTGTTGCAGCACCGTCTTCAAAGAGTATATTAAGATCTTCAAAAGTCTCAACTCCATTGAATGTATAAAGAATGAATTTAGCTCCTTCAACCAAAGGTATCGATCCCCCATTGTTGAAGTCTATACCGTTGGGAGTTTCTACAAATTCGACGACTGAACTTTCAACATCGTTCAGTTTGATCTTGGGAACAGTAGTATAACCGTCGGCCAACGCAATAGTAAGGTATACAGTTTCTGTTTTTTGTATCTCCCCCATACATATTTTAAGTTCTTTTTTCTCGTTTTTTAACGACATCGGTAAAGGTTTGTATCCCGTCATCCCCTCAGGAACTATATCCTGATATGTAACAACAAATTTTCTTACGCCCTTTGTTAAGTCCTCACGTTCAAAGCTCCAAATTGAAGGGCCGTCGCTGCCTAACTGATAGAAATTATCAAAATAAACGCCGTCAGCGCCCTTAACATAGAAACCCGCAGCATAACCTTTCACATAATCCGCTTCAACCTTAGAAGAACCTGTCATTCTACTCTCCATACCTGCCCAAATTGCAACATTTTCACCTGCAAGGTTTTTCCACTCATCAACAGGAATTGAGCTGTCAGTACATTCCCAACGGGGTGACGGAACGAGGACATCTACGAGACCTTCATTCACCTAGGTTTCAGCATCAAAACCGAAAACCTTATTATGTTCTATTGAACGACCGAAACGTACGCTGAGTTTAATATCATGTCCGAATTTTTCTTCAGCCTTTTCAACTATAGCTTTCACGTCACGGATAAACTGAGTCATTATTTCGGCACAGCCCTCATCATTGATATAGTCAAAACAGAATATTTCTCTGATAAAGTCAAGCTGTAATCCAAACACGTCATATCTGAGTGCAAGTTCCTCAATATAATCGAGCATTACCTGTCTTATGCGTTCATGTGAGAAATCAAAAACAGTAGCATAATAACCGTACTCTTCACCAAGCATATATCCGTTTTCTTTTGCTTCATAGTAAAGGTTTGATCTCAGATATGCTGTATCATCCGAGCCATAATGAGCGTCATTCATTCTGAATGTGAGCCAAGGACGAACCCCTGCATCCTTTATCTTGCCGTAGACAATTTCAAAAATGTCAAGACCCATTTCTTTATAGACCTTATAAAGCCCCTCAAATCGGCTGTAGTCAACGGGAACACCGTTTTCCTCAGTCCAATCATACTTTTCGTACATCCAAGTTATGGCATCGGATTCCGTAGGAACAAGAGAATTCTGTTCAAAGGGACAAACTGCAATATCGGTAACTCCCGTATCAAGGATATGTTTAAAATAATCGTCAATGGATGAAAGCACTGTTTCCTTACTTGTTGGATCGACATATATCTGTGGCCAGTCAGGGTCTATATCTATGACCCAACAGTCTTTTGCCCAATCAGGGTCATTATAGTCAACTTTATGAACAGTACGGCTTGAAACAACAGTTTCATCGGGTTTGACATCTTCAACAAAAGATTTCATTTCAGTATTACCTCCATTTGAACAAGCAGTTATCATCAATAATAAAAAAATAGTAACAAAAAATATATTATTTTTCATATATATGACCATGCCTTTCTTTATTATATAGCGTTTTTGGCGGTATGCCGCAAGGCATATCTGAGCCATTCTTGACGGCTCAGAAGTCACAAAAGGCTGAGTTTGAAAATTTATTTTCAAACTTTACCTCCCAACTTTATTATTTAAAGTATAGCACAAAAAAATATAAAGTCAATACTATATGTAATTTTAGATAAAGAAATTCCAAAATAAAAGTAAACTCACTTTCTAAAAAAGATTTTATATGCTATAATAATTTACAAGCAATTATTAAGGAGATTCAAACCATGAAAAAAATAAAATTTGCAACGATAGGTACAAGTTGGATAACAGAAGCTTTTATCAGGGGGGCAAGACATTGCGAAGAGTTCGAGCTTTGGGCGATATATTCACGCTCAGAAGAAAAAGCAAAAGCTTTTACTGAAAAAAACAATGCGGTAAAATATTATACAGACCTTGACAAGATGCTTTCAGATAAAGATATAGATGCAGTTTATATAGCAAGTCCCAATTCCCTGCACGCAGAACAGGCAATAAAAGCAATGAACAGCGGAAAGCACGTAATTTGCGAAAAGCCTGTAGCCTCAAATGCTTCTGAGTTTGAAAGAATGATTGAAGCTTCAAGGAAAAACAATGTTCTTTTAATGGAAGCCTTCAAAAGTTCTCTCATGCCAGGTTACAGCAAATATAAAGAGCTTTTGGAAAAAGTCGGTACTGTAAGAAGTGTTTTTGCGGACTTCGGAAAATACTCTTCAAGATATGATGCTCACAAACGTGGGGACGACGTAAACACTTTTAAATCTGAATTTTCAAACGGAGCGCTTATGGACTTGGGCGTTTACTGCTTATATCCCATAATAAAGCTTTTCGGAGAGCCTTATGACGTAAAAGCTTTTTCTACGGTTATACCCGACGGAGTTGACGGTGCGGGAATCACAATTCTTGACTATAAGACCTTTACTGCCGCATTGAAATATTCAAAGATAGGAAACTCTTTCCTCCCTACGGAAATACAAGGAGAAGACGCAACTATACTCATTGACAGAATAAACCAACCCCGAAAAATAGAATTAATTTACCGAGACGGAAAAAAGGAATCTTTTGACTGTGAGTTAAAAGACGACGATATGTATTACGAAGCAAGAGAATTTATTGACTGTATCCTTAACGGAAAAACAGAATCGGAAGTTAACGACCACAAAACTTCACTGACCGTTATGAAAGTTATGGATAACGCTCGTTTACAATCGGGAGTTATTTACCCTTCCGATAAAGAAATATGAGGTATTGGCAATGTCTGAAACCACATCTATTTCAAAAAACAGAATTTGGGAAATCGACTTTCTCCGAGGTATAGCATTTATATGTATGGTTTACGACCACGCAATATATGACCTGAACTACATTTTCGGAATCAAAACTAATTTCTTTTGGGGCTATGATGACATAATAGGAGATTTTTCCGCAATAACCTTTATGATACTCTGCGGAATATCGGCAAATTTCTCCCAAAACAATATAAAAAGAGGCTTGATAGTATTTGCTTCGGCTTTGGCGTTAACTACAGGAACAGCTCTTGCAGACGGATTATTCAACACAAGATTGATAATCGTTTTCGGAATTCTCCATTTTCTGGGAATTGCAATGATAATTTCCCATTTTGCAAAGAAGCTTCCTATATGGCTCACATTAATACTATCGGTAGGCTCATGGCTGTTGGGTGAATATTTTCTTTCTGTCAGACTTAATACCAACATACTGTGTATGTTCGGTCTGCATTCAAGATATTTCTATTCTTCGGATTATTACCCAATATTCCCATATTTGGCGTTTGTTTTAATAGGAATTGTTTTGGGAAAACTCTTATACAAAGAAAAGAAGAGTATTTTCCCCTTTTCAATAGGCAAAAATCCCATATCATTCTTCGGAAAACACTCTTTTATTCTGTATTTTATTCATCAACCTATAGTCTTTGCGGTATTATTTATTATAATAAAAGTCTTCAACTTACATTAATATCTTTACAACTATAAAAGAAATTGCAAAAGAAAAGATATCGGTAATCAAAGCACATACGATAACTTTACCGAAATTACCTTTCAGACCTGACAGATATACACTTGCTGTGTAAAAAGTTGTTTCTGTAGAGGCACATATAACTGCGGACAGTTTTCCCAAGAAGCTGTCCGCACCGTGTTTTTTCACCACAGATTCCATCATGGCGGAAGCCCCTGATCCCGAAAAAGGTTTTAACACAGCAACAGGAATCACCTCGGAAGGAAAACCCGTAAATCTTGAAATGGGCTCCATACAAAATATCAAAAGATCCATAGCTCCCGAAGCCTTAAAAACTCCAATGGCTGTCATAATTAACAACAGAGACGGAAATATAGCTTTAACAGTATCAAAGCCTTCTGCCACTCCGTTTTTAAACGACTCAAAAACCTTTATATTACTGAATTGAGCATAAACAAGCACGAAACAAAAAAATAAAGGAATCAACATTGAAAATACAGTCATGATTTAAACACCGTTCTGACAAGAAATAATCCGAAAATACATGATAATGTCTGTACGATAATTACAGAGAGAGTCAATTTCCCAATCTCAACAGACCCATAAGACTGCATTACGGTAATTACAGTTGAGGGAACAATACACAAAGATGAAGTGTTGAGAATAATAAATGAGGCAAAGGATCTGTTTGGAGATGTCATTTTATTTAAATTATACATATTCCGTGCAGCCCTTACCCCGAAAGGAGTTGCAGCATTACCCAATCCGAAAAGATTTGAGGTAAAATTCATAACCACAGAATTTTCCGTATCCTTATCAATCATAGCAGAAGGAATTATCCTTTTTACGAAAGGTCTGAAAATTTTTGAAACAGCCTCTGTCAAACCGCAATCTTTCGCAATATTCATAAAGCCCGAAAACAAGCACATACTTCCGCATATTTTCAAACAATATGTAACACAATCATATCCACCACCGAAAAAAGCCGAAAGCATAGCTTCTTCCCTTCCGCAAAACACTGCTGTAATTACAGAAACAAGAACCATAATCAATGATATTATAAAAACCACCGTGAAACCTCCGATTTAGACACACAAAGTTTACAATTTAAAGCAGAGTTTACAATTATGTCACTTGACAAATTGAGTTTTTTGTAGTATAATATATGAGCGATAAATGATACGGGTCGACAAAACCCATCGAGATGCTGATGTAGCTCAGTCGGTAGAGTGCATCCTTGGTAAGGATGAGGTCGTCGGTTCGATCCCGATCATCAGCTCCATATACAACCCTTATATGTCCGGGCGTAGCGCAGTTTGGTAGCGCGCTTGAATGGGGTTCAAGAGGCCGTGGGTTCAACTCCCGCCGCTCGGACCAATAAAACAGATGATTGCTCAACGAGTGATTATCTGTTTTATTTTTTTAAGAGCAAGGGAGTTGAAGGGTCGGTAGTGAATGGAGTGCCAGTGGCACTCCAGAGCCGGCCAGCGCTCTTTTCCGCA
>JAZSMD010000046.1:0-44375 GCA_045535665.1 Eubacteriales bacterium
AGGTTTTCATTCCTATTTGTGCTGACGCTTTAGCGGTAGAATGGAGATTAGCGTGAAAAATCACGCTAATCAAGATTAAAATACGGCGTGCCGCTTTTGAAAAAAAAGCGGAAGCGCGGCACATGCCTAAAATCTCCATCAGCCGCTTTGGAGATTTTCATTCCTATTTGTGCTGACGCTTTAGCGGCAGAATGGAGATTATAATGAAAAATTCAGATGTTTACAAGCAGTATTTTTCTGCCGAATGTATATTTAACGGTGTTGAACGCCACGGTGCAGTTGTATGGCTCAATGCAGAAAGTGACAGCGGAATGATTCGTTACGAGGTTGGGATTACCTTTTTTCCATACAAAGACCCCGAAGACTTTTCCGTAAGCTATGATGCCTGTGTTTCCAAAGAGCTCCTCAGAACAAAGGGTAGACGCACGAAAAAACGTGACGAGCTGTATCTTTCTCAGGTTCGCACTGTTGCGGATGAGCTTGCAGAATCTTTGAACGGTGTTATCCGTTGGGATGAGCCTCTCCGCGAAGCAGTCTTCGGCTGATAATAATAAATCAAGAGAGTAATTGAACTTACTCTCTTTTTTTATTCAGACTTTATATAAATAATATTTCCCGTAATTCTTGTCACCTTACAGTATTTATCTTTTGAGTCTCTTTACTATACATTCTGCCGTTTTTGTCGTGCAGAGTCCACCTTTACAGGTGCATCTGAGTTCTGCGGGAAGGCTTTTTCCCACTTCGTACATTGTAAGAATGGTTTCGTCTAAGGGTATAACGGGGTCAAAACCGAGCATTACCATGTTCGCAGACTGTACTGCATTTGACATTGCTGTAACGTTTCTGCTGATACAGGGGATCTCCGTCAGACCGCCTATTGGGTCACATATAAGACCGAGCAGATTTTCCAACGCAAGGGAAGCCGCCTTGAAGCCCTGTTCAGCGTTTCCACCGAGAAGCTGAACAACGCCGCCTGCCGCCATTGCGCTTGCCGCACCGTTTTCTGCCTGACAGGCTGCAACTTCCGCACCGAATGTGGCTTGATTTGCAATAAATGCCCCCACAAGTCCTGAAGCGAGAAGCCCTTTTATAAGCGCATCCTTCGTACAGCCCATTTCTTCACCTACTGCAAGAACTGCCGCAGGAATAACTCCGCTTGAGCCTGCCGTCGGGGCTGCCACAACAATATTATGGGCACAGCTGTTTTCCATTACAGCCAGCGCGTACATCATAGCCTTGTCAAGATATCCTGTATTTACGGTTTTTACCGCATTGAATTTCTTTTGCATTTCAGCACTCTGATAGGGGAGGAATCCGAACATTTCAGTTTTATCGGGGTCGGGAGGCGTGGTTGCAGCTTTCATTATATCCAAGGTGTGTTCAGCCAAAGTCCATACCTCGTCGGCGGTTACGTTGCCTAACGCACATTCGTAGTCGATAGCCATTTCCCACATGGTTTTTCCTGTTTTTTCGGCATATTCAAGGGCTTCTTTCGCTGTTGAAAATACAGGTTTACTTTCCGCTTTCATGGGTACGGGGAGAACGACTTCTCCTTTTCTTATGTATATTATGCCCTCTTCGTGTTTCAATTCTTCAATGAATTCCGCTTTTTCCTTCGCATCTGCCGTAAAGTCTTCTGCGCAGAGCAGAATATTGCAATTTTCAGCTGTTGATACTGTTATTTTCTTTGCGAATTTGCTCAGTTTTTCATGAACAGCATTTTCTGCAGAGGCAGAACAGCAGACGTATATCTGCTCACGGCTTCCGTCTGTGAATATTTTAAACCCATCCATTTCAACTATTTCAAACATTCCTCCGCCTGTTGAAAATGTCAGAACGGAAAGACCCACGTTGCCGTTTTCATCGTAAATATCTATTCTTGCCTCGTTTGGATGTCTCTGGCTGAGAACTTCTTCGGAAAATGAAATATCTATGCTCATTTCCTTTGCCAGCTTTTGGGAATCCTTTATTCGGGGGTCATCGTTCAGAAGCCCCAACAGTCCCCCCGTAAAGCCGAAATTTGAACCCTGACCTACGCAGGTGCTTGGGTATGAGCCCTTTGAATCGTAAACAACAACGGCTTTTTTTACATCTTTTCCCCATAAAAGCCTCGTTGCTCTTCCGATCCTTGCACATCCTGCAGAGTGTGAACTTGAAGGTCCTGCCATTATGGGGCCCAATACGTCGTTAAAAATACTGTGACAGTTCATTGTCCTATCTCCTATTTCAATGAATATGAAGTCAATAATTATAATATTTAAATTATATCATAAGCAGAAAGGTTTTTCAATCAGCTTTTTTATAATTTACAAAATTGTATAAAAATGGCATTAAGTCCTTTATTATAAATTGAACAATACCGTGAATTCTTCCGTTATTGCTTGAAAAAAACGTGGATAGGGTGTATAATGTTCATAATGATTATGAAAAAAATTGATGATTGACCCGTCAAGGAGGTTTTACATATGAAAAAAATATTTTCAATTTTACTCGCGTTGTCAATGATGTTGGCAATACTTACGGCTTGTACAGCTGAACCTGTTGAAAATGTTGATAATACAAAGGATAATATTCAGGGGGAGCTTGGTGAAAACGGGCAATCTCCCACACCTCAAGATCCGGAGTCTCCTGTCGTAGTGCCTCAGGATCCGGAAGCTCAGACACCTGTAAACTCCACATTCAGTATCCATTTTATTGACGTAGGGCAGGCAGATGCGGCTCTTGTGGAATGTGACGGACATTATATGCTCATAGACGGCGGCAACAAAGGTGACTCTAATATTTTATATTCAGTTTTAAAGAATAAAAAGGTTTCAAATCTTGATATTGTTGTTGCAACACACGGACATGAGGATCATATCGGAGGTCTTCCGGGTGCGTTCAATTATGCCACAGCAAACCTCACACTTTGCCCTGTTACGAAATTTGATTCCGATGCTTTTGATGATTTCAAGAAATACGCAACCACCAAAAGCAGCGGAATAACCGTTCCGAAAGTGGGGGATAAGTACAGCCTCGGAAGTGCGGAAGTAAAGATTCTCGGTGTAAACAGCACGGATGACTCAAATAATTGCTCCATAGTTTTAATGATAACGTACGGGGAAACCAAATTTCTCTTTACGGGTGATGCGGAAAGGGATGCGGAGCAGGTGATCCTTGATTCGGGTGAAGACCTTACAGCCACTGTTTTGAAGGTTGGACATCACGGTGCGGATACTTCCACATCGTACCCGTTTCTCAGAGCTGTTATGCCTTTATATGCGGTTATTTCTGTCGGGGAAGGTAACTCCTACGGTCATCCTACAGAGGAAACTTTAAGCCGACTCAGAGACGCAGATGTTAAAGTCTACAGAACAGATATTCAAGGGGATATATATTGCACGAGTGACGGTAAGAATGTCGTCTTTTCGGTAGATGAAAATGAAGACACTCTTACGAATCCCGAAGAAACACCGTCTGTTGAACCCACACCTTCTCAACCGTCGGAACCTGATGAAAATAAATCTGATTACGTGCTGAACACAAACAGTAAAAAATTCCATTCCCCCTCATGCTCAAGCGTGAAGAATATGCGCGATGAGAACAAGGCGTTTTATACGGGAACAAGGGATGACCTTATTTCCGAGGGATATAAACCTTGCGGTGTTTGTAACCCGTAAAGCTGTACGGTTAATAATAAAAGATAAAAAAGCGGAGAACCGTGAAGTGAACCCCAAAAGTTAGACACTTTTGGAGGCTCATATCACCGAATCTCCGCTTTTTGCTTTTATAATTTTATATTATTACTCTGTTCTCAAAGCCTCAACGGGGTCTTTCTTTGCAGCAAAGCCTGAAGGGATAAGACCTGCGATCAATGTAAGACCGATGCTTATTGCAACAAGTATTACGCAAGCGACAGGTTCCAGATATGCGCTGAGGGACATAATACCCGTCAATGCGTGAACGATTAGATTTATGGGAATACAGAGCAGGAGCGAGAGTCCTATACCCATAATGCCCGATGTGAAGCCCACTATCATTGTTTCAGCATTGAATACGAGTGAAATATCTCTCTTGGAAGCACCGATAGATCTGAGAATACCGATTTCCTTCGTTCTTTCAAGTACTGAAATATAGGTGATGATTCCTATCATTATTGAAGATACCACTAAGGATACGGAAACGAAAAGGATAAGTCCGTAAGAAATTGCGTCGATTATGGTGGTTATTCCTGACATGAGGAGAGCCACATAGTCTGTGTAATTTATTCTTTCATCTTCGGGAAGCTCTTTGTTGTATTCTTCGATGATCTCCGAAATAAGGTCCTTGTCTTCAAATGTCATAGCGTAGATGTTTATTATTGAAGGCTTATTCTTGTCAACGACTCCGAGCTTTTTAAGGTTGTCTGAAAGTGTGGAGTTTGAAACTGTTGAAGGCATATACAAATCATAGTATTCTGCCAATTTTACCGTGTCTGTCTCAGCACCGTATGTGGAGTCAAATACTGCGGCAACCTTTTCAGCTCCGCTTTCGGAATAAACATCCGTTACCATTGAGGCGTAAACCTCAAGGGCGGTTTTTGCCGCAACGGAATTTACCGCTTTGTTGAGCTCTTCGTCGGAAAGCATGTACAGATATCCGCCGATCGTCTCCTGATTCATTGTGGTGCTTTCCGTCCAATTCTGAATTACATAGCCTATCTTCATTTCTCTTGTTGCGAGAGGCTGTGTGATTCTGCCGATAATATCAGCAAGCTCGCTGTCGGAAGGTGTATTTCTGATTTCTTCAACCTTTTTTTCCGCTTCTGAAGCATACTGTGACTTTATAACTTCCGTAAGCTGAGTTTTTAAAAGCTCCTGAAGCTCGTCGTCGCTGTATTCTTCGAGGTATGACTTAATGTCTTCGAGAGCCATTCCGTAGGAAGAAGAGATAAGAGTCTCTATTTTTTCGCGTGTATCATACTGGCTCATGTAGACGGTAAGTGTCTGTGAAACATATTCCTCAGAGGGGGTTTTTACTATCTCTGTGTAAAGCTCTGCTTTTTCTTCGTTTGTAAGAGTCTGGAAATAATTCTTTATTTCGTTTGATTTATATTCGTCTGTGGGGTCAAGTGCTTCTGTCATTACAAAGGGCAGACCTGTAAATACGTCGTAATTTTCGTTGTCTGCAGATATCTGCTCTTTGACTATTTTGCTTTCTGAAACCTTTTCAATTACAAGCTCCGTAAGCTTTGATGTGTAGCCGAAAGTGCCTGAAAGAATTGTTGCGGTTGCATTTTCATTTGGACGGATAATACCGACGATCTTAACGTCATAGCCGCTGTTTATGACCATGTCCAGCATATCACCGTTGTCTCTTATGTCTGTCCAGATACCGTCTCCGTCAGAGTCTGTGTAGTATTCGGGGTCAGTTATCAGCTTGAATGTAATATCAAGAACTTCGTCATAAGTAAGCTTTCTGTCCTGAATGTTGATATCTTCCTGCTTCATTACCGCTGTCATGATATCCTGTATCTCTTTGTCCGACATCAAGCCTAAGGCATAGAAAGCAAGGTCGGATATCTCATTGTTTCTGTTAAGGATAAGCACTATTTCGTTTGCTTCTTCGGGCCATTTGCCGTGGAGAAGGTCAAACTGCTCGTATATCAGGTCTGAAATAATCTCTCCGTCTTTGCCCGGAAGCATTTCTTCCCAAAGATTCAAAGCGGAAAACTGTGAGGACATATTTGCAGTCATCATTTCGCTCATTGCGGAATTACTGTACATTGATGCAAAAGAGTCTGTCATGTCAGTATTTACATATTCGCCCTCAGGTCCTTTTACGTACATATTCAAGGACGTTGCGTAGAGGTACTGAATAGAAGAAACGTAGTTGTGAAGCCCTTTTTCGCTTGTTTCGCTGTTCATTTCCTTATCAAGGAAGTTTTTGAAGGATTCCATATCATTTTCGTAAACTTCAGCATGAAGAACTGCATTGAAAAGTTCGTAAATTCTGGAGTTTGAGTAAACAGAGTCATCTTCATGCTCTGCATCCGAGTCTTCGTCCGATGTGGGACCGCCCATTGAAGCAAATACTGAACTCAGGTCTGTCTGCTGTGATTCTATCGTGAGAGGATATGAGGATAAAGTATCTCTCTGAATTTCATCAATATAAGTCTGTATACCCGTGGACATTGCTAAAATCAGCGCGATACCTATGATACCGATACTTCCCGCAAAGGCGGTGAGGATAGTTCTGCCTCTTTTGGTCATAAGGTTGTTGAAGGAAAGAGAAAGCGCTGTGAAGAAAGACATTGACTTTTTGCCCTTTTTAAGCTCTTTCTTTTCATTTTTCAGGTCTTTTTCAACATCCTCATCAGAATAATGCATTGTGTCGTCGGTAACTTCACCGTCAAGAAGACTGATGATTCTTGATGAATATTCTTCTGCAAGCTCCTTGTTATGTGTTACCATTATTATGAGTTTGTCTTTTGAGATCTCTTTCAGAATATCCATTATCTGCACACTTGTTACTGTGTCCAAAGCGCCTGTGGGTTCGTCTGCAAGTAAGATATCGGGATCGTTTACAAGAGCTCTTGCGATGGCAACTCTCTGCATCTGACCGCCTGACATCTGATTGGGCTTTTTATGGAGCTGATCTCCGAGACCTACCTGCTTCAATGCGTCTGCGGCTCTTTTTCGTCTTTCGGCTTTGGAAACTCCCGAAAGCGTAAGCGCCAGTTCTACGTTTGCAAGTACCGTCTGGTGAGGGATAAGGTTGTAGCTCTGGAAAACAAAGCCGATTGAATGGTTTCTGTAGGTATCCCAATCCGAGTCGTTATATTCTTTCGTTGATCTTCCGTTAATTATAAGATCTCCCGAAGAATATCTGTCAAGACCTCCGACGATATTGAGGAGGGTCGTTTTTCCGCAGCCTGAAGGTCCGAGGATGGAAACAAATTCGCTTTTTCTGAATGAAATGCTGACGCCTTTCAGCGCTTCAACTTCAGAGTCTCCTGCGGTGTAATGCTTAACTATGTTTTTTAACTGAAGCATTTTTATGTCCTTTCTTTGGTGAAGATTGTTTTTTTGATATTTGATGTTGTATACAGAGAATTATATCACTATCATATCCGTTAGTCAAGTGTATTTCTGAAACGGAAAAGTGAATATTTTTAGGGAATTTTCGACAATTGCGTGTTTGAGCTTTTTAACAGGAAAAGAGTCTTTTCATAAAATGATATAGAGGTTAATTTTAATATAATAATGTATGTAATGGAGACTTCTATGAATAATGTAAAATATAAATGTATTTCCGTGGCGTCCATGACCTATGCGCAAAAGGCTGTTGACCTGCTGCGACGTAAAGGCATAGACTCCTATATAATAAAACAAACAGTGAAAAACGAATACGGCTGTGCAAGATGTGTGAAAGTCAAATCATCTTTTGCCGAAAGGGCATATGATATACTGAAATGCGGAGGCGTAAAAATGAGCGGTGATATATATGACTTATAATGACGTTGTTTATCTTGACAATGCGGCATCTTCATTCCCGAAGCCCAAATGTGTAATAAACAGAATGAACGAGGTCATGAAAAGAAATACCGCAAATCCGGGAAGGTCAGGACACAGACTTTCCGATGAAAATGCCGAGATAATATACAACGCAAGAAAAACTGCTGCGGAATATTTAGGTATAGACAGTTTTCCCGAAAATATCGTTTTCACTCACAGTGCAACCCATGCTTTAAATATTGTCATAAATGGAACTTTGGAAAAAGGGGATAGTGTTATTATTTCCGATATTGAGCATAATTCCGTTTTGAGACCATTGGCTGAACGTGAAAATAAGGGATTGATTACCTTGAAAATAGCCGAAACTTCAACGGATTCCTCTGTTACTGTTTCAAATTTTGAAAAACTGATAGATGAGAAAACAAAATTGATGATAGTCACTCATGCTTCAAATGTAAAGGGCAACACATTGCCGATAGAAGAGATTTCCGCTTTATGTAAGAAATATGGGATACTTTTGTGTGTGGATGCTTCCCAGACCGTGGGGCATTTAAACTACGATTTGAAATCATTGGGGGCGGATATCTTATGTGCTTCGGGTCATAAGGGGCTTCTTGGTCCCCAAGGCACGGGAATCCTTGCCATAAACGGAAATTTCCCCATAAAACCGCTTATATTCGGCGGTACAGGCGGCTTATCTCTGATTCATCTTCAGCCTGATGAGCTTCCCGAATCTCTGGAAAGCGGTACACAGAATACGGTCGGGATCGCAGGGCTTGCTGAGGGGATAAAATATGTAAAAAGGTTTGGAAAACAGCTTGAAAGAAATGCGGACCGATTATACAAATTGCTTTATGATGAATTGTCTGTATGTAATGGTGTTAAGCTTTACAGTGATAGGGATAATAAAACTCATACTTTGGCTTTCAATATAGGAAATATTTCATCTGAAAAGGTGACTTATTCGCTTAACAGACACGGTATTTGTGTCCGAGGCGGTTTTCACTGCTCAGCACTCTTTCATGAAAAGATGAATACTACTGTTCAGGGTATGGTTCGTGTAAGTATAGGTGGATTCAATACGGAGCTTGATATAAAGCGGTTTATTTCTGCTGTGAAAGCCGATATGAGATAATTCCGACGCCATGAATTTGTTTGATTTTGGAAATACCGAAAAAATGTCAAACATATTCGGGCGTATTTTTAATTTACCCCTTGATTTTCTTTAAAATTATTGGTATAATGTATATGGGTAATTATTTACTTTCATGAATTCGTAGGGGGAGATTCCGTATGAGTGGTTTTTTTATGGATATATTCAGTTTCTTTAAAAATATAATAAATCAGATAAGCTCCACAGTCAATAATTTGACTTTTACATTTACCGATTTTTTGGATATACTTATCGTTGCTGTCATAATATACTGGGTTATCAAGCTCATAAGAAATACCCGTGCGGGACAGCTTGCTCAAGGCGTTATCCTTATCCTTATATTGCTGTTGGCAACAGATCTTCTCAATTTAAGCGCCTCTGAATACATATTGAACTCTTTTCTTGAGTTCGGTGTTCTTGCTGTAATTATTATTTTCCAGCCTGAACTCCGCGGAGCTCTTGAAAGAGTGGGAAGAAGCAGCCTGAATAAATTTTTCTCTTTTGCAAACCCCGAAGACGAGTCAAAGAGTGAAGCGAAAGTTACCGAAATGATAACCGACATCACAACGGCTGTAGAACGTCTTGCGGCTACTAAAACAGGCGCTCTTATCGTAATAGAGCGTGAAACCAAGATAGGTGACATCATAGATACGGGTATTGCTGTTGATGCGGCTACCACCCCTGAACTTATAACAAATATTTTCTATAATAAAGCTCCTCTTCATGACGGTGCCATGATCGTTCGTAATAACAGAATTGCCGCCGCAGGCTGTTGGCTTCCCCTTTCTCAGAATCATCTTGACAGTGAGCTTGGCACAAGACACCGTGCGGGTCTCGGTGTGAGCGAAGTTTCAGATGCTCTTGTTATAATCGTTTCCGAAGAAACAGGTATTATTTCAATGGCTGTGGAGGGACAGCTTCACAGAAGATTTTCTCCCGATGCCCTTGTTGTTAATCTGAAAAAGATACTGATCAAAAAGAAGGACGAAAAGAAGAAAGATCTGTTGTCAAATCTTTGGAAAGGCAGGGCTGCAAAATGAGAAAAATTAAAGAGATACTTGCAAACCTTTTCCACAGTGATACGTTTCTTAAGGTATTGGCTGTTTTACTCGCAATCAGCTTTTGGTTCTATATCGTAACGTTTGCCGATAATACAAGTTCTAAAACATATCAGGATGTACCTGTTACCTTTGCATATGAAGGTACAGTTCCTTACAACAACGGTCTTATGCCTTTGGTCACAAGCCGTTCATATAAGGTTACCGTTGAGGTCTCGGGACAGAGAGTTGACCTTTTGAATTTCTCAAAAGATGATCTGTATGTATATTTCGATTTCAGCAGAATAACGGAATCGGGAACATATAAAGTTCCATTGGTAGTTTCGTCAAATGATCCAAATGTTACCGCAATAATAAAAGGTGACGATCAGGTTTCAATGCTGTTTACTGAAAGTGCTACCACAGAAATATCTTTGACTTTGAGAAAATCAGGGGATTATGCTCCCGGTTACGAAGAAATTAACCGCCTGATATCTCCAAAGACAATAACCGTTCAAGGTCCTAAGGATATAATTGATAAGATCAAATATGCGGAAGTTCAGTATTCCGCGGCTGAGCAGAAGGATTCGATATCTTTCCTTTCAGATATCAATCTTCTTGCGGAGGATAAGAGCTATATAGACAGAACTTACGTTACTATGTCTTCAACCACCGCAAACGTGGAAATTGAGCTCGCATACAGGGAAGCCCTTAAGGTAGTTGCAACTCCCATAAATAATTACGGTGGTAATGAAGAAAGCTACGTTTCAGTTACCTGCTCGCCTTCATATGTAGTATTCCAGGGCGATGAAAAGCTTTTCACAACAGGAACTCTTATGATAGGAGATATTCACCTTGAAGATATAAAAACAAAGACTTCAACCAAAACTTACAAAATATTCCCACCTGAGGGACTTACTTGTATAGATGATGTGCTGGAAATTGAAGTAACTGTAGATACAGGTGATTCCGAAATACGAAGTGTCAGAATTCCATCATCGGTGTTGCAGAACTGTCATTTCAGAAATCTTCCCGAAGGTAAAAAAGCTACGGTTGATGCAAACCTTTTGTATGTCGTAGTCAGAGGTCTTCCCTTTGTGTTTGAAAATCCCAATGCCTCAACATGGAGCTATTATGTTGACTTCAATGATGCTCCAAATGAAGACGGTCAGTATCCTCTCCATGTGGTAATCCCTTCGGATATTCCCGCGGGACTTCTTTCACAGGTATATGTAGATGTATTGATTGAGGACATTCAATGAAAACAATAAATAATATCAGACTTCCCCTCGGTTCTACCGATGGGGAAGCTGTTTCAGAAGCGATAAAGCTTGCGGGGGCTTCAAAGGACTGCCGTGCCGTTGTTTCCAAAAAATCAATAGATGCACGCCGTTCCGTGATCTGGGAGATATATTCAGTAAATATATATGAACCCAACGAAACAGAGCCCGATTTCTACGACCTTTCATCGGTCAATCAAAAAAATATTTCATGCGGAGATATCTACATTGTAGGCTTCGGGCCTGCAGGGATATTTGCGGCGTATTTACTGACATTGGCAGGATTTAAACCCATCGTTGCCGAAAGGGGAGAGCCTGTTGAAGAAAGAGCTCTTTCTGTTGAAAAGTTTCTGAACGGTGGCAAGTTGAATGAGGATTCCAACGTTCAGTACGGTGAAGGCGGTGCAGGTACTTTCTCCGATGGTAAGCTTACCACAAGAATAAATGACCCACGCTGTAAATTTGTTCTTAAATCTTTTGCCGAACACGGAGCGCCCGAAGAGATCCTTTATAAGGCAAGACCTCATATCGGAACTGACGTTTTGCGTAACGTGGTTGCCAATATGAGAAATACAATTATCAAAAACGGCGGAAAGATACTTTACAATACGAAAATGACGGATATTGAAGTTAAAAACGGTAAAATATGCGGAATATATCTGAATAATGAATTTCATGAGGCTGAAAATATTCTTGTTGCCATAGGTAACGGAGCCCGTGATACTTACGAAAAGCTTCTTTCCAAAAATGTTGCTGCAGAAGCAAAGCCCTTTTCTGTTGGCTTCCGTATGGAGTTTCCTCAGTTGGAGCTTAATAATGCAATTTATGGAAAAAACAGCTTGAATAAAAGTCTGCCTCCTGCGGAATACAACTTCTTTACCCATATCGGGGGCGACAAAACAAACACCGTTTATACATTCTGTATGTGTCCCGGCGGTCATGTTATAAATTCATCTTCCGAAGAGGGCTATCTCGTTACAAACGGAATGAGTTATCACGCACGAGACGGCAAGAATGCAAATTCCGCATTGCTTGCATCCGTTAAATTCAACAGCCCCAATGAGGGTATAGAATTCCAGAAGACTCTTGAGAAAAAAGCCTTCGAGGTTGCTGAGGGGCTTGGACCTGTAAGCACCGCAAAAGATTTTCTCGGTGGAAAGACTACAAAAAAACTCGGCTACGTTGAGCCGACTTTTAGACCCGGTGTTGCACCGTCAAACCTTTACGAGCTTTTTCCAAAAAGCGTTTCGGAAAGACTCTCTTTCGGACTTTCGGAATTCCAACGTAAGGTTTACCGTTGCGATGACTCCGTTCTTACAGGTGTGGAAACACGAACATCGTCACCCCTCAGAATGCTCAGAGACCCCGAAACCTTTGAATCTGTTGGAATTTCGGGACTCTATCCCTGCGGCGAAGGCTCAGGATATTCGGGCGGAATAGTAAGCTCTGCTGCTGACGGCTTAAGAGTTGCCGAAGCTCTTATCAAAAAGCTTTCCGGAATAGAAATCAAAAACGGCTAATATATAAATGTATAAAACCCCTTTACTGTTTCATTTGAAAAGTAAAGGGGTTCTTCATAAATATTATTCAGTTAATGCTTTGGGGAAATAGAACGATCATTACGTTAGCGAGACTGTTTTTTTATAGCAGATATAATTTTTCTGTTATTTTTTTCTTTGTTACGTTTACACCGTTTTCCATTATTATGAAGCCTTTTGATTCTCCTATTGGTTTACCTTCGAGAAGACGTTTTTTATATGCTCTCTGTAATGAGGTTTTTTCGTCCCACTCTTCAAGAGGTCTTTCAGAGCTTTTGCCGAAAAGTCTCCATTTATCTTCAAAATCATCGAATTCGTAGGTTTCCTGCAGGTCAAAGTCGTTCATAAACTTTAAAAGGTTTGAGCTTTCCGGCAGGAAGTTATAATGTTCTTTATATAAGAGCCATGAAGAGCATCTTAAAACTACTCGGTCTGTGCCCAAGATGTTTTTATAGAATTCCCATGCTTTTCTGTAGGAGTCGTTTCTGACTTCGTCTGTAAGGGGAACGCCTGAAGATGGAATATGGAATTCCGCAAAATAAGAGCCCTCTTCAATGGTGTGTCCCGACTCGGTGACGATAGTCTTATCCTGTCTTTTCAAAATATATTGGAATCTGCCTAAAGCCACTCTTTTCATGTCGAGCATATTGCCAAACCAATCTGCAACGAAAGAACCGTAAATTCCATATATTTCAATACATTCTTCAAGCTTGCAACGCATATCGTCTGCACCCAGCCAAAACATTTCTTCTGTATAGCCCTTTGTTTCGGCATACTGTTCGCGAAGATATGGCATACATCTCAATCCAAGAAGGAATTTTAAGGTATATTCGTGTATACCGAATTTTTCTGCAGATTCTTCCATGAGCTTCATATAAGGGCCGTAGTCTTTTTCTACGCACATCATATGCTCGTGAGCCGCTGTTGACATTATATTATTCAGCTCGGGGTCAGCCATTATTTTTTCTTCAACTTCAGTGAAATAATCAAGGGCATCTTTTCTGATATTGAGCTTTTCAAACATTTCCTTCATAAAAGGAATATTATCGTATATCTTTTTTTGTCTGTACATATGGGGCTTAGCTTTCTTTGTAACGTTCACTCCGTTTTCCATTATAATAAAGCCCATGGCATCTCCTGCAGGCTTGCCTTCAAGCAGACGTTTCTTATAAGCTCGCTGCAACGATGTCTTTTCATCCCATTCTTCCATTGGCTTTTCGGAGCTTTTGCCGAAAAGTCTCCACTTATCATGAAAGTCGGGTACGCTTGAATAGAACGTTATGTCAAAATCATCCATGAATTTGATTATATTTGAGTTTTCGGGCAGGAATCTGTAATTTTCCGGGTAGAGAAGCCAGGTCGTACATCTGAGGATCACTCTGTTGCTTCCTGTAATTTTACTGTAAAATTCCCAAGCTCTGCGGTAAGAGTCGTTTCTTATTTCGTCTGTAAGAGGTACACCGGAAGAGGGAATATGGAACTCCGCAAGGTATGCGTCCTTTTCAATATAGTGTCCGCTTGGGGTAAATACTGAATCTGCTTCGTAACGCTTAAGTATGTATTGGAATCTTCCGAGGGAGACTCTTGTCATATTCAGAAAGCTTCCGAACCAACCTGCAACGAAAGAGCCGTATATCCCGTGCATTTCAAGACATTCTTCAAGCTTGCAGCGGAAATCATCCACCCCTTGCCAGAACATTTCTTCCGTGTAATTTTCTGTTTGCGCGTAAAGTTCTCTTAAATACGGTAAGCATCTTACTGCAAAAAGAAATTGCATTGTATACGGATGCTCTCCGACATTTGCTGCTTTTTCAGCCATTATCGGCATATATTTTTTATAGTCATTTGTTTCGGACGTCATGCATTCGTAGGCTGTAGTGGTGATAAAATCATTCAGCTCAGGGTCTGCCATTATTTTTTCTTCGACTTTGATGAAATATTCGAGGGCATCTTTTCTGATGTTCAGTTTTGTGAACATTTCATTCATAAAGGGGATATTGTTTTTTATGATTTCCATATTTTTTACTCTCCCGACATGATATAATTACTTATTTATTATATAACAAAATAAAGTATTTGTCAAGTGAAGTTTTTACTATTGACTTTTTTAAAATTATTTGATATAATTATTGATAATAAAACTATATATTAAGGTGGAATTACCTCATGGATAATATAATCAAAATAAACTTTTCTGAAAAAACTCACGCACCAAAACCTATAAATGGGGTCAATAACGGTCCTATTTGCAAGCAGGGCATAGTTGACCTTTCACGCCATTATAAAAAATTGCACATACCTACCGTCAGACTTCATGACACAGACGGAGCAAACGCACGTTTTCTTGTTGATGTAACAAGAATTTTCCCTAATTTCGATGCAGATGAAAATGATGCGAAAAACTATTTCTTTGGACCTACAGACAAGCTTCTCAATGCCATCAATGCTTTGGGAGCTGAAATTGTTTACCGACTCGGGGAGAGTATCGACCACGATGCTACTGCAGGTTGGTTTGCAACTCCGCCCAGGGATTTTGATAAATGGGTAAGAATTTGTATACATATTATTCGCCACTATAATGAAGGTTGGGCAGATGGCTTCAATCTCGGCATCAAGTATTGGGAAATCTGGAACGAGGGCGAAGGCATTAACGAACACGGGCTTAGATGTAACTGGAGAAACGGCACTGTTGAACAGCTTTTCGACCTTTACAAAAAAGCGGTTCTCGGAATCAAGGCATATGACTCTGAGCTTAAAGTGGGAGGTATGGCTTTTTGCTCTAACGATGAGGGCTGTAAGCAATTTATTGAATTCTGCCGTGAAAACAGTCTTCCACTTGACTTCCTTTCATTCCACGGATACGATAAAAATATCTCTGATATCGAATATAATGCGTTGGGAGTAAGACGTCAGCTTGACGACAACGGTTTCGAGGATACTATTGTTATTTACGACGAATGGAACTATGTCGGCTTTGAAAGAGATGTCCCCGGTGACGTGTGGATGAACATCCGTAACGATGAAACTCCTGAGCTTTGCCAGGAAAACCATGAAAACCAGAAAAACGAAGTTGGCGGAGCGTATTCTGCCGCAGTTCTTATTAAAATGAATGATTGGCCCATAGATATTGCCCATTATTACGACGGTCAGTGTGTTTCCAATTGGTGCGGACTCTTTAATGCGTATGCAATTCCTCAAAAGCCTTACTATTCCTTTATGGCATACGGTGATATCTATGCAAATTGCGAAAGCCTCGTTGAAACTGTTTGCGAAGCTCCCGATTTCTATGCACTCGGTGCAACAGGTAAGGATTTCAAAGCTGTTATGGTCTCCAGCTTCAGAGGTAACGAGGATTATTTCGGCGTACATATGAAAAATCTTGGAACAGGCAGAAAGAAAGCAGAAATCTACATTACCGATAAGGACAATAATATGACCCTTGACCGCGTGGAATATTTCATCGGTGACGAGGTCTGCCAGACACTTAAGCTGAAAAAATATGCCCTTGCTTATATAAAAATTTATGATATATAACAGTAATGGGGTGGCTCAGTTTGATACGGAAGGCGTGATTAGGCTCTCGTTGGCGTACTACGGTAGAGAGCTAAATCGCGACTAAAAAACCATATAATTGAGGAAATCTACCGAATTTTTCGGTAGATTTCGACATTTTAAAGTTTATACGATATTATTATGTTTAAATTTATCTTTTAATTTAAATATGGGCTTTTGTTCTGCGCTAAATGAGCCAGCCCTTTTTATGAATCTTGGCTTGAATTTTCTATAATACGTTACATCATATGTGTATGCTTTACGACCCATTGTTTCATTTTTATGCTGAGCCAGAAGCCGTAAATTCCGAAAGTGATAAGGGTCAGAAAGAACCATTTGATGTAGTTTCCGAAAAGTTGACCGCCTGTGCCGTCAAAGTAGAGACGACGACCGTCAATTATTGTGTGCTCTGCTATCCATTTTTCTTTTATGCATACAGCCCAAGGGAAGCATAAGCCCAAGGTGAAAACAGTTATGAGCCATTGCAGGATATTTATTCCTATAAGACCCAAAAGTCCGCCTGTAAATTTAGATTCCATAAAAATTTCTCCTTTATTAAAATATATGATTACAATTAAAATATGCGTCAGCCGTAAAAATACGGAAAACATTCGTGCAAAGCACATTAAAAGTTTTCACGGAAGGGTGTGGGGAGACAGCTTTTTCAAAATGCGCCTTCCCACTAAAAAATCATGTTAATAATTCCGAAATTTCGGGGAATATCTCAACGCTTCTTTTGAGGATTCCGTGAACGTATGCAATTAAAATGCCGTAGTTTGTCACTGAAAAAATATGCGCTTGCATATATAAAAATTTATAATATATAAGATGTTTATGCGAAGAATAAAACGTTGAAACATAATAAAACGGCCTAAAAATCTGGGTTGGCCCATTTAGGGTAAATTAAACAATTCTAAAAGAGCCAACCTCTTTGTGGTATGCCTGACATGGATAATATCTTAGTGGTCAGCCGCACCGTCATATCTGATTATGCTTTAGTTAATTGTTTTGCAGTTTTTCCATATCGTTTTTGCGAATTTCAACACGTCTTACTTTGCCACTGATGGTTTTTGGCAGTTCGGGAACGAATTCAACGATTCTCGGATATTTATAAGGTGCGGTATGTGTTTTAACGTATTCCTGAATTTCTTTTTTCAGCGCCTCAGAGCCTTCCGTACCCTTTACGAGAACTACAGTAGCTTTGACGATCTGGCCGCGTACTTCATCTGGAACAGGGGTAACGGCACATTCAAGAACGTAGGGGAGTTCCATGATGACACTTTCGATTTCAAAGGGCCCAATGCGATAGCCTGAAGATTTGATAACGTCGTCAATACGACCTACATACCAGAGGTATCCGTCTTCGTCCATGGTTGCCTGGTCTCCTGTATGGTAGTAGCCGTCATGCCAAACTTCGTTTGTTTTTTCTTCATCAAGATAGTAGCCGATGAAGAGACCGCAAGGATTTTCTCCGTCCTTTACTCTAATGCAAATTTCGCCTGTATCGCCTGTATTGCATTCGTTGCCGTCCGGGTCAAGCAGAACAACATCGTAAAGGGGGCTGGGTCTGCCCATTGAACCGATTTTCGGTGTGGAGCCTACAAAGTTTGCAATGGAAAGTGTTGTTTCTGTCTGACCGAAACCTTCCATGATAGTAAGTCCTGTTGCTTTTTTGAACTGATTGAATACTTCGGGGTTGAGGGCTTCACCTGCAGTTGTGGCGTATTCGATTGACGATAAGTCGTATTTGGAGAGATCTTCTTTGATGAAGAATCTGTACATCGTGGGTGGTGCACAGAAAGTTGTGATGTTGTACTTTGCAAACATGGGCAGGATGTCTTCGGAGTGGAATCTGTCAAAGTCGTATGTGAATACACCTGCTTCACAGAGCCATTGTCCGTAGAGTTTTCCCCAGAGAGCTTTGCCCCAGCCTGTATCGGAGATTGTAAAGTGGAGTCCGTTGGGGTTTACGTTGTGCCAATGTTTTGCAGTTGGATAATGACCTAATGCGTATTTATAAGAATGTGTTGCGATACGTGGGTAGCCTGTTGTACCTGAGGTGAAGAGCATAAGCATTGTGTCGTTGCCGCAGGGGGAATTTTCGGTGCGGTTGTAATGTGTGCTGAAACGCTCCATTTCAACATTGAAGTCATGCCAACCGTCTCTTTGACCTCCAACTAAAATCTTGAGCATTTCGGGAAATTTTGCGGCTGCTTTCTCCGCTTCCGCAGAAACATCTCCGTCTGCGGTGCAAACAATTGCTTTTACTTTTGCCGCCTTGTATCTGTAATCGAAGTCATGTTCAACAAGCTGGTTTGTTGCGGGAATTGCAATTGCACCAAGTTTGTGAAGTGCAAGCATGCAGAACCAGAATTGATAATGACGTTTGAGTACAAGCATTACGGTGTCGCCCTTTTTGATTCCGAGAGATTCAAAATAATTGGCTGTCTTTGCGGAATATCTTTTTAAATCTTTGAATGTGAATCTACGGTCTGTTTTGTCGTTTGCTACCCACATCATTGCAAGTTTGTCGGGATTCTTTTCGGCAATTGCGTCAACGCAGTCGAATGCAAAATTGAATTTATCTTCGTTTTTAAACTTGATTCCGCTGAATACTCCGTTTTCATCATAGAAAGATTCGATGAAATTGTCCGCAACCGTTGAAACTGTGGGTGCTTTGTCAACAACGGGAGCAGCAACGAAAGGTTCCTCGGGATATTCTTCACTTACAAGTCCGTTCTGTGGGTTAAGAACTACGGCATGGAATTCACAGCCGCCTTCGCTTACCGCAATCATGCCGTGGGGAATAAGACTGTTATAGAAAATGGAGTCTCCTTCATGGAGAACGTCTACATGGTTTCCAACCTGTACTTTGAGTGAACCCTTAACGATGACGTCAAACTCCTGACCGTTGTGGGAGTTGAGTTTTATGGAAGCATTCTGTTCTTCAGGTAAATACGGAAATTTAACGAGGAAAGGTTCTGCGAGTTTTTCCCTGAATTTTGGCGCAAGGTTGTTGTATTCAACGCCGTGTTTCTTTAAAATTTTGAGACCTTCGCCCTTTCTTGTAATAGCGAAAGATGTGAGTGTCGAGCTTCTTCCTTCCAGAATGTCAACAACTTCAACACCGCAAGCTTTTGCGCATTTGTAAATAAAAGTAAAACTGAAATCGGTGTCACCTTGCTCTAAAACACGATATTCTTCGACTGATACACCTGTAAGTTTAGACAGTTCTTCTTGTGTGTATCCTTTTGCTTCGCGCAGGTCTTTGATTCTGCCTGCAACTTCTTTCAAACTGTAATCCATTTTTGACTGTTCCTTTCATTTTTTGATATTGTTAATGGTTACAAATTTGAATAAAACAAAAAACTCGTCCCAAAGAAAACCTTTGAGACGAGCTATTCAACCCGCGGTACCACTCAAATTACGGAAATATAATCATTCCGTCACTTTCCGAGCTCTAACAAGCTCTTTGCCTTTACGCAGCATTACGGAAGGAGTCTACTTGGCTGTATGCTTTTCGGTCCTTCGACTCGGAGGTGATGGGTCATTGGAAAGCTTCGCCATTGGCTCGCAGCAACCGCCAACTCTCTCCAGGCTATTCAATCCGACCGTCCTCGTCAAAGTCGTTTTTGTGATATTCAAATCTGCTAATATTTTAGCACGATAAATTAAGTTTGTCAATACCATTTTGAATAAGTTTATATTTATTTCAAATTTTGAAATTGACGGATTACGGATTTACTGAATAATCCTTTTTAAACCCATGAGCTCCGAAAATCTTCCATTGACCGACTCCGAGACGTCCGATAATGGCCTTTCGTTCCTCTACACATAATTGGGGGTCTGTGTCAACGGAAGTCATAAGTATTGGGGCATATCTGTTGTATTCCGCCTGTTCGGGAGTCAATCCGTGGATATTGATATATATGTCACCTGTTATTGCGATATGATTCACATAGTCAATCAATACGGTCTCTCCGGGCAAATGTCCGCCTTTGCCTTCATAAACTTCAAAATGTAATTCTTCAAAATCAAAAAAACCTATTTGAGTAAGAGGACTCTGCAGGTTCTCAACATCATTTCCTAATATTCTGATCTTGTCGGGGTCTGTGGCTTTATATGAGGTTAATATTTTGCAGATATTGATATAAGGTTTATGCAGGGGATTTTTTTCTCTGTATCCGTCATTTCCGAGATATTCGTTTTTCAGGCAACGAGCTGTTTTGGGGCTTGCGATGATTTCGTCAAAAATTGGCAGTAAGCCGCAATGGTCAACATCCGCATGGGTTACAAGAACGGTTTTTTTGATTTCGTTGAAATTCGGAACGGTCTTTTTTATAACCTTAATCATTTCATCTCTATAGCAAGCGTATCCGCTGTCTACAAAAAGAATTTTTCCGTTACTCTTTATGATTAGAGTGTTGCTCCCGCAGGGGGGTTCAATTAATATGAATTCCGTGTTATCTGATATTTTGTGGTTACTTACTCTTGGAATGAATGACTTATCTTTTGATGCACCCAGTAATTCTGCAAACTTGCTGATACTGTCAAATGTTCTGTATGGGGACAGGCCTTGTTCGTCCAATGTTTGCATTGCAAGGTTTACATGTACCAAAAGCTCTCTGCTCACTTCCTCGGAAAGCCCCATTGTCTGGGTCAACCCCATAACGTATGTATTATAAAAAATACTGTTATCGTACACTTTTTCGGAACTGTTATAGTTGATAACGCGAACCTTACACAGTTTTTCAGCCTCTGTGAGGAATTTGGCTATTTTATCGCCATCCTCAACATACAGTCCCATTTTGAAATACTGATAATCCGTGCCGTTCTCCTGGGAGCTGATATAGGAAATGTTAAAATTGAAATTATTTATCAGGGTTAATACGCTTGTAACACTTCCCGGTACATCTTCAAGACAGAATTCAATCAGTACAATGCTTGTTTTTACGGAGTTACCTTGCAGGTATCCGATTTTATCAAGCTCTGTATCTGCTTTTTTCAGCTGCTCTTCCGTTCCTTCCGCATCTATGAATAACGTGTGTGAGTCAACCGCTTTATTGTAACTTACACGGGTAATATTTACACCCAATGAAGAAAAACATTTACTTGCTTTTAAAAACGCGCCGATATCGTCAGGCATGGATGTTACGTATGTTTTCTTCACCGTATATCACCTCTCTTAAAACTGTATTTCTTTTACTGTATTCTGCACTTTACAATTGCTTCCGTAATATCGGTCAGCACAAGGTCTCCGTTTTGGTTATATGCTTCTATTGTGATTTCCGCTAAACCATTTTTTGTATTTCTTTTTTCGAGATTTGTAACTGTAGCTTTGCCTGTCAAAATATCGTCTGCAAATACAGGCTTCAACCATTCGATTTTGGTGGACTTGCCCGCAAGAAGTTCTTCTCCAAAGAAATCCACTTCAAGATATTTTGCCCAAACGGACATAAAAGACATTACGCCCGGTGCAATGAGTTTTCCGAATGGAGTACTTTTTGCATAAACTTCATCTGAGTGGAGTGGAATATTATCATATTCGAGTGCAAATGCGACCATTTTATCTTTTTCAATAACCGCAGGGGTAATATCTACGGTCATTCCTATTTTTAAATCATCAAAATACATTTTAGGACCTTTCCTTTCAATTATCATTATGCCGCTTTGTTGAAAAGGATTTTCTATTTATTTTTACTTTAATAATTCCGAAATTTCGGGGAATATCTCAACGCTTCGTTTGAGTATTCCGTGAACGTATGCAATTAAAATGCCGTAGTTCGTCATGGGTACGCCTTGCTCTGCCGCAGTTCTTAACCTGTATTTCATTTCGCGTTCATTTAGCATACATCCACCGCAATGGACTATCAGCTTGTATTTTGTCAGATCTTCACGGAATTCCGTGCCCGATGTGAATTCAAACTTAATATCCTTACCTGTATAATTTTTTATCCAGTTGGGAAGCTTTACCGTTCCGATATCACCGCATTGCCTGTGGTGTGTGCAGCCCTCGGAAATAAGAACTGTATCTCCGTCATTGAGCTTGTCCAAAGCAGTAACTCCTGCTACGGCCTGTTCGAGATTTCCTTTGTAACGTGCCATAAGTATAGAAAAGGAGGTTAACAGAGTGTCCTGCGGTACTATTTTTGCCACCTTGCCGAAAGCCTGACTGTCTGTGATAACAACGGCAGTTTTTTTGCCCAAAGCTTCCAATGTTTTGGCAAGCTCCGTATCCTGTACGGTAATTGCTACGCAATGACTGTCGATTATGTCTCTTATTGTCTGTTGTTGGGGCAGAATAAGTCTTCCTTTCGGGGCTGATTCATCTATCGGCACAACGAGAACAACAAAATCGTTGGGATTCAGCTTGTCTGAAATTATCTTTTTGTTTTCACCGTCTGTCTTGTATTGCTTTGCAATAAGCTCTCTAAGCTCATTTATATTTTTTCCGCTGTGCGAGCTTACGGCAATTTCATTTTCAGCAGAGACCTCTATGTTTTTGTGTATGTCGGACTTGTTGTACACGATAACGTAGGGGATTTTTTTCTGTTTTATCCTCTCTATTATCGCATTATCCGACTCTGTTATGTCTTTACCGTCAATTACAACAACTGCAATATCCGTTTTATTCAAAACCTGGTAACTTGCCTTGATTCGCATTTGACCAAGCTCACCCTCGTCGTCAATTCCCGGAGTATCAATTACAGTAACGGGTCCCAGGGGCAAAAGCTCCATGTTTTTATATACGGGGTCAGTTGTTGTTCCCTTAACATCGGAAACTATTGCAATATTCTGGTTTGTAACTGCATTTATCAAGCTTGATTTTCCCGCGTTTCTTCTGCCGAAGATTCCTATGTGGATTCTGTCTCCTTGCGGTGTTGCGTTTAAACTCATTTGTATTCACCTTTAGAATCTGAAATCACGTCTGTTATCTTCCGCGATCTCTTTAAGATTTTTAATAACTATTTCTTTTACTTTGGGGTTGGGTATCTTTTCAAGCTCTTTCATTATAAGCTCATCACCAACATCCTTCGTGTGCTGTGCCGCATAGTCCATCAGGTATTCCTTTAAAGTCATAAGTGCATTGGGTTGGCAGCAGTTAAGGATCTGACCGCTCTTGCAAAGGCTCATAAATCTGTCACCTGTTCTGCCTTCTCTGTAACAAGCCGTGCAGAAAGAGGGGATATATCCCATTTCCATAAGCCAGCATACAACTTCGTCAAGGGTTCTTTGGTCGGAAACGTCAAACTGCTCTGTATCATGGGGTCTTTCTTCTTCCGCATATCCGCCTACAGATGTTCTTGAACCGCCGCTGACCTGAGATACACCAAGCTTAAGTACCTTTTCTCTGACTTCCTGACTTTCACGGGTTGAAATTATCATGCCTGTATAGGGAACTGAAATTCTGATGAGGGCGCAGATCTTTTCAAATATTTCATCGGAAATACCGTTGTCAAAGTCGTCGGGGTTGATGTCGTCGGCTCTCTTGAGTCGGGGAACGCTTATTGTGTGGGGACCTACACCGTGAACTGCTTCAAGGTGTTCTGCGTGCATAAGCAGACCTGCAAATTCGTAACGGTAAAGCTCAAGACCGAAAAGAACACCGAGACCAACGTCGTCAATTCCGCCTTCCATAGCTCTGTCCATAGCCTCTGTGTGGTATGCGTAATCATGCTTTGGACCTGTGGGATGAAGCTTCAAATAGCTTTCTTTGTGGTATGTTTCCTGGAAGAGAATATATGTGCCTATTCCCGCTTCCTTGAGTTTTCTGTAGTTTTCAACCGTTGTTGCGGCAATGTTTACGTTTACACGGCGGATCTCACCGTTTTTATGCTTTATGGAGTAGATAGTGTCGATACATTCAAGAATGTATTCAATGGGGTTGTTTACAGGGTCTTCGCCCGATTCAATGGCAAGACGTTTGTGTCCCATATCCTGGAGTGCGATAACTTCCTTGCGGACTTCTTCCTGAGTAAGCTTTTTACGGCAGATATGCTTGTTTTTATAGTGGTAAGGGCAGTAAACACAGCCGTTTACACAGTAGTTGGAAAGGTAAAGCGGTGCGAAAATAACGATTCTGTTTCCGTAGAACGCCTGTTTTATTTCTTCCGCAAGGGCATACATTTCCTGTATCTTTTCAGGTATTTCACATGCAAGAAGCACTGAGGCTTCTCTGTGGGTAAGCCCCGCACAGAATGTTCCTTTGTCTGTTTTTCTTGGTCTTGCTTTTTCAAGAATAGAATCTATAAGTTCCACATTATTTTTATTTTCGTCGGCATATGCCAAAGTTGCAAGAATTTCTTCGTCGCTGATGAATTCTTCAGCTTTAAGTGATTTGGGATCGTACATGATCAAATTTCCTTTCGAGTGTTTATTTATTATATAATGAAGTTTTATTTCAAAATACAATCGCCTCTGTCGGTAACGACTTCGTAGCCAATTCCTTTCATTCTCTGTTTTAAATTATTCAAGCTTTCAGCGGCTTCGTCTCCCGTGCTGATCTTATTGTCATAAAGCATATATTTTTTTCTGACACTTAAAGGGGAGAGGTTTGGCATCACTACGTTTCCGCCTGCAAGAATTCCTCTTTCTCTGCCGTCGGGAGCTATTGTTCCCAATGCGGTGGTTGAAGGTAAAAGAGCATGGGGAAGCATGAGCCTGAGAAGACCAAGCATGAAAAGTGTCAGCTCCAAGGTTCCCGAGCTTTCATTTGCAAATGGCGTGTCTTTATGGGAAATAAATGGACCTATTCCCACCATATGGGGCTGTAAATCGTGGAGAAAAATCATATCCTCCGCAAGATTTTCCGTTGTTTGGTAAGGTGAGCCTACCATAAAGCCGCTTCCTGTCTGAAAACCTATATCCTTCAAATCGTAAAGGCATCTTATTCTGTTTTCATGCAGCAGGTTTTGAGGGTGCAGCTTTGAATAGTGGAGATGATTTGCGGTTTCGTGTCTGAGCAGATATCTGTCAGTTCCCGCATCGAAAAATTTTTGGTAGCTCTCTCTGCTTTTTTCTCCTATTGAAAGTGTCACAGCACAGTCGGGATGATTTTTCTTTATGGAGCGTATGATATCCACTACGGTTTCATCCGTGTAATAGGGGTCTTCGCCTCCTTGTAAAACGAATGTTCTGAAACCTAATTCATATCCGTGTGCGCAACATTCAAGTATCTCATCCTTTGAAAGTCTGTACCTTTCTGCTTTTGCGTTTCCACCGCGGATACCGCAGTAAAGACAGTTGTTTTTGCAATAGTTAGTGAATTCTATAAGCCCTCTTACGAAAACCCTTTTTCCGTAAGCTCTGTCTCTGATATCAGATGCTTTTTTGAAAAGATATTCGGAGATCTCTTCGTTTCGGGAGTCTATCAATGTGCAAAACTCTTCTTTTGAGAGATATTTTTTCGATTCAAGTTTATCTATCAGTTTTTTCATGGTACTCCTTTATGTCGGTTTTGGAATTATACATTTGAGTATACCGTTTTTGTGGAAACACCGTTGAGCATTCCCAATTTCCCCGATAATGCGCTGATTACATTCATGGGTGCGTCTATTGCAATACTTATTACAGAAACGTTTTTCTTCGGGTAGGGGATACCCATTCTTCCGATTATATATTTTCCGAATTGGTGTAAAAGATTGTTCAATTTTTCAACTGAGTCGGGGTTTTCCACAACTATTCCTATCAAAGCTACACGGGTCTCCATATCTTTTTCCTCACATAATAATAAAAGCCTGTCGATCTGACAGGCTTTGGCGTACACAAACAGACTGCAAATAATTGCAGTTATATCCTATGTCTCTTCTGCCTCAGAACGAATCTTCAGCCCTCAGATCTTGTATAAATGTTTCCGTTCGGGAATAACCCTGCGGTCACATCTGTATTATAACATATATTCTTGGAAAAATCAATAGTATAATATTGGCATTTTGTCAAACTAAATGCTTTTTGCCTATTGACATACCGGTGGAAATGTAGTATAATAATAGGAAAATATAATTATAATAAATTTTGGAGACTATTATGAGTAAATTTTTGGATGATTTGGTTGAATTTATCAATACACAGCCCTTCAACGTAATAAGAATATCTGCGGTAAAGGATGACGGGGAAATTGAAACGTATTCATTCGGTCGCTCCAATCCTTGCCAGAATATTTATTCGGGCGCGAAGGTTTACGCAATGACAGCTATCGGTCTGCTTTACGACAGAGGTCTTATTGATCTTGATGAAAAGATCGTGGATATTTTTGAAGACGATCTTCCCGAAGACTTTGATCCTCGTTGGGCAAACTGCACCGTTGAAATGGTAGTTGCTCACAGAGCGGGTCTTCCCGGAGGATTTTTGGATATTGACTGTGAACCTTCAACCAATTTCGGAGAAGATTTCCTTGAATATCTTTTCAAAACACCTTTGGCATACGATCCTGGAACGGAAGAGCGTTATTCCGACGGCGCATATTATCTTCTTTCAAGAATCGTTTCAAAGAAAACAGGAATGACACTTGATAATTATCTTTGGAAAGAGATCCTTTTCAAGCTCGGCTTCCTTGAAATGGCGTGGAGTCATTGTCCCAAGGGCTACCCCATAGGAGCTACGGGAATGTATATCAGCTCCGAAGATATGGTTAAAATGGGTATGGTATACCTCAACAACGGTGTATACAGAGGTCAGAGAGTCCTTTCCGAAGAATGGTGCAAAATGGCTGTTGAAAAACAGTTTACGTTCGAGTGGGATTCCGAGCATAAAATATACTTCAAGGGCGGTATGCACGGACAAAAGCTTTTTGTTTCTCCCGAACAGAACAGAGTTGTGGCAATGCAGTCCTTCGGCGCAAATACCAACACCGTTTGCGATTGGATAAAGAATTATAAAGAATAATTAAAATAATGTGGGGGACTTTGGTTTTTCGACCGAAAAGAAGAAGTTCTCCACAAAAATTTATTTACTCTTGTCATACTTGACAAAGCCCGAATAATATAGTATAATAACTTTAAATAAATTCAGGAGTTAAAGTTTGAAAATAAATTTTCAAACTCAGCCTTTTGTGGCTTCTGAGCCGTCAAGAATGGCTCAGATATGCCTTGTGGCATACCGCCAAAAACGCTATATAATAAAGAAAGGCATGGTCATATGTATGTATAATTTTATATTGAATCGTTTTGTTAAAAATCCCGAAAACGTAAAAGACTCCGAAGTCAGACGGGGTTACGGAATGTTAAGCGGAATTATCGGAATAATCTGTAATATACTGCTTTTTGCGGTAAAGCTTGCCGTTGGGCTTGTGATAAACAGCGTTGCGGTAATTTCCGATGCCTTCAATAATCTTTCGGATATGACTTCAACGATCGTTTCTATGTTGGGTATCCGTTTAAGCGGTATGAAGCCCGATAAGGATCACCCCTACGGACACGGCAGATTTGAGTATATTTCCGCATTGATTGTATCTTTTCTGATAGTCCTTGTGGGCTTTGAGCTTCTGAAATCTTCCGTAACATCGATTTTTGATCCTGCTGAAGCTTCATCGGGAAGTATTTTGACGGTTGTTTTTCTTCTGATATCAATTCCCGTGAAATTTTTTATGTATGGCTTTAACAAGTTCTTGGGCAAAAAGATAAGCTCAGACGTCCTTTTAGCCACAGCGGCAGACAGCCTCAACGACTGTATCGCCACGGGAGCTGTTATCGTTTCGGCAATAGTGGACGGATTGAATATCCTTCCTTTCAGAATTGACGGTTATGTGGGTGCGGCTGTATCTCTGCTTATCATGAAAGCAGGATATGATGTGGCAAAATCTACCATTGACAGACTTTTAGGCCAGGCACCTGATGAAGAACTGTTGAAAAACATAAAAGAAACTGTTTTGTCAGCCCCCGAAATTGTAGATATTCATGACCTTATAGCTCATGACTATGGCCCGGGAAGATGTTTTGCGTCCATTCATGCGGAAGTTTCGTCGGATTCCGATATAGTTGCGGCTCATGAGGCAATAGATTCGGTGGAAAAAGAAGTATACGAAAAGTTGGGCTGTACTTTGACAATACACCTTGACCCTGTAGAAACTAACTGTCCCGAAATAAATGAGATAAAGAATAAAATAATCATGTCTCTTTATGAAAGTAACGTTTCCTGGCGTTTTCATGATGTCCGCATAACGAGAGGCGAAAAAAATGTCAACGTCATATTTGATATCGTTGTTCCATATGAGGTTGACGATGAACAGATAGATAAGGTCGTTTCCAAACTGAAAGACGATATAAAGTCTTTGAACTGTATTTATAATTGCGTAATACAAACAGACAGAAGTTTTGATTAAAGGAAGGTATAAAATATGAAATGGTTAATAGCTTCGGATATTCACGGTTCGGCTTACTACTGCGAAAAAATGCTTGAGGCTTTCGAAAGGGAAAAGGCTGATAAATTGCTCCTTTTGGGCGATATTCTCTATCATGGCCCGAGAAACGATCTACCAAGAGATTATGCCCCCAAAAAGGTCATCTCAATGCTGAATCCCTTAAAGGAAAAGATCCTTTGCGTACGCGGAAACTGCGATACTGAGGTCGATCAGATGGTGCTTGACTTCGCAATACTTGCGGATTATGCAATCATTTCGGCAGGGGAGAGAATGATATATATCACTCACGGACACAAGTTCAACAACTCCGCTTTGCCCTCAATGAGTCCTTGCGATATACTTCTTCACGGACACACTCATGTTCCCGTTTGTGAAAAGTTTGATACACATACATATATCAATCCCGGCTCAACATCTATCCCAAAAGAAAATTCACCCCATAGTTATATGACCTTTGACGGTGAAAAAATGCTCTGGAAAGATATCGAAACAGGGGAGACATATAAGGAATACAATATATAATTAAATAATTTTTGGAAAAACTAGTGGGAAACCGCTTTTTGCGGTTCCCCACTAAAATTTTATTCAATAATCATTTTCAATCTTCTGCATAGAGGTGTTCGTGGATATAGTTTACGTAGTTTGGTTTCAGTTCTTCTTCCACAAAGCGTTCAACATTACCGATATGTTTGCTTACATATTCTGCTGCAGAGCCGATGTTATCTGCTTCAAGGCCTGTCATGAAGTCTCTCATACCCTGATGGTTCTGGTAATAGTATGCTCTTGTATATTTACCAACAGCCTGAATTATCTCAGAATCAAGGGGATCGAAGAATACGAATTCATTGTAATAATCTCTCAGGTCTCCGCTTCCCGTGATTTCCTCAAAGGGTTCGCAAAGCTCATTGATCATTCTTGCTGCAATTTCAGGTATATCGCTGTTTGCGGGTATTGCAAAACCTCTCATACCTTCTATCCAGTTAGCCCAACGTCCGTATATTCCGTCAGGACCGCAGGGGAAAGGCATTATGCTGAAAGGGACTTTGGATTCAAATTGCAAGCCTCCATTTGTTGCGCTGTCGCTTGAAGCAAATGTCATCAATGTCTTTTCTTCGGCAAATGCAGTTGTTTCCCAAATATCGGAAATAAGTATCTTTTCTGCGTTATTTGCAAACAGGTTATTACTCCAGTCAATGGCTGTCAGAGATGCAGGTGTGTTTATATCGCATTTTGCAACCCCTGAGTCATCGTAGCTGCAGAATTTTACACCGTTGGAATAAAGGGACAAAAAGCTGTGTCTGCCCTTGTTTGCCGCCATAAGGTAAATATCGTCTCTTCCCGCGCTGTCGAATTGATTGTAAAGCTCTTCGTAGTTTTCCCATGTCCATGTCTCATTTTCATAGAATTCATGAAGATCCGTCAATCCGTATTGGGTGAAGAGTGATGGGTTATATGCAATAACATAGCAGAAGCTGTTGCTGAAGCCTATCCATTGAACAGGCTGTACCGCGTAGGGGACACCTTTCCACATTGCGGATTCAAGAAGTCCTGCAGTACCGAATTTTTCGCTGTTTTCGTAGTCAATAAAATCTTTGACTTCTGTAAGGGGATATAAGTATCCCGCACTTGCAAACAATGACATCTTGTTTACTCCGTGGCAGTAAAGAACGTCTCCGAGAATGTCTCCTGTTGCAATACTGTTCTGTACTTTTGTTATGTAATCATCGTCTGTACCTGCATAGCTTATCTCGATCTCACAGTTGTATCTGTCGCCAATTTCGCCGATTCTTTTCAGTATGGAATCGTACATCTGGGTCCCGAATGAGTGTTCGTAAAGACTTTCGTCAAGCTCATGCTCCTGTACGAAAACAACTGTATCACCTTTCAGGTCTATAGTACCCTCGTTTGCTGACATGAAGGGTAAAAGTTCTAAGGCTGTTTCTCCTGCACATGAAGTGAATACGGATATTGTAAGTGCCGCAAGAAGTATCAATGATAATACTTTTTTCATAATGATCTCTCCTGTATTATTTTATGGTTTTATGATATTTATATTATACCACAATCGGAGCTGAAAATCAAGTGTTAAAATAATTATATAATAAATAGGTTATATTACAATTGTAATATAATTGTGTAAAAAATGCCTAACCTCTTGAAATAAATATAGGTTTATGGTATAATAATTGCAAACAATTATTATACGGTTGATTTAATATGCGTTCTCCGTCTTAACTAAAGAGTTATCGGCGAAAGTGCTTATAAAAGAAAAAATACAATTGAAAAGGAATCAAAAATATGTCTGAAATTCTTTCATCTTTACATCCTGCGGTTGTTTGCCTTATAGTGTGCGCCGCAAAAATAATCGAAATATCTATTCAATCCTTGAAGACCTGTATGATGGTCAAAGGTCAGCGCCTCAAAGCCGCAGGTCTTGGTTTTATTGAGTGTATGATCTGGGGTCTTGTTATCTCAACGATAATCAGTACTTTGGGGGACAATCTCTTCTTGCTTTTGTTTTATTGTATGGGGTATGCTGTGGGACTTTTCCTTGGCTCAACCATTGAAAATAAAATAGCTTTGGGAACGTCAACCCTTGAGCTTATTGCAAACGAGGAAAGTACCGCAAAAATAATCGCATACCTGAAAGAAAAGAATAATGGCTATACGGTTTTGGAGGGCAGAGGCTCAAAAGAAAAAATGAATATGATCTTTATCGTTATTGCAAGAAAAGAAACGCCTAAAATGCTTAAGGAGATCCGAGCTCTTTGCGATAATAAAGTCTTTGTTGTTGCATCTGAGGTCAGCAAATATGCAGGCGGTTATGGAATGATAAAGTAGTTTTATTTACGTTTTGGAGGTTTAAATACAATGTCGGAATCCGTTCAGATATACGTTGCTGTAAAGCATATGGGAAATATAGCCAAAACGGTGAAAAACATTCCCTTTATACTAAAAAATAAACCTCGTACTCTTCGGGAACTGATATCTGAAGCGGTGATTTCCTGTATAGAAGCGTATGAGTCAAGAAATGAAAACTCCAAGAATCCATCTCCGCTGAATGATGAACAGTTTGAAGAAATGCAGGAAATGGGGAAATTTGCTTTCGGAGTTCATTATAACGAAAATAACGTAAATAAGAAAGAAGCCGTTAAAGTCGCGGTGGAAGCTGTTTCTGACGGGATAGTAAGAGTTTTTAAAGGCACTGATGAGCTTACGGCTCTTGACGGTGAAATCGAATTGAGCGAAGGCGATGTTTTTACTTTTGTAAGACTTGCAATGCTTTCGGGCAGAATGTGGTAGGGGAGGATTATAATTATGGCTGTGAAAAGCTTTGACGATTCCTTGGATAAAAAGAAATTAGCGGAACAGTTTGCCGAAAAAAAACGTGCCGGTGACGAGAAATTATTGAATGGCTTGACCGAAGCTCAACAGGATTTTTTATGGTCCGGCAGAGAAGATAATGATGAAATAAAAGCGGATATTGTGAAAGCCATGAGAGATTCAAATACCGTTCTTTCGGATTATGTTTCAAAAAAGCTGAATTGGCTTTTTGACGGTGTCATTTCGAAACGTGACCGAGAAGCTGTTTTGTATCTTGCGGACCGTTTGCATGAGTATCCGTATATGAATTCATATTACCGAAGACCGTTCAGGTCGAAGGATAATTTTGCATATATTTCCTGGTTTATATCTGAAATGCGGAAGTTTTTCGTTATCTCGGATTTCGATTTTATAGTTGATGCCCCCATAGAGGATGTTCTTAACAGGAATCTTCCCGAGGATGTACTTGCGTATCTTGACAGACCTCTTTACGGTTTTTCTCTCTGCGGATACAATCAATGGCAGATAGCATACGCTCTTGATAACAATAATAAAAAAGCTGAGGAAGCAATATATCGCATACTTACAGACGAAAATTATTCTGCAAGAATGACTGCAGATCTTGTTCGAGGTATTGTATGCAGTCACAGACAGGATTTTCACGACCTTTTGGCAAAGCTTCTCCTTGCGGCTAAATTGCAGGAGGGTCTTCGCCAGACTATCTGCGAAAATGCGGATATGGGTACAAAAGAATGTTTCATGACGATTTTAAAAACCGTAGATGAAAACGATCTTCTTAGGTATTCTTCCGTAAGACGTGCTGTAGGAGTATGGTTGGGGCTCATGAGTCCCGATGAACGTGATGTCTCCCGAATCAGCGATAAAAGTGTACGTCTTATGCTTGACTGCCTTACAAATGAGTCTTTACGCAGACAATATCTTGAATCAGAGGATGCAATGGAAATATACATTTCATTGTGGAGCTATGCGTTTGATGACGTTGACTTAGCGGTACACGAGATCTCTGAGATTATAGACTGCGGCTCAATGCATCAGATACTTGTTGCGGGATATTTTGCCTATAATATTGAATTGCAAGAGAAGACTGAACCTCTTGCTAAAAAAACCGTTAATTTTTACCGTAATGAATTGGATATCCTTGCTGTTTGGCTCTCTCTTTTTATGCACAATTATATAAGATACGTTGCATATTCTATGCGGAAAAAGAAAAAGCTCAGCTATACTGTATGGTTTGATGATGAAAATGAGGTCAGAGAGTATTACACCTTGTTAAAAAATATAAAAGAATCTTTTTCCGGCAAGGAAAAGATCTTTTCGCCATGTGTTTTTCCATGGTTTACCGCTAAACTTTCAAAGGAGTCTTTGGGACAAAGGCTTTGTGTTATTGCGCATATACTCGGAGATAATGATATCATTGACGAAGTTTGCGGCTATATAGGTGAATTTTCGGAATCCCGTGATCTGTTCTTTTCCTTCCTTCTTTCATCTCCGAAAACTCAGGTTCAGAGAAATTACTTACTTGCGGCAATAGCGGATAAACAGTCTTTAGTCAGAAATACAGCTCATTCCAAGGCTTTGACATTAGAGCTTTCAGCTACGGAGTATATGGCTCTTGAAGCAAACTATAAATATAAGGACTCGGAGATCAGAAAATTTACCGCGGAGCATCTTCTTCGACAGGATGACGAGCATTTGGCTGAAAGTATTTCAAGATTGCTTGAAAGTAAAGAGGAGTCCTTCCGACTTGGCGGTATCGACCTTCTTCATCATCTGAAAAACAACGGGACACGAAGCTTTATCTGTGACTCATTTATTGGAAAGCTTTCTGAAATGTCCGTCTCTGAAAAGCTTTCCTCCAAAGAATCTGTTATGTTGAAAGCTCTTCTTCCCGAGGCTGAAATTTTGAAGAAGGAAAGAGTACAGCTCTTTTCAAAAGATGATAAATATATACCCGATGTTTTTGATGAAAAATATATTTCTCTTTGCATAGAAACTTATAAAGAATATTTCCCCGATTCAAAGCTTCCCGAACAGCTCTCTTCCGACGGTAAAACCGGGTCGGTCTGGGATAAGATCAAATCCGTTTTCTCGGAAAATGAGGCTTGCAAGTCGTGTATGACGGCGGTTGAAGATCTTGTTTCCCTTTCCCGATTTATAGATGAGCATAAGATGGACTCTTTTGTGCGAAGAGACGGAGAAACGGAGCTTTTGGGGAATCTTAACAAAAATTTCGGTGGCGTTTATTTCAGAAGACATTCGGAAAAAGCGTTATTTGAGGATCTCTGGCATGAGTGGGTGAAAACAAACGGTATTACAAACCAACGCATAGTACGAGCCGCCATTCTTTGTCAGGCTTATAAAGAAAATTCTCCTTATATAAAGAAATGCAAGGAAACAGTAAAAACAGTCTTCGGCAACGGCTTTGAAAAAGCATATGATCTGCCATATTTTATTATTGTGAGCAGTGTATTGGATTATCTTGTCTCAAGAGTTCCTTATGACGTTCGTGTCAGACTTGCTTCTGCATTTATTTATTGGTTTATCCGCAAAGTGCCCGATGAAATGATTATGATCAATGCTCCAACAGGAGAAAACTTACCTGCCGAAGTTGAAAAGGCTCATTTACTGTATCATGATCAGCTTGATTATATTTACAGGTGGCTTGATTGCGGAAATAATGAAAATCTAAAGAATACCTTCCCCTTGGCTGTTGCTTCTGCCGAACGTTGTATTACAGAATTTGCCAAAATACCCAAAATAGGTGAATTTAGAACAGAGTACGGTATACCTTATATCGGAAAGGAAGACTTGCGGGTATTGGTGTACCCATTTAATGAATATAGCTATAAAAACAAACCTTTTGTTGTTGGCCATGAGGAATATCTGTTTGCCGCATACAGAGGCATAATTTCAGAAGCTCAGCTGTATGAGTTTTTGTTCGATGCTGAAAATATCAGCGCATCAATGAAGATCATATCTTCCGTTGCATCGTATTATTACGAAAAGGGTAAACAGGTTACCCGACGCAACAGATACAGTATGTTCAGCTCATCCGAAGAGTATGAAAAGCTTTTTGGAAAAAAAGACTCTCTGACGGAAGACGATGAAAAGCTGATAGATTTTATAGTTCATTTGTATGAGACTATGATTCCCATTATCGTTTCTTCCGAGCTTTCCAGAGGGGAAGAGTCTACAGAGTATACGGTAGGTGTAAGCGGAATAAACAGGCTTTACGGTGCGGAGTATTTTGTCGATATTTTGTATGCGCTTGGAAACGATGCCCTTGACAGAAGATCATTTGTATGGAGTATGAAGGACAGAAAGACCGCTTTGTCCTATTTGCTTTCTGTTTCTATTCCGTCGGATAAGGATTCCGAAGAAACTCTCCGCAAAGCTCTTTCGGGAAAGAATATCTCCGAAAAACGGCTTGTGGAAGCGGCATTCTATTCCCCCGAATGGATACATCTTGTGGGAAAATATCTCGGTATCGGTTCTTTTGAATCTGTTTGTTATTATTTCATGGCTCATATCAATGAAAACTTTGACGACAAACGCAAGGCAATAATTGCCAAATATACGCCTCTTTCCGTTGACGAGCTTAATGAAGGCGCTTTCGACAAAAATTGGTTCAACCTTGCTTACGGCTCTGTAAATAAAAAGACCTTTGATATGATCTATGATGCAGCCAAGTACATTACCTCAGGAATAAAACACTCTCGTGCAAGGAAATATGCCGATGCTGTTTTAGGTAAAATGAATGTTGAAGAAACGGAGCAGAAGATATCTGATAAGCGAAATAAAGACCTTCTTATGGCATATGCTCTCATTCCTTTGAAAAATGACGATGATCTTGTGAGCAGATATCTGTATATCCGTAAATTCCAAAAGGAGAGTAAGAACTTCGGTTCACAGCGTGCGGCATCTGAAGCAAAGGCTGTTGAAAGTGCATTCCAAAACCTTGCCATAAATGCAGGCTTCTTTGATACAATTCGTCTTACGTTGCGCATGGAAACTAAGATAATAGATGACAGCCGCGAGCTTCTCAAGGAACAAATAATAGATAATGTTTCTTTTAAAATAGTCTTTAACGAAAGCGGCAAGCCTGATTTCGTTTATTCAAAAGACGGTAAAAAGCTCACGGGAATTCCTGCGGCCCTTAAAAAGAATGAAACAGTTGTTGCCATGGGCAATTTAAAGAAGCTTCTTACAGAACAGTACAGACGTACAAGGGTAATGCTTGAGAATTCAATGGAAGACGGCTCTGTATTTACTTTCGGAGAGCTTTCCGCGCTTGCATCTCATCCCGTAGTTTTCCCAATGTTGGAAAGACTCGTTTTTGTAAGCGGTGATTCTATAGGTTTCTTTACCGAATCGGGCTTGAAGACCTCAGCAGGGGAGATACTGTCTCTTTCCGAAGGTGCAGAAGTCCATATTGCACACCCCTTCGAGTTGTATAAATCGGGATGTTGGCGTGATTATCAGAAATATCTCTACGATAATAAAGAGGTTCAGCCCTTCCGTCAGGTATTCCGTGAACTGTACGTGAAAACAGCCGAAGAATCTGAAACTTGTTATTCTTACAGATATGCGGGAAATCAAGTTCAGCCTGCAAAGACTGTTGCAACTCTCAAAACACGACATTGGGTTGCAGATATGGAAAGCGGACTGCAAAAGGTCTACTACAAAGAGAATATCGTTGCGCATATATATGTTCTTGCGGATTGGTTCTCTCCTTCGGATATTGAGTCCCCAACCATAGAATACGTTTGTTTCTTCGACAGACATACCTGGGAGCTTTTGAAAATTTCAGATATTCCCGACGTTGTCTTCTCCGAGGTCATGCGTGACGTAGACCTTGCAGTGAGCGTTGCTCATGCGGGCGGCGTTGACCCCGAAACAAGTCATTCCACAATGGAAATGCGCGGAGCTATCCTTTCCTTTGTTCTGCCAATGTTCCGCATAGATAACGTGAAGATCGAAGGACATCATGCAATAATAAACGGCAAACTTGCGGATTATACCGTTCATCTCGGAAGCGGTGTAGTTCATCAGATCGGAGGAGCAATGATACCCGTTCTGCCCGTACATTCACAACATCGAGGAAAGATCTTTCTGCCTTTTGTTGATGATGATCCAAAAACTGCGGAAGTAATATCCAAAGTTTTGCTCTTTGCGGAGGATTCAAAAATAAAAGATCCCATGATCCTTGGAAGAATAAGCAAATAAAGATTGATATAGTAAAAAGCAAGTCTTTCGACTTGCTTCTTATGTTTATGTCGTGGGGAATTTCTTCCATTAAATGGGGTTTGCGTAGTGAATCAATGGTAAATTCGCATTATTCGGCAGTCCTCACAATAGGCCACGGGAGACAACCGACCAAAATACCGGAAGAATTAGAATACTCTTTCACTATTACTTATTACTTTTAAAAATATTAATGTGTTTTAGTAAAGAGTTTCAAAGTGCAGAAGTAAAAAATAAAAACCTGAATGCTTTCGCATTCAGGTTTGGTGCGAGGAATGAGACTCGAACTCACACGAACAAATGTTCGCTACCCCCTCAAAGTAGTGCGTCTACCAATTCCGCCATCCTCGCATTTATTAAGTTGTTTCGCTCTTCTTCAGAACGCCCATATATTATATCAGAAGAATAGCTTTTTGTCAATGGGATATATTTGAATAATTTGTAAAATAATAAGTGGATACTTGACAATACGTCTTTTATGTGATACAATATATACAAAGACGAATGTCTTTGTATATTTAACAACGAAAGGTTGTGCCAAAAAATGCGTAAGAAAAGATTTTTAGCTTTATTTATGGCGGCTATTTTTGTTTTGATGTCTGTCGTTGCTTGTGGAAAAGTACCGACGGAAAATCCCGACGACGATATTCCAAAGGATGTAGGCTCTTTACCCGATGACCCCGATGTGGGAGAAGACCCCAATGCAGGTGAAGACCTCAATGCAGGTGAAGACCCCGATGCAGGAGAAGACCCCAATGCAGGAGAAGACCCCAATGCAGGTGAAGACCCCGTTGAGGGGGATGAGATATATGTTTATCCTTCGGAAGAGATACTGTATCTCCGTGAAAATCTGCCCGTTATGGACGGGTCTACGTCTTTGATTCCTTTGGAAGCAGGGCTTCGCGCGAAGATTTTCGATATTTCAATAAATGAAGCCACGACGGACGTTAAGCATTCAACCACTTACGGTTCTTTTGAACGACTTTTGAATAAAGAGGTTGACATGATATTCTCCACACCTCTTTCCGATGAGCAATATGATCAGGCGGCTCAGAAAGGAATGGATCTGGAGCTTGTTCCCATTGCTGCAGAAGCTTTTGTATTTGTAATCAATGCAAACAATCCCGTTGAAGTCCTTACACAGCAGCAAATAAAGGATATATATGCAGGTAAAATAACCAACTGGAAAGAGGTTGGCGGTGACGATGTTGAGATAGTTGCGTTCCAACGTAATCAGACATCGGGCAGCCAGAACTACATGAGAGAGTTCATGGGTGACACGCCTTTTATGGATGCGCCTACAGATACCGTTCCTGCGTCAATGGGTGCGCTCATGGATGCAATTGCGGAATATGACAACTCTCAAAACGCCATCGGGTATTCCGTTTACGCTTATGCGGCTGATATGTACGGTCTTGGCGGCAAGATGAAATTCGTGAAGGTTGACGGAGTTGCTCCCACAAAGGAAAGTATGGGTGACAAGTCATATCCCCTTACAAACTACAACTACGTTATCTATGATAAAAACACGGTTTCCGAAGCTGCAAGCCGAATGATTTCTTGGATATGCTCAAAGGAAGGACAGCAGGCAATCGCGGATTCAGGCTATATTCCCGCGAATTCAAAGCTTGACCGTGAATATCTCGAATTGGTGGGTACGGGTGCTGTAATGCCAGAAGACTTTACAGTTCCTACGGATAAATATACGGCTTCTTTGAGCTTTACAAAGACTTTACCCGAAAACTGTGAGGATCTGACGGACGCTTTGATGTTCCAAAACAGAAACGAAACTGAGCCTTACAAGGTTATGACGGGCATTAAGTGGACGGTTTCGGGTCTTGTTGATAAGGAACTTCAAGAAAAGATAAATTCAAAGATTGAGGAAATGACCGCAAGGGCGGACAGCCGTGCGGCAGACATGATAAACTATATCAACAAGCTGAACGAGACGGAAGAGAATGAATATTTGTGGTATTTCCCCTACGGTTATTTCAGCATTGTTAATATGCCGAAAACCGCTAATAAAATGTACTACTATGTACCTTATGAGGTCACGGCAAGAGCTTTGAACGGATATCTTTGTGTGACGGTTGAGTTGAAATATATGGACTGCACGGATATATTTATTTACAACTATTACACGGAAACAGCATTTTTCGACCTTTATACGGGCGAAGAGCTTCAACTGACAGACCTTTTCTTCAAAGATATTGATATCGATTCGATTCTGAACGGTTATTTTAAGGGCTTCAAGTTTGAGGTTGATTCCTATATCGGACCTCAGCAGTTGAAGCTGTTGAAAGATTTCACGCAATTCTCTGCCAATGACGGTTTTGCCATGTCCTTTGATAAGTTCTGGTTTAACTATGATAACACCATTCTCAAGGATTGTGTACGATTCAACATTGCATTGCCTATTTGTACAATGGTCGTGGAAGAATCCCGTGACATGGACGGACTTTTTGAGGAAAATGTGAATGTTGAGCATGAATTGCTTCTGAGAAGTCACACCGTATATGAAGCTGTTGAGGGAACAAATACTGTATTTTCCGTGATTCCCGAAACGGGACCCTTTGCGGAAGCCAACAAGCGTATAAACGAAGCCATGAGAGAGCTTGTAAAAACAGTTCCCCACAAGGCTGATGTAATGGCTGCCTATGCAGGTGCGGGTATGAAATATAATGAGGAAAAAAGATATCTGTTCTCCGCGGAAGAATACGTTGGAAACTTCATCCTATTCAAGGGGGCAACGGAAGGCTTTGACAATATTTATGCGGCAGAATCAATTATATTTGACGCGAAAACAGGGGAAAGGATCACCGTTGCAGACCTTTTGAAAGAGGGTTGGCAGGAACACGCAACATTCCAGGATTCTTACTCTCTGACCGATGAGCAGGCGGCTCAGGTGGCTCAGAAGCTCATACCTGACGGAGTTTATCTCAACAACGCAACCTTTTTGCCTGACGGAAGAGTATCTTTGGGCTTCAACCGCACGGGTGCGTATCCGATCTTGGCATTCTTCCTGGCGGTGGATGCGGAGTTTGTGAGAAAGTAAATAGATGTGTAAATTCGGGGGACTTCTTTTCGTGTGAAAAGAAGTCCCCCGAACCCCCAAGAAAAGCAGGTTGAAGCATTACCATGTTTCAAGGGGAAAAATCGCTTATGTTTGATTGTTAAATTTTTGTAAAACGGCAAACATACAAAATTTATCTATTGACAATATCACGATATCGTGATATAATGTTGATATGAAAGGAATGATTTTAATGCCTGTATTATCAAGATTTTACGGAATAGTTATTCGTATGTACTTTTTGCAAAAGGAACACAATCCACCTCATATTCATGCTATTTATGGTGATGATGTGGCAGCGATTACAATTGCCGACGGAAAAGTTTTGGAAGGTTATTTGCCAAACAAGGCTCTTGAATTGGTGAGAGAATGGATATCCCTTAACAAGGAGGAGCTTCTCTGTATTTGGCAAACACAGGATTTCAAGCAGCTTCCACCATTGGAATAAATTTCACAAAATCAAATTGACCGCAGAAAGGAGCGCTTCTGTATATGTTTCACAGAATCAAGGATGTTTACCCTCTTCCGGAATACCGTTTAAGTGTTCGCTTTTCTGAGGGTTGTACAAAAATATACGATGTTAAACCGTTATTTGAGCAAATCCCTGCATTCTCGGAGTTAAAGGATTTGAATTTGTTTTCGGATGTAACCGTTGATGTGGGCGGTCACGGCATTGTATGGAACGACGATATCGACCTTTCCTGTGATGAGCTTTGGGAAAACGGAATAGAAGTCAAAACCCCATTTGACGGACTTATGGCTCTGAGCGATGCCACAAAACTTTGGGCATTAAATGAAAGCACTCTCAGAAAGGCTATAAGTTACGGTAAATTAGTTGAAGGCGTTGACGTCTGTAAATTCGGCAAACAGTGGGTAATTTCGATGAATGCCATGCAGAGAGAATACGGAGAAAGACCGATTGACTAAAAGATTTGTATTATTTCGGTTTTTTTCTGCATGGCGCGGTTTAATGTCGGATGTTTTATTTTCGACGGACATAAAAGGAAAATAGATCTTCATTTATTTTTTCGGTATATGAAGGTCTATATTTTTTTAATTGAAGTCAAGGTGTGAAATTGGGACATTTGCTGTAAAATCGGGTTGGATATTTTTTACATTATGAGTGTGTTTTTGTTAAGATTTAAGGTGATAAGCTGTAAATGTGGGTAAGTTTTAAGTGAAATATTGGGTAAAATAAGGAGAATTCCGATGTATTTGTTAAGAGTCTGTTGGGTTTAGCTTATTCTTTCTCGATTGTTGTTTTATATTCAAGTGCGGTTTGTTGTTTTTGGGGTAAATTGTGACAGATTTGTGTGAAAATGTCGAATGGTGTGTGTGATGTGGGGGAGTGGTTCGGTAATTTCGGTAAAATTTGGAGAATTTAATGAAAAAATAAACGTATGTTTTTTTTATGATAAAGATACCAAAAGATTCCGAATTCACTAAATACCCCCTTGAAATTTTGTTTTGAAAATGTTAAAATAGTAGGGTAACAAAAATTTAAAACGGAGGTATTTTGTATAATGAGTCTTTTATACGAAAACTTATTGGCATTCACTCCGCAGCACATTATCATGATACTCGTTGGTATCGTGCTTTTAGTGCTTGCGATCAAAAAAGAGATGGAACCTACTTTGCTCCTTCCCATCGGTATCGGTACTATTATCGTTAATATCCCCAATGTCGATGCGATCTTGCCTGAAGGTCCTCTCACAACGCTTTACGAAGCAGGTATTGCAAACGAGCTTTTCCCCTTGCTTCTCTTCATCGGTATCGGTGCAATGATCGACTTCGGTCCGCTTCTTTCAAATCCGAAGCTTATGCTTTTCGGTGCGGCGGCTCAGTTTGGTATTTTCTTCACATTGTGCCTTGCTTCAATTTTCTTCCCCGAAAAAGATGCTGCCTCCATAGCTATTATCGGTGCGGCTGACGGTCCTACGGCTATCGCTGTTTCTCAGACTCTCCAATCCGCTTATCAAGGTGCGATCATGGTTGCGGCATATTCCTATATGGCGCCTGTTCCCATTATCCAGCCTCCCGTTATCAAGCTTCTTACAACAAAAGAAGAAAGAAAGATCCGTATGCCCTACGAACCTAAGTCCGTTTCCAAAACAACGAAAATTATTTTCCCCATTGCTATCATTATCGTTGTTGCGGCTATCGTTCCCAAGTCTGCGTCACTTATTTTCTTCCTTATGTTCGGTAACCTTATCAGAGAGTGCGGCGTGCTTGACTCACTTTCCGAAACTGCTCAGAAGGTTCTCGCTAACCTTGTAACTATTTTCCTCGGAATCTCCGTTGCAACTCAGATGACTGCGGACAAGTTCCTTAAGAAAGAAACTCTTATTATTCTCGGTCTCGGTCTTTTCGCTTTCATTTTTGATACAGCAGGCGGCGTTCTCTTTGCGAAATTCCTCAACCTCTTCCTCAAGAAGAAGATCAATCCCATGGTTGGTGCAGCAGGTATCTCCGCATTCCCCATGTCAGGACGTATCGTTCACAAAATGGGTATCCAGGAAGATCCTCAGAACTTCCTTCTCATGCACTCTATGGGTGTAAACGTTTCCGGTCAGATCGCTTCTGTTATTGCCGGCGGTATTATCCTGAATATGTTCGGTTGATTTGAAAGGAGATTCGTATAATGTTGTTTTTTAAGAATTTGCTTGCAAACGTTGTGGGCGACGTGGCTGAAAACGCTGCTGAAAACATGGAATTCATGTTTGAACCCATAAACTTTATTAAATATCTTCCCAAATTGGGAATCGGTCTTGTTATTATTTTTGTTATCATTGGAATACTTATCGGTATCACAATGCTTTTGAATCATGTATTTTCTGATAAGAAAAAGAATGCCGACCAGTAATAAGTCAAATTAAATATTAAGAATGTCGGCTCAGAGTGTTTTGAGCCGACATCTTTCATGTAACCTGAGTTAAAATATGTTTCGTCAAATTTCTGTGCTTTTCTATTCTACTAAATTTTACAAAATAACCTATTGACAAATCGGATTTTTTGTGGTATAATATATAAGCGTTCTGAAGAGGAACGAAATAACTTAATAAATGCGAGGATGGCGGAATTGGTAGACGCACTACTTTGAGGGGGTAGCGAACATTTGTTCGTGTGAGTTCGAGTCTCATTCCTCGCACCAGAAAAAACGACAGTTGAAAAACTGTCGTTTTTTTATCCATTGTGTAAGCAATGACATATTCTCAGCGCAGGCTGCATGCTGTTTTCGTTATGATGATATACAACTCTTGTAGATCTTACACAATATAGATTTGCTTATAAATGAATAGTTTTTTATTACCGAGCGAGGGGGATTTCTTTATAAAAAGAGTCTCCCTCGCAAAAAAAATGCACATATTTATAAAAGGGCTTGATTTAATCGGGAAAATGTGGTATTATTATACATATTACGGAAAAGGTGGTGTTTCCCGTGGGCAGATACGAGCTGAAATATTATATTTCAAAATCGACAGCGGCTTCTCTGAAAAGTGTATTGGGTGCGCTGTTTGAACGTGACAGTCACAGTAATGAAGACGGTTCTTATATGATATCAAGCACGTATTTTGACGACAGAAATTTTTCTTCCTATTATGAGAAAAATGCGGGAAATGATTTCCGAGACCGTTGGAGGATCAGAAGTTATAACGGCTCGGATGATTATATCTGTTTGGAGCGTAAATCCAAAAGGGGAGACACTTCCGTAAAATACGGTAAACGTATTTCAGCCGATACTGCCGTTGCTTTTATGACCGACGGAATAAAAGAGCTTCCGCTTCCTCAGGGCAAAACTTTATTGGGTGATTTTTTTTCCGATATGTCACGCAAGGCGTTGATTCCCGTGGTTACAGTAGATTATAAACGTACGGCATTTATGCCTCATCTGTCTGACGTCAGGATAACCGTTGATGAAAACATCAAGGTCTGCAGATACAGAGAGCCTTTTGACAGAACTACGGCGAAGCTCCTTTTGCCAGATGACGGTCTGTCTATCCTTGAGGTCAAATATACAGCAGGTATCCCTGAAGCTGTACGGTCTCTGCTGAGCCAATATCCCATGGACAGATGCTCAATTTCAAAATATGTAATGAGTCTTGAACCTTTTATTGATTAGCATGAAACATTAATCAGAATAAATCTATTGTTCGCATAGTTTCATGCAAAATTCAAGTTAAAAATGGGACCCTCTCCCATTATCCATTTGAATTTAATGATTCAGTATTTGTGCCGCTGTCCGGACAGCGGTATGAGTGATTAGCATGAAACATTAATCAGAATAAATCTATTGTTCTCATAGTTTCATGCAAAATTCAA
>JAZSMD010000009.1:0-26596 GCA_045535665.1 Eubacteriales bacterium
GTGAATGACAGTCCAGTGGACTGTCAGAGCTCGCCAGCGCTCTTCGCCGCAGCGAAGGCGAGTCCCTCCTATATACATAAATGTATACTCGGTATTATTTTGCATATACTTGGAGGGACTCGAAATGACGATTGCGGTGCCCGAAAAATACTGCGGCGCTTCACTTGGTCTTTGTATTTTTCGACCGCGGCTCAGCGCTGAACTGTTGCCTTTATCTGTCACAGACAGCGGCAACAGTCGCGCACTCTTCACGCAGCGAAGGCGAGTCCCTCCTATATACATTTATGTATACTCGGTATTATTTTGCATATATTTGGAGGGACTCAAAATTCCGTACATTATGATTCTTCTTCAAGTTTTTTAAAAATTATAGATATATCCCTTGACATAATAGTTTTTCTATGATACACTTAATCAAAGCATTTGTTTTTTATTATGGTATCTGTTAAACTGAAAAGAGGTTTTATTTATGAAAATTGCTACTACAACCGGAGATTTTGGGTTTTATTGCCGCACGGATGAGGAACGTGTAAAGGAATTATACAGAGCAGGCTTTAGATACATTGATTTCAGTATGTATTCCTTTTCCCCTGATTGTCCCTATATGCAAGATGGTTGGAGAGAATATGTTCAAAAACTCAAGGATCTTGCTGAAAGTCTTGGTATGCAGTTTGTTCAGGCACATTCTCAAGGTGGAAATCCTTTTAAAGATGATCCTGTGCACGTGGATTTTTTATTGAAAGCAACGATTCGTTCTATAGAGATATGCGAAATGTTGGGCATCAAAAATACTGTAGTTCATAGTGGCAATAAAGAAGGTCTTTCAAAAGAAGAATGGTTTGTTCAGAGCAAGGCATTTTATGAAAAATTATTCCCTGCCATGGAAAAATGCGGTGTTAATGTTTTGTGTGAGAATTCCTGCAATTTCAACATGGGAAATAAGTATTTTATCAATACCGGTAAGGATATGCGAGAGTTTATTGAATTTGTTGATCATCCTCAATTTCACGGCTGTTGGGATACAGGACATGCCAACTGTGAAGGAAGCCAATATGACGAGATAATGGCTGTAGGAGATGAGCTTTATGCTATACATTACAATGATAATCACGGCTTAAAGGACGATCATGTAGCACCTTTTCTTGGAAGACTGAATCATGACGAAGTAATAAATGCTTTAATAGACGTAAAGTTTAACGGATATTTTACCCTTGAATGTGATTCTTCTTTGATCAAATATAACCAATGGACAGGAAACAGAAGAAGATTTGACGGTTCTTCAAAATTACGTGAACCACAGCTTTTTATGCAAAGACATATTGAAGCTATGATGTATGAAACTTCAAAATGGATGCTTGAAGAATACGGTCTTTTTGAAGAATGATATTAAAGTTATTTAACTGAATAATTATGTATGGGGCAGCTCTTTTAAAAGCTGTCCCATACATATATTATTTATCGTTAATAAGTATCTTGTTTACCTTGCCTTTTCCGGACGAAAACCCGTCTTGATTAACATCGTTGAATTCAATTACTTTTACCAGACGGTCAATGTCTGTGATCTTTTCTCCGTTTATGAAAATATTTTTTAATTCCATGATATCCACGGTTGAGCTTATGTATGGGTCGAAGGTTTCAATGTCCTTTGATTTGGGGTGCCATGTCATTGGTCCTACGGCTATAAGATATGTTCTCGGACTTTCATTTTCTCGTGTTTTATAGTTAATATTTTCAAATGAGATATATCCAATATCCGAATTTATGAAAAACATACCGAAATACCCTGTTTCTTCAACGTCTATCGGATATGGCGGACGCTCTGCAATAATATCAACATTTTCAAAAAATAAATTATCGGCAGTCCCTGCACCTTCGCCCTCAGGTTTTGTACCAAGACGGTAAGGCGGTGATTGGAAATATAATTTATATTCAAATATTCCGCTGAAGTTTCTGAAATACATATTTGTAAGTGAGCAATCTACTGTATTTCCGTCGCTGTATTTGAAAATCCCCGGTTGAAGTCTCATAGCTTTTGCATGGCTTTCGGCAGGGGAGTGAATATCCTCGCAAAATACGTTTTTAGCAGGACCGTAATTGATAGAAGACCCAAGCCAATCATACATGTTAAGTGCTACTAAATCATCGCCCACGCAACCGCTGAAATTGCGAATATATAAATTTTCACTGTTTCCGTTTATGTGGAGTCCATCTGCAAAACATGAAATAAAGTTGAAATTTTCAAATACTCCGTCGGTAATATCGCCTATCTGAACACAGAATGATTTTGCATGGGAAAAGGTAATGTCCGTAATTGTTAAGTTGTTGATATTGTTAAATAACATACAAGTTTGAACACCAAAAAAAGATTTCTCGTCAGCATGGTATCTGCGGACACCTCTTTTTTCAGCGCCTTCATCCCAACAGCCTCCGTGGATTGAAATGTTGTAGTCCTTGTCACTTGTGTCTATGGGTGCGTATGTGCCATCATGAACATGTTGGTTGCAAAGCATGACGTATGGGTATTCGGGTACCATGCGAATTACCGCACCGACGGCTTCTATCCTTCTGTTTGATGGAATCCTTATGGTATTATCTAACCAATAGATATCTTCCGATGTTGGTATGTAAACGATTTCATGCTCATTGAGAGCTTTTTGCAATGCCTCAGTCCAAACAGACCCATATTCACTGCTTTGAACCAGGTCTTTATACTCTGTAATACAAATGGAGTCTTTTAAGCCTTCAATGGCGGCGTTATTACGTTCCTTTGCTTTCAGCGTTTCATTTATGATGAGCTGTTTCGTTTCTCTTTTTTTATTCGTCATTTTTTTCTTTCTTACCCAAAAAGACGGTGAATTTTTTATTTAATATTATTCTAACGTCTCTCCGTATTTTTTTATTATTTCCATGATTGAATTCTCGTAAAGATTTCCCATCAGAACATCTCCGTTTGGTGATATGCTTACGGTGCGTATGTCTTTCGGGTCTTCAGCATATGGGTTTATATACGTTTCATCCGTATTGAAATAGTCTTTCAAATATTTTAAAGCATTTCCTTCGGGAAAAATAATATTTCCGTCGGAAGGGAAGATTTCAATAGCTTCAAATTCCTTGATTATTTCTTCTGTTATTATGTTGTAAGGATTTTTATCCTCTTTACTTACGAGCCATGCGGGATTAAGTCTTATGGGGACTCCGTTTTTCTTTATTTCAGCGGCAAAAACTTTTACAATATCCAAAGGTATGCTTTCCTGATGAAATGCATCAACTGAAAGTAAAAGGTCATTTATACCGCATTCCGAAAGCTTTTTAGCTGTGTCTTTGATAATGTTGATATCTTTGCTGAAATAACCGTTTGTTATTACCTGTCTTTTGGGAATACCCATTTCTTTTGCCGTTTTATGTATCTGACATACTTCGTCAATACAAAGCAACGGCTCGCCGCCAAATGTCATAACTGTTTTGATATTAAAGTTTTTACATAGAATTTTTATCGTATCCGCTGCGACTTTTCCGTCGATGCGTTCTTTTCGGTTAAGTGTATTACCCTCAGAGCAATGTTTGCATTTCCCTGTGCAGGCATAAGTCATTACAAATTCAATACGGTCAATATTTTTAGTATATAGATTCATTTTCCCCGTTCCCACCCTCATTGTCGGTCAATATCCGGTAGTAATATGTGCGAAATAATTTGTACGGTCGTTACGATTTGGGTATACTTTGTAAAAGGGGATTTGAACCCCGAGTCCACCCCTGAACTCCCACCTGTTATGCTTCTTCAGCATTCGGCGGCATCAAACCTCAGCCGCAGAGGTGATATTCGCCCCGACAACTACCGCTGTTTTGTTATATTTCAGTTTTCCAGTTTGTTTCCTGGATCTTGTTGTCTGTTGTTCTGAGTTCTTTTGAAAGTGAATCAACATGTTTCTGAATCTCTTTTACATTTACGGTGCTGAGTATTTTTATCTCGCTTCTCGTTGCTCTTTGGGAAAGTCTGCTTGCATTATCCAAAAGATTTCTGTAAGCGTTTATTTTTAATGTGAGTATGTCTTTTTTAGAAATAAGCTCTGTAAGAGAAATTCCGTCAACTGTTGTTTTACAGTTTGCAAGATTTATTTTTGAAATAAGAGTTTCAAGTCTGTTTGTACATTCTTCCAATTCTTTTATGAGTTCTGTGGGATCTTCTGCTGGTTTTTCACCCTCCTGAACGGTTGCGTTCATGCAAAGTCTTGCTGAAAGCTGAGCTATTCTTTTGTTAAGATCTGCTCTTTCTTGTAATGCTTCGGCTAATTTCATTGTATATCTCTCTTTCGTTTATTTTATTTACACGGTTGCATTTGTCATATCATCAATAAGAATTAAATGCCTTGTATTTATTATATCACATTTTTTTTAATTTGTCTATAGCTGAAAAAACTCTTGACAATTCTTTTTTGTCGTGATATACTATAAAAAACGAAAGGAAGTGTTTATCTTATGAAAAAAATTGCTTTACTTGGAGATTCTATCCGTTTGAGCGGTTATGGAAAAAAGGTTCCCGAAGTTTTAGGTTCAGGGTATGACGTATGGCAGCCTCCCGATAATTGCCGCTTTTCGACGTATACCCTCAGAGGGATTTTTGATTGGAAAGAGCATCTTGAAGGTTGTGATGTTATTCATTGGAATAACGGTATATGGGATGCTGTAGATCTTTTTGGTGACGGACCTTTTACACCACCCGAAGTGTACGTTGAAACGATGAAGCGTATTGCAGGTGTTTTGTTGAAATATTCTAAAAAGGTAATTTTTGCAACGACTACACCTGTTAATAATCCGAATTCAGATAGAGATTATAATATGATAAAAAAATACAATAGCATCGTAGTTCCGGAGCTTGAAAAGCTCGGAGTTATAATCAACGACCTGCACAGCCTTGTGGATTCAAATAAAGACCTTTATATTTGCTCGGATACGGTGCATTTAAGTGATGAGGGTATAAATGTTTGTGCGGAGCGCGTTGCAGATTTGATAAAAACTTTAGCATAAAAGCTTATTTGGGAAAGTTTTTCGAGACTGAATATTAAAGCTGATTGGAGATTTTTATGAGAATGAAAGATATTGACGGGCCATTGAAGACTGCTAGAATGCCTGTAAGAAAAACGTTAAATAAGCTTGGAACTGTAAAGATTAACGTTGTTGAAACTACACCTGTAGTTTGGGAAGAAAAGCTTCTTCGTTTTGAATGGATAAGAAACTCTTCTTGGGGTGGAGCAGGCGGTGTTTCAAGATCGGTCGGATGCTATCATTTTGTAGATATGGAAAACGAAGAGTCTCTGGGTGAATTTGCCTATGACCATTCCTTCGGTTGCTGTTACGCCGAAAACGGTAAAATGTACGTTCACGGTACGAGGGGCAGCGGAGGAGGAAACGTTTTGGATACCTTTGTTTCTTCCGACCTTAAGACTTGGGAACAGTCAACAGCCCTTGTTTTCCCCGAAGACGTGGGACTTTTTAATACGTCTGTTTGCAAGGGTGACGGTAGATACATCATGGCTATAGAAGTTGGGGGAGAGAACCCAATGGTCGGCAGGCCCTTTACTTGTGTTTTTGCAGAATCTCAGGATCTTGTGAATTGGACGTTGCTTGATCCAATGGAGCATTCCTATTCCCGTGACAGATATACTGCATGTCCGTGTATCAGATATTTTGACGGATATTATTATATTATTTATCTTGAGAGTATGATCGCCCACCGTTGGGTAACTTATATCGTACGCACTAAGGATTTTAAGGAATACGAGTTGGGTCTTACAAATCCCATACTTATGTTTGATAATAACGATAAGAAAGTTATTCATCCTGAAAGATTTACAGCTGAAGAACTTGATAAGATCGAAAACTCCGTTGACTGTAATAACAGTGACTTTGATATGTGTTACTATAACGGAAAAACCGTTATTACATATAGCTGGGGAAATCAGTATGGAAAAGAATTTCTTGCCCTTGCCGAATATGACGGCACGGAAGAAGAATTTTGCAAATCATTTTTTGAATAATAGTAAAAGAAGAATTTGGGGTTTGCTCATTCAGGGGTTACTTCATAAAAACAAAAGGGTCAGCTTTTAGTGGGCTGACCTCTTTTACTATAAAGTTATCAATACCTTTTCTCCATCAGAAGTTTCTACGTCGACTAAAACAAAGTGTGGGTATTTCTTTTTCGTTTGGCGTAGTGCTTTACAACCGTATTTGATTGAGTTTATTATAAGAGCTTTCGACTCGTCGTTTATAATATCTCCGTCATCGTTTGTTATTTTTGACTTTTCAATGACCTTACAGGCAATAAAAGCCGAAAGATCGCTGAAGATAAGACCTGAGGGGAAAAGCATTTTTATATTTTGTTTTCCGCTTTTTACCTGTATTTTCATTCAAGTCACCTCAAACGACTTCTACTGTAATATAGTCTCCGTCTGCACTTTCAACTTCAACTATTTTGCCGATCACGCCTTGTTCGATGAGCTTTATAATACTGGCAAAGTCGATTTCTGACATGTTTACTCCGCCCATGTTCATGGTCAGGTTCTTTGTTGTTCCGGAATTTACCAACGCAAGGATAAGGGGGATGGGTAAATTGACTTTTATTTTATCTCCGTCACTGCTCAGTACGTTTATTTTCAGTATCATATCATCCTTGGACTTACGTTCTTGTGGCTCGACGATCTTTACTGCAGGCTCTGATTTTTCATCAGGGGAGAGAAGCTCATCTACCGTGGTGTTGTAGAGCTTTGCTATCTGCGGCAGGAGCGTTATGTCGGGGCAGGAAACATTGTTTTCCCATTTGCTGACTGCCTGCGGTGTGACGCCTAACTTTTCCGCAACCTCATCCTGAGTGAGTCCTTTTGCCTTTCTCTTTTCGGCGAATTTTTCTCCTATTGTCATTTTTAATTTTCCTTTCCAGTGTTTAATTTTGAGGTAAATTTTTTCTTTACGGTCAAATTATAACACGTTTTACATCGAAAGTGAATGGAACAACGGTTGTTTTCACTAACTTATTGGTTGTAAAGTTGTAACCAAATAGTTGAGTTTGATAAAAAATACAGATTTTATATAAAAAATCAAATATCGTAAACTCTACCTTCAACGGAAGTGTTTTTTACAAAGTCGAAGCCTTCAAGGTGAATATCATTTCCTTTAACTTCCATTTTATAACCAAGACCTTTTTTATATTCAAGAGTATCGAGGTTTAGGTAGTAAAGATTGTCATGTGCTTTTTCAAAGGAATATTCGTCCTGTCTATGCATATGTCCGCTGACATAAAGCATTTTCAATCCTTTTTCTGCGTGTTTGAGAAGTGTGTTATCCACAATGTCGGAGTTTTCACCGATTCCGCCTGCGCCTACGGAATGAACATTTACACCGTTTCTGTTGTTCGGTGGCTGATGGTTAACTATGAAAACAGGTTTTCCGATTTTTGATGCTTTTTCAAGCTGTTCATCAAGCCATGATATCTGTTCTTCCGTAATGTAAGACTCGTTATGTACCGTCTTTTCGGGACCGAGAACTATGAATGTGTATCCGTGAATATCTGTCGTGAAATAAGGTTTTTTTGTTTTTATTCCGCAGAAGTCGCAGAAATCAAGGAAAAGCTCAAGACCTTCTTCATAAAAGGGATAGATGCTTGTTCCACGTCCGTCATGGTTTCCCATCTGTGGAACTACTTTAATACCTTTTGCATAGAAATTAAGAAGTCTTTTGAGATGTCCGTATTCAAGCACATGACCTGCGTTTGTGATATCTCCTGCCATAACTATTGCGTGAGGTGCATAGTTTGCGGAAATACCCGCAAAGCATTTTCTCAGAACGTCTGTTCTGTCTCTGTAACCGTCACCGTCTGTGTGAAGGTCTGCTGTTAATGCAACCTTGAATACCTCGTCAAGCTCGCTGTTTTTTGAGGTCTTGTTTCTGCCCTTTATAACTCTTGGAAGGGAAGAGATGTAAGTCCCTACTGTTGATGGTACTTCTTTTATGAGTTTTTTGATATCAGCCATTATTATTCTCCTATCGTAATTAAATTTGCGTTGCCGAGAATTCCTTGTGAGGATCCGTATTGGTATATTCCATTAGCAATTTCCGAAACATTACCGTAATGAAGATGTCCTGTAAGTACTGCGACAACGTTGTATTTTGTATCTGTTATCATTGATATTAATTCTAAATTTTCTTTTGGGCAGCCTTCATAATTGAATTGGAAATACTCCCCACTATTCATGAGCTTTTCACGGTTGCCCTCAGTCATTATTGGAATGTGCATTGCGATTACCGTATGTTTCCCCGTTTCAAGTATTCTTTTTAATTCCGAAAGCTGTTCTTTTGTGACCTTTCTTTGAGAGTTGTCTATACTGACGATCTGAATGTCTCTCAAGTTTAATGTATGTATGGGCTTTTTCATTGCAGAAATAAGCATTCCGTCAGGAATACTCTCGGGTTCTTCGTGGTTTCCGATTGCAGAAATAAAAGGAATCGTCAGCTTTCTTAGCCCGTTCTCCATTGCTCTTATATTAGCTCCGCTGTTGTAGTCCATGATGTCACCTGTGGTAACAGCTATATCAGCGGTTTTTGCAAGCTCTATCAGATTATTGTAATGAGTAAGGGAGTCAGTTAGTTGAAAAGGCTCATAGCTTTCACCGTGTTCAAGAGCAAAGCCTTTTCTTCCTCTTTCCCAATTTTCAGATTGGGTTATGGCATCTTTTTTTTCTTCCTCGGTAGACAATTCATCCCATACGGATAAATGAACATCGCTGAATTGGCAAATCGTTTTTTTTCTGATTCCTTTAATAAAAATATTGTATTCGGATTTTATTACAGACTTCATTCAGTTGCTCCTTTCTTTATACAAAGAGACTTTCAAGTATAGTCATTGGAAAATTGTATTTTATGTCCGTTTCTTTTGTTATCTTTATACTTTCGGATATTGTATTTTCTATACTTGAGTCAAGCTTTTTAAAGAAATTATCTTCGTTTCTTTCCACAGTCAAGTTCAGTTCCGTAAGCTGTTTAAATGCTTTTTTTGTGATGTTTGTAGAACCCATTGTAAGAAGTTTTTCGTTGTAAAAAAGCTTTGTATGGATCATTCCCTTATAAAAGTACAGATTTAAGCCGTTTTTACATTTTTTCATAAGCATTTTAACGGTTTTTCTGTTCAGATCATTCTGGAAATTGGCGTGTTCGGGAATTATGACCGTTATTTTTACACCACGTCTCCATGCGTTGTGAATTGCTTTTATAAATTGGGGGAGAGGGGAGAAGTATGCCATGATAATTAGCAGTTCCTTTTGAGCCTCATTTATGACTTTTAGCAGCAACTCTTCCGCTTCAAATTGAGCAGGTTTAAGATTTTTATTGTTTACTGTAAATTGGATATCAGAATCAGAATCCTTTCCTGTATCAAGCTTTAAACGGAATTCCTTTACTGTATCGGAATTTGAGATCTTTACCATATAGTCCTGATACTGTCTTCCTGCCAGATCGTGACCGTTTTCTTTATCTTCAATATTTATTCCACCGAGAATGAGTATTTTTTCATCGAAAATATAGTATTTGGAGTGGTCAGCTTTAAAGATATCTCTGCTTACTTTTATATTTGGATGTGAAAGCATTTTTTCAAGCAACGGTCTATGGTCTGCTTTGGGGGCTTTTTTATCTTTTAATGTAGGGTAGAAGAATTCCAATGTCTTTATTTTTATAAGTTCCCTGAAATTCGGCTTTTCATGGAAGAATGAATGTGAACATTCCTCACATTTTTCCAATACCAGTCCGTAACGGTCAACGGAGATGAAAACTTCAACGCCTCGTTCAGCCGCATTCAAAACTGCTTGAGCTATGGTTTTTCCGATATTGTCTCCACGCCAGATAAACATATTTATTTCAATGCTTTTTTCAGCATTTTCAATGCATTTCAGTATTTCGGGAAACGCCTCTTTTCCATTTATGAGCAGCGAAGTTGAATCAATTAAAGTGCTTTGCATTGGCTTTACCTCACGAATAAATCTTTGAAAATATTATAACACACAATTTTCTGTTTGTCAATGTGTAATTAAATAAGCTTAAAGCCTTATCTCATACAGTTTTACAATGTTTTTCCTCAATATGTTTTCTATATTTCAGAGGTGAAAAGCCTGTCTCTTTTTTGAATACTCGGCTGAAATAAGAAACGCTTGAAAAGCCGCACAAACGGCTGACATCAGCAATTGTAAGGTTTTCTTTTTTTAACATAGTTTGAGCAAGAACAACTCTTGTTTTAAGGATATAACTCATAACGGTTCGCCCTGTATTCTTTTTAAAAACACGGCAAAAATGATATTTACTCATGTGAGCCTCTGCACAGACATCGTCTATTGTTATATCTTCAAAGATGTTTTCATTTATATAAGCTATAGCCTTATATATAGAACCGTAAGACGGGGATACGTTTTTAATTATGTTTTTATGCAGATAGAATAGCAATTTCATGACACAACCGGTAAAAACGATGTCTGAATAATTTTTGTCTGAACTGAATTTCTGAATTTCTTCATATAAGGATTCAACACTCTGTCTATCATCTTCGGGAATAACAGCATAGACTAAAGAATCTGGAGTGAAAATATTTTTCCATAAAGAATTATCTGCCAAAGAATTTAAAATACGGCTGAATTCCTCTGCAGATATAAGAATTTTGCTTCTGTCATATATTTCATATGTTTCGGGCATGGTATAGTGATATTTACGTCTCCCGATAAAAAGCAAAACTCCGTTACTGATAGTAAAAGGTTCATCACCACCGACTATAACACCGTCTCCGTGATGAATATACATTATCATATTATCTTCATTTGTGTGCCACTCCCGATATTTTATATCCCAGCCTATCTGATGAAATATACCGTTTGCCATTTCAGAATTGCCCCCTTTTTTATGTTTGTTATATTATAACATACTTTTTAGGGAAAAGCAATAGGAGTAAAAAAATCAGCAATATTTTTATTGTAATTTGAAGTTTTTTTATTTATAATAAAAGAAAACGCTTTAGGAGGTTCTTTTATGGATTTTAAAAAGATATGTATAGCTTCTGCATTGACCGTTCCCCTGGTACTATCTTCATGTGGGAATCCCGCGCCTCAAAATGCGGTAGAACAACCCTCTTTTATTTCTACTGACTATAATGCAGTTATAGAAATGATAGACAGACTCAGCACAGCGGACTTAACAACAGAAAAGCTTGCTGAGGAGGCGTATGTTTCATATTGCGCACTTGATGATTCGGTGAAGGATAGAGTTTCAAACCTTGATAAGCTTCAGGAACACAGAAAAGAAGTAACAAAGCTTTACCACACGGAAGAAAAAAGAGGGGACAGAATTGACCGTTCAGACCTTCTTATAAGTACATATAATTTCGGCAAAGAGTTATGGAACGACGAAGATGTTCAAAAGCTGAAAGACTGCGGAATAGATTTTGTCATCGCAGCAAGCTATGATACAGAGCTTCTTGACCTTTTTGAAAAGCATGGGATAGGTGCATTCCTTTCATATCTTCCCAGTTGGTTCGGACAAGAGGTGACGCATGGGCAAATGTCAGAAAAAATACCTGTAGGGTCTTTCGTTCCCTATGCGGAGAAATTTGTGGACCATCCTGCAATCTGGGGACTTGATATTTGTGATGAATTAGGCGAATATGATTTTCCTCATCTTAATGTTATGCTTAAAGAAGCCGAAGAGTTATTTCCGGGAAAACTTGTGTATATAAATCTGATACCTAATTACGGCAATACATGGAGATTTGTAGGAAAACCTTATCAGGAACATCTTAATTCTTATATTGAACAGGTTAAAACTGACTATATAAGCTATGACCACTATTTTTACTGGCATTTTGACGACGATGGTGATGCATGGTTTGTTGATAATCTTAAAGCTGCACAGAATTCAGCGAAAATTGACGGAAGAGATATGTGGATAGTTTTGCAGGCAAATTCCGTCAATCAGGGTGATACAATTTCATACGAAAAACTTTCGACAGAACAGTTAAGATATCAGGTATACGGTTCTTTGGCTTTCGGTGTTCAGGAAATCAGCTGGGCGTGTTGGACTCCCGGTTGGTGGCATAACAACGTATACGAAAACGGTCAATATACTGAACAGTATGATAAACTGAAAACAGTTAATACGGAGCTTGGATACCTTGCACCTGTTTATATGAGATATAAATGTATAGATACGGAATTTATAAGTACAACCTACAGCAAAACCATTGAGCATAGGAAACCGAAGCTCGATTATCTGTTTAAAAAGAACAGTGACGGAGTTCTTGAACAGTCAACTCTTACAGATATTGAAACATCTTCAGATTCCTCAATTCTTTTGGGCGCATTTGAAAAACGTTTGGGAAACGGTAACGCATTCATGTTCACAAATGTGACAGACTTCCATTGTAAAGAGAATTCTAAAACGGTGGATTCATGGGTGAGATTTAAAGTCAACGACAAAAATGTACAGTTAACAGCATACACTCATGATGATGCGTATGTTTTAACTCCTGATGAAAACGGGGTATATCTGATCTATATACCTAACGGTGAGGGCGTTTTTGTTACAGCGGAAACGATTGTGAAATAATATAAGGGGCTGGCTCATTTAGCGCAGAACAAAAGCCCGTGTTTAAATTTGAAGATAAATTTAAACCTAATAATACCATATAAACTTTAAAATGTCGAAATCCACCGAAAAATTTCGGTGGATTTCAACATTTAAAGGGCTTTTAAGTCGCGATTTGGCTCTCTTCCGTATCCTCGTACGCCGACGAGATCCAAATCACGCCTTCTGCATCTAACTGAGCCTCTCCCTTTTCTTGTATGCAATTTCAGTTATTTTTTGAGTATCTTCTTTATTTTATCAATAGTTTCGGTTTTTACTCTGCAATCAATCAAAAAAGATTCTGTTTTTTTACACAGGTCTTCACCTTCGTATGTGTTGAAACGGTTGAAAAACTCCTGAAAATAATCGGAAAGACGACTCCTAAAGCCCAAAGCGGAAACTCCCTCAGAGAGTCCGTAAGCATATGAAGACAGAGACGTCAGCTCGTAGTCTGTCAGGATATCTTCTTCACTTTCTCCGAGTAATGCCCTTAAATAAAGAGCGATCATACCTGTACGGTCCGCACCTCCTAGACAGTGGAAGTATATGGGATAATTATCTTCGTTTGCTAAAAATTCCATGATATGCACAAGCTCTTTGCGATGCTCTTCTTCAAAGACTTCATTGTAGGGCCGGTACGGTAAAAACTTATAAAGAATTCCGTCATCAATACAGGATATTCCGTCGGGAAGCTCGAATTCTTTTCTAAGACTGACCTCGGTTTTAATTCTGAGGTCGTTTTTAAGAACGCTTTTTCCCGATGGTGTTATCTTGTATTCTTTGTTTATTTCACTTCCGCGGAATAAAAGACCTTGCTTTATATTAATTCCACCAAGGTCACGGATATTCAATGCTCCCTCAGCTTCAATAAAGCGAAAACGATTGTCTTTGGTTGTAAATGTGAAGGGGCTACATCCGTTTATTCTCCAATAATACTTCTGACCTATTTTGAAATTAGTCATAACAAAGAAATTATTCTGTGTCTCTGCCGAAAAAGACGGTGAAAAGCAGGCATTTTCGCTGATTTCAAAAATATAGGAGCTTTCATCTTTTTCCATGAGCCATTCAAAACGAATAGATTCAGGGTGAGTCAGTTCGTTTCCCTTTTTTATGGGAAAAAGCCATTCAAGGGCGTCTGTAATTCCGTTTTTACTGATCTTTTCAATAAATCCGTTTTGAATAGACGTATGTGTGTCGATGATGGTATTGTTTTGCGGATAAATAAGAATGCTCATGGCAATTTATTTATTCTCTGCAAGCTTATCAAGCTTTTTGTTTCTTACGTACATAAGAAGGTCTGCACCTACCATGATGAAGTTCAGAACATAGAAAAACAGTACATACCATTTTTCTCCGATCTGAGCCATATACGTCTCATTTACAAGCTTGGAAGCAATTCCCGCTATGTAACCGAAGAATATGAGGAGTAAAAACGCAAGGCTTTTGCCCTTTGTGGTTCTTGCTCTGTAGGATTTCAAAACGTTGAGAGGCCAGGATGCCCCGAAACTAACTATCATGGTGATTTCCAATATTTCAGCCATTTTTTATACTTCCTTTAATACAATTATTTTAAGTCAAAAAGTTTTATTTCTACGCATGAGTAAGCGGGTAACATAAGTCCTTTTGAAATTTCTTCTCCCGTTAACGTGTAGCGGTTCTCTTCGTCGATTCGGAGAACATGGGCGTCTGTTACGTTAAAGCCCTTAATATCGAAGTTAACGTAAACATCCTCGTTTTCGGGGTTTGAAAGAACTATTGCACCCTTTCTTCCGTCAACTGCAGCCTGTACGGATATTTTTTCGTTTTCCGAATCCACTTTTACCTCGTTTTTCATCTTGTAAAGAGTGTTATACATCATAAAAGCATAATACGTGCGGTAGGGTTCGCCTTTATCGGGGTTAATTATTGCCCCGTAATCGGAAAAACCGAGGTGTCCGTCATAGTAACACATCACATCTGTCGAAGTATCCTGCATCATAAGCATAAATGCAAGCGTCTTTGCAGCTGCAATGGGCTCGTCTCTGCGTTTTTTGTAGGTGTGAAGATTCCACTCGTTGAGGTGATGCTCCGCGTTTGTATATCCGTAACGGTCAAGTATCTTTCTTACATATTCCGCGTGTTCTCCGATAACCCTGAAATCACTTCTTGTTGATTTGTGGCAGTTATCGTAAACATGCCATGTGAAGAAGTCTATAGGAGCGTTTGTCTGTTGCTGATATTTAAAAAATCCGTGCATAAAGGAAATTGTAAAATCGTAAATGTAGGTATCTTCATGGTCAAGACCGTTAAGGTCTTTATCCTGAGCATATTCATAAACACCGCAATGACCGTAACCACCTATTTTTATGGAGTCACCGAAACAATCTTTAAGATGTTTTGCCGTAATAGAATAGAGTCTGAAGTATTCTTCGGGAGTTCCTTTCCACATTGCTGAAATATCATCATTGTAGCAGTCATCGGGTTCGTTCCATATCTCCCAATAGGTTATGTTGAACTTATAGCCATTTGCCCAACCCTCGTTATAATGGCGGATAACGTGTTCGCATATCCTTGCCCATTTCTCAAAATCCTTAGGCGGGAATATTCTGTAGGCTTTAAGCTTATGCATATTCTCAATTGTAACACCAAGTCTGAAATACGGCTCACAGCCTGCTTCCATAAGACCTTCCATCAACTTATCCGTATACTCAAAGTCGTAATTTGCAGGATCGTTTTCGTCTGCATCGAAATTTCTGAAAAGGTTGGGAATATCCACGTAAAGTCCGCCGCCCATCCAACCGCCCACGTCGTGGAGACGGGAGTAGGGCATGCCTGCTCTTTTAAGATAGTAAAAGAGAGAATTGGACAGCCCCGTCATCGGCGGCTGACCGATTCCGTGCATGGGTTTGAATGTGGAGACTATCTCGTTAAAATTTACAGAGATATTTGCAGGCCTACTCATAAATGATATCCTTTCATAAAGCAATTATCTGTAATTTATATTTTTATTCTGTATATAGCCATTATAACACAGAAAATCAGTATTGTCAATAGTTTAATTTAGTAATAAAACTGCCTTTCAGCATGGTTAATCAACGTTATACTGAAAGGCGATCTAAATTTAAAATAATATTAAAGTATGTTTTTTTATCCTGAATTACTCAACATAGTATTCGTTGAAGTCCTCGAGTCTTAAGCATCCGAGAGGGCCGTCAAAACCTGCACCGCAGTCGATTGCTATGTGATTGTTTTGGATAAGTATTCTGCCTCCGAGGTCAGAGGAGATGTTTTGAGTTGGTGTGTGACCTGTGATGAGGAATTTGTCCTTGAAATAGACTTTGTCGTAGTCGGGGCGTTCCGTCACAAGTTCTTTTATATCCTGTTCATAAAGTGGTATGTCCTTCTTTTCGTAGGGTATTCCACCGTGAACGAGAATGAATTCCTTTTCGTTGACTGAGAGTTCGTCGTAATGGGAAAAATCACTTATATAGTCAATTATCGCAAATTTCTCTTCTTTGTCAAGAGCCTTGAATTCTTTCAGGGTGGTGTCTCCACCGTCAAGTTGCCAGAGATTGAGTCCCATCAAAGTTGTTATATCAAGCTGTTTTGCGTAGTTTTCCTCTGTTATTTCAACACAGAGTTTGTTTAATATCCTTATTGCCATCAATTCATGGTTTCCCAATAGGGGGAAAACGTTTTCTCTCATGCTCATGTCTGTGAGAACTTTTATGGGGTTTTCGCCTCGGTCAATGATATCTCCCAATACGAACAGCTCATCGTCGTCGGAAAAATTTATTTTTTCCAGCATTTTCATATATTTTCCGTACTGTCCGTGGATATCTGAAATTATATAGGTCATAGTATTCCTCAGGATTGTATAAAATAGTTTGTTTTTGGAAATGATTTTTTTAAATGTAAAATCTATTATATAGCCACTTGAAGTCACTGCAAATAAAATAAATTTTTGTATGATCCTCCTTGGTTAAAATAGCATATTTATTATAAATTTCAATGTCTCGAATACCGTAATTATTGATACTTATCACTTTACATTCATCATGATTTAATCCCTTATTGTTACCTAAATGTTCTTCATGCGGTCTCGTAATTTGGTGACAAATAAAAAGATCGTTTCCGGATGTTTTTGAGTCGGGGGACAATTTCATGAAGAGATACATATCTTCCAATTCTTCATTTATATACAAGTATGTATAAAAATCTTTATTGTACTGTTCCGTAAGGAATATTGGGTATTTTTTCAGGTTTTCTGAGTTTTCGGTATGATTTTGGAAATGTTTTTCGCGTTCTTTGAGCTCTGTAACTATGGATATCTTTTCTTTATAATGACCGTATATAAATATATAATGGTTTATATTATATACCGTTGATGGTAATATTATGGCAATTAATAATAGCGGAATTATTTTTACATTGAGTCTTTTTATCCTCCAAAGGATAACTGCAATTATTATGCTTACTGTTGCCCAATTAAAAAATATCCACACTATTTTCATTCCATATGGAAGCCATCCTCCACCTGTTAAGGTTTCACCAAAAACATCTAAATTATATAATATGGAAATTTGGTATATAATTAAAAATGAAAACGCAAAAAGCAAATACACTAATATATTCGTTGGCAATTTTCTCTTTTTCATATTATTATCAACCTTTTTATTTTATTATAGCATATTTACCTGCAAATTGCAATATGTTGTGTTTTTTTTCTTGAGTGAATACACATAAAAAGAGTGGCTCATTCAGAATCCTTAGAGAAAACCAATTTTTAAAATATAGTTTTCTCCTTAAAAAACTAAATGAGCCACCCTGAATTGACAGTGAAGATATCCGAAGCCTGCAAAGTAGGTCTCTTTGATTATAAGTTAATCCCGTTCTCTTTGTTCTTCACCGCAAATTATACATTTTTCATCATAAAACTGATGTGTAGGCATTCCAAGGCTTTTTCGTGTTCGCATAATTTCCTTACCGCACTCTGTACAATATACGACTTCATCATATGAGCCTTCCGTCGTGCAGGTGGGTGCGACTTCGTTTTCTTTGACGATCGTTAATTCGGGGTGTGTATGTACTTTTTCTCCCGAATCGCTTGATACTACGATTATTGCAAAAACAGACAATAATACGATTAAGCAAATTGCCAATATTGAAGACCAATGCAGCCGTTTCTTTTTCTGAATCAAAGGCTGTGTTTCTTCGCCCTCATCGTCCGTTGTTTGAAGATTTGAATCTCCTTCATAATCATCATTCAGTAAATAATCCGCAGTCACGTTGAATAGTTTGCTTATCTGCAATATGTTTTGTGCATCAGGCAAGGCTGTTCCGTTTTCCCAGCGGCTGATAGCTTGTCGCGATACATCCAACTTTTCCGCAAAGTCTTCCTGAGACCAACCTTTTTCTTTTCTGAGCATAATTAGCTTGTCTGATAATTTCATCTTGATTCCCTTTCTGCCGCAAGCGGCAATACAAATACTTTATTAAATTCACGTGAATTTGATGAATTTATTATAACAGAAGGAGCATTAAAATACCACCGCAATAACTTTACAATTCCGCAACAAGACTTTACAAATAGCAATATTTTTGTTTTCATAAATAATTTGTTGTCAAAAATTGGCAATTATAGAATTTTTTGAAAGGGGAGTTTATAAATTCGTTTTTTGAAGTGAAATCACCAACCCTTTTTATTAAGAACGTCGGGTACTATATCTGTCCAACCGATATAAAAAGCTGTGGCATTGTCGATCGTATTTGTATCAATATTATAGGATTGAGATAGCATAATATCTTTGGGATAATGGATGTTGGCTAATTTTTTGCGAGATGAGCTTGAGTAAAAATCCTCTGCACCATAAAGATGTAGCATTTCATGGGCAATGACTGAAGCCTGTGAACCTTCCGGGCCATTTTTAGCTGAATTAAGGTCTCGAGCAAAAACAATACAGTGTTCATCTATTTTGATGTCAGAATCTCTCTTCGGATTGATTGCGTAAGCTGTACCGTTCTTATTGAAGATTGTAAAACAAACGATTTCTTCTGTTTTATAGTTGCTTCTGAATTCTTCTATCATGTTTGCACTTGATGAATAGCCTGTTTGTAAAGCAGCTTGCTTCAATACATCGATCGAAGCTAATCCCGTTTTTTTTATGCTCGTAATTACTTCATCATCATAGTATATTGACGAATAGCTTTTCTCTACGGTCAGATCTAATTCAATTCCATATTTTTTTGCCTCTTGCTCTAAAAAAAGCAATCCCGGTTCTATTTCATTTTTTGTGAAACAGTTTATTTCTTCTTCTGTCCACGCACTTTCAAAATCGTCCAAATAAAACAAAATTACGGAAACATTTCCTCTAAGTGTTGTACACGTGCCAAGGTTATAATCCTCTCTTAATTGGTTGATCAAAGATAAATCTATTTCGGTATGAATTGTTTCTTCGGTGTTTGCAGAATCTATTTCAATATCCGTATTTCTGTCACATGCCGCCAAACAGCATATATGACACATTAATAAAACTGTCAGAATGATTTGGGTTGATATGTTTTTCATATAAATCTCCATTCTGCCGCTAAGGCTTAAGCATAAATAGGAATGAAAATCTCCAAAGCGGCTGATGGAGATTTTAGGCATGTGCCGCGCTGTTATGTCAAAGGGGTCCGACTTAATGAGTCGACCCCATTTATTATTTCTATTGAGTTATCTCTGAGCTTTCGCTTTTTCTTCTTTTGGATTTTTTCATTTTATAAAGCTCTTCCGTTGCAAGCCGAGCCTTTGTAACGGATACGTTTCCTTTCGGGAAACAGAAATATGAAAATTCGTTATCTCCTATTCCGATCACGTCACCGATCTCGTACCAATGGTAGTCGGAATACAGCGTGTGGGAGAATGTTGCGGACTGTGTGTAGTCAAGCTTTCCGTCTGCGCCTGTAAGGTGGAATCCGTTGAGGTCATGTGTTAAATGCCCTTTTCCTATATTGCAGACACAGTCAAGGTTGACCTGAATAAAAATATCAACGTCTTCATCAAGGAGATACGTTCCCTCTTCAAGCTCCTTGCGGACACACTCTCTTTGCCATGTGTACCAATCGGGAATATGGCAAAATTCCGTTTCGGCATTAACAGCCGCGAGCTGACCGTATTCGTCCATTTCCCATTGTTTGCCGCAGGAATGGCAGGTCAAAAGTGTTCCTTTGCCTTCCATTTGGTTTTCGGCGTTGCAATGAGGACATTTGTAAAGAATTCTCTGGAGTCCGTCCCCGCGGAACGGCTCATTTATTGAAATTTTGTTATCTCTCTGCCATGCGAAGTTATCGAAAGAGAATGCTTCATCCAAGAGAGCATCAAGCTCCGCAACGGATTTTTCTTTGAGCTCTTCCGGTGTTGCAATGCACTTAACGTGTGCGCTGACCTTAACGTCACGGATCTGAAGCATATTGTACAGCGGGTCTCGGTGGAAAGCCCCTTGAGTGATTACCGTTACAACGGGAACACCCAAGCGTTTCATCAATATACCCAATCCGCGTGGGAGCGTTGTCGCCCTTCCGTCAAAGGAATAACCTGCTTCGGGATACATAAGTACGCTGGTTTTGTTTTTATTTAGCATATATCTTATGTCACTTATGAGCGAAATATCCGATACGTATTTATGTGTCGGGGTGCAGCCGAGAAGACGCATAAGCTTTCCCAAAATACCTGACATTGCATCAACTGAGGTTACGATTCCCATTCTTCTCGGATAAAAGATACCGAAAGCAAGTTTCATATCCGTGAAGCTTGAATGATTCATCAAAATAAGACAGGGCTCTTTTCCTACAAGCTCCATACGCTCAGTCGTGTATGAAAAGTTTATCTTTTTAAGTGTAAAGCCCGATACCACACGCACTACCGTCGCAAGGAAACGGCTTGGCTTTAAGGGCTTTTTATGTTTTAACCGAGGCAGCTTCAGTACCTCATCATATGACATTTCACGAACTTTGATCTTCATATCTGTGATTCAACCTTTCTTATATTGTGAATCGCTCTTGTCACCCTGACTATATTATATCAGAAAGGGGCTGTGATGTCAATAGCTTACTTTGACTTAATATCGCTATAAAAAGAAAAACACTCAGCATTTCTGCTGAGTGTTATGGGGTGGATAATGGAATTCGAATCCATGACCTCCAGAGCCACAATCTGGCATTCTAACCAGCTGAACTATACCCACCATATATTGAGCTTTGGTTTCTCAACCTTAAGCGCAATATATTATATCACATTTTTTCCTTTTTTGCAATAGGGTATATGTGAACTTTTTTAGAACTTCTCTGTCATATCCTTAACATAAGGGCATCCTTCAGGGTTTCCTCCGTAAGACCGTTGTTTTTCATGAGTATTTCGGGGGAGACCTTGTATTTTTTTGAAATATCCCAGATATTCTCATCCTTTTCCGCAAAGTACAGTATCATTCTGTCGGATTCTTTTGTAAATGTCAGACTGTCTGCTTCCGCTGTGGTAAGTATGCTCTTTTCTGTGTCGAGGAAGAGAATTCCCTTGTAACAGCAGTCTATTCTCAATTCAGCGGAGGAACTGTCATTTTCCACATATGCAAAGGAGTTTATGAGAATTTCAGCAGAGACCTTTATACTTTCAGCAGGCTGATCTGCAGTTACGGACAACATGAAGGGAATCTCCTTTTCCGCAGATGAAAACTCTCCGTTTTCGTCGGTGTAAAGCGCTCTGCATGAGAAAGTCCCCGAAACTAAGATGTTTTTCGTTTCTTTGTCGTAATCTGTGGTAAGTATTGCGGGGATAACAGAAATATCGCAGAGCTTGTCGTAAAGTCCAATCTCCATTGTCTCGCGGAATGTTCTGTCCTTTGATACCTTGCAAAAATAACACTCTTTGAATGTCTGATTCGTTGTTTTCAGCTCGTTTTTCTCTGAAAATGCGTCATTACACAGTAAGTGTTTCGTTTTTGCATATCCCACAGCATCAACATCTACGGTGATTTCGTAAATAATACTGCTTTCTTTGCTGTCTGCTGCAGCGCTCAGATTCGTTTTGAATTCCGTCAATGCGTATCTTACGTTGCATACGGTGTTTTCGGTGATTCCGTCCATGTCCAATATCTGCGAAACTGCAATTTTTTGCTCGTGAATCGCAACTTCACCCGAAGCTGTCATATATACTATTTTCAAAAGCATATCAGCCTTGGAGATGAGCTTTCCTGTCAAAGTCTTTTGCTCCGTTTCGTTGAAAAACACGTCGTATCGGAGAATTGATTTTACAGGTGAGGGTGTCTTTACTTCATCCGTTACCTTTAAGGGCTTGTGTCCCGAACATATTATTTCAAAGGAATTCAGTTCTTCTTTCCGTGTGAAGATATTTCCGTCGGAATCGGGGATAACTGCGGAAAACTCCGTTTTCTTTGTATATGAGACCTTAAGCTCTACCGTGGCTTTCAGGTAAAGCTTTTGTGGACTTAACGCCCTTGTGTTAAGGTATGATACGGAAGCCTCAACCTCATATTCCTTTCCGCCCGTGCCTGAAATATCGCTTGTGTGTGAAAAGGGGAGTCCGTGTATGCATGATGTTAACTCTCCGTTTTCCGAAAGGTATATTACAGTAAATTCCGCAACACCTTCAACAGTAAGCTTTTCACCGTGAACAGTCTTTGACTTTACGAAAGAACGCGCCTCACTTCGTACTATTCGGAGTATGGGAGGCAGATAATCTGCAAGAATTACCTCTCCTTCCGTGTATGTTTCCTTTATGGGGTCTGATTCGTAAGTGCATATGCCAATAAGATTTTCATTGCTCATAATGTTCATTCCTTTTTATTCTTTTTTGTATACTGAAATATATGAGCTTACGGATAGAATTATTACTTTGAGGGGTGTTTTCCTATTTTTATACCATTATATTGAATTTTAAGAAAAAGGTCTTGACAAAATCCGATATTTGTGATAAGATATAGAAAAACAGAAATATTAGTTTTCAAAACTAAATGATAGGAGATTTTCCTTTGGAAGATATAAAAGAGGTTAATAAGCGCCTTTGCAAGTGGTGCGAAGATAATATGGAAATCAAGCTTCCCAGATGGGAAGATCTTCCCGAACTTGATCTGTATATGGATCAGGTTATCGCCTTTACGGAAAAACATCTGCGTTTTTTTGCCGAAGACGGTACAAAGGTCATCACGCCTTCAATCATAAATAACTACGTTAAACTCGGTATCGTACCTTCTCCCGTAAAGAAAAGATATTCGAGAACTCATCTGGCGTACCTTATTATGGTCTGCACTCTTAAGCAGATAATGCCTTTGCCTACGGTTCAGGCTTTGATAGACCGCAAGGTACAGCGCTTTTCTGTGGATTCCGTGTATAACAGCTTTTGCGAGGAACAGGAAGCAGTATTGAGAAAAGCTTTGCGAGAGGCTTCCGAAAGATTTGCCGACGGTGGAGATTACGCCTTTATTCTGGAAGATATTTCTCTTTCAATGGCAGTTTCCGCAAATGCCTCAAAAGCCGTTGCAGAAAAGATAATTCTTGAAATGCGTAGCGGAGAATCTTCCAAAGATTTAAAATAAGACAATAATTTACAATTTGTTTACAAACACCCTATTGACAAAACGGGTTTTCTCTGCTATAATATATAAGCTGATTTGAACAAGACAATTTCGGCAGAGAAAACTGAATATGATCCATTAGCTCAGTAGGTAGAGCACATGACTTTTAATCATGGTGTCCGGAGTTCGACTCTCCGATGGATCACCAAAGAATAAGACATCCGAATAAATTTCGGATGTTTTATTTTTATCCAAGCCCCTGATGTATGACATCAATATAGTTTTAGTATTGATTGTATTTGAATAAAAAATGTTATGTATGAGCTATTGACAACGAATAAATAATATGGTATAATATTAACGTAATAGAAAATACTATTTTCAATAATGTGAAAGGAGGCTTTTTATGTTGTGGGATTATATTAAAAATAATTATTCTTCTGGTGAACCGATTTTGTGTTCTGACTTGAATATAAATATGAGCGAGGAAAATAAAAGACAGCAGCTGAAGAAACTTGCAGATCGGGGACTTTTGAAACGCTTTGAAAAGGGTGTATATTATATACCTTCAAAGTCAAGGCTTGGAATTGAAAGAGAGCTTTCGCCTGAAACTTTAGTGTCGTATAAGTACATTTATCGTAATAATAGAGTTTTGGGCTTTTACAGCGGATACACTTTTGCAAATCAGTTGGGGATTACAACTCAGGTACCTTTTGTCTGTGAGGTTATCACCAATGAAATAGGCAACCCTAAAAAAGATATAACAATTAACGGAATGAGTTTTGTTTTGAGGAAAGCCAGAACAGAAATAAATGAAAATAATGTAAAACTTCTTCAATTCCTGGAGCTTCTTAATAATCTTGACAGGTATGCAGAATTAAGTTTTCCGGAAGTTAAGAGTCTTCTTGCAAAATATATTCGAGTTAACGGCTTTTCTAAAAAAGAAGTGGATAAATACATTAAATTATTTCCTGATAAGATTTATAAAACAATATATGAAACGGAGATAGGCAATGTTTTTACATGAGGATAAAGAATTATTTTCTGAGGTTATCGAAGCTTCATCAATATTCATGAAGCTTCCTGTTGCAATTATAGAAAAAGATTATTATGTTACGGTTTTTTTGAAAACTCTTGTGAAACTGCAGCCTGACATTGTTTTTAAAGGTGGAACATCTCTTTCTAAATGTTACAAATTGATTGACCGTTTTTCAGAAGATATAGACCTTAATATTGAAGGGGAATTGAAGCCTTCAGAAAGCAAAAGAAAAAAGCTGAAAGAAAATATTATTAAAGTAATAAATTCTTTGGACTTTGTTTTGGCGAATGAGAGTGATATTTTCAGCAGAAGAGATTTCAATAAATATGAAATAAATTATCCGTTATCGTATGGCTCAGATTATTTAAAACATAATCTGATAGTTGAAACCGCTGTGTTTTTCAGAGCTTATCCAAGCAAAACGATGGTTGCCGACAGTTTTATCTACAACTATTTATTTAAACAGAAACTTTTTGATATAATCAACGAATTTGATCTGTCTCCGTTTGAAATAAAAGTTCAGACAGCTGAGAGGACTTTTATTGATAAATTATTTGCTTTGGGAGATTATTATTTAGATAATAAAACTGCAGGACATTCCAGACATATTTATGATTTGTATAAACTTCTTGAAATTGTTTCTGTTAATGATGATTTGAAATCTCTTGCCGAAACAGTAAGGAAAGAAAGGCAGAATCATAGAACTTGTTTGTCTGCAGGGGAAAATGTGGATATGAGAGATGTTCTGAGAGAGATCATTGATACGGGTTTTTATGAAAATGATTATACACAAATAACAAAATCTCTTTTATTTACTCCTGTTGAGTATAAAGATGCTATAAGAGTTCTTGAAATTGTACTTGATAAAAACTTATTCGATTAAATCAATAATCAAAACATTTTTCCCCCGAAAAATATTGACAATTCCCAAATTCTGTGATATGATATATATAAATCACTTTATTTAAAAAGGAACGAATTCTATGCTTAAATATAGAGATAATCATGTGAATATTGATATTTGGTGCACGAAAGCAGATTCCTTGTGCATAACGGTAAATACTGAAGGCGTTTTTGAAGCCTTTGCAGCTGAAGGTCTGACCTGGAAAGAGGCTATGGCAAAGTATGTTTCGGAGCTTACAGCGCTTTTCTGTGATAAGTTCTACAAGGAAGACAGACTTGAAATAGAAATTACCGCTTCAAGACTTGCTTACCGTGTGATCGAGGAAAAGAGATTCAATAAAAAGTACAGCCCCGAAGCACCCATCAGCGACTTTATTTCCGATTACGACAAAGGCGTAAAGGAAAACGAAGGCACGGATATCTGGTATTGGGAAGAAGTAAAACGTAAATATGCCAAGTATTGATGACGTCAAGCAACTGCGTCTTTACGGGCAACACTTGACACGGAAAGACGGAAAAATACCTGTAGTCCGCAATCTTAACGGATTACAGGCTCAGTTTATGCCCAATGCTTTACACGCTTTGAAAATACGCTGTAATGAAGCTGTTACGGCTGAAAATTTCGGGGAAGGTCTCGTTAAAAATTGGACGGTCAGAGGAACTGTCCATGTTTTTGCAAAAGAAGACCTTCCGCTTTTTGTACGCAGAAATTATCGCTGTTTGGACTTTTCTCTGCCCACATGGTGGAATTCCCGACCTGATTGGCAACTGACATCCTAACCCTTGGGGTGGCGGTATCAGAGAGCTTTGCGAAAGAGGTTTTATCAACTATACCGTCAAAGAGGTAAAGGAGTTTGAGCTTACATCGGAGTACGTTCCGATGAGCGACGAGGATTCGGAACGTGAGCTTCTGAGACGCTATTTTACAAGCTTTTCACCTGCAACAGTAAAAGACTGTGCCTATTATACGGGCTTCACACAGGCGAAGATAAAGGCTGTAATGAAGTCTCTTCCGCTGAATAGCTTTACCGCGGACGGTTTTGAGTATTTCTTTGCGGAAGAGCTTCCCACGAATATTTTCGAAATACCTCGCTGTATTCTTCTTTCGGGCTTTGACCAGTTAATGTTGGGTTATAAAAAGGAGGAGAATCCCTTTTTGCCCAAAGAGTATATCCGCGGAATATTTAATCTTTCGGGAATAGTTATGCCTTCCATTCTGTTTGACGGAAAAGTCGTCGGCAAATGGAAACATAAAAACGGGGTTGTTACTTTTGAGCTCTTTGAATACATTTCCGAATCTCAGAAGAATATCATTACAGATACGGCTTCTCAATATTTTAACATAAAAAAAGTAAATTTTATTTTTTAACTATATATCCAAAGGCTCTGCCTTTGCGGCTGCGCCGAATGAGCTCCCCAAAAGGGAGCTCATTTACATTAACATTTACATTAACATTTACAT
>JAZSMD010000091.1:0-24169 GCA_045535665.1 Eubacteriales bacterium
ATTGTCTTCCTAAGACCGCTTGGCCTCCGACTTCTGTCATTCACTACCGACCCTTCGAATCCCATCTTTTAACTAAAAAACAAACGAGTCACCAAATGGCAACTCGTTTGTTTTTGGCGGAGAGAGTGGGATTCGCCCTGCTGCGGCAGGAGCGCTGGCCGGCTCTGACAGTCCACCGGACTGTCATTCACTACCGACCCTTCGAATCCCATCTTTTAACTAAAAAACAAACGAGTCACCAAATGGTAACTCGTTTGTTTTTGGCGGAGAGAGTGGGATTCGAACCCACGTGGGCTTTCACCCAAACGGTTTTCAAGACCGCCTCGTTATGACCGCTTCGATATCTCTCCGAATATTAAGTTTAATGGGTAGTATTCCCAAGTGCTGATATATTATACACTATTTATTTCGATTTGTCAAGGGGTAGATTGAAAACTTTATTTTAAATATAACGGAAAAGAATAGCTTGTTCACGAAAAATCCATTGACAGAACTGTTTTATTGTGATATACTTTTATAGGTGATTTTCATTGAAAAAAGAAGATAAAACAAATGTAATGCGAATTCTTGAATCCGAAGGTGTGGACTTTAAAGCTCATGAATATGATGTTTCTGACGGTCATATTGACGGTTTGAGTATCGCTGAAAAGTTAAATCAACCCAAAGAGCGAGTTTTTAAAACATTGATAACACAAGGTTCAAGCAAAGAATATTTTGTGTTTTGTTTGCCTGTGGATCAAGAGCTTGATCTTAAAAAAGCGGCTCGTGCAGTAGGTGAGAAGTCTGTTGAAATGATTCCAGTTGCTGATATAAATAAGGTTTCCGGGTATATCAGAGGTGGTTGCAGTCCAATAGGTATGAAAAGAAAGCTTGTAACAACTTTTGAGGAAGCTATATTGCTGTATGATACTGTTATGTTATCAGCAGGCAAGATTGGAAAGCAAATTGAAATTTCACCTGATGATATAATCAGACTGACAGATGCTAGTGTGGCCGACTTAATAAAAATTTAGGAGACGATTGAAATGAGATTGGATAAATACCTTAAGGTTTCAAGACTTATAAAAAGACGTACTGTTGCTAAGGACGCTTGTTCCGGTGACAGAGTAACTGTTAACGGCAAGGATGCAAAGCCTGCTTATGATGTTAAAATAGGTGACATTATAGAAATATCGTTTGGGGGCAGAAAAGCACGTTTTGAAGTTTTACAAATAAATGAACATGCCGCCAAAGCGGATGCATCTGCAATGTACAGAGAAATTCGTGAAGAATAATATTTCGTAAAAATAAAAAAAGATAGGTGAAATACCTATCTTCTTTATATATGGTGCCGATGGCGGGGGTCGCCCTGCTGCGGCAGGAGCGCTGGTCGGCTCTGACAGTCCCCCGGACTGTCATTCACTACCGACCCTTCGACCCCTATAGTTTTCAATAAAAAAATAAGCGATAGGCAAAACCTATCACTTATTTATATGGTGCCGATGGCGGGGGTCGAACCCGCACGGTATCGCTACCAACGGATTTTGAGTCCGTCACGTCTGCCAATTCCATCACATCGGCTTAACGCATATCATTATAACACATATTGTAAAAAAAATCAACCCTTTATTTGTAACAAATATTGGAACTATTAATTTATTAACAGATGAAAAAGGGGTCTTTATATTGAAATACATTAAACAGTTTTTGATAATAATTATTATTTCTTTTTTAGGTGAGATATTGAATAACTTGATTCCGTTCCCCATTCCCGCAAGTATCTACGGAATTGTAATTATGTTTCTTTCCCTTGAATTAAAAATAATACCATTGGACTCCGTAAAGGATGTTGGAAAATTTCTTATTGAAATAATGCCGATAATGTTCGTACCTTCGGCTGTCGGACTTCTTACTTCATGGGGAATTTTGAAAAACTCATGGATTGAATACCTTGTTATTACTGTAATTACAACGTTTATCGTTATGGTCGTTTCAGGTTTGGTAACTCAAATTTTGATTTCAGCCCGAAATCGTAAAGGGGAGGAATCAAAATGAGTGGTTTTTTTGAGAATTCAGTTTTCTTCGGTGTATTTATAACATTGCTTACTTATTCTTTAGGTCTTGTGCTTAAGAAAAAATGGAAATTTGTGCTATTTAACCCGATACTTATTTCCGTTTGTCTTGTTATGGTGTTTCTGCTGATTTTTGATATTGACTATGATAAATATTATGAAGGTGCTAAATATATCAGCTATTTATTAACTCCTGCCACCGTCTGTCTTGCAATTCCTCTTTATGAGCAGTTTCAGCTTTTGAAGAAAAACTCTTTTGCCATTCTGGTTGGTATTACAAGCGGAGTTTTAACAAGCTTAGTTGGAGTTTTTTTATTTGCAAAGTTATTTGCCTTTGACAATGCTTCATATGTGACTTTGCTCCCGAAATCCATAACGACTGCAATCGGTATGGGTATTTCTGAAGAGTTGGGTGGATATGTTTCCATTACGGTGGCTGTTATAATTATTACAGGGCTGCTTGGAAATATGTTTGCCGAAGTTATTTGCAAAATTTGCAGAATTACTGATCCTATTGCTAAAGGAGTTGCCATAGGAACTTCCGCACATGCGTTGGGTACGGCAAAAGCTATTGAACTCGGTGAGATAGAAGGTGCAATCAGCAGTCTTTCTATTGTTGTATCCGGTATACTGACAGTTATTTTTGCAAGTGTTTTTGCTTTGTTTATTTAATATTTTTGAAAAAACCGATTACAATATACATGAGGTGTTTCAAATGTGTACTGCAATCAGTTTTAAAAATGGAGATACTTATTTCGGAAGGACTTTAGACCTTGAATATCATTATAATGAAGAAGTCGTGATTACTCCACGTAATTATACTTTTAATTTCAGACATACCGAACCGTGCAAAACTCATTTTGCAATGATCGGAGTTGCCACCGTAGTTGATAACTATCCTTTATATTACGATGCCGTTAATGAAAATGGGCTGTGTGCGGCGGGGTTGAATTTTATGAAAAGTGCTGTATACAGTAAGTTCGGAGACGGTTTTCAAAATATTGCCGTGTTTGAGTTTATTCCTTTTATTCTTTCAAAATTCAAGTCTGTTATTGAGGTAAAAGAGTTTTTATTAAATGCTTTAATAACGGATACACTCTTCAATGAAAAATTCCCAACAGCCACACTTCATTGGCTGATATCTGATAAAGAAAGCTCAATTACAGTTGAATCAACGGCGGATGGAGTAAACGTTTATGATAATCCCGTCGGAGTTCTTACTAATGAACCCGAATTTCCATATCATATGTTAAACCTTTCCAATTATATGAATCTGACTTCCTCAGAGCCTATCAACAATTTTTCCGAAAATGTTGACATACAAGCTTATTCAAGGGGCATGGGGGCAATCGGACTTCCCGGGGATAATTCATCAACTTCAAGATTTGTCAGAGCTTCTTTTATGAAATTAAATTCCCGTTGCGGCGTTTCGAAATCTGATAGTATAAATCAGTTTTTTCATATATTAGGCTCTGTAAATCAGGTTAAAGGTTCTGTACGTTTGAAAAACGGAAAAGATGTTTATACCGTTTATACATCATGCTGTAATACCGATAAAATGATTTTTTATTATACAACTTATAATAACAGCCAAATAACGGCTGTAAATATGCACAATGTAGATATTGATTCCGATAATTTGATTCGTTATCTCATGATTGATGATACTCAAATTAAATCTCTGAATTAAGAATAGACGGATTTTCTCAATCTGAAATGGTTTTGGAAATCTGTCTTTTTTAATAAAATAATTATTTTGATAATTAAGAAGATAAAACATTGTGGCATTTTATTGTTTATTTTTTAAAAAAACTATTGACGTGCGGTTTTGTTTGTGATATAATACATTTGTAGAATTAAAACGAAAGAGGTTTTACACATGAAATTAAAAAAATTTATATTTACACTATCAGCTTGTGCGGCTCTTTTAACGGCTTCATGTGCTTCCGATTCTGAAATTCCTGCTCCCGTGTTTTACGATATGAAGGCGGAAACCGAAGCTGTGATTTCAATGATAGATGCTATTGAAACCGTGGATTTTTCCACAGAAGCCGCTATTGATGAAGCTTATGCGGCATATTGTTTCCTTGAAGATGAATATAGAGCTCTTGTAACAAATTACGAAAAATTGGATTCTTACAGAAGTGAACTTGCAAAGCTTTATAATACCGAAACAAAGCAGGGTAATCGAATTGACAGGTCAAAAGTCAATATCGGTACATATTGTTTTAACTCTCAATGTTGGACAGATGAGGGTGTTAAAGCTCTTGCCGATTGCGGAATTGATTTTATTTCCAATGCTGCATATGATAACAGATTGCTTGACCTTCTTGAAAAATATAATGTCGGGGCGTTTGTTTCCGGTGTAGTTCCAAGCTGGTACAGCGGTGGCGGAAATCCTGCCAATGCAGGGAAAATGAAAGATGAACGTCCGTTATCTTCTTACGATGCAGGAATGGAATCTTTTGTTGATAGGGACTGTATTTGGGCGATTGATGTCGGTGATGAGCCCGTTAATTTAGATTTACCTCATTTTGGAGATATAATTGATTATATTATGCCTGCTTTCCCAAATCAACTTATATATCTTAATCTTCTTCCCGAATTTGACAGTTATGATTATGTTGAAAATTACCTTGAAACTTATGTTGATAATGTCAATCTTGACTATATTTCATATGACCACTATGTTTTCGGATATCAGGGAAGAAGCCGCGAAGCAAATGTAAGTTATTGGCTTGGTGATCTTCAGCATGCGCAGAAAATATGTAACGAAAACAACAAGGATTTGTGGATAGTTATTCAGTCAAGTTCAAACGATGAGATAGGACATCTCAATGAAGATGAAATCAGAATTCAGGCAAATCTTTGCCTTACATTCGGAGCGAAAGAACTTTCCTGGGCTTGTTGGAATGCAGGTTGGTTTAATTTCCATGTTGCAGATGCGGAAGGTAATCTGACAGAAGTTTATGACCACGTAAAAAAGGTAAATGAAGAAATTCATACCGTTTCTCCGATTTATTCCAGATATCATGACGTTATATCCGGATATTTGGGACAAAATATTAGAAATCAAGCATTAGATACTAAAAGTTCAGGTAATTTAGTTCAGAGATTTGATGTGGAAAGAATTTCGAATTGTTCAGTTTCTGAGGTCTATACAGATAATGACTGTATGGTTGCTGTCGGATATTTTGAAAAGAATATTGGTGACGGTTCGGCTCTTATGTTTACAAATATGAGTAATATTTATTGTACAGATGAAAGTCCTGCACCTGTTTTCTTTAAAGTGAAAGATGTAAATTCAAAGATTTCTGCATATGTTAATGGAGAAGCTGTTTTGATAAATAATCTTGGTAACGGTTTGTACAGTTATACACTTGAAAATGCTTCGAATCTTTTTGTTACAATAGGATAGTTAATTATAATAAAAGAACCATTCGGCTCATATGAATGGTTCTTTTTTGCTTACTTATTTTTGTTTCTGATTTTTTTGAATATGTACGGAGTAAAATACATCAAGAAGAAAACTACGGTTGCTATTACGGGATATCCGATAAGATGTTCTCCGAAGAGTTTTTCAAAAATATATAAAGGGTTTGTTTTCGTTACTTTTACAAGGAACATAAAATTTGTACCGTAAACGGTGTTTAGAATATGTGCCGGAATTACAAATACCAATAATAATGCAATACATTTAGGTAATTGCTTCGCTTCAAGCTTGAAGCTTTTTCCTACCGTAAGAACAATTGGATATAATGCTAACAGAATATGTATTGTAAAGCTGTGTATGTGCATGAAGTTTGCAGGGGGAAGCTTTGTCCAGGTAGGGAAGAATAGGGCAGCCAATGAAGCAGGAATACATATCGCATACAGGAAATTATCCAAAACCTTGAATGGTTTTATTGCATGGAGTGCAATTATGAATATATTGATACTGCACAGTTGGAAAGGAAGATATTTCGGTAAAACAGTATCTCCTATAAATAATCCGATCCATTTGAAAAGCTCGGAGGCAAACAGTAAGGCTACAATAATATATTTTATGGTTTGCTTCTGCTTATCATTGCTTTTTCTGTATAATATTGAAGTAATAACTGTAACCAATAGAAAAGCGGTCAACCAGGTAAGATGAACACTGTCAAAGTGCTTAAATCCTACGCCCTTTTCTATTGTTTCAACCGTGTCAAGAAAGTATTTCATAATGTGGTTTCCTTTATTATTGTTTGCTATAAAATACCATATATAAATGAATATATAATGTTTTAAATCTAAACAATAAGTGTTTTATTTTTAACATCAACGACCTCCTATTCGATTGTTAAAAAATAAAAGATAATATTTGACGAAATAAATAAAAATTTGAAAGCCCCCTTGACAAATTGCTGAAAAATGTGTATAATACGAGATTGTACGACAAGAGTCGTTTACTGTTTTTTCGATGTTAATCTTGCGGTAACATCTTTACATATTTACCATTAACTCAATTATTTGAAAAGAGGTTTACTTATGCAATTGATGATCAGCCTTGCACTTGCAATGATCGGTGGGCTTTTACTTTCACGTCTCGCAAAAGTGCTTAAACTTCCTGCTGTAACAGCTTATCTTGTGGCAGGTCTTCTTCTCGGACCCTTTATAATCGGTGCAATTCAGATTCCGGGACTTGGATTCAACTCTCTTGAACAGGTTGAGGGTATGAAGCTTATTACTCAGCTTGCCCTTGGTTTTATTGCTTTTACAATTGGTAATGAATTCAGACTTTCTCAGCTGAAAACAATGGGTAAAAGTGCCATTACTATTGGTATTCTTCAGGCTGTGGTAACAACTGTTTTAGTTGATATCATACTTATAGCTCTTCATTTTGCAATGCCTGATAAATTGTCAATTCCTGCGGCTATTACTCTTGGTGCCATAGCTTCGGCAACGGCTCCCGCTGCAACCTTAATGGTTGTTAAACAGTATAAAGCTGACGGTCCTCTGACAAAGCTTTTACTTCTTGTTGTTGCTATTGACGATGCTGTAGGTCTTGTATTGTTCTCAGCTTCTTTCGGTATTGCAAACGCTCTTGAAGCTGGTACTGTAAGTATTGTAGGAGTAGTTCTTGAACCTATCATTGAAATCGTTGCTTCTCTTGTTCTCGGTGCTGTTTGCGGTTTCCTTCTTAACTGGATTGAAATTTTCTTCCATTCACGCAGTAAACGTCTTGCAATTTCCGTTGCCTTCGTAATGCTTACTGTTGGACTTTCAATGATCAAATTTGAAGTTGGCGGTATTCATGTCGGATTCTCACTTCTCCTTGTTTGTATGATGACAGGTACTATCTTCTGTAACTTCTGTCAGACATCTGAAGAACTTATGGACAGAATCGACCGTTGGACAGCTCCTATAAACATTTTGTTCTTTGTTATCTCAGGTGCGGAACTTGACCTTAATATTCTTAAGGATCCTCTTGTTGTTATTGTCGGAATTGTATATATTATCGCACGTTCTGCAGGTAAATACTTCGGTTCATTTGGAAGCTGTAAGCTTTGTAAATGTGATAACAAGATTACAAGTAACCTCGGTATAACATTGTTGCCTCAGGCAGGTGTTGCCCTCGGTATGGCAATTACCGCTGCAGAGTTATCTGACGGTGCAATAGTAAGAAGTGTTGTTCTCTTTGCTGTTCTTGTATATGAACTCGTTGGTCCCGCTCTCACAAAACGTTCACTTATGGCTGCAGGTGAAATTAAACCCGAAGGCAAAACAAGTGCTCGTAATCTTAATAAGGCGAAAAAACACTAATTCAAGTATAAAAAAGAGTCGTCAAGTGACGGCTCTTTTTATATGATAAAAGAGGGGAGATCCCCCTCTTTCTTATTTTTTGTATTTCAATCTGTTTTCTGCAAGAATTCTGTCGTGTTCTATGGCTCTGATACGTTTAAATGCTTCTTTTGTTGCCTGCCATGCTCTGTCGGGATTCTCGGCTCTGTAGTCGTTTGATTCTCCGCATCTGAAGCCCCACGCAAGAATAGTTCTTGCTCCTGCATCGTATGCGGCTTCTGTTGCTTCAATTATTTCGTCTTCTTCGCCTTTGGGAGTTCCGTATGCCTGTATCCAGACGTTATGTTCTTTCTTATACTTTGCGGATATCTCCATATTTCGTTTTGCTCCGTCGTATACATATTTGTACGCAGGAATTCCCGTACCGTGCCAATATGGGTCAGAGCCTACATTATGAAGGGAAGGCAAGTTACATATTTTATCCATTGTATCAAGGTTAATACCTATATTTTCATGGAGCATTACACAGACAGCGTTTTTCATTCCCAATGATTCTGTGTAAGAGGTTATTTCTCCGAAATAGCCTACCAAAGTTTCTGTTCTGAATTCTTCAACTTCAGGTGTGAGAATCGAAGGCATAGGCATTCCGTATTTTTCTTCAAAGAGATTTTTACATCTCGGACAGCAGCATGTAAATGCTTTTTCTCTGCTGCTATAGGGGAAATGAGGTTCATCCCAGAATATCGTTTTTCCGCCCATCTCTGCAACTTTGTCGATCCAATCTTTAACAAATTTTCTGTAGTCGGGACTGTTCAGGCAAACATGGGTGGGGTGCATTTTTCCGTTGTTGTAATACATATGCGCATCGGGATAATATGCGAGAAAATGGGATTTGTCTCCGGGTGTTCCACCCAAACCCCAGTTATCTACCCAAACCTCAAGACCTGCATCCTCGGAAATTGCGAAAATGTCTTTCATTACCTTTGAGTGTCTGTCCCAGTCGTTGTGGGAAAACATATGGACAACAATATCCATATCTGCACGGGAAAGCTCACGCATATCTTCTCGTACATGCTCAAGAATTCTGTTGCTATGGTATGCAACGCCTGTTTTAAGCTCTCTTGCCATAGTATTATTCCTTTCTATTTTATGTGAATATTTACGCCGTTTAATTCAACGTTGTCATTTTCTGTTCTGATAAGAATATATTTTACACCGTCAATTATCTGTGTTGAGATGAGGTCGCTTCTTTCGGGATTTACTTTTATTGTAACGTCGGGGGTAGTTACTTCAAGCTTTTTCGGGTCAATTATATTTTGCGGATGTATCTCTGCTCCGATGCCGAATTCTTCTTCAAATTCCGTTTCAAATGCCTGAATTTTTTCTTCTTTAATTTCACAAGCATCAAGTATTTTTTTGACAGTTCTTTTTGTTACCATAAGAGGGTCTGCATCTTTATCAGCTTTGTGTGCTTCGATCATTTCATTTATTTTTGTTTGAACGGTTTGAACAAGGTCTATATCGCAGTCTTCCGCAATCGTGTTGCTGAGTATTGATTGGAAAGTTGCTTTTTGAATTGCCGCAGGCATTTGCGCTTTGCTCTTGAAAACCGTTTCTGTGAATTCGTCATGGTTTTCTTTTATGTCTTTGGTGTACATTGTTACATTGTAAATGTTTGCTGTACGGTCATCAAAATTGGGGAACATAAATCCCATTACGGGTGATGCCAATACTGAATTTGCGGCTATATTATGGAAAGTGCTTTCGCCTGAATAATAGCTGAGTGCGGGTTTTGTTATTCTAACGGGACATATTGAGCAGAGAATATACGCAAAAACACTTGTTGATTCATCTTGTTGTTCTTGGTTTTTTGAAAAAGAAAAAACATCGTATCTGTCACTTGCAAGAAGTATGAGATAATCTTCTTCCATTCGAACTGTATCTATGATTCTTTTATAGAGATTATGTATTTCTTCGTCATCTTTAAGCTCCGATTCTCTGAGTTTCATAAGGGTTTTGTGTTCTGCTCCTTCAAGAACGACTTCGTTGGGGAACTCTATATCAATTAGGTTTTTACCGATCGTTCCGCCTAATGTTTTTCTGAAAAGAGCGAGAATACTTTCAGTTTCATCTTGAGTCATAAGTTCAAGTGATTGGGTGAATTCTGAGAGAATCTCTTTTTTGGCGTCTACATAACAACCTCTGATTCTTGAAATATTGTGTTTTTCGGGCTTATATCTGCGGCGAATTTCGCCTATTTCTTTTTCGTTCATTTATTTGTCGTCCTTTTCTGTTGGATTGTTAGATTTATATTATAGCAGAAAAAATTGAATTTGTAAATAAGATAAATCAAAAAATAATAAGTATTTTACGGAAAGACCGACACTTTCATTTCTGATCATGTCGGTCTTTCTTTTATTGTCCTACAGCTCTCATTAAATTTTTCGGATAACTTGCTACATTGGGGTTGTAAAGATTATTTATAAACAGAATATCCGTAAGCTTATAATTTTTAAGATGTTCATAAATATTGAAATATATGTATCTTGGGTCTACGACGATTATCGTTCCGTAATGCTCAACGAGATATGGAACAAAAGCTCTGCCGTAGCTGTCTTTTAATACTAATATTGTCATATCCTGAGGATTTTCTGGAACATTTATTATTGTATAAGCATTGTCTCCTTCGAGAAAAGCAGAATATGAGGCGTATCCTGTTATTATTGAAGATTTGTACTTTCCGATCTCTCCCTTTGAATTGTAAGTAGTCATTGTATGTTCTTTTGTTGGGATATATGCGTAGACTTCATCAGTGAATTCTTTTACTCTTTCATCTCCTGTCATTGAAAAAGCCGATCCTTTCCATTTCGGATTCAGAAGCTCTTCTTTGAAGTTTTCAATGGGAGTCGGTTTCAAACCTAAAGATTCTGCAAAAGCAACATATGCATAGTATGCTCCGCGGGAAGTCCAATGGTGGTCACTTTTGAAAAACAGATATTCTTTTCTGTGGGAGTATAATTCATCAAAGCAGTTGATTCCGTTGATATCTTCCGCCAAATATCCGTTTATGGTATTTATCATGCCGTTCTGATCTGTTATTTTATTCTTTAAGGAAGGCGAATCAACCATTGCGGAGGATAGAGGCGAGCATAAAACGCTTACTCGTGAATCGGGAAATAGATATTTATAATAGCTGACAACCTCAGAATAGTATTTTGCAACGTTTTTCACAAGATATGGGATTGATATAACAGCTCCGTTATATATGATTTCTCCTGATGAAAGGAATTCAGGTTCTCCTATACCCAAAGGGTCTGCAATCTCTGACAGATCATCGTCAGGTACTGGTTCTTCAGCTTTCTGTGGTTCTTCCGGCGTTGTGTTTTCTGTAACTTCTGTTGTTATATCATCTGGAGTTTGGTTTTCTTCTTCTGGGATATCGGGAATAATTTCAGGGTCTTTAGTTGTGGAGTCTTCTGTTGAAGTAGCATCATCGGTTTTATCTTCAGGGGGATTATCAGGGGTATCTGAAATATCAGGCTCAGTTGGTTCATCATCTTCAGGCGTATCATCAGGTTTATTTTCGGTTTTATCTTTTTCTATAAGGTCAAGAGGAGAGTCAAGCTCCACAGTTTCTGTCGGAACATTTGACGGAATGAAAATAATATCATTATCTCCTGAACCGAAGAATGTATTTGCAGACCATAATGAGGTTATTTTTCTTGAAAAGTCAATCAGCTCTGTCCTGAAGATGAAAGTATCCGATATAAAGTTATCTATACCTAAAAGAAATTTACCGTTAACAAGGGATTCAAAAGAGAATTCAGGGAATTTTGCAAGTTCTCTGTTTTCTTCCGTTGAAACAGTTGCTCTTTCGGGCTGAAATATATTTGCCGCAACGATAAAGAAGAAAATAACAGCAAATACTGTTAACGCAATTGCATTACTTTTTTTATTCATTGTTTAAGCCTTTCTGAGTCAAAATCTGAAATATAAAAATGGATTATAGCTTCCGGAAGCAAGCATTGCTGTTGAGATCAGCAGTAATACTGTTGAATATGCCATTTTTATATAAATTACAATACCTTCATTTATCTTAAGTTTTTCAATTACAGCATTGCATATTTTGGGGAATATCGGAAATGCCGCTATAACTGCAAGTGCTAACAGGAAGATATTTTCGTTTATTATTGAATTTGCGAACACATCTGTTATTGGCAGATTTCCAAGTCCTATCATTCCGCAAAGAACTGTTTTCAGCTCGGTGAAATCTGTGAAATAGAATATCGTCCAACCGAATAACGTTACAAAAAACATTGCGATATATGAGATAACAGAAGTTATTGCATTTGTATTTTCTTTTATTGCCGGAAAAATGATTTTCTTTTCAATTATAAGAATTATTCCATAGAAAAGACCCCAAAGTACAAAATTCCATGAAGCTCCGTGCCAAAGACCGGTTAAAAACCAAACAACCAGTACATTTCTGAGCCAGAATTTTCTGTTTCCGCCCAATGGGATATAAATATAGTCTCTGAAAAAAGTACCTAAAGAGATGTGCCATCTTCTCCAGAATTCCGTAGCACTTTTTGATAAATACGGATAATTGAAATTCTCCTTAAATTCAAATCCGAAAATCCTTCCCAACCCTATTGCCATGTCGGAATATCCTGAAAAGTCAAAATATATCTGTAAAGAGAAGAATACCATTCCAACCCAAAGCCCTGTAACTGCTCTGTTTTCAACACTTTCCAATAATGCTTTGCATACAGAACCGCAACTATTTGCAATAACTACTTTCTTTGCAAGACCTATACAAAACCTGAAAATACCTTGATTGATCTTCTCAATATCTACACTTCTCTGAGGTATTTGTAATGCTATATCTTTATATCTGACTATCGGTCCTGCAATGAGCTGTGGGAATAATGTGATATATAACAGAAGGTCAAAGTATGATTTTTGTACTTCCGTATCTTTTCTGTAAACGTCTATAACATAAGACATTGCTTGGAATGTGTAGAAGCTTATACCAATTGGCATTGTTATATTAGGTATAGGTATTTCTAAGCCAACAATTGAATTGACCGTTTCTATCGCCATTGGTGTGTATTTGAAGATTGCAAGTATTGACAAATTTAGTATTATACTTATTGTAAGATAAGTTTTTCTTAGAACAGGATTGTTTTCGGCTCTATTTATGAGTATTCCCGATATATAGTTTACAAAAACTGAGCCCAAAATCAGCAATACGAATACGGGTTCACCCCATGCATAAAATAATACTGAAAAAATAGTCAGAATAACTCTTTTGTATACGGAATTATTTATAATAAAATAAAGAAAACAGAGTAGTGGAATATATATGTATAAAAAAGTAAGCGACGAGAATAGCATTGGGTATCTCCTTGTTTTATTTGTATGTTGGACGTAAAAAAACGGAAAAATGTTCCATATTTTATAAAAAAATAACAATTATAGCATAGCAGAAAATATTAGGTTTATCAACATATTTTTTGTGAACATATATTTACATTATACTACTTTTATTTTTGATGTGTGTATGTTTTATGAAAATGGAAAAAAATATCAAATCTTAATGAAAGACTGTTGTAATTGCAGTTTTTTTGTGCTATAATAAAATATACAGTAATGTATCTTTGATATTTAAATAGATGGAGGTCTTTCCAATGAAAGAATTAAATCCCAACGCAAAAATTGAGACAAAATGTCTCCATTCAGGTTATACCCCTAAAAACGGAGAACCCAGAGTTGTTCCCATAGTTCAGAGTACGACTTATTGCTTTGATTCTACAGACCATATTGCCGCATTGTTCGATATGCCTACAGAGTATATGTATTCAAGATTTGCAAATCCGACTTGTGATGCTGTTGAAAAGAAGATTGCCGCACTTGAAGGCGGTGTAGGTGCAATGCTTACTGCAAGCGGTCAGGCAGCATCTTTACTTTCAATTTTGAATCTTTGTAATGCAGGTGACAGTTTTATTGCTGCTACTACAATATACGGCGGTACAGTAAACCTTTTCGGAGTTACACTTAAGAAACTCGGTATCGAATGTATCTGGGTAGATGCAGAAGCTTCCGAAGAAGAGCTTCAAAAAGCATTTAAACCCAACACTAAGGCTGTTTTCGGTGAAACCCTTGCAAATCCTGCGCTTACAGTTTTTGATATTGAAAAATTCGCAAATGTAGCTCATAAGAACGGAGTTCCTCTTATTGTTGATAATACGTTTGCTACACCTATTCTTTGCCGACCCATTGAATTTGGTGCGGATATTGTTGTCCATTCCACAACTAAATATATGGACGGTCATGCTGTTCAAGGGGGCGGTGTAATTGTTGACGGCGGTAATTTTGACTGGAAAGCAAGCGGTAAATTCCCTGAATTTACTGAACCCGATGAAAGTTACCATGGCGTTGTTTATACAGAAGCTTTCGGACCTATGGCGTATATTATCAAAGCAAGAATGCAGCTTATGAGAGACTTCGGCTGTTATCCTGCGGCAAATTCCGCATTCCTTCTTAATCTCGGTCTTGAAACTCTTGCAATCAGAATGAAGCAGTACTGTGAGCAGGGCCTTACTGTAGCAAAATATCTTGAAACAAAATCCGAGGTTGCATCCGTTAACTATCCCGGCCTTGAGTCCAATAAGCATTATGCACTCGGAAAGAAATATCTCCCAATGGGTACAAGCGGGGTAATTTCTTTCTCAATTAAAGGCGGAAGAAAAAATGCTGTTAAATTTATGGATAGCTTGAATCTTGCTTCCAATGTAGTTCACGTTGCTGACATCAGAACTTGTGTTCTTCATCCTGCATCCGCAACTCACAGACAGCTTACCGATGAACAGCTTGTTGCGGCAGGTATTGACGGTGGTATGATTCGTCTTTCCGTAGGTCTTGAAAACGTTGAAGATATCATTGCAGACCTTGAACAGGCTTTTGCTAAAATTGATTGATTATGGAAAAGAAAGCTAAAATAGTTGTTGTAGGAAGCTTCAATGCAGACATTACAGCACTTACACCCAAATTTCCCGTTGGTGGAGAAACTATAATGGGAAAAAGCCTTACTTTCGGTGCAGGGGGCAAGGGTACAAATCAAGCTGTTTCTGCGGCTAAAAACGGAGCCGAGGTTACTATGGTTTCTAAAGTCGGAACAGACGTCATGGCTAATATTGCATGGGAAACCTATAAAAACTCAGGGATAAACAGTTCTTTTGTTTTGGAAACGGAAGAATACCCCACAGGATCCGCAATAATCGAAGTTTCTGAACAAAGCGGAGAAAATAAAATAATAGTGATCCCAGGTGCAAATAATAGTCTTTCAGCTGCCGATGTTCAAAATGCGGATTCTGAAATAAGCAATTGTGATATTTTACTTACTCAGCTTGAAACCTCACAAGAGAGTGTCGGAGAGGCTTTGAAGCTTGCTTCCGAGAAAGAAAAAATCGTTGTTTTGAATCCTGCACCTTATGCAGAGATTCCTGACAGTTGGTTTTCTATGGTGGATTATTTTATTCCAAATGAAACAGAGACGGAGTATTTTACGGGAGTAAAAATAACAGATGAGGCTTCCGCATATGACGCTGCTAAAATTCTTCTTGGAAAAGGTGTTAAAAATGTTATTATAACTCTTGGAAAAAAAGGAGCGTTGTTCTGCAATTCCGAAGAACAGTTTATTGTTCCAACTACAGGTTCCATTGCCGTTGATACAACGGGGGCAGGGGACTGTTTCTGTGGTGCTTTCTGTACTGCCTTGGCAGAAGGAAAGTCTGTTAAGGATTCTGTTTTATTTGCAAATTGTGCATCGGGAATTTCTGTAACAAGATACGGAGCTTCTGCTTCTATGCCAACACGCGAAGAAACTGATTCTGTATTTAACTCAATTAAATAAGACAAAGACCCTTACGGAAATACTCTGTGAGGGTCTGATTTTATAATATTTTATTTTTTACTTGTATCTTTATTTACAGCATTTATTACTATATGCGAAAGAGCAATGAGCGCAGCTACGTTTGGTATTACCATTAAATTATTGAACATTTCAGAAAGCTCCCATACGAGGTCATTGGGGAAAAGCGAACCCAGAAAAATAAATATTACTGCAAGAAAAGAATAAACTCTGATTGCTTGTTTCCCGAATAGGTATTCTACATTGATTCTGCAAAACAAGCTCCAACCTATTATTGAAGAGAAAGCAAAAAAGAATAGACATACTGCTACCAAGGATCTTCCAAGATTTTCTCCGAATATTTCAGAAAATGCGATCGCTATCATGTTCGATTTTGTAATACCGTCAGAAATGGGTGAGTCGTTAACATAAAAGGTGGTTATTGCAACAAGTGCAGTCATTGTAAGAATAATAAATGTATCTATAAAAACTCCTATCATTGCCACAACCCCTTGCTCGTGCGAGGTGTTTACATTTGCCATTGCGTGGGCGTGGGGTGTTGAACCCATACCTGCTTCATTTGAAAAAAGCCCTTTTTTTACTCCTTGACTGATAGTGGCTTTAAGTGCCGTTCCAAGACTTCCTCCTATAATTGCTTGCGGTTGAAATGCGTATCTGAATATCATTCCTATAGCTTTCGGAAGCTCGTTGACTTTAACAATAAGAACTGAAAGACATAAGAATATGTAAAGAACAGCCATTATAGGAACAATCTTTTCTGTGACGGATGCAATTCTTTGTGTCCCTCCAATGAAGATGAATGAGGCAAATGCTGCTATTATTGCTCCTATAATCCAGGACGGAATATCGAACGCATTACTTGAAGTCTCCGCAATGGCGTTTGCCTGAACCATTGATCCCGTAAATCCGAGGGCAAGTATGATTGATACGGAAAAAAACTTTGCAAGAAAATCACCCAATTTGTTATTGAAGGCTTTTTTTATGTAATAAACGGGTCCTCCGAGAACTGAACCGTCTCCTTTTATGATTTTTGTCTTTTGAGCAAGAACGGCTTCTGCGTAGATAGTAGCCATGCCTAAAAATGCGGCTATCCACATCCAGAATATTGCTCCCGGCCCCCCGACAAGTATTGCGCCGCAAGCTCCTATTATATTACCCGTGCCTACTTGTGCTGCAATTGAAGTCATAAGAGATTGAAAAGATGTAAGGCCACTGTTGGATTTTTTACCGTTTATGCTGAAATTTCCGAATACTTTTCTTATTCCTTCGCCAAAGCAGCGAACCTGCACGAATCTTGTTTTTATTGAGTAGAATAACCCTGTTCCGATTAAAAGAAAGATTAGGATATAATCTGACATATAAGTATTTATCGTTTGAACTGCAGGCGATAAGGCTTGTGAAACAGTATTCATTTTGAATGTCTCCTAATCAATATTTTTATAAAATAAATTTATTCATTTATTTTTAAAATATTACTGTTAAATTCTTAACTGTTTGGCACTTTTTCCTTTTTATTCTTGCTTTTTGTCAGATTTTGTGGTATAATTTATTGCTTAGAAAAACTTAGGGATAGTGATAAATTTTGTTTAAAAAAATAAAGAAAATTTCTGCTTATATATTTATAAAATGGCTATTATTATCTGCTGTTTCAGGAGCCGTTGTCGGAGTTGCGGGTGCAGGATTTCATCATTGTTTGGATATATCCTCCGAGCTATTCGGGAATTTCAGTTGGCTTATATTTGGTATGCCTCTTGCAGGCTTAGCTATAGTTGCCTTATACAGAATCTCCGGTTTTAAAGAAGATAAAGGTACAAACATGGTTTTTACTGCTGTCAGAAACGGAGAAAAAATAAGTTTGAAAACGGCTCCTCTCATATTTGTTTCCACTTGCTTGACTATTTTAACGGGCGGTTCTGCAGGCAGGGAAGGGGCGGCTCTTCAATTGGGTGGCAGCTTAACTTCTTTCTTTTCCAAGATATTTCACATGAATGATAACGATTATAAAATTCTTATCATGTGCGGTATGGCGGCGGGATTTTCCTCACTTTTTGGTACATCTGTTGCGGCTGCAATATTTGCCATTGAAATGATAAGTGTCGGAAGTTTTTGCTTTGCGGCAATCGTTCCATGCACCATATCTTCAGCTATGGGTTTATTGGTTTCATCCTTGCTTGGTGTCCATCCGACATCTTTTGTTATGACGGGTCTTCCTGAACTGTCTATTTCTTCTATAGCTTTGGTTATTGTCTTTTCAATTCTTTGCGGCCTTTTGGGAATCTTGTTTTGCGTTTCGATGCATTTTGTAAAACATATGGCAACAAAATTTATAAAGAATCCTTACATAAGAGTAGTTGTCGGTTCTGTAGTTATTATAATTCTTACTTTAGTACTTCGTACAAATGATTACAACGGTGCAGGTATGTCTGTTGTTGAACGTGCAATTTCGGGAGAAGCCGAGATCTCTGCATTTATATTAAAACTGTTATTTACAGCAGTTACTTTGGGTGTGGGATTTAAAGGCGGAGAAATTGTACCTGCATTTTTTGTGGGTTCTACTTTTGGATGTATTATTGCTCCTCTTTTAGGTTTAGACCCGTCCTTCTGTGCGGCTATGGGTTTGATTGCTGTATTTTGCGGAGCTACAAACTGTCCGATTACTTCTGTATTTCTTTCGGTAGAGCTTTTTGGTGGCTCAGGAATCTTATTTTTCTTAATAGCTTGTGCCGTAAGCTATATGGTTTCGGGATATTACAGTCTTTACGGCGAACAGGTCTTTACAGGCTCCAAATATGAATTAGGTAACTTTGAGCTTCATTCCAAATAATAAATGTGCGGGCATACTTAGCGCATAACAAAAGTCCTTATTTGAATTGAATTTAAAGATAAAATTCAACTTTAAAATACCGAATAAACTTTTAAATGTCGAAATCTACCGAAAAACTCGGTAGATTTTATCAATTATAGTGGCTTTTGTAGAGTGATTTGTCTCGCTACCGTCCCCACATACGCTGACGATAGCGTTATCATAACTTCTGTAACTAACTGCGCCACATTCTTTGCCTATTCGTTTTGAAATTGCAAAAAACACAGTTTTTTGCTAAAAATATCTTAAAATGTATATTGACAGTTTATTTTACTTGTGATAAAATAACTAAAAGTAAGTTTTATGTCAAATCAATTCTGTTGAAATGAGGTCTGAAAATGAAAAATATAATATCATTTGTTCTTATGTCTGTTTTTTCTCTTTCTATCCTTTCGGCTTGCGGAAATCCCGAATATAATCTTATGTCTTTTCTACCTACTAATGGGGATATTGGTCGTTTAGATTTCGGTGGCGCAAAGTTTATAACTACAGGTGGCTGGGATACCTTCGATACGAGAGATGAAAAGAATTTAGATACTCTTGATTCTGACAGGCGTCTTTATAAAACGGCACAAGTAGAAAAGCTTCTCAATGTTGATCTTGTACAAGATAATGAAGCTATATCAGAAGTTTCTTCATATTACTATACTTTGTTCCTTGCGGATAATCTTCCTTATCATATATCTCCCCAACAGGGAACACCCAATCCTGTATACGATATGTATAAATCGGGAATGATCATGCCTCTTGATTATATTCCGGCAATAGACCTTTCAGATGAGGAGTTTTACGGTACAGCTGATGGCAGACGTGCTGTAACATTTGATGGGCTTACATACGCTCATATGGGTGGCGTGGACTCAGAGGGAACTAATAGAGGCTTTCTTGCTTATAATTCTCATTATATCAAGACTTTTGGAGTTGCTGACCCTCAGGAGCTTTACGAGCAGGGAAAGTGGACGTTTGATACCTTTGCAGAAATGCTTAAGAACGTTTCAGATATGTCTAATCCTGATAAACCGATCTATGCAATGTCTGTATACAGTGATCCTCAGATGCTTCCGTTATGTGCTGTTTTTGCAAACGGAGGGCAGGTCGTGAAGCAGGAAACAAATGGTAAATACGTTTTTGCCCTTGAAGACAAAGAGGCGATGGAGGCTCTTCAGTGGGTTTATGATCTTCATCAGACATGTAGCATCAATCTTGATGAATACCCTAATGATATGTTTAAGAATGGTATGTCTACTTTCTTTCTTGGTAGGTCCTGGAGCATAAACAGGGCTTTGGAGGCAGATAGTGAAGTGGATGAATTTTATTTTATTCCTTTTCCATACGGTCCAAGCGGTGAATATGGTGTTTCAACGGCAAGCTATGCATCTGAAGAGGGGGGTACAGTATTTTTCAGTGATAAAGATGAAACTTTTGTAGGTAAGGTTTATGATTTTTGGCTTAGATATGATGAATATCCCGATTATCTGCAAAAGGATGAGATAGAGTACGCTTTGACAAATAATTTCTGGTCAAATGAAAGTTATGATAACTATTGTAAAGCAGAGTCTGTATATGAATATGATTATTTTTCTCAGATAGGTGCTGATCTTTATCGTGAGTTTTCAACAAATCTTGAAGAAGCAACTCTCGGAATCCAAAATTTTAGTACGGTATTTGATTCATACCGAGATGCTATACAGGAAGCTTTGGAGCAATCTTTGAATAATTGATACTTAAAACATTTAAGGCAGGACGAAAGTCCTGCCTTTGTTCTGTTAAAATATTTTTACCGTTTTTCCTGCTTCTGCAGTAACACAGATTTCCTTATCTTTATATTTGAGGGAATATTTGCCATTATAATCAGGAGTCATTTCAGCATATTTCAGCTCTCCATTCTCCCATTCTCCGTTGATCGTCAAGCCGCCTTTAGCGCGCAGACCCTTGAATGATCCGTTTTTCATGAAGTCTGGAATACAGGGGAAAATTTCTACTACGTCGCAATTAGATTGAACCAACATTTCACCGATAGCTGCTGTCGCACCGAAATTGCCATCTATCTGGAATATACGGGGAGGATGTAGGTCTAACAGATTGGGTGCTGTTGAATCTCTGAAAAGGCGTTTTATATAATCGCATATTCTTGATGTGTTTCTGAATTTTGCGAGGAATATCAGTGCCCAAGCACAGCTCCAACCTGTATGTCCGCTGCCGTTATCTAAACGTATTTGAAGGGATTTTTCTACTGCTTTATATAATTCGGGGGTTTCATATTCGTTTATAAAGCTTCCGGGGTAAAGACTCAGCATATGTGACATATGGCGATGACCCAGCTCTGTCTGTTCAAAGTCTTTGAACCATTCAAGAAGATCTCCTTTTTCACCGATCTGATAGGGGTAAAGCATTTCAAGCTTCGCTGATACAGATGCTGCAAGATCTTCATCTCTTCCGAGAATTTCACTTGCTTTGATGAAATCACAGAATATTTCCCTGATAATTGAAAGGTCACATGTTGTACCTTTTGATGCTGCAGCTTCACTTTTTTCACCGTTTGTATCTATAGCAACGAATGTGTTTTCGGGAGATGTTGACGGGGAAGTTACAAAAGAATCAAGCTCTTCATCATAGTATAGCCAATCATAGAGGAATAATGTGTTATCTTTAAGAATGTCGTAGTATTCTGCAAGGAATTTAATATCTTTTGTGTATTCGTAATGGTCGAAAATATCCATGGCAAGCCAAGCTTCTCCCATAGGCCAATATGCCCATTTAGGGAGCCCTGCCGAAGGAGTTGATTTTGCCCAGATGTCGCACATATGATAAGCACAAGAGCCTCTGCAATTATGAAGGTCTCTTGCTGTCTGTTTTCCGCTTTCATGAAGCCATTTAAGCCAGGTGAAAAGGGAGTTTCGACATTCGGAAAGGTTTGCATTTTCAGCACACCAATAATTCATCTGCAGATTGATATTTGTGTGGAAGTCTGAACCCCAGTCTGCAACCATGGCCCAGCTCCATATACCCTGAAGATTTGCAGGCATACTGTCTTCACGTTCAGAAGATATTGCAAGATATCTGCCGTAATTATAGTAAAGAGCTATAAGTTCGTTGTCGCTTGTATCGTCTGCAAAAGCCTTGAGTCTTTCATCTGTTGGCAAGGAACTGTTTTTGCCTTTTTCAAGAGTCAATTCGACTCGGTTAAAGAATTTTGTATAATCATTTATATGACTTTCTTTTATTTTGTCATATCCGTCATTTATAGCTTTGAGAATAAATCTTTCACAGTCAATTGTCGGGTCTTTTCTTGGCATAGACTTCCAATCAATAAAAGAAGTATCACTTACCTGATAGATGACAGCGTAATTTGCATTTTTTACGGAAATACTTTTTTCTCCGTAAATTTTTTCACCGTCTGTTTCAACATATATCCAGGCTTGGAATTTTACGCAATCAGCATCGGGTGTATTATCGTATATAAGAATATCATCTTTATAGTCAAGGTATATGGGAGTTTGCCCTTTAAGCTTCAAATATCCGTCTTCAATGCAGGAATCTGACTGTGTTACGCTGTCTATCGTAATTTCAAAATTTAAATTGCCGTTTTCCGAAGTGAATTTTTGAGCAAATACTTTGTTGGGATGGGATACAAAACCTTCACGGTGAAACTTGATTTCATTTGATGTATAGTCACAAGAATAGACAGCGTTTGCAATATCGAGCTTTCTTATGTAATCAGAAACGTTTTCATGAGAAAACTTTATTTTAAGTGTTCCTACGGGCATATATCCGTTAATATCATTACCGACCATGTATTTCTCAATAAAGCGGTCAGCTTCAAAATACTTCTCATTATTGATTATTTCACGTGCTTTGTTTATAAATTTTCCATTTTCTTTAAAAGTATTGTATATTGGAAGTCCTGTCCAAAGGTTGTCCTGATTAAGTAAAATATTTTCTTCATCATATTTACCCATGATCATAGCCCCTCTGCTTCCGTTACCAAGGGGTAGGGAGTCAAACCAATTTTTTGCAGGTTTTGTATAATATAAAGTAGTTGCTGTATTCATATCTCATATTCATCCTTTCTTTATATTATTATAAATCAAAAAAGACTTTTTGTCAATACGATATATGCAAAAATACTTTAAAACAGGATCATTAAATGAATTTTTTTACTTGACAAAATAGATTTTCTGTGATATACTGTTGCTAAATTTAAACTAAAAATGAAAGAGGTTTAAAAGTGAAAATTAAAACGATCTTATTGGCTGCGGGAATTGCTGTTTCTACCTTGGGTATGGCATCATGTTCTGAAAGCTTTGACCCTGTAAATCCTGTTATTTACCTTGAAGCAGGTGCTGAAAAGGGAAGCGGTACGGAGACGAAACCCTACGGAGATATTCTTGATGCAATCGCAAAGGCGAAGGAACTTGGACTTGCAGGAGCTGAACACATTACTTTGAATTTTGGTGCAGGAGATTATTCCTTAACCGAAACACTTACACTTAGCAGTGAAGATTTCGGCGGAGCTTCCCTTGAAATGATCTGTGAAGACGAAGAAAAGGCTATCGTCGGTGCATGGCTCCCTGTAACGGGATTTACCGAAACAGAAGTTAACGGTGTAAAAGCGTGGGTGGCTGATATGCCTCAGCTTAACGGTGAGACTGTTTATTCACATCAGTTCTTTTCTGCCGATTATGAAAGACTTCAACGTCCACGTTATCCCGAAGAAGGCTTTTTTAGAAATGAATTTGCTGTAGGTCCCAATGGCGAGCAGGTTCCACCAAAAGGGTTGGCTTATGTTGGGACAGATGTTTATGTTTCCAACACTTCTTTTTATTTCTATGAAGGAGATATCCCCGAAGATCTTACAAGATTAGAAGATATTCAAGTTTGCATGTTCCACTATTGGGATGATTCAAGGCAAACTGTAAAAAAAATTGATTATGAAAATAATTTACTTCTTTGGGAGGGGTACAGTAATCCTGTCGAATCTGACGGGTTGGGTGCGAGATACTATTTAGATAATGTTTATGAGTATCTTAATTCTCCCGGTGAAGTATATAATGACAGAGAAAGCGGAAAGCTTTATTATATACCTCACTCTGATGATAGTATAGATGGTTTTAAGCTTTTTGCTTCAACGATAGATACGATGCTTTTTATAGATGGTATGAATGGTAGTGTAGACAAAAACTCTCTTACTGTGAAAAATATCGGGTTTGCGGGGAGTGATTGGAAGGATGTTTCAAGAATTCCTTATCAAGCAGCTCAAGATATTATAGCTTCAATTCAGGTATCCAATAGCTCGTATATGTTATTTGAAAATTGTTCTTTTAATCATATTGGAAATTATGCTGTTGAAATGAAGAAAAATGTAAATAATGTTATATTTGATCATTGCACAGTTTCCGATGTCGGGGGTGGAGGATTCAGAATATCCGGCGCAAATATTGTTCCTGTTACAGAAGAAGTTCCCCATGATATAACGATAACGGATTGTACTATAAATGGTTACGGAAGAATTCATCGTAATGCTATAGGTGTTCTTATACAGTATGCTCATGACTGTAT
>JAZSMD010000067.1:0-111111 GCA_045535665.1 Eubacteriales bacterium
AATCCGACAAGGATTATCTGCGTTTTTGCCTTGTCTGACAAAAAATTTGACTGTAGAAAACAAGTTCGGATAACTTCTGTCACCCTAGAGTTCAAATCCCTTGTATTTGTGAAAATGGTCAAGTGGCATCTTTTTTTAGTTCGCAAAAAGCAATTTTTGAAAAACGGAGGAAAACGGAGATATAACGAGAAAAACCGAGGATTTCCTCGGTTTTTCGTGTGTCATCTTTTAAGGACACTCATCTTTGCGGAGAAAGAGGGATTCGCCCGACTGCGGTCGGAGCACTGGAGAGGAAAAACCTGCCACTGGCACCCCATTCACCACCGTTCCCTTCTCATCCCTCTTTCTCCGCAAAAAATAAATAGGTTATCCAAAAGGATAACCTATTTATTTGGCGTGAGCCACCTTATAAGATGAAGCAGTTTAAATATATCAATAGGGAAAGAGGGATTCGCCCGACTGCGGTCGGAGCGCTGGCGAGGAAAAACCTGCCACTGGCAGCTTTTTTAACACTCGCCCTTCTCATCCCTCTTTCTCATGCAAAAATAAAAGAGATATCCAAAAGGATATCTCTTTTATTTGGCGGAGAAAGAGGGATTCGAACCCTCGAAACGCGTTAACGTTTACATGATTTCCAATCATGCGCCCTCGACCAGCTAGGCGATTTCTCCACAGTTATTAAATTCGTCAAGGCTTTTTTCAAAGCTCATATATTATATATCATTTTTTTAAAAAAATCAAGTACCTAACGCAAAATGATACAATAAATTCAAAAATTCGGGTGATACTATATTCGGATTCAGATTTGATTATCGGAAATGAATCTGATTTTTCCTTGAAATTGCCGTGTTTTTGGCGCTTTTAAGGAAAAATGTAAATTTGATGCCAAAAAATACTTTTTTCGGCATTCAGCAAGAAAGGAACACTTATGAAAGTAAAAAAGATTTTCAGATCTCTTTTTTTGTTCTGTCTTGTGATCTGCGTTTGTCTGGTAACTGCTTGTAACCGAAACAACAACGGAAATATGGAGGATGACGACCTGAACGACAACCCCAACGTAAATACTCCGTCAGACAATAACGGCAATAACGATGACAACAACACGAACAACGGTGAGATCAACGATCCTTTAAACCCAATGAATCCAAACAATCAGATGACTGATCCTTTGGACCCCATTGACCCCATGATCCCCGATAACGGGAACACGAACGGAGACGAAAACAACAGCTCCAACAACGGAGACTTTAACGACAACAATGTAGTCCCCGATAACAATTTATCAATGGCAAACCCTGAAATAAATTCTGTTTTCGAGGCAGTCTCCACCGCTTACGGAGAAGATTTCTATGCAGATTCGGAACGTGATGAGACTTACCTTATGGGTAAGATCGGCATCAATATGGATGATGTAGAAAGTTTTTTTTGTAATACGGCTACGGATACCAAGCACCCCGACATCTTCGTCGGTGTGAAAGCAAAGGACTCATCAGCTGCGGATTCCGTTGAAACAGCTCTTGAGGACTACCGCGAATCACTTGTTAACGGATTCAAAGCCGATACTTCGGCAAATTCCCACAAGGTCAACAGCGCTGAGGTCGTCCGCCACGGCAACTACGTTTTTCTCGTGATGCTTGGCAGAACAGATGACACTATCACCGATGCAGGTGACGCAATGACCTTTGCAAAAGATCAGGTAAAAATTGCGGTTGACAAAATAGCCGAGTTCTTCGAATAACAGTAAAACAGGTATTCTTTATCGGAAAGATATTGAATATCTGTTTTTATCATTCAAGAAATACTTACGCATCTGAAAAATATTCTCCGTAAATTCCGATTTTGGCATTTTATTTTTGCAAAATATTTTTTTGCACAGTAAAATTTTTTCTGAAAAGCACTTGATTTTGACCTCCGAATATGGTATTATATACATAGGAAAAAGAATCTTGGAAAAGGAGCGAAGCACCGTGACCACGGAAGAATCCGCACGTCTAAGGGAAAAGCAGATTTTTGAAAACTATCCCGTAGGAAAAGCCGTAATGGCAATGGTAATACCTACAATAATCAGCCAGATAATTATAGTTTTACATAATATTGCGGATACGTGGTTCGTGGGGCTGACAAACGACCCCAACGCAATAGCTGCAATATCTCTGTGTCTGCCGCTTTATTCATTTCTTGCAGGCTTCAGCAATCTTTTCGGTGTGGGAAGTGCGGGAGTAATTGCCCGTGCCTTGGGCAAACAGAAGCACGGTGAGGCAAAAAAATCCTTTTCAACCGCATTTTTCGGAGCTTTTGCCGTAAGCATACTGTATTCGCTGCTGCTCTTCTTCTTTTCGGAGCCCATATTATACCTTATCGGGGCTGACGGTGAAACAATAGGCTTTTCCGTAAACTACATATTTTATGTAATAGTCCTCGGAGGTATCCCAGCAATACTTGCAAGCACTCTGGGTCATCTTATCCGTTCCGTGGGAAACTCTAAGGAAGCAAGCTTCGGCATGATAATGGGTGCAGTTCTCAATATTTTCCTCGATGCGATATTTATGTTTCTTATTCTTCCCAAAGGCATGGAAGTTGAAGCCGTAGCCATTGCAACTGCGCTGTCAAACCTTGCGTCACTTATATATTTTTCCGTATTCGTATACCGAAACAGAAATAACGGAGTATTTTCATTCAGTATAAATTTCAGCGAAGCAAAAGAAAATATCAGACGCCTTACTGAAATACTCCGTGGCGGTCTGCCAAGCTTCTGCATGGTAACTCTTGCAATGGTCTCCAACAGCGTTCTCAATTCAATGATGTCTGCCCTGGGCAGCGAAGCCGTTGCGGGAATAGGTATTGTAAGAAAAATAGATCAGCTTGCCCATGCGGTAAATCAGGGAACGACTCAGGGAATGCTTCCCCTTGCGGCATATTGCTATTCGGCAAAGAAATACGACAGAATGTGGGCTGTGGTAAGAGTCTCTTCGATAGTCACGATGACAGTATCTATCCTCAGTTTCGCCCTCTCAGAGCTGATTCCCACGGAGCTTGTAAAGCTCTTCATAAAAGACCCTCTTACAGTAAGCTACGGTTCGGAATTTCTGAGAATAATATGTATTGCAGTCCCCATTTATTCATTCATTTTCGTAATAATCTCCCTTTTCCAGGCAGTTGGAAAATCCGTAACTCCATTTCTGCTTTCAATTCTCCATAAGGGAACACTTGATATTATCCTTATGTTTATAATCAGAAACAGTTTTGAACTGAAAACAATACTCTGGGCAACCCCAATATCGGAAGTTTTTACACTCATACTTACGGTAATTCTTTTAATACACTTTTCAAAAAAAATATCATACAGGAGGAACAGTAATGAGTAACCCCGTAAAAATCGGGCTCGTAGGCTTAGGCAGAGCAGGCGTCGGAATGCATATTCACGAGCTCGAATCAAGAAAGGATAAATTTCAGATCGTTGCGGTCTGCGATATTATCGAAGAAAGAAGAAATCTTTGGGCTGAAAAATTAGGCGCAAAGGCATACGCAACAGTTGAGGAATTGGTACAGGATCCCGATGTTGAGCTTGTTGACATCGCAACACGCTCATGTGACCATTACGCCCATGCAAAAGCAGCTCTCCTTGCAGGTAAGGACGTTCAGCTTGAAAAGCCTTTCTGCACAAAGGCAGAAGAAGCTGCAGAGCTTGTAGCAATGGCTTCCCAGCCCGCAGGCCCCCATTTATACATCAGACATAACCGCCGCTTCGAGGACGGTTTTGAACAGGTAAACAAGATAATCGATTCAGGCATTATCGGCACAGTATATCAGATAAAGCTTGCAAGAAACGGCTATGACAGAAGACGCGACTGGCAGACGCTCCACGAATTCGGAGGCGGCCAGCTCCTTAACTGGGGACCCCATATTGTGGACCACTCTCTCAGATTCTGCGGTGGACGCTGCAACGTGGTATATTCAGATATTCAGCACATTGCCGCAGGCGGTGACTGTGAAGACCACATCAAGATAGTATTTACAGGAATCAACGGTAGAATAGTTGATATGGAAATTTCAGGCGGTTGTGCCATAAAAGTTCCCGAATACACCCTTTACGGCTCCAAGGGTTCACTTGTAAGCACACCGGAAGGTTTTAAGGTAAAATATCTTGATCCGAAGAATGTTCTTGCGCCCGTTGTATCAGACCCTGCAACCCCCGGAAGTTCCCAGTCTTTCGGCTCAAATGAAAAGCTTGAATGGATCGAGGAAGTTATTCCCTACGAAAATTACGGCGATTGCCCAAGGATCTGGGATCACCTCTACGCCGCTATCCGTGAAAGCAAGCCTTTCCCCGTAACCTTGCAGGAAGCACTTGACGTTATCACGGTTATCACAGACGTAAAATCAGGCACGATATTTGAATAATATCAGGTTTTGGAAATATTTACAAAAAAATGCACTCCGAAGGAATTTTCGGAGTGTCGTTTTTTATTATTGAAGATTGAGCTTTTTGCTCAGGAATCGGTGTGTGATAAAATAGAAGACAACCGCAAACAGCGTGAAAAGCAGAATAAAGATAAACAGCAGGCTTATGGTTTTCTCCTGCGAGGAGTGAACAGCGATATCTGATGCCAGAAGCAACGTAAAGATAAAGCTTTCGAGCCAATATATCAGAACGAATATTACTACAGACTTAAACATTCTGTATCTGTTGGAAGAAAAGCCCATTGACATACTTGCAAACACCTGCAAGTAAAAGCATACGCTGCCCACAAACAACAGCGCGAAGGTTTCTCCCACAATTATCAAATCTTTTGTTAATTCCTCGTCACTTACGGTTTCCGAAACTTCAGGGGAAGAGCTTCCTCCCGGAACAGAAACAACGATTATCAAAATAGCCACCAATACAGCAATTACGCTGAATGCTTGCCAGACAATGGCGTTTGCGGTTTTTGAAAGAATGATATCCCTTGTTTTAACGGGTAAAGTATGTGTAAGATACCCTTCGGAACCCAATACCGTATTTTTGAATCTGCTTACGGAATAGACGACCGTTGCTATTGACACTGCTATTATCATAAAGTAAAGCAGTAAAAAAAGCAGTATAGAACTTATTTCCCAAAAAACAGAAGCTCCGTCTCTCGTAGCAAAATGGAAATTACCCGCCATTTCATCTTCAATATAGGGAACCAACTGAAGATTGGGAACGAAATGAAGGCTGACCGAAGAAATAACGGATAACAGTATCATTGCCGCATAAAACAGAAGCATCACCTTTGCGGTACTTTTAAAGTCGTGCTTAAAAAGCTTTCCAAACATAAGAGCACCTCCGTAAAGAACTGATAACAGTTACTGAAGATTAAGCTTTTTGCTCAGGAAATGGTGTGTAATGAAATAGAAACAAACTGCAAGTAAAGCATAGAGAAGAATAACGATAAATAACAGTCCGATTCCTCTTTCAGGTGTAAATTCAGCAAAAAGCTGGTCAAAAGTCAAAAGGAACGTGGTAACGAAGCTCATCGCCCAACAGAAAAGAATATATACGCCTACGGACTTGATAACTCTGTGCCTGTTGGAAGAGAATCCTATGGCCATACTTGCAAAGATCTGCAAAAAGGATCCCACAGCAGCAACGGGAATGAAAACAAGGAATTCAACAAAAATTATTATAGCCTTAGGAGCTTCTAACGCATGTCTTAATATTTCCCAAAGGACTTCACCCAGATTAATACCAAGCACCGCAAAAATAAGCAACAGAGCTGCGAATACAGCTATACCGCTGAATATCTGCCAGACAACAGCATTTATGGTCTTTGAAAGAATAATATCTCTTGTTTTCACGGGCAAAGTGTGTGTCAGATACCCTTCGGGACCAAGCACGGTATTTTTGAATCTGCTTATGGAATAGATAACCGTTGCCACAGCAACTGCTATTATCATAAAATAGAGGAAAATAAACGACAGTCCTGCGGTAATTCCGAAAACTCCATATGTTAATTCATAGCTTACATAGAGATCACTGTTTGTTTCTTCATTCAAGTCTGCACCGAAAGATACGCTTACGGAAAAAATAGCAGACAAAAGTATCAGCGCCGCATAAAAAAGAACCATTATCTTTGCGGCATTTATAAATTCGTATTTTAAAAGTTTACCTAACATCTGAATACCTCCCTGAAAAGCTGGTCAATGCTCTTGCCTTCTTTTTCACGGACAGAATCAACACTGTCATGAAGGACAAGCTTGCCTTCTTTAATGAAAACTATATCGTCAAGAACACTTTCAACATCGGCAATAAGGTGTGTTGAAATAAGTACTGTTGAATTTTCGGAATAATTTCTTACAATACTGTTCAGGATATAGTCTCTTGTTGCGGGGTCAACACCGCCTATAGGTTCATCAAGAAGATAAAGTGATGCCTTGCGGCTCATAACGAGAATAAGCTGAACCTTTTCCTGATTACCCTTTGAAAGAGTTTTGAGCTTTGCGTTAAGGTCTATATTGAGAATAGAAATCATTTCTTTCGCTTTTTCAATATCGAAATCAGCATAAAAATCCGCAAACAATGCCAGAAGATCCTTGATCTTCATGGACAGAGGAAGGTGGTTTTTATCCGGCAAATAGGAAATAAGAGCCTTTGTCTCATAGCCGGGAGCTTTTCCGTCTATAAGTATCTGTCCGCCGAACGGTGCTAGGAGTCCGTTTGCCAGCTTGATAAGAGTAGTCTTACCGCTTCCGTTTGGGCCAAGAAGGCCAACTATCTTGCCTCGCTCCAGATTAAGTGAAAAATTATCGAGAGCTACTGATTTGCCGTATTTTTTAGTAAGATTATTACATTGCAGAATGTATCCGTCCATAATCAAATCTCCTCATATTCAGTAATTATTTGGGCTATTTCTTCTTTTGTATAGCCGTAAAGCTTCATTTCACGCATAAATTCCGCAACAACATCGTCTATTATTTCTCTGCGCGTAGCAGCAATAACAGGTTTGCTTTTTGTAACAAATCTGCCTGCGGTGGAATATGTGTGGACAAGTCCCGTTTCTTCAAGCTCAGCAAAAGCCTTCTGTACCGTGTTGGGATTTACCGAAGCTGACTCGGAAATCTCTCTTACGGTGGGAACCCTGTCTCCGGGAGCGAGAGCCCCAGAAACTATCATTTCTTTGATCTGTTCCGTTATCTGGTGATAGATCGGTTTATCGTTTGTAAATTGCCATTTTAAATCCATGGATTATATCTCCTTAAGTTTGTACCAGACGTCTAATACAATTATACACTATTTTCCACCGTTTGTCAATACCCTAACAAAAAAAATAATTCATAAATTTTTACTTTTATATTTTTTAAATATATGGTATACTTATACTGTAATTAAAAAACACTTCACAAAGATTGAGAGGTTGTCAAAATGCAAAAGAAACTTTCTGCAAGATTCATATGGGCTCTGGTCCTTTTCAGTTTAATGGGACAGGTTGCATGGGTCGTGGAGAATATGTACTTCAACGTATTCATTTACAATATGTTCAATGCTTCCGCAAATGATATCTCACTAATGGTTGCAGCATCTGCGGTCTCCGCAACGCTTACAACGGTTTTCATGGGCGCTCTATCGGACAAGATCGGAAAACGGAAGCTGTTTATCTGCGGCGGATATATCCTTTGGGGTATTTCCATCTTCAGCTTTACGTTACTGAAAACGGATATTATAGGCGCACTTTTCCCCACAGTCACCTCCGCAGCGGCTATGGCTGTTACGTTAACCATAATACTTGACTGCATAATGACATTCTTCGGCTCAACCGCCAACGATGCGGCATTCAACGCATGGCTCACAGACTCTTCGGATTCATCAAACAGAGGTACTGTCGAAGGTATCAACTCAATGATGCCTTTGGTTGCTATACTTGTAGTATTCGGCAGTTTTATGTTCTTTGACCTGACTTTACCTGAAAGCTGGACTCTTATCTTTGCCATTATCGGTGCGGTGGTAGTCGCCATCGGTGTTTTGGGAATTTTCCTTATAAAAGAACCTCAGATAAAGCCCACGGAAACGGGATATCTGCACAATATATTCTACGGATTCAGACCATCAACGGTAAAAGCAAATCCCATGATATACCTCTTTCTTGGAGCATTTGCGATCTTCAACATTTCTATCCAGATATTCATGCCCTACCTCATTATCTATTATGAAAAATCCCTCGGAATGTCCGACTATGTATTCATAATGGCGCCTGCAATAATCTTTGCAGCAATTTGTACGGCATTATGGGGCAAGGTCTACGATAAAAAAGGCTTCAGATTCTCTGTAATTTTTTCAATAGCATGGCTTGCAGCAGGCTATATAATCCTGTTTTTCACAAAAACCACAGTTCCCGTATTCATCGGTTCTTTGCTTATGATGTGCGGTTATCTTTCGGGAATGGCTGTTTTCGGCGCTGTAATAAGAGACTACACCCCCGAAGGAAAAGCGGGGATGTTCCAGGGACTGAGAATATTTTCTCAGGTTCTCATTCCCGGTGTTATCGGCCCGAAGATCGGCTCTACAGTACTGAAAAACGCAGAGCTTATTACGAACAACGACGGAACTCAATCATTTTTGCCCAATGAAAAAATCTTCCTTGCGGCACTTGTTGCGGCAGCGGTTCTTGTACCTGTGCTTTGTGTTATTGCAACAAAAATCAAGCCGAAGACCTGTGAGTTAAAAACACCCTTTGAAGCGGAAATGAAAGAAGTTCCTTGGGATGAATACCCCAGACCCATGATGAAAAGAGACTCATATATCTGCCTCAACGGAACATGGGCGCTGAAAATTCTCCAAGGAAACAATGTCCGTTATGACGGAAAGATCAAAGTTCCTTTCCCCGCTGAGTCACGTTTGTCGGGTGTCAAAAAAGATATTGGTAAAAAGGACATCCTCGTATACAGCCGAAAATTCACCCTACCCGACGGATTTAAAAAGGATAAAGTTCTTCTTCACTTCGGTGCCGTTGACCAGACCTGTGAGGTCTATGTCAATGATTTCCTTGCCGTAGAGCATGAAGGCGGCTACACTCCCTTTTGTGCGGACATAACAAAGATGCTCAACGACGGTGAAAACACCCTTACTGTAAAGGTCAGCGACCCCCTGAAGAAGGAGCTTCCCTACGGAAAACAGCGTAAGGACAGGGGCGGCATGTGGTACACCCCCGTAAGCGGTATCTGGCAGACGGTATGGCTGGAAAGCGTTGCCGAAAATCATATAGAATCAATTAAAATAACCACAAATACAACATCCGCAAAGATCGAAGTCTTTGGAGGTCTGAAAGATAAGACCCTTGTGTTTGAAGGAAAAAATATAAATTTCAGCGGTTCTGAAATCACGGTAACTCCAAAAGATCCCAAAACATGGTCTCCCGAAGAGCCGTATCTTTATAGCTTTGAGTTAATAAGCGGTGAAGACAGAATTTCCTCTTATTTCGCCCTGCGAAAAGTAGAGATAAAAGGCGAAAAGATACTGCTGAACGGAAAACCCATATTCTTCCACGGTCTTCTTGACCAGGGATATTTCAGCGACGGTATCTATTTACCCGCAACGCCAAAGGGATACGAAAACGACATTCTTGAAATGAAAAAACAGGGCTTCAACACCCTGAGAAAGCATATTAAAATTGAGCCTCAGCTCTTTTACCATTACTGCGACAAATACGGAATGATAGTTTTCCAGGATTTTGTAAACAGCGGAAAATACAGTTTTATTATCGACACGGCTTTGCCCACAGTAGGGCTTAAAAAGGGAGTTACACATAAAGCCTCTGCTTACAGACGTGAAAGCTTCATCAAAACAGCGGAAAAGACCGTTGAAATACTGAATAATCACCCAAGCGTTCTTTATTACACAATATTCAACGAGGGCTGGGGACAGTTTGATGCGGAAAACATTTATGAAAGATTCAAGGCACTTGACCCAACGAGGATATGGGACGCGACCTCAGGTTGGTTCCAAACGAATAAAAGTGACGTCCTCAGCGAACACATCTACTTCAAGCCTCTGAAGCTGCAAAATGACGGAAGACCTCTTATTCTTTCCGAATTCGGTGGGTACTCATATAAAATAGATGGGCACTCCTTTAATTTAGATAAGACCTACGGCTACAGATTTTTTACCGATGGAAATGAATTCAAATCGGAAATCATAAAACTTTACACGGAACAAGTAATCTCCGCCATAGAACATGGACTTTGCGGTGCAATCCTAACCCAAGTAAGTGATGTTGAAGACGAAACAAATGGGCTGTTCACATATGACAGACAAGTTTTAAAAACAGATACCGAATCTATGGCTGAAATGGCAAAACAACTCTACGAAACATTTGAACGTGTTAATAAAGAATAAAAAAACCTATTAGGCTGTCTTATTTATATATGACGTTTTAAAAAGGATTTGTTGCATAAACGGGTTTATTTTATACATTTTCAATTTTTGTTACATCTTTAATTAAAACCGCAAAAGATTACAAAATGTCACGCACAAAAATAAGGGGGTGGCTCAAAAGACATTTTTTTGAGTCAGCCCCTAATAAAAATTTCTTTTCAAATCATCTTTAAATATATTGCTTTTTTTGCTGAAATATGTTATTATATAATTATGATATTTCAGTAAAGGAATTGATATTATGTTAAGCGGTTCAGCGGCAATAATTGCAATATTATCTATCGTTGCAGGTTTTATACTTCTTTATATTTTACTGTCAATAAAAGTCAGTCTCAACGAAAAAAAGCAAAAGAACGCTCAACAAACACAAGAAAAGCCCCAAGAAACAGAAGAAGAATTCAACGCTGTAGGTGCTGTGGTTTTGAGTAAAGAATCAGTACTTCATACAACAAGACACAACCATTCTTTAAACTTTAAAGTAACTTTTATGACAGATGATGGAACAAAAATCCAATTGACTGTTCCTCAGGAAGTTTATGAAAGCATTTATGAATCTCAAGCAGGAAATCTTGTTACCGTAAACGGAAATTTCTTTTATTTCGGTGACGGAGAATCGGTTGAATGAAAGGAATATTAAATGAAAATATATAAAAAAATTTTGCTTACTCTACTTATAACAGTTATAACTTGCGCTTTTTCTTCATGCCAAAATGACTTAGACCCAATGGCTGGAGACTTCGCATTTTCTTTAACTTGGAACACCTACGGTGTAAGCTCATACGACAGTGCTACAGGAAAATTAGTAAAAACGACCGATGCAACTTACCCGGAAGATTATATAAAGGAATTGATTCTTACGGGAGAGGAAATTTCTGCAATTTACGATTTGATTACAGAGCTTAATGTATATTCTTACCCCGACGAATACAACCCGAACCCTGATATGTTTATGGAACCGCCTACCACGTTAATTCTGAAAGTTACTGAAAACGGTAAAGAAAAAATCATAAAAGCTGAAGATATCTCTACTTTCGTAAGTACCGCTGACGGAAAAGGACAGAAATTTCTAAAAACCTGCGAGGAAATATCAAAAATTTTGACTTCAAGCGAAGAATGGAAAGCATTACCGGATTATGAATTTCTTTACGAATAACCCTTCAATATCAATAACAACAGCATAATTCATATAAAAAAGTGAGGCATTTTAAAATGAAAGCATACGAAAGATTCTTAAAATACGCGGCATTCCCCACAATGTCCGACGAAGAAAGCGAAACCACACCGAGTACGTCAAAACAGCTTGTTTTGGCGGAAGAACTGAAAAAGGAGCTTATCGAGTTGGGGCTTACCGATGCGCGTTTAGATAAATACGGCTATGTATACGCAACCTTACCTGCAAACACGTATAAAAAAGCACCTGCAATAGGATTTATAGCACATATGGATACATCGTCCGAGGCTTCTGACACTAATATAAAGGCCTCCATAGTGAAATATGAAGGTGGAGATATTTTACTGAATGAAGCAGAAAATATTTATATGAAAGTTTCCGATTACCCGTATATGGAAAATTACAAGGGACAAAGTCTTATCGTTTCAGACGGAACGACACTTATCGGAGCTGACGACAAAGCAGGCATTGCGGAGATTATGACTGCAGTTGAAGAGCTTATCAAATCGGGAAAACCCCACGGAAAGATATGTATTGGATTCACACCCGATGAAGAGATCGGACGAGGTGCTGACTTTTTTGACGTGAAGAATTTCGGTGCGGATTATGCATATACAGTTGACGGTGGCGCTTTGGGAGAGCTTGAATATGAAAATTTCAATGCCGCAAGTGCAAAGATCACTGTTCACGGGGTATCAATCCACCCGGGCTCTGCTAAAAACAAGATGAAAAATGCTTCAAGGATCGCATCTGAGTTTGACAGCATGCTCCCCGAAGACGAAATACCCGAAAAAACAGAAGGATATGAAGGCTTCCACCACCTTATTGCAATGAAAGGTGAAACGGAGCTTGCAACGCTTGCTTATATAATCCGCGACCATGACAGAGCAAAATTTGAAGCTAAGAAAGAGAATTTTACAGAGACAGCAAAGAAGATAAACGAGAAATACGGAGACGGTACTCTTGAGCTTGTTCTTAAAGACTCCTATTACAACATGAGGGAAAAGATCGAAGAACATATGTATGTTGTGGACAGAGCAAAAGAGGCAATGAAGCAGACAGGCGTTGAACCAAGAGTAATGCCCATAAGAGGCGGCACGGACGGAGCACATCTTTCATTTATGGGTCTTCCCTGCCCCAACCTTTGCACAGGTGGCGAAAACTTCCATTCAAGATTTGAGTTCGTATCAATAGAATCAATGGATAAGATCACGGAGATCCTTGTAAAAATTGCAGAAAATGCAGTTGAGCAGTAAATTCAGCTAACGGACTATTGCAATTTACCAAAAAGTATGATATACTAAAGAAAAAATCACTTTAAACGAAAGAGGTATTGACCATGAAAGTAGGAATCAGTACATACAGCATGGAAGGCGTAAGAAAAGCAAGAAATCTCAATGTTTTTGAGATGATAGACCTTGCAGTGGAAACAGGCTTTTCAGCGATTGAATTTACAGACGTCTACGCCCCCGAAGGCAAATGCAAAGTAGAACAGGCCAAGGAAATTGCCGCACATGCAAAAGAAAAAGGAATTGAAATTTCAACTTACACTATCGGAGCAGACCTTTTGCTGAAAGACGAATCTGAAGAATTTGAAAGACTTAAAGGTGAACTCAAAATAGCGGAAGCTCTCGGTGTAAACAAAATGAGACACGATATTTGTTGGGGTTATCCCGCTGAAAAGAAAACGAAAAGAGGCTTTGACGATGCTCTTGAAGTTGTTGCTCCCAGAGCAAGAAAAGTGACTGATTACGCAGAAACCCTCGGTATTAAAACGATGTTTGAAAACCACGGATTTTTCTGTCAGGACAGCGACAGAGTTGAAAAGCTTTTGAATGCAGTAGGCTCTGAAAACTTTGGACTTCTTGCCGACTTAGGAAATTTCCTTTGTGCAGATGACGATCCTGCCGTAGCTATCGGAAAGCTTGCACCATATGCTATCCATGTTCATATCAAAGACTTTTTTGTAAGAAACGGACTTCTCCCCGACCCCGGCGCAGGCTGGTTCAGATCAAGAGCGGGCCACTTCCTCAGAGGAACTATCGTTGGTCATGGAGACGTTCCCGTAAAACAGTGCATCGAAACCCTGAAAAGAGCAGGCTACAACGGAAGCTACTCTATTGAATTTGAGGGAATAGAGGAAAACGTATTTGCAATAAAAACAGGACTTGAAAACCTCAACAGATACTTTCCCGAATAAAGACTAAGCGACAGATAGAAAAGGATGAATCTCAATGTCAGAAGATATCAAATATTTTCAAATAAATGATAACTGGTTTATAGATAAGGATACTCAAAACAAAGGGTTAGAAAACAACTGGACTTCCGAAATTCCCCAAACAGCTGTTCCAACACCTGTCCCTTCCATAATTCAGGAAACACTTCCAGAATACCACGGCGTAGCTTTTTATTGGTGCAAACTCAAGCCGCAGATCACTTGCGGTGATAATGAAAGAGCCATACTGAGATTTAAGGGTGTGGATTATAAAGCTCAAGTTTGGCTCAACGGGGATTTTTTGGGTGAACATGAGGGAGGCGAAGCCCCCTTCGATTTTGATGTTACGGACAAACTCAATTTCGACAGCGAAAATCTGATATCCGTAAGAGTTGTAAATCCCATAAACTATGACATTGACGGTTTGAATATATCTAATGCAGCAAACAGAAACAAAACAATAAAAAAATCTGCAGGAGCTTGCCTTAACAGCGGTGGTATATGGTACGGAGTAGAGCTTTTCTCCGTTCCCGAAATATACATTGACGATAAATTCCTTACGGGGGATATACACTCCGGCAAGCTGTCTGCAAAGGTATACATTAAAAATGCTCTATTAAAAAGATCTCCGGCCTCTCTTTCTTTAAAGGTGTACGGAAAGACCGAATATACGCATTTAATAACAAGCTCTTCAATAGAAATTTTTACAGAAAAAGAGTTTTCCGAAACAGAGATATCATTGACAGTGCCAAATGTTAAGCTTTGGGATACAGATGATCCATTCTTATACAGAGTTGAGATCATTCTGACCTCGGCATATGGCGAACATTGTGAAATCCTTAATTTCGGCTTCAGAGAATTCAAGATAATCGACGGATTTTTCCACCTTAACGGACGCAAGATCTTTCTAAAGTCCGCACATTCGGGAAATGCTTTTCCTATAGGACAAAATTACCCTGTAGTTAAAGAGCATATTCGTAAAGACATGATAATGGCAAAAACATACGGATTCAACACTGTCAGATCTATTGCGGGTCTTTTCAGACCGGAACAGCTTGACATATGCGATGAGATCGGACTTCTTGTGTATGAAGAATGTATGGCGTCATGGCAATTGGGAGAAGCAAGATTTCTGCTTGAAAATGAATCCGAATGTGATATGGATCAGGAAAAAATGTTCCGCAGATTTGACATCTGTACTCTTGACATGGTCAAAAGAGACAGAAACCATCCGTCTGTAGTTATTTGGGGTTTGCTAAATGAAATGCATATTCATAACCCAATAGCTCTTCATGCAGAAAACTTCATTTCAGAACTCCGAAAAGAAGACTCTTCACGATTGGTACTTCTGCATTCAGGACGCTGGGATTCCCGCAGAGAAACAGCTTCCGCCTCAAACCCTTACAGCGAAGTTTGGGATGGATATATGGGCGCTGACGGCAAAGACTTTAGCGAAAATCCCATAATGGATAATGGTTTATCTGTTCCCAATATCGGAGACTACCACTATTATCCCAAATTCCCAATGAGAGAAAAAGATATAAATCTCATTAGGAACTATGCAAAAAATGATCTACCCGCATTTATTTCGGAAAGCGGAATAGGGCCCCTATTTAATGTAATCGAAGAAACAAAACACTTCCAGCAATACGGCTGCAGAAAAGATCTTGAAGACTACTCTTGGCTTGCAGAACAAAGTAATGGCTTAGAGGCGGATTGGAAAAAATTTGGACTTGAAAAAGTTTACCCATTTGCTGAAATGATGCTAAAAGAAAGCCAACGCCTCAGCGCAATGGATAGAAGATTTCTATTTGACGCTATCCGTTCAAATCCCAAGCACAACGGTTACAGCCTAACAGGTCTTCTTGACCACGGAATGTGCGGGGAGGGACTTTGGAGCTTATGGCGAAGATTCAAGCCCGAAGTATATGACACAGTTTGCGACGGTTGGGCACCCTTAAGATTTTGCCTATTCGCAAAGCACCACGCTTACAGCGATGAAGAATTTGAAATAGAAGCTGTCCTTGCAAATGAAAACATCCTTAAACAGGGTAAATACATAGCAGATTTTGCAATAATGGGAGCAAATGGAACAATAAATACTTTCAGCGAAGAATTTGAAATTACCAACGATTCTTTTGCAATTCCCGTAATGAAGAAAAAAATCACACTCGATGTTCCCACAGGAAAATATTCACTTGTTGCATATTTAAGAAGCGGAGGATCCCCCCTTGGCAACAAATTGGATTTCCATGTTAAAAATATCCAAGATTTGCCAAGAACCACAGAAAAAATTTATATTTATGGTCTTGAACAAAACACAGTAGATTTCCTTAAAAAGCAAGGGGCAACAGTTGAACTGTTCAACGACAAAACGAACGGAACCGTACTTCTCGGAAAGAACACCGATGAAAGCATATTAAAAAAAGCTAAGGATGCTGCAGCTTCGGGAGCAAAAGTTGTTTTTATGTCGCCGCATTCGTTCTATAACAGCAATATTTCAATTTCCGATTTCCTCGGAATAGCAGACGACTTAAGAATTTTTGACGCCCGTGACTGGTTGTATCATAAAGAATGTATTGCTTCAAATGAATATATTTTTGAAGGTCTCGGTTTGGGGATATGTGACTCAACCCAATACGGTCAAACGTTCCCATTCTATTCCTATATGACATCAAGAACCCCCGAAGACATTATCTGTCCTGCATTTTATGTAGGTTCACCTCATGTAAATGGTGCCTACGCTTCAGGCCATACGATAGCAGGCTTTACAAGCGGAAAGGGAATGATCTATCTTAATTGCTTCTTGCTTGAAGAAAATATAGGAAAGAACCCTGCGGCAGATATGATACTTATAAATCTTATCAACTATCTGAGTAAGACAAAATTATAACGGATTTCAGCGAAAATAAAAAAGAAATTTTACAGTCACTAATTCAAAACTTAGCAAAACAAAAAACAGCCTTAAAACTTATTTTGAGGCTGTTTCTTATATTTTTAATCTACTATTTTGCCTTTGATAAAATTCAAGTCATCTTGCAAAGACTCCGAATTTAATCCTTCTTCAAGCATAGATGGCGACTCCAAGGTTATTGACCCGTCAAAATTATTCTCTTTCAAATAAGTAAAAAATCTGTCAAAGTCTATTTTTCCACCACCGGGATGAGGTATGGGACGGAGCTTTGCCCATTCCATTATATCCGCAGACCAGTCACTTATATGAACGTGAACTACCCTGTCCGTAAATTCGCCCTTGTAAAACTCTTCAAACTGACCGTGAAACGCCAAAAAGCGTGTATCTACCGTAAATTTCACATCGGGGTCGATCCTGATAAGCTCACGCCAATGAGAAAGCGGATCGTATGTATTACAGGGGACATTTTCAACTGTCATCTGAATTCCGTATTCTTCGGATATTTTCTTAAGTTCGGGATATGCCCTGAGATTCGATTCCATATGTCCGTCAGAAGGCAGACCGCCCCAAAGATGAAGCACTGATTTTTTACAGCCAAGAGCTTTTGCCACACGGCAGTTTTCCCTGAACTTCAAAAAGGCATCATTACTGTCGGATTCCGTATTTCTGCTGAAAAACTCACCGATATCCTTATCAAGATGTATCACGGGGCAATTTACCCCTTTCACGTCTTCGCATATCTCATCAAAACGCCCATACCATGAATTGCAGACCATAAACTCAAATCCGTCACAGCAAAGCTTCTTTGCCGCTTCGGGAATAAGCATATGGTTACGGTTATTTATTTTGCCCACGAATGCGCCGGTTGAACAGTATATTTCCATCAGATAAGACCTTTCAGGAAGTTTACAGCCATGCCGATATCCTTTGCGGGATCGTCTCCGACTTCTCGCTCAATGGTGAGAAAGCCGTTATAACCGATATCCTTAAGTGCGGCAAGATATTTGGGGAAATTCACCTTACCTTCACCAAGAGGAACTTCTGTGAAATATTCCCAAATTCTAAGGTCTCCGATACCGCCTTGAGCAAAGAATCCGTAAATTTCATGTCTGTCGCTTTCTTTCAGTTTGATACCGTCTTTTGCATGAGTGTGAACAATGTAGTCTTTCAAAGTATAAACAGCCTGAATGGGGTCGTCACCCGTTACCATTACAAGGTTTGCGGGGTCAAGGTTTACTTTTACACCTCTTGCGGAAAGGCTGTCAAGGAACTCTTTGAGCATAACCGCTTTTTCGGGACCTGTTTCAACAGCAAAGGACGCACCTACGCTGTCCGCATATTCGGCAAGCTCGTTACAAGCCTCCTGCATGATCTTATAAGTATCATTCTTTTCGTCGGGAATAACACCGATATGTGTAGTTACTATCTTTGAGCCAAGTTCAAGGGCAAGATCTACTATTCTCTTGGACTTTTCAACCTTCCAAACATTTTCCTCCGCTATCTGGAATCCGTGACCTTCAAGGTCTCCGCAGAGAGCACTTACAACGAGACCGTTATCTGTGATTATTCTGCGTTTTTCCGCAATAAGTGCGGGTGTAAGATTTTCGGGAGCCATTTCCCCCTTTGTTGCGTATATCTGAACGCCATCTGCGCCCAATTCACGGGCTTTTTTCATACTGTCGGCAAAACTCAATTTAAGAGAATCTGCCATGATACCGATACTGAAATTGCTCATCGTTACTTCTCCTTATTTCAATGTAATATTTCTTGAATATTGATGCTCTTTATAGTTCAATTCACTTAGATCCGTATAACGTTTTCCGTTAATTACGAGATTTTCTATGGTAATATTTTCCGCCCAATTATCAGGAGTTCCTCCCTTAAACTGAATAAGAGGCATGGGAACTTCTTCATCCATGTAAACAGTGATATTTTTATAGCTTATATCGTGTGTATGACCGTATATCATATCCTTAGACCACACACCGACATACATATCCGCAAACAGCAGGTCTGCAGGAAAATACTCTTTGCGAGGCTCATATTTATGCTCATCCGAATCCTGAATAAGACCGCGATTGTCATATTTGGAATATTCGATTCTTATGTCTTCATAACAGACGTTATGTATATTTGCCCTGTCTCCGTTTTGCAAGTCAAGAGCTACAGATTCACCGTGAATAATGTCGCAGTTTTTGTATGTAATATTCACATACTCATCGGCACATGTTTCCGCGCCTATTTCAAGGGCTCTTCCCCAATCACACCAAATAACGCAGTTTTCAACGAGATGGTTTTCAACGTTTTTCAAATCACATTTGTATTTTGGGTCTTCGAAATCAATAGACGTTTTTCCGTCACCCATAACAAGCTTTAAACCTTTGAAAACTATAGAATCGTCAAAAGTTCTGAGGAAGCAATTTCTGATAATTACGTTTGAGCTGTTGACCATATCAAAACCGTCTGCATTATATCTCCACATACCTATTGCTTTTGCATTGTCAATAAGAATATTTTCGCAATTAAATGCAGTTAGCGTCCACCAGCTTGAATCCTTAAGTATAACACCGTCCACAGTAATATTTCTACAACGAACAAAATTCATTAAACCGTCGTAACCCCAAATCAAAGGATCGTGGCGCTCAAATGTTTCGTAGTCAATAATACCGTGCCCTACTATCTTTATATTTTCACAGTCTTCAGCACGAACCGAAGCATGAACGACTGCGCCTGCGTCAACGAAAAGAGTCTGATTGCTTTTAAGCTCAATAGCTCCCGGACGGTGCACTCCCGCGCCAAAATAGATAACATTTTTATCGTTAATGTCAATATCATAATTTTTAATGGGATTTATAAAAATATGAAGTGCATTGTGAGGACCGTCAAGTTCTACTGTATACTGTCCCACACCTGCAGAAAATTTAATATTTCTGCCATTCACTTCAAAAACTATATTTTTAGAAAGAGGTCTTATTTTAAGATCCGAAAAATCCTTACAAGATTCAATTTCGATATTTACAATTTCATCGGTATCAAAGTAAATAAAAGAAGCTTCTTCCGCTTGGTCTACAGATCTCTGATGTCCTGGCCATGGAGTATTGAACGGTATCGCAGAAACCATACAAGAATACGCCTCTACGATGTCGCCATCCACTTTGATTGTAAAATGGCAACATTTTTTCGCATCCTCGGGAATTGGGTAAGTTTTCAACATATCAAAAAACTCCTTATTTTACATCTATATTCTCAACAAATCTATTAGTATAAATTTTTGAAGTAGCGTATATCTGCCTTTTCTTATTTATGGTATAGTTTTCTATCACTATACCACTTATATTTCTATCAGCGTTTGCACCATCAAAATGCATTTCAGGCTGCTCATTCTCATTATCGGAAACCACGCTGATATTCCTATAGATAATATCATAAATTTTCCCATAATTCGGGTCGCCATCCGTCCAGGGCCCCCACCATAGATTCTGACTTACAACATTGGCACTAAACGGTTTTTCAGATGGTTGATAGAGCATATCGTCACTGTTTTGAAATATAGGCTCTCTGTCGTACTTCGAGTACTCCACGTTGATATTATCATACAAAATTCCGTGGATAACGGCTCTGTCGCCGCAATTTAACCGCATAGCACCTGTAGAATTCTTTATAATGTCACAGTTCCTAAAAACTATATTTGTATACTCGTCTGCAACAGTCTCTGCTCCAATCTCAAGGGCGCCGCCCCAATCACACCATACAACACAGTTCTCTATCAAATAATTACGGACATTCATACATTCATACCACTCAAGGTATTTACCATTCCGCCGCTTATTTAAACCTTTAAGAACAATACTATCGTCAAAGCTTCTGATAAAAGAATTCTTAACGGACACATTTTCCGAATTCACAAAATCCACACCATCAGAATTGTAACGCCACATACCAATGACTTTAAGATTATCATAATAAACATTTTGGCAATTTATAGCTGTAACTGTCCACCATGTAGCATCGCGTAAAATCACACCATCTATGCGAATATTCTTGCAACGCACAAATGTTACGGAACCACTATCTTCCTCAACAAAAACATCATTAACAGTTCTTTCATAATGAGAAAAATCTAAAATGCCGTACCCCACGATGGAAATATTCTCACAATCATATGCCCTGATTGTTTTTGCATAGACCACCGCACCTGCATCTATAAACAGTGTCTGCCCACTATGCAAAACCAATTTATCTATTTCATGCACACCTTTACCAAAATACAACGTATTTTCATCGATTGCATAATCAACTAAAGGATTTGAGAATAATTGCAAGTTATTATGCCTTCCATCGATTTCAAGTGAATACTGTCCTTCCGGCGGCAATTTGAATTTTATAGTTCGACCTGAAACCTCTACCTGTATATTTTCAGAAAGAGGACGCAATGAAACCTCTGAAAAGTCCTTATTTACAGTAACTTCGACATCAACAGTTTCATCAGATGCCCATGAAACGAATGTTGAAAGTTCCGTCTGATTCAAAGGGCGCTCATGTCCCGGCCAAGGTCTGTTAAAAGACATTGCTGAAACACGACATCTATAACAATTGACCAATATCCCATTTAGCCTGACTTCGTAGTCATCAGAAACAGACTCTCCCGTAGGAACGGGAAAAACTCGCAACATAATAAAACCTCATTTCATATATAAAAAATATCATATCAATTTTATCATACATTCATCTTCATTTCAAGCTTTAAAATCAAATATAATAGTTTTGTCACAATATAAAGCCGCAGAGAAAAGGGATATTTTCAGAAATAATGGCAATTTAGCGGCTTTTTTCCGAAAATGTTTAACGAAAGAGTAAAAAGAACAGTTTGAGTGTTTACAAGTTGCAAAAAATATGATACAATAAAGTGTAAAGCTATAGGTATATACTTATAGAAGTACACTAAACAAATACATTACCAAATTTATATAAAAGGGGAATTTCAAAATGAAAAAGTATTTCACATCGGAATCCGTAACAGAAGGACATCCCGACAAAATTTGCGACCAGATATCTGACGCCGTACTTGATGCTATAATAAAAGAAGACCCTATGGCGAGAGTTGCCTGCGAGACTTGCGTTACAACAGGTATGGTTCTCATCATGGGTGAAATTACTACAAACTGCTATGTGGAAATCCCCAAAATAGCAAGAGACGTTATTAAAAGAATCGGTTACGACAGAGCAAAATACGGCTTTGACAGCGCAACATGCTCCGTGCTTACAGCAATCGACGAACAGTCCTCAGACATCGCAATGGGCGTTGACAGAGACGGTGCGGGCGACCAGGGTATGATGTTCGGCTTTGCCTGCGACGAAACTGAAACTCTTATGCCCATGCCCATATACTACGCTCAGGAATTGGCAAAAAGACTTACTCTCGTACGTAAAGAAAACATTCTCGGTTTTCTCCGTCCCGACGGTAAAACTCAGGTAACAGTTGAATACGACGACGATAAGCCCGTGAGAATCGAAGAGATCGTTGTTTCCACACAGCACAGCCCCATCGTAAGTCAGGCAGCGATCAAAGAAGGAATCATAAACGAAGTTATCAAACGTGTTATTCCTCAGCACCTCATGGACGAAAATACAAAGATCCTCGTTAACCCCACAGGTCAGTTCATTATCGGCGGTCCTCAGGGTGACAGCGGCCTTACAGGCAGAAAGATCATCGTTGACACATACGGTGGTTACTCCCGTCACGGTGGCGGTGCATTCTCAGGCAAAGACCCCACCAAGGTTGACAGAAGTGCCGCTTACATGGCAAGATATATCGCAAAGAACATCGTAAAAGCAGGCTTTGCAAAGAAATGTGAAGTTCAGCTTGCATACGCTATAGGTGTTGCAGAACCCGTTTCCGTATATATCGACCTTTTCGGTACAGGCACAGTTGATGAAGCAAAGCTTATGGAAGCTGTAAGAAAAGTATTTGACCTCAGACCCAGAGAGATCATCAAGACCCTTGATCTCAGAAAGCCCATTTACGAAAAGCTTGCCGCATACGGTCATATGGGAAGAGAAGACCTCGGTGTTGCCTGGGAAAAATGCGATAAGGTAGAAGCTCTTAAAGAAGCTGTCAGATAAAATGTATAAAATAGATTACCACACTCACGGAAAGTTTTCCTTCGACTCAACAGCCGAATATATCGACGAATACAATGCGGCAAAGGGAAAAGGTATAAATGACTTAATATTCACAGAACACTGCGAATGCAATCTCAAATCAGCAACACCTCCGGGAGTAAAGGAAAGACCCTTATTTGACCACGAGGGTTATTGGAATTGTATTAAAAATTTCAGAGACACAAGCGGTCTTGACTTCGGTATAGGGCTTGAAATGGGGCAGATAACACAGAACCTCGAAAGAGCCGAAAATATACTTGCAAGTCATGAATGGGACTTTATAATCGCTTCTCTTCACAATATGAAAGACGAATACGATTTCAGTCTTCTCAAATACGGTGAAAGAGACATAGATAAAACATTCCAAGATTACCTTGCGGAACTTTACGAAATAACCGAATCGAATAAATTCTGTGTTCTCGGTCATATCTACTATCCGCTGAGATATATTAAAGCACAAGGCTTTGAGCTTGACTACACCAAATACGATGCGGAAATGGCTCAGATACTGAAATTGACAGCTCAGAACGGTAAAGGCATAGAAATAAATATAAGCGAAAAAAGCTATAACAAATCAAAAGAGGATTGGCTCTTCCATCTCAGATATACAAAAATATTCAGAGACCTTGGCGGTGAAATAATCACCACGGGAAGCGACGGTCACAATCCCGATGCGGTGGGCAAGAATATTGACGACGCGACGGAGATCCTGAAAGAAGCAGGCTTCCGATACGTTTCAAAATTCAGAAAAATGAAGCCCACATTTGAAAAAATCTGATTAAAGAAAGACGGGTAAATCAAAATGTATAAAATAGACTATCATATTCACACAAGATTCTCTATGGACTCCGAAGCAGATCCTCTGGAAGAGATACTTGCGGCAAAATCAAGAGGTATAGACGATCTTATTTTCACAGACCATTGTGACTGCAACTATGAACCCGCAACCCCCCCCGATATGGAGCCCTGGCCCTTCCTTGAAGTTGAAGAATATTGGAAATATATGAACGAGCTCCGCAACACAAGCGGTTACGACTTCGGTATCGGTCTTGAGATCGGTCAGTCCACCCAGGAGCTTGAAAGAGCAAACGGAATTATCGCATCTCATGAATGGGACTTCGTTATCGGCTCACTCCATAACCTCAATCATGAATACGATTTCTGTCTCCTCGACTACACAAAGAGAGACGTTTACAAAACATTTGGAGATTACTTTGCAGAGCTTTACGATACAGCAAAAATAAATAATTTCTCCGTTCTCGGTCATCTCTACTACCCCATAAGATACGTCATCAACCAAGGTATAGACTTTGATCTTTCAAGATTCGATGCAGATATGGCTGAAATTTTAAAGGTCATCGCACAGAACGGCAAGGGTATAGAAGTAAACCTTAAAGGCTTCGATCCTTCCAAAAACAATCTGATACCCAACCTTAAATACGTTAAAATGTTCCGTGAGCTTGGCGGCGAGATCATCACAATCGGCAGTGACGGTCACGACAATGACGCTGTAGGTAAATACGTTACGGAAGCAACTGAAATAGTTAAAGAAGCAGGCTTCAACTACGTGGCAAAATTCAGAAAAATGAAGCCCACATTTGAAAGAATATAAGTCAAGAGGTATCGGTAAATGGATAAGAACGAAAGAATACTGAGACTTCTTGAAGAAAACGCCCACTTCACACATAAAAACATTGCCGATGCTGTGGGTATGACAGAAGAAGAAGTCGATAAAATTATTGAACAGTATGAAAATGACGGTGTAATTCTCGGATATAAAGCCCTTATAAACTGGGATAAAACTTCAAGAGAATACGTTTCCGCAATCATTGAAATAAAGGTTCAGCCCATCAAAGGCGAAGGCTTCACTCAGGTTGCACGTCAGATATGCGCTTTTCCCGAAGTCGTTTCCTGTTACCTTATGTCAGGCGGCTTTGACCTGGCTGTAACACTTGAGGGCAAGAGCATGAAAGAAGTTGCAATGTTTGTTTTTGAAAAGCTCTCTGTAATAGAAGGTGTTACGGGAACCGCTACACACTTTGTGCTTAACAAATACAAGGATAAAGAGCTTATCTTTGAAGCACAGGAAAAAGATGACAGACAGATGATGGAGTTATAAGAAAGAATGAATTACGACAGTATACTTCTCGACAAAGTCAAAGGTATGAAGCCTTCTGGAATCAGAAAATTCTTTGACCTTGCGGATTCAATCGAAGGCTGTATCTCTTTAGGTGTAGGTGAACCTGATTTCAAAACTCCCTGGCACATCCGACAGGCAGCAATAGACTCTCTCCAGAGGGGTATGACAAGATATACCTCAAATGCAGGTCTTATGGAATTGAGAGAAGAAATATCTCGCTACATGGAAAGAAGATTCGGACTTAATTACGACCCCAAATCTCAGGTTATAATTACGGTAGGCGGAAGCGAAGGCATTGATGCGGTCATCCGTTCAATGGTGGGACACGGTGACGAGGTCATAATTCCCGAACCCTCATTTGTTTGTTACTCCCCCCTTACAGTCCTTGCAGGAGGAACACCCGTTCATCTGCCCACATATGAAAAGGATAATTTCAAAATAGACCCAGAGGTTTTAAGAAACGCAATAACTCCGAAAACGAAATTACTTATCCTCCCCTACCCCAATAACCCAACCGGGGCCTTGATGACAGCGGAAGATTATGCAGCTATTGCGAAAGTACTTTTAGGTACAAATATCGTAGTTCTCGCAGACGAAATATATGCGGAGCTTTGCTATAATACAGACAAGCCGAATTCCTTTGCCTCAGCCCCCGGAATGTACGACAGAACAATAATCGTCAACGGTTTTTCCAAAACATACGCAATGACAGGCTGGAGAATGGGTTTCATCTGCGGTCCGAAGGAAATTCTCGGAAGCACGTTAAAAATACATCAATACGGAATAATGTCCGCACCGACCACAAGCCAATACGCGGCAATCGAAGCTCTTAAAAACGGTGACGAGGATATAGAAGAAATGAAAACTCATTATAATATGAGAAGAAGATATCTTCTGGACTCCTTCAACAGTATGGGAATTCCCTGCTTTGAGCCTCTCGGCGCTTTCTATGTGTTTCCCAACGTATCAAAATTCGCAACCTCATCGGAAGAATTCTGCACAGACTTTTTAAATAAACAAAAGGTTGCAGTTGTTCCGGGAAATGCTTTCGGTGAAAACGGTGAAGGCTTTGTAAGGATCTCCTACGCATATTCGATGGAGCATCTGAGAAAAGCCATGGACAGACTTGATAAATATATCAACCATAATATCTGAATATGAAAGTTAAAGCATACGCAAAAATAAATCTGACTCTCGATATTCCGGGAATACGTCAAGACGGATATCATGAGTTAAGCTCCGTATTCAGCACGGTTTCTCTTCATGACGAGTTGGAGATCACAGTTTCCGACTCCCATTCGGGGAATGAAATAACCCTTTATTGCAGCGAGCCAACAATTCCCTGCGACGACAGAAATCTTTGTTGGAAAGCTGCCTCGTCAATGGTTGAAAAATACGGAATAACAAATAAAAAAATAAACATAGACCTTACGAAAAACATCCCGTCGGGTGCAGGTCTCGGTGGCGGAAGCTCCGACTGTGCAGAAACCTTGAAAGCATTGAATAAGCTTCTGGAAATAAACGCCTCGGATACTGAGCTTGAAAAGCTCGGTGCTAAATTGGGAGCAGATGTACCCTTCTTCATCAAAGGCGGAATTCAGCTCGCAGAGGGTATCGGAGACATTCTTACAAGCCCTGATATCACTTTACCACAAGACCTTGATATTGTAATTATCAAGCCAAAAGCAGAGCTTCTCAGCGGAAATATCTACAAAATATTTGACATTCTGCCAAAAGACAAGCTTCCCAATGCATCAACAGAAAAATTCATAAAAGAAATTTCGGCAGAAAATCCGTATGCGTTTAAGCTCATAACGAATATGCTTGAACCTGCTGCAAAAACCTTATGCGAAGATATCGGAGCTGCTGAGAACTTGCTTATGGAAAACGGTGCTGTATCCGCAATGATGACAGGCAGCGGTTCTGCGGTTTTTGGAGTATTCACAGACAGAGACAAGGCGGCGGAAGCTCTTGAAGCCGCAAAACATAATAATAAAATAATTTTCGGCACAATGTGTCGGTTTATATGATTCAGGAGGAATCAGGAAATGAAATACATGGGACTTAATGAGATAAGAGAAAAATATCTCAACTTCTTCGAGTCGAAAGGTCATCTTAAAATGGACAGCTTTCCTCTCGTACCTCAAAACGACAAGAGTATTCTCCTTATAAATGCGGGCATGACACCGCTGAAACCTTATTTTACAGGTCAGCAGAAGCCCCCTCGCAACAGAGTTACTACTTGCCAGAAATGTATCAGAACACCCGATATTGAAAGAGTTGGTAAAACCTCACGTCACGGAACATTCTTTGAAATGCTCGGTAACTTCTCTTTCGGTGACTATTTCAAAAGAGAAGCTATTAACTGGGCTTGGGAATTTGTAACAAAGGTTATGGAGCTCCCCGTTGACAGACTTTACGTTACAGTTTATCTTGACGACGACGAAGCTTACGATATCTGGACAAAAGAGATCGGCGTAGATCCTTCACACATGACACGCATGGGCAAAGAAGACAATTTCTGGGAACACGGTTCAGGTCCTTGCGGTCCTTGCTCAGAGATATACTTTGACAGAGGTCCCGAAAAAGGCTGTGGCAAACCCGACTGTAAAGTAGGCTGTGACTGTGACAGATTCGTTGAATTCTGGAACCTTGTTTTCACACAGTTTGATAACGACGGTAACGGTAACTATACACAGCTTGCAAAGAAAAACATTGACACAGGTATGGGTCTTGAAAGACTTGCCTGCATTATGCAGGGTGTTGACTCACTCTTTGATGTTGATACAATTAAAAACGTAACAGCACGTCTTTCCGAAATGTCCTCCAAAAAATACGGTGACTCACACGAAACAGACGTATCTCTCCGTGTTGTAACAGACCATATCAGAAGTACCACATTCATGGTATGTGACGGTGTTCTTCCTTCCAACGAAGGCAGAGGCTACGTTCTCAGAAGACTTCTCAGAAGAGCCGCACGTCACGGCAAACTCCTCGGTATCAAGTCCGAACACTTCCTCAGCGAGCTTGTTGACGTTGTTATCAGAGAAAGCGGTGCTGCATATCCCGACCTTGTAGAAAAAGCAGATTATATCAAGAGAGTTATCGAGCTTGAAGAAAACAGATTCAATCAGACTCTTGACAGCGGCCTTGCAATTCTTTCCGAAGTTATCGAAAAGGCTGAAGGAAAAATTGTAAGCGGTGATGATGCATTCAGACTCTATGACACATTCGGATTCCCCCTTGACCTTACAAAAGAGATCCTCGAAGAAAAAGGCATGACTGTTGACGAAGAAAAATTCCAGGAACTTATGATTGAACAGCGTCAGAGAGCAAGAAATGCAAGAAGTGCTTCCGATACTTCCGCTTGGAAGGGTAATGAAGAACTTGAAGGTCTTCCCACAACAGAGTTTGTAGGCTACAAGAAGCTTTCCGCAAAAGCAGACGTTCTTGCAATTATTGCAGACGGTGAAAGAGTTGAAACAGCGGCTAAGGGTGCATCCGTACAGGTAGTACTCAACGCAACACCTTTCTACGGTGAAAGCGGCGGTCAGGTTGGTGACGTTGGTAAGATATCCAAAGGTAAAACAGTTCTTAAAGTAAACGATACAAAGAAAATAAACGGCATTTACATCCATCATTGTACAGTTGAAAGCGGTGTTCTTGAAGTCGGTGCAAATGTCAAGGCAGAAGTTTGCGAATGTGCACGTCTTGCAACAAAGAGAAACCACAGCTCCGCTCATCTTCTCCAGGCAGCTCTCAGAAAAGTTCTCGGCAGCCATATCGCTCAGGCAGGCTCCTACGTTGACAGTAACAGAATGAGATTTGACTTCTCCCACTTTGAAGCTATGACTCCCGCGCAGATCGCAGAAGTTGAAAAAGAAGTAAACAGAAGTATTCTCTCCGCAACTCCCGTTTCCGTTAAAGAAATGGCAATTGAAGACGCTAAGAAAGAAGGAGCTATAGCTCTCTTCGGTGAAAAATACGGTGACACAGTAAGAGTTGTTAAAATGGGTAAAATCTCCACAGAGCTTTGCGGCGGTACACACGTTGAAAATACAGGTATGGTAGGCGCATTCAAGATTATTGCAGAACAGGGTGTTGCAGCAGGCGTTCGCCGTATCGAAGCAATCACAGGCGAAAACGTACTCAAATATATCGAAGAAAAGAACGAACTCATCGCAAAAACAGCACAGAATCTCAAATGCGGTGTAAACGACATTGATTCCAAGGCTGAAATCGTTGCAAACGAAGTAAAAGCACTTCAGAAGCAGATTTCCGATATTCAGGCAAATGCAGCTCTTTCTCAGCTTGAATCTCTCATCAATGCAGGCAAAGACCTTGGCAAATACACATTTGTTTGCGGAACACTCAATGCGAAAGCAGACGTTCTCCGTGAAATGTGCGACAGAGTTAAGGACAAGAACTCCAACGGTATAGCTCTTCTCTTTGCTGTTGATGCTGAAACAGGTAAAGTAGGTATTGCAGCAGCTTGTGGCAAAGACGCAGTTAAAAACGGCGCTAATGCAGGCGCTATCGTTAAGAAAGCGGCTACTATCTGCGGTGGTGGCGGTGGCGGACGTCCCGACAGCGCTACAGCAGGCGGCAAAGACGCTTCCAAGATTTCTGAAGCAGTTGCAGCTGTAGAAGAAATGCTTAAATAAGTAAAGATATGTTTTGCGCGGAGGTATTCTTTTCGCGGAAAAAGAATACTCCCGCACCCCCAAGAAAACCGATGTTGGGTAATGAAAACGATATTAAGTCAAATTTCTTGTTTTCTCCCCAATTCGTTTTTGTTGGAAGGGGTTCGGGGAAACCTTATTTTTACGGAAAAATAAGGTTTCCCCGCCAATAAAAATCACAAACCACAAAAGAAAGGAAACTACCATGGACTGTATTTTTTGCAAAATAGTTGCAGGGGAAATTCCTTGCTCCAAAGTTTACGAAGACGAAAAAATACTTGCATTTAAAGATATAAATCCTCAGGCTCCCGTTCATGTAATATTTATTCCAAAACAGCACATATTAACTTGTGCAGACGATATAAACGACGGCAACAAAGAAATAATCGGTGATATTTTCGCGGCTATTTCAAAAGTTGCAAAGGAACTGGGACTGGCTGATGGCTACAGAATAATTAACAACTGCGGCAAACACGGTGCGCAGTCTGTAAAACACATCCATTTCCATCTTTTGGGCGGTGCGCAGCTTCCCGAAGACATGGGTGTTCGTGAATAAAAAACATATCGGAAGCATTCTCTGTGTCAGTACAGAGTAGGGCTTCCGATGTCTCTTTTTTAAATGTTTCATTTGAAGGACTCTATGTAATACAAGAAAGGCACGGTCATAAATATGGACGAATTAAGACCTAATGAAAGCAAAAAGCTGGAAAGAACAGTTGACGGCACAACATACAATAGATATGCAATCAAAACAAGATTTGTAAATATAGGCGACGACTACGTTGAAGTCGTTAAAGAATTTGCAGCACCTCACGTACAGGAAGGCGATATCCTTTCAATCAGCGAAAAGATCATTGCACTTTGCCAGAAACGCATCGTTTACAGAAAAGATATCCACCCCGGATTCTGGGCAAAGCTTCTCTGCAGATTTGTTCACGTTACTCCCGCAGGTCCGGGTGCAGGCACACCCCATAAAATGCAGCTGATAATCATGCTATGCGGTCTGCCGAGAGTTCTTTTTGCAACTGCATGCTCTGCCGTAACGAAGCTCTTCGGAATCAAAGGAGTTTTCTACAAGGTTTGCGGACACGAAGTTGAAGGTATCGACGGACTTATAGACTACGATATTTCTTACAAAGAATACGTTGACTACGGTATTCTCAACCCCGAAAATCCAAAAGGAGTTTGCAACGAGATATATGAAAAACTTGGTATCCCCTGCATGATAGTTGACGCCTGCGACATTTCCGTAACTATTTTAGGTAAATGCGATGCAGTAACTCTCCCCGACGAAACTCTTGCAGAAATAATCAGGGACAACCCCGCAGGTCAGGATGACCAATGCACACCTCTTATACTTATAAGAAAACAAAACTAAAACAAATATCATATCCCAACGTATATTCCGAAATGGGGTAAAAATCACAATAGAAAGGTTCTGCTATGACAGGAAAATTTCACAGAGCAATTTCAGCTCTGCTTATGATCGCGATGTTATTTTCTTTAATATCATGCTCCCCCTCAGGATCCGAGGATAAGAGCATTGAAGTCAGCTCTGTAAACCTCAACATAACTGAATATTTCTTCACTGATATACATGACTATGTACAACTCAGTGCCGCTGTACATCCCGCAAATGCCGAAGACAAAACAATAATCTGGCAATCAAGCGACCCTGAAGTTGCAACGGTGGATGCCATGGGAACAGTTCGCCCAATTAAGGACGGACAGGCACTTATAACCGCAAGATCCGCAACGGGTACAGCCATAGCAGGCTGTGAGATACAGGTAGGGCTTATTTTCCCTGTGGGCGGCATAGTCATGAACACAAACCAATTAAATTTTGAAGACTTGAATGACAAAGCACAACTGTCTTACACGATACTGCCCTCAAATGCTACGAATAAAAACGTAATATGGAGCACAAGCAACCCCGAAGTTGCAAATGTTGACAGCAACGGAACAGTAACTCTTGTGGGTGACGGTCAGACAACGATATCCGTTACCACCGAGGACGGAGGCTTCTCTGCAAGCTGTAATGTATCCGTAAACACAGTCGTGCCAATGGAAGACGTAAACTTTGACATTCCGTATTTCACCTTTAAAAACAGGGACGACGTACTCGTTCTGACTCCCATTTGGGAGCCTGCCGATACTACGGAAAGAGGGCTTACATGGTCAAGCTCCAATCCCGAAGTTGCAACAGTTGATGAATCAACGGGTGTAGTAAAGGCATTAAAAAACGGTACTACCACGATCAAAGCACTCACAGATAACGGTCTGAAAAATGCGCTGTGCAAGGTCACGGTTGATTTCCCCATAGACTGCACGGGAATCGCTGTTGGTATTTCCGAGTTAAAGCTTACGAAAAAAGCAGAGGAATACAAATTAAAAGCGACCGTTTTACCTGAAAACGCAACTGAAAAAGGCATAATTTATGAAACGTCAGCCCCTTCCGTAGTTGAAGTTTCGGAAAACGGTACAATAAAAGTTGTGGCAGACGGTGAAGCGGTAATTACCGCAACAACAAAAGACGGTGGATACAGAGCGACTGTAAAAGTCACCGTAGCTATCGAACCGCCCAAGCCCGAATCCATAACGTTTGAAAGATACTCATGCAAATTAACAAAAAAAGGTGAAACCTTTACCATAAAGCCAATTATTTACCCCGAAGACGCAGTAAATAAGGAATGCACCTTTGAAACAGACGACCCGACAATTGCAAAAGTCGATAAAAACGGTGTAATTACCGCTGTGAGTGACGGTATTGCCTTCATAACCGTAAAATCAAAGGAAGGCAACGCTGTTGAGATATTCTATGTAAATGTGGATATAGAATCCTCCACAACCTCAGGCGAAACTGTCAACCATGAGGGCGACCTTGTGGGCGCATGGGTTGCGACAGTTGGCAATATAGATTTCCCCTCAAAACCGGGACTTTCAGCCTCAGAATTAAAAGCGGAAATTGACGCCATAGTTGCTGACTGCAAATCCATGGGTATAAACGCAATATTCTTCCAGGTTCGTCCCGAAGCCGATGCGTTGTATTATTCGGATATTTTCCCATCTTCTGCCCATGTTGTATTAAAACAGGGTCAGGAATTACCCCTTGACTGTCTTGCATACTTCATAAAGGCGGCTCATGCGGAAAATATAGAGCTTCACGCATGGATAAACCCATACAGAATTTCCCAAGTGGGAAGCTTTGGCACAGACTTAACAAAGCTTGCGGCAAATCATCCTGCAAGACTGCACCCCGAATGGGTAGTAAAACACACCGACGGAGCGATGTACTTTAATCCGGGCATTCCCGAAGTACGACAGCTGATAGTTGACGGTGTTATGGAAATAGTACGCAATTATGATGTGGACGGCATACACTTTGATGACTATTTTTACCCCGACCAGGACAGACTTAAATTCAAAGACAGCGAAACATACAATAAATACAAGCAGGAAGGTCAATCTCTTGAAGATTGGCGCAGAAGCAACAACGATGCCCTTATCTTACAGGTTAACTCTGCAATAAAATCTGCAAGATCCGATATAGATTTCGGAGTAAGCCCATGCGGTGTTTGGGCATTGAAATCAAACCACCCCAACGGAACGGATATAAAGAGTTCCATGGAAGCATATTATCAGGTCTATGCAGACACGAGAAAATGGGTACTGAACGAATGGATAGACTATATCTGCCCCCAGGTATACTGGGAAATAAACCATTCAACAGCACCATTCAAGCCCATTGTGGAATGGTGGAATACTCTTGTGTCAGAGGTGAACGTTGACCTTTATATCGGAATTGCCGCATACAGAGGCACATCAGCCACGGCATACAAGGACCCCAAGGAGATCCAAAATCAGCTTGAATACCTTGACAAAATGAAATATGTGGACGGTGCAATATTCTTCTCGTATCAGAATCTGAAAAAGAATACCGCAGGTGTAAAGGATACAGTTACAAAAAAATACGGAAGCGGCTCCACATCAACAATAGAACCCATAGAGCCTTCCGAACCCGTTGTGGGTGACTCCACAGATATAGTACTTGCATATTCGACCTACACCGTAAGCAACGATACTGAGAACCACTTCATCATAGGTGTTGCAGACCCCAATTATCCGCTCTATGTAAACGGAGTTGAGGTTACTGACAGGACACCGAAAGGTTATTTCAGCTATTATATAAAAGGGTTGGATGTGGGTAAAAACGAGTATATCGTAACCCAGAACGAAAACTCCAAAACTTTCACAGTAACACGTTCAGAAAAATCTCAATCATCAAATACGATGTCGGAATTCGGCTTTATAAACAACTCCTTTTCGCCCCTTAACGATTACGCAAATGTTTCAGGCTCAAAGCTGACTGTATCATGTACTGCAACAGCAGGAGCGAAGGTGTACGCAACAATAGGAGACTATACAGTTCAACTTTCAACCTCAACGTCTGCCTCAACTGACGGAACTTTCAAAAAAGCAAGTTATTCGGGAACATTTATTCTTCCCGAAGTTGACGGAAATGCGGAAATAGGCAAAGTCACCTTCTATGCAGAAAAAGAAGGTCAGAAAACAGTCGTTAAAGAACTTGGTAATATTGTTGAGGTAATAAATGATCCCGATAATTACACCGTAACCGTTACTAAGAATCTTTGTGACCTTATGGGCTCGTTGGACGATGACCCCGACGAATACTATATGGCTACACTTGGCTCAATTGACGGAGTAGTTGCAAAATGGGGCGGAAACACAAAGCTTAAAAGTGGAAATTTCATTGCAAACGGCAACGTGGAAAAGCTCGAAGGCAAGTTGGAAAACGCAATTATACCGATGATGACATCATCCCAATCCGGTGACGGAAAATATACGGAAATTGCCTTTATCACAACCTTCCAAATGCTCCCCAGAGTTTGGATGTACGATGACAGGACGGAGATAGTTCTTTACAACGTGGACATTTTCCCTGAAAATATCACAATTAACGAAAATCCGCTGTTTTCAAGTGTTTCCTATAAAAAAAGCGGTTCAACAGTAACCGTGACACTGAACCACAAAGAATCAATGCATATTTTCGGATATAAGCCTGAATTCAAAAACGGACAGCTTGTTATCGGATTCAAAAATCCGATCTCATTAAAAGCAGGAGACAAGCCCCTTACGGGAATCAGAATTTCCGTAGACCCTGGACACAGCCTTAACGGTGGTGCAGTAGGTCCTTGGGGAACTGTAAAATGGACAGAAGCTGATTGGAACTACGAATTATCAGTACTTGTTGAACAAAAGCTCAAAGACCTTGGCGCAACGACTTATCTGACTCACCACAGAGAGTTGATTCACGACCTTGACCCCATAATTGAGCAATACCGCGCATGGGGTCCCGATATGAATATTTCAATTCACTATAACTATGTTCCCGATTACGCAGATCCTGCAGCGATCAAAGGCTCAGAAACCTACTACTCATTCAGCAGCAGTAAGCTTTTGGCTAAAACAGTGCTTGATAAATTCTGTGAAGGAACAGGTTTCTACAACCGAGGACACAAGCCCGGCTATTACAAGGTTTCCCGATTTGTAGACTTCCCTTCAATTCTCTTTGAAACTGCGTTCATAAGCAATATTGAAGAATATGAATGGTTCACTTATAAAGAGAACATGGAAAAAGCCGCGCAGTCAATCGTTGACGGAATAGTGGAATTCTACAGGATACAAAGTTAAATATTAAGGAAAACAGTTAACGGGGGGAGTTCTTTTCGTGTGAAAAGAACTCCCCCCGTACCCCCCAAGAAAAGCAAGTTTGGGATGTTAAATATTTAAGAATTTGTAAGGTCAAAATAGATATCTATAAAACTTTCCAATATTTCCTTATCTATTCCGAAAAGACCTTCAGGAACATTTTCAAGCTGTTTTTTATATTCCGGGAAATTTTCCTCCGTGAAGTCACCTAAGGAAAGCTCCGTTTTCATATAGTAAATAAGCTCTGTCACAAGTCTTTCCGCACGAGAAACAGACGGCTCTTCAAGCCTGTAGCCCGTGCTGATAGGCGTAAATATCACGGACATTGCCGAATCCACACTTGATTTAATTCCGCTTTCTTCCAATACTTTAAGGTTCTCCTCCGTATTATTATATAATCGGAAGAAATAGCTGAGTGCACTCAGTTTATATACGGGAGTCCTTGATGCAAGGAAGTCATCATTTCTGTATTCTAAAATGGCGTCCTGATACAAGTCAAAATTTTCAGGCTTGAATTCTGGAAGAGAGTACTTTAATGAAAGCTCAAGCAAAAAGCCTCTCAACATTTTTTTGATTTCCCTGAAAGCGATCTCCCTGTCATTGAACTGGCTGTATAATGTGATCATCCTCTCTGCCGTTCTGTATTTAATTTCAGCACAGCCTCCACCTAAATCTTCCATAAATTCAGAGACTGTCAAGGGCTTATCATCGGGAGGAAGCCCCCAAGTAAACAATGCGTGAAAGATCATAATTACTGCCAATATCAAAGCAACAGCACTAAGTAATATTATTTTGATAGTCTTTTTCATAATACAGTTTACACCAATTTTTTAAGCCATTTTGCCTTTACAAGCAAATAATAAAGTAAGAACGAATAAAGCGGAGTTGAGAAGAGCACTGCTGTAGAAAGTCTTGGAAGCAGATATGCCCAGAAGCCCACCGTGGACATTGCCAAGCTCAACCACAAAGAATTAAGAACAGATGCCGTAATTGCCGTAATTGCACAGAAAGCGGCAATTTTGAATTTAAGAGGATCTGTCTGAAGAAGCACATAAACAAGAGCAAGAACGCAGATAGCCACACCGATATATGTGGTAAAACCGAATTTAATATCCAATTCAAATGCGTTTAAGCTTTTGGGAATCTGGAGCATCAAAGTTGAAAGACCAACCCCTGAGAAAATAAAGGAAGCAAGAGCTGAAACTATTGCAGCCGCATTTTTACGCTTATGGCTCAACACCAAAGCTCCAACGGCAAGGGGCAAAGCAAAAACATAGAAAGCTGAAAGCATTTCAAAGGAATCTGTAAGCTCATTCCAAGCATAATATGTCTCATGGAGATTTTCTGTTCCGTAAAGGGACGTTATTTCCAAAAAGGCATTTTTATATTCCTTTGTTTTTGCAAAAATATTCCATATCGACAAGCTATGAGTATTTTCGCCAACGGTAACGGTTATAGCTGAAGTAACAACGGTTACAGCATATGTAATAACCGCGAAAATTGAAAACACATAATTTGTTTTTCTTTTAGGAAGATTTAAGGTTGCGGGTATAAGCAGCTCACCGCGGTTATCTGCGTTTATTCTGAGAATAAATCTACCGAAGATACCAGCCATCGCACCTGCAAGCATTGTTGTAAGCGTAATACCCCAAATCGGAGCACCTAATGGTACGAGTATTACTCCGAGAAGGTCCTGAACACCGCCAACAAGAGCCCCCCAAATGGGACCGTAAAGAATACCAGCCATAAAAATGGGAATATAGCTGACGTTGATCATCAGGCTTGTTGAACCGAAAAGCGGAATGTTGAGGCCCACGAATCTGTCAAGAATGAAACCGATTACCGCAAGAATTGCACAAACTGCAAGGGTCTTGACGTGACCTCTGATGTTTTTTTGTTTTTTCATTGTACTGTTTTCTCCTTCTTAATCCAAGCGTTTAATAAAAAACGCTCTGAAATAAATCAGAGCAGCCGTACGAAATAAATTTGACTGACGGTTCAGAAAGTCCGAAACGTCATCCGAATAAATTAAACGAACAGCGGACGCAACATTACATCGCAAACCGAAGTTATTCGTCCGAGGGCGACTTCCCATCCCACGGCACTAAGCGGAAAACCGCAGCGCGTAATGTCTACTCTGTTGTAAACCTTTGTTACAGTCTTATTTTAGCATATAATACTTATATTTGCAATAGGAAAAAGCAAATATTTGCCTTTTTGTAAAAAATACAGGTAAGATAAATTTTTAATATGTACGGGGAAAACTTCTTTTCAGGTGAAAAGCATATTGGGTATAAAACTCAGTTTATCCAAATCAAAACTTAATAATATTTGATTTTTCGCTCTTACATCTTGACATTTTCAGGAAAAAGGTGTATGCTATATATAGGAAAATATTTTTTAACGGAGGCTCTCATGCTCTGGACTTCATGGTTACTTGTCGGCATCTATATTCTGATGCTTCTCCAGGCTTTTTTCAGCTATAAAAGAATAAATAACTCAAAAAATTTCATAAGCACAAACCGAAAAACTCCAAATAACTCCGCGGTAATATCAACACAAATGACTTCCTCTGCAATTCCTGTTTTCCTGATACTCCCTGTAATAGCAACAACAAGTGGAGGTCTTATCAAAGGAATAATTATTGCAGTTGCCGTTACCGTAGGAACTGTATCCTCATATCTGCTGATTGCGGAAAGAATGCGCATCTATTCCGAAATAACAGGAGACAACCATACAGTCCCGTCCTATATTTCTGCAAGATTCGGGGATTCATCTGGTTGGTTAAGAGCTTTTTCCGCATCAATAACCACAGTTTTCATGGTTTTGCTATCCGCGTTCACTCTTTCTGTCGTTGCCAATATTGCAGCTCAGACCTTCGGCTGGACTAAAGCCTCAGCAGCCATATTGATATGCGGTGCAAGTATGGTAAACCTCTATCTGGGGGGAATAGCTTCTTCCATAGCTGCCGACAGGGTCCGCAGTTTGATCGTTTTGGGAACAGCAATTGCCATATTCGGTTTTATCATTTTTGAACTGATAGTGGGAAACAACGACCACTCTTCCGTAAGAATGATACCACAGACGATACAGGGACAAAGTATATCGGGATTAAATATATTCTCCTGTATAGGAATGATATTCGGATGCTTCGGCTTCCCCACAGCAATCAAACGCTATCTCTTGATAAAAGAAAGAAAACCTAGAAAAAGATTCAGCTTTACGGCTCTTGTCTGGTGCTTGGTATGTTCCGCGGCAATGCTGTTTTTGATGTACATAATAACAGCTGAACCATCTGTAACAGAATTTCTCAAGGAATTCTTTACAGAATTTGAAAATGGAAAAACCATAATTATATTCAACACCGTTATAGATTCACTTCTGTTCGTTTCGCTAATGATAGTACTCATGGCAATTACTGACGGAGCTATCCTTGCGGCAGCAACAACTTTCTCATCTGACATATTCAACCTATCCCTGACCCATGAAACGGACGAAAAAAAGAAACTCCTATCAAATAAAGTTACTGTTATAATTGCAGGATTTGCGGCATTTATTCTGTCGTTGGGAGAAGAACCCATGCCGATAATGGAACCCTCATTCATCTGGGCAACAATGGGGGCTTGCTTTGGACCTGTAATCCTGTTCTCACTTTACTGTAGAAGACTTACCACAAAAGGAGCTGTTGCATCCATAACTTCAGGACTGCTGACAATACTTATATGGAAGTTTGTACTGTCCTCTTTGGGTGGGATCTTCATGCTTTACGAGATAATACCGGGCTTCATAATTTCAACTGTTACATTGTATGCAGTCTCATACCTCGACAGACAAAAACCGTCGCCAAGAATCCTCAACGAATTCGGCAGAATGACGGAAATGGTAAAAATGCAAAGAAAATAATAAAATCAATAGGATCGGCTTTTTGATATCTTTAAGCCGACCCTATTTTTTCAGTTTTTTAAGGTTAAGCCAAAACAGCACCAAGCATTAAAATACCGATATTATCCTTATAGATTTGCGGAAATTGGGATATTGGAAGAGGATTTGAACCTCTGCCCGCTTCAATAGTATAACCGGGTTTCCCGAAATCCTGAATAAACCAATCCTTATACCCCGCATAGCCTGAGTTTATGGGTGTTATTTCAGGTGAATATCCACTTACCTCGGAAAATCTCAAAGCGATATCATATGCACCCGGAATATTGTAATTCAGGAATTTCCAGAAAATGATCTCACCCTGAGTATGGTATGCCAGAGTCAGAAAAAATCCGTTATTTCTCGTATATTCCCCCATCGCTCGGCTTTCGGGTTCTGAGAATGGTGCTGCTCCCACATAATCCCTTGGACCGGGCTTTGTAAAGCCTTGTGAAAATTTTATACGTTTGGCCTCTTCCCACTCTGCAGGATAATTAAGATTTAGGTCAACACCGCGAATATTTGCCTTCCAGCCCTCCGGAAACGGAAGCCCAGAACCCTTTGAAAGGTCTTCCGCATTTTTGTATTCCTGAGAACCGGGAGACAATGCCCCTGTTACAAGGTCCACTCCGTCAGGGTTCACCATCGGCACGATATGAATTGAGCTTTTTTCAAAAATATCTCCGGTACTCTGTCCTGCAAGGATTCCGTCATCGATATAGCTTCTGCAAAAATTTTCAATAAACTTCATCAGCAAAACGGAAGTTATCCACTCATTTGCATGGTGAGAACCGTTATAACAGACCTTTTTCGGTCCGTTGCCGAGAATAATAACAGGAATATCCTTTCCGCTTACACTCTTTCCGATACTGGAAACCTTCAAAAAAGGATATCGGATCTTTAAGCTGTCAATGTTAGACATCATTATTTCGTAGGAATAGCTCATATCTGTAGGAACAACGGAATTTCCTATGGGAATTATGATTTCTGAGCCTATTCTGAGGTTTTCAGGGTCAACGTTTGGATTTGCGGCAATTATTGCATTTACGGAAGTGCCGAAAGTCCTTGCAAGCTGCCAGAAAGTATCTCCGCTTTTTACCGTATAGGTAATATAGCCGTCGATATATGGCATAAGTGCATTCCAGGTATTTTTACCGACGACTCCGTCGACAGTAATGCCAACAGACCGCTGGAAACGCTTTACCGCATTTTCCGTGCGAGAGCCGAATATTCCGTCAACATTTCCTGCTCCGTACCCCAATTTGTTCAAAACACTTTGTAAAAGCTGAACATAAATTCCTCTTGAACCAATCTTTAACAGTGGCATCTGATCTCCATTCTGCCGTTTTGCGGCAACATAAAACTTTAATTTGGGCGTGAATTTGTATTTATAACATCACACTTTCATAATATGTCAGGAACGGATATTTGTTAAATAAAAAATTCGGAAAACCTTTCGCTGGAAGGTCTCCCGAAAAATGTATTATTTAATTATTCTGCGGATTCTTCTTTTTTGAACATAGCTTTCAGCTTTTCAATTACTTCAGGAAGACTGTCAACAAATTTATCAACAGCAGAAGAAGCAACAGTTGTCTGCGTTACGGGGAGCATGGACACATTTCCTTCGGAAGAAACCACAAGGAATGAGATTGGTGTAATATTAACACCTGCACCGCTGCCTCCACCGAAGCAGTAAGGCTGTTCAGCATTTTCTTTTTTTGTTGAAAAATCAGAACCGCCGGACGCGAATCCGAAACTGATTTTTGAAACGGGAATGAGTGTTGTACCGTCTGCGGTACGGATAGGTTCACCAATTATTGTATTTGCATCAACCATATCTCTGAGGTTTTGCATTGAAGTTTCCATTACACCTTGAATGGGATGTTTGTTTTCGGACATTATTTTTTCCTCCTGCCGGTTTTATAAATATATATAAGTATTATGATTCCTGCGTGCAATGCTCTGAAAAGACGGAAACAAACTTCCGTATCGAGCACTATTTTCATTTTTTCAGCTGTAAAATCGGGATGTATGTGGATTTCTCCGTCCTTAATCTTCTTTTTTGAATCAAGAAGCCCCAACAGCGGAAATATTACTCCTGTAAGCTTTCCGTACATCTGAGCTGTTTTTGATGCATCAGCTGAGGAAACGTCAATATTCAGATGAAGTTTTTGAAAGTATATTTTAGATAGAAAATGCTTCGTAGCTTTCTCTAAAATATCAATATAATCAAGGAATTTAAGTGCTTTTATATAGTCCCCAAAACCTTTCTTTTTCGGTTTTGAAGGTTTTTCCTTTTGTTCGGACTCTCCCGTAGCTTCCTCTGCCACAGTCTTTACAGGATCTTCAGCAAAATTTTCAGCAGTTTTTTCTGTGGCTTTTTTTGCTTTTTTCTCTGTGTTTTTCTTTTGCTTTTTGCTTTTGGGGAAAAGTTTCAGAAGTATAGGGCCGAGTCCTGCCCAAAGCCTGAAGCCTTCAATTTCATTGTATTTAACAACTGCTCTGACTCTCATCGGCAAAAGAACGATGAGTAAAAGCAAAACAAATCCTAAAATTGAGGCTATAACTATTCCAAGAATCGAAAGAACTGTCAAAAGAATACTCATGACTCATCTTCCTCAAGCAGTACCTGCTGTTCGTAATCCTCAAGCGGTTGGTCTTCATTCTGCATTCCTGCAAAACCTTCCATGAAAAGATCCCTTGAGGGCAAAGCTTCAATGGATTCGAGCCCGAAAACAGTCAAAAACTTGTCCGTTGTGCCGTAGGACATGGGTCTTCCCGGAAGATCAAGCCTTCCCTGAGGCTCAAGAAGGTCTTTATCCACAAGGGATTCCATAACCTCAGCAGAAGCGACGCCACGAACCTGAGACACATAAGTTTTTGTTGTGGGCTGATTATAAGCAACTATTGCAAGTACTTCCATTGCGGCATTTGAAAGTCCCGGAGTCCTTCCCTTAGCCACATATGCAGCTACAGATTCCGCATATTCTTCTTTTGTACAAAGTCTGTAAGTATTTCCGTGAACTATGAGCTGAACACCCAGGTATTTATCACTGAGATCTGCGTTGACTTCATCAAGGACTTCTTTGATCTCATCGGGTCTGCGTTCAAGAACCGCACAAAGCTTTTCAAGCTCAACGGGTTGTGGGGACGCAAAAAGAATTGCTTCAACTGTCCCTTTTAATTTAAGATCCTCTACGCTCACGGTGTTTTTCTCCTGTTCGGTCGGTTGTCCACCAAAACTATATCAAAGTTTTCGGGGTCTGTATTGTTATCGGGGATATCCACTCTTCCGCTTCTGATAAGCTCAAGAACCGCAAGGAATGTGGCTACTGTCTGAGAACGGCTTGTTGAATTCTTAAAAACGGAAGTAAAAGAAACTCTCATGTTTTTAATAAGCAGTCTCAGCAAATATATTACACGGCTGGCAACGGAAATGAATTCCGTACCGATTATTCCGTTAAAGTGCTTTGAAGAAAGAGGCTTTTGCCCTTCTATTCTGCGAAGAGCGCTGTTATAAGCATTCATCAATGCCAAAGGTGAATATGAGTAATTTGCCTGAGGCTTGGGAAGATCTTCATGTATTGCTTCCCTGAAATAAACCTTTCCGTACATACTGTTTTCGGAAAGTATTTCAGCGGCTTTTTTACAGCGTGCATATTCCTGAAGTCTCTGTTCAAGCTCTGCTTTGGGGTCTTCTTCAGGTATATCCTCCTTAGGAAGCAGTGAGCAGGATTTAATATACAGCAAGGTCGATGCCATTTCAAGAAAATCTGCCGCAAGCTCTATATTATACTCCCTTGCTTTTTCAATATACGCCATATACTGCTCAAGAAGCAATGATATTTCAATATCGCAAATATCTATTTTATGTTTTTCAATGAGGGACAGCAAAAGATCCAATGGTCCCTCAAAAATTTCAAGTTTAAAGCTTAATTCATCCATTAAAGAAAAAGTCCAATCAATCGGTAAATAATATCAGAAAAGAATCCGAATAATGCAATCTGCACAGGTGTGAGGAAGTCTATCGTATTAAGAAGAAAAATCAATGCAAAGAAAATTAATGTAGAGTATCTTTCAAGACCGAGATATTTTCTCTGCCATTTCAGAGGAAGAAATCCTGCAACGATCTTTGAACCGTCAAGAGGTGGCAACGGAATAAGATTGAATACCGCAAATGACATATTGAGCATATAGATAGACTCAAACAGCATGAAAATATTCTGCAGTATAAAATTTTCCCCGTTTATTATCTGCACCAAATATAAAATGACGGATACAAGCATGCCAACGAAACATAGCAGGAAATTCATTAATGGACCTGCAGCGGAAGTAACGATCATTCCCACACGCTTATTTTTAAAGTTTGCGGGGTTTATGAAGACAGGACTTGCCCAACCGAAACCGAACAACAGAAGCATTACAGCACCCATTGGGTTAATATGCTTCATTGGATTCAAGGACATTCTTCCTACCATTTTTGCGGAAGGGTCTCCGCATTTATCAGCGGCAAAGGCGTGAGCCCATTCATGGAAAACCATTGCAATACATACGGAAATCAAGCTAAAGACCAGAGCCTGAAGCTTTTCCATTGGCGAAGCCTCTGAAAAAAGAATTCTTAGCAGCATTTTTCAAAATCTCCTGTTAATACAAATTTACGTTAAAATAAGTCTGCGCAATATTCAATATAAAAGAGCCGAAGAAATCGGAAACTCCGCCGATACAAGCTTCTGCAATACCTGAACGGGATAAAAATACGATGGCTACGGTGATTATGAAAACAGAATAACGTCTCCAGGAAAGGAATATCTCCCCTGTTTTTTCGGGCATAAACTGTGCAATAAAAACACCGCCATCCAAAGAAGGTAAAGGCATTATATTAAAAATTGCAATAGCAAGATTTGCGGAAACGAAAGCAATAAGGAACGACTGGAGAAATGTCCCGTATTCGGGCATTACCTCATTCCATTCCATAATAACAAGGACTTCATAACCGACCATTGCCGCAAAAGCCCAAAAGAAGTTTGCAAGAACACCCGAAAAAGATATAAGCATATTTCTGAAACGCGAAAGACAAGGCGCATTCACCTCATCAAGCTTTGTAAATGAAAACACAAACAGCACGGCTACGGCAAAAAGATTTTTCGGCTGAAAGACCCTAAGAGGATTTATACTCTCTTTAACGGACTTATCAAAGTCTTTACCCATGCAGATCGCCTGCATTATTCTGTGACCGACAGCATGGAGCCAGACAGCAAAAAGGGATGCGACGGCAAAATGACCGACGATATATAAAATTTCATTAAATTCGTAAGAACTGCCGATAAGCTCAAAAAACATGAGTAGCTCCTTTAATTACCTGTTTCAGGATATAATCCCATATATAACATTATACACCAGATTCACTTAAAAGTAAAGTCAAAACATATAGTTGACACAAAAATTTCCAAATGAAAACCAAAAAAACAGCTATTGGATTCTTGTTCAATAAAACTTTGTTTTCTCTTTGCAAATACTTATATAAAGTAATTTATAATATAGGGTAACAAGATTTAAAAAAATTAAAAGGAAAAAAAGAAATGCAGCTCAGACTTAAACAAATTGATTATACCTTAAAATACAAATGCTTACCGAAGGAATTTGACGGTTTTACAATAGCCTTTATTTCAGACCTTCACGACAGGGAATTTCCTTTCGGACATAACGAGCTTATTGTAAAAATGATAGAGGAAAATATACCCGATGTTATTATGCTCGGCGGAGATATGCACCACGCAAAGATAGACAATTCACGTTATCTCGGATTTATTGAAAAGCTCACCGCTGTTGCTCCCGTATTCTCTGCCGAAGGGAATCATGACTGTGAATCCCAGACAAAAAATTACAAAGGCTATGATGAATATAAAAAAGCAATGAAGGAGCTTGGTGTTCTGAATCTTCACGGTGACGGAGCTAGACTTTTTGCAAAAAACAGCGAAAACTATATAAATATCTCCGGTGCAAGCTGGGATGACAAAGGCTCAGTCGAGCCAAACTACGAAAAAGATGCATTCAATATATTCCTGATGCACGACCCCAACAGCTTTGACACCGTTACCGTAAGACCCGAGCTTATGCTTTCGGGACATATTCACGGTGGGATAATCCGTTTGCCCAACGGCCAGGGCATTTTCGCTCCCGGTGCAGGGGCAAAAGTAAGAGAAAGATTTTCCCCCCAATATTTTTTACCTAAATACACTTACGGTGTGTACGGAAAAAACAAGAAGCTCATAGTCACTTCAGGGTTGGGACCTTCAGTTATTCCATTCAGATTTATAACCCCCGAAGTTGTGATAATAACACTTAAACACGAAGATTGAAAGAGGAAAACCTGTGATACTTAACGGAATTATCGACAGAATCATATATAAAAACCCCGAAAACGGATATACAGTCCTTGAACTTGAAACAAAGGAAGGAATCACTACCGTTGTAGGTATCATGCCGAAAATTGCCGAGGGCGAACAAATTGAGGTTGAAGGAGACTACACAACACATAATACTTTCGGAAAACAATTCAAGGTTGACTCATTCACATCAAGCCTTCCCGTAACGGAAACGGCAATGCTCAGGTATCTGTCTTCGGGAATAATAAAAGGAATAAGGGAAGCCACCGCAAAAAACATAATAAAAAGATTCGGACCCGAAAGTCTTGACATCATTGAAAACTATCCAGAAAAACTTGCGGAGATCAAAGGAATATCACTGCAGAAGGCTCAGACAATATCTCAGTCAATGCAGGAAAACCTCGGCATAAAAACGATACTTCTTTACTTTCAGCAGTTCGGAATGACCCCAACGGTAGCTTTTAAGATTTATAAAAAATGGGGACTTAACGCCTATGATGTTGTAAGAAACAATCCCTACAGCCTTTGTGATATTCAGGGTATAGGCTTTAACCGTGCAGATACCATTGCAAAAAGAATGGAATACAGCACAGACAGCCCTTACAGAGTGGAGGCAGGTATTTTATACATTCTTACACATAATCTGAACGCCAACGGACATACTTTCCAGCCACGTGAAAAATTAGTTGAGGTTGCAGAGCTTTTGCTTGGAACGTCAGCAATCCTTATAAACGAAATATTGGATAAGCTCATTAACGATGGCAAGGTGATTTACAAAGAAAAGATCGGAAACACAAACGGAATATATCTTTCATGGGTATACCACTGCGAAAAAGACGTTTCCGAAAGGATAGTTCTGGCTTCGAAATTTTCAAGACCTTACGACGGCAATCCGGAAGCGGATATAAAATACATACAAACAACAAAAGGTATATCCTTTGCGGAACGTCAAAAAGAAGCAATATACGAAAGTTTATGTCATCAGATAATGGTTCTTACAGGAGGACCGGGTACAGGTAAAACAACAACTCTGAACGGAATAATCGCAAATCTTGAAGCAAAAGGCATAACCTTTGCATTGGCTGCCCCCACAGGAAGAGCTGCAAAACGAATGACAGAGCTTACGGGAAAAGAAGCAAAAACCATACACAGACTTCTTGAATACGGCATTGGTGCAGGAGACTCTGAGCCATCCTTCCAAAGAAACAGAGACAATCCCCTTCCGCATGAGGTCATTATAATTGACGAAGCTTCAATGGTTGACTTACCGCTGTTTGACAGCCTGTTAAAAGCAATACCTCTCTCTTCACGCCTTATTATGGTAGGAGACGCAAATCAGCTTCCACCTGTCGGACCGGGAACAATATTCAAGGATATCATCAACAGCAAACTTGTAAAGGTTGTTGAACTTAATGAAATATTCCGCCAATCGGGAGAAAGCCTTATAGTAACAAACGCTCACAAGATCATACACGGTGAATTTCCCATCTGCACGGAAACAAAAAACGATTTCTTTTTCATGCGTGCGGATACTCCCAACGAACTGACAGAGAAATTAGTGTCTTTATATACAGACAGACTGCCAAACGCATATGACTTCGACCCGCTTGAAGATATTCAGATAATCTGCCCTACAAAAAAGACAGAAACTGGAACTATGGCGTTGAATAATCATCTAAAAGAAGCAGCAAACCCCAAAAGCTTCAATAAGGATGAAATAAATTTCCGAGAATTAGTCTTCCGAACAGGTGATAAAGTCATGCAAATAAAAAATGACTATGATATTGAAGTGGAAAAGGATAATGGTGATTTCGACAACGGTGTATTTAACGGAGATATCGGTATAATTGAAAGAGTGGACAGAGAAGACGGCGCTGTAAGAGTTCGGTACGACGACAAGACGGTTACATATACAATGGAAAATCTTGACGAGATAGAACCTGCGTATGCAATAACGGTACACAAAAGCCAGGGAAGCGAATTCAAAGCAGTAATCCTTCCGTTGCTTGACGGTGCTGATATTCTGTTTACAAGAAACCTTCTTTACACCGCAGTAACAAGAGCAAAGCAGCTTTTGATAGTTCTGGGCTCACCTTACAGGCTAAAGCAAATGGTAGATAATGTTTCGGGTGACAAACGCTACTGCGGGCTTAAGCACATGATGCTTCAGGCGGTTGAAGATGAGTAAAATTCCGTCTCTTACCGATATCCTTTTCTGCAGACACTGTATCTCCTGTGGAGAGACTCTTCCGTTGTTTTACGATGACGATTTCTGCTGTGACTGCAGAAAAACAGTAAAAAGACTGACTGATAACGAGATTGTTCTGACACATGTAATCAAAGTAAAAAGCCTTTTTATATACGATGGGACATTAAGGAAAGCATTGATAAATTTGAAATACAACAATAATGCTCAGGCGGGTCGCTATATAGCAAAGGAATTGGCAGAGCTTATACAAAAAGACAAGGAGTTCATGTCAGTCGATTATATAATCAACGTACCGAACGGGAAATATGCAACTAACAGACTTTATAACCAATCAATGTTTCTGGCAAAAGATATTGCAAAGAAATGCAAACTGGAATATTTTTCCGACGCTTTGAAGAAAAAACGCGGTATAAAGTCACAGAGTAAATGCAAAACACGTTTGGAACGTAAAGAAAACATAAAATCCGCATTTTATGTCCCAAAAGGAATTGACCTGAAAGGAAAATCTTTTCTCATAATTGACGATATCCTTACAACAGGCTCAACCTTGAACGCCTGTGCCGAAGCTTTGAAAAAAGCAGGGGCAGGAAAAATATATGCTGCAACAGCTGCAAGAACTTTAAGCTCGATCAAATCAATAAAAATAAAGATCCTTGATGCAGACATTGTTTTCACCAAGAAGCCTACTGTACATTATAAATTCACAAGATAAATACAAGTAAAAAAGAGGAATTACTTATGAAACGAATTTTAACAATGGCTATGTGTGTTATAGTTGTTTTTTCAACTGCATCCTGCAGTCGTGTCGACATGTCAAAATTACTCAGCTTTATCCCGGAAGTGGATTTTCCGGTTTGTGAAACAGCCTTTGAATTTGTTGAAAATATGACTTACGGCTGGAATCTGGGTCTGGCAATGAGCTATTACAACGAGGGACATATTAAACCAACCTCCCTTACAGAAAGCACACTCGAAGACATAAATTCTGCACAAACCGCATGGGGAAATCCGATTACGACTCAAGAAATGATAAATGCCGTTCGAGATAAAGGCTTTAATCTTATCAGAGTCCAGGTATCGTATAATAACCATATGGACTCTTCCGGAAATATAGATAAGTTGTGGCTTGACAGAGTTGTTGAAATCGTTGACTATTGTATGGAAGCTGATGTATATTGCCTTTTAACCGCAACAGGTTGTGTCTGGGCAACAGCTGAACCTAAGACATTTGAAGAGCAAAGCGCCATTTATCGCAGAATATGGGAACAGGTTGCTGCCAGATTTGTTGATTATGATGAAAGACTTTTGTTTGAAGGATTAAATGAGCTTTTACCTGCGGGAGGATGGGGCGCATCTATTAAAGATAAACATATAACTGTTCACGAGTCTTTCTGTCAGATTTTTGTAGATACAGTACGTGCAAGCGGTGGTTACAATGAAACAAGAAACCTTGTATTAAACCCGATTGCGGCTACATATTCTTATGAGTACAATAAAATGTTTGATTTGCCGAAAGATCCTGCTGATAACCATCTTTTAGCTGCAGTACATTGCTATGTTCCTGTACAATTCTGTTTTAACGAAACAAATCTCGGTTCAACGGATTTTCGAAACGAATGGGGTGGAGAGGAAGACGAAAAAGAACTTGATTCAATTTTACATTCAGTAAAAACCCGTTTTATTGACGAACTCGGCGTTCCGGTTATTGTAGGAGAGTTTGGAGTTGTTGACAGAGCTACCGAAGAAGAGCGTTCCGAATATATAAGCTTCTATTCCAAAACCGCCAAAAAGTACGATATAAAGCTTGTTATTTTCGATGACGGCTGGGATTTTACTGTTTTTGAAAGAGAAACTTTAACCTGGCCCTATGAAAAAGTTATTGATGCTTTGTTTTCTGCAGAAAAAGAATAAAAAATATTTACTGAGCAATCAAAATTTTAAGGCTCTGTGTCGTTAGAGTACACAGAGCCGATTTTTGCGTTCAACGCCACTTAATATGAGCAAAAATAAATGTTGAGATTAACCCAACATTTATTTATAAAAACCATTTATTTAAAAACGATCTTCCCGTCTTCAGCGGAAGCCACAGCCGCACTGCCGTTAGTCAGAACACCTTCAAGCATTTTTTCTGCAACTTTATCTTCAAGCATTGACTGGATAGCTCTTCTCAAAGGTCTTGCACCGTAGATAACGTCAAAGCCCTTTTCAGAAAGGAGTTCGATTGCGGAATCATCTACAGTAAGAGTTATTCCCATATCTGCAAGACGTTTTACCACAGAAGCGGTCATCTTCACAGCAATTTGCTTGATATCGTCCTTATTGAGCTGTTTAAACACAATTATGTCGTCAATTCTGTTAAGGAATTCCGGACGGAAATTACGTTTCAGCTCAGCCATAACGTCATTTCTGATGCTTTCTTGTGTCTTGGTAAAGCTTTCCTCTTCGGGAGCAAAACCAAATTTTTTCTGTTCTGTAATATTCTTTGCACCGATATTGCTTGTCATAACGATAACGGTGTTTTTGAAGTCGATCTTTCTACCCTTTGCATCAGTAACCATACCGTCATCAAGTATCTGAAGCATTACGTTGAATACATCGGGATGAGCTTTTTCGATCTCATCAAAAAGGATTACAGAATAAGGTTTTCTGCGAACTTTTTCCGTAAGCTGTCCGCCATCCTCAAAGCCCACATATCCCGGAGGAGAACCGATAAGTCTTGAAACGGTGTGTTTTTCCATATATTCGGACATATCCACTCTGATGATAGAGTTTTCATCCCCAAACATGACTTCCGCAAGGGCTTTTGAAAGCTCTGTCTTACCGACACCAGTAGGACCGAGGAAAAGGAATGAACCCACAGGGCGTTTGGGGTCTTTAAGCCCTACCCTACCTCTTCTGATTGCCTTTGCAACTGCTGTGACAGCTTCATCCTGACCAACAACACGTTTATGCAAGATTTCTTCCATATGAAGGAGTCTTTCACTTTCACCTGAGGCGATCTTGCTTACGGGGATTCCCGTCTGCATGGAAACGATCTCTTCGATCTCATTTTCCGTAACCACAAGCTTTTCAGAGGACTTACTTTCAGCCCATTTTTTCTTCATTTCCTCAAGATCTGCAATCTTTTGCTTTTCCTCATCACGGAATTTTGCAGCATCTTCAAAATTCTGCGCCTTTACCGCATCTTCCTTTTTAGCGGAAATTACAGATATCTCTTCTTCCATAGCCTTAAGGTCTGGAGGAGTTGTAAGATTTTTAATTCTCAACTTTGATGCAGCCTCATCCATAAGGTCAATGGCTTTATCGGGCAGGAATCTGTCCTGAATATAGCGTTTGCTCAATTTAACTGCAGCCTCTACAGCTTCATCTGTAATTTTAACCTTGTGATGAGCCTCATATTTATCTCTGATTCCCTTGAGTATCTTTACAGCATCCTCAGCGGACGGTTCATTTACAATAATGGGCTGAAAACGGCGTTCCAAAGCGGCATCTTTTTCAATATGCTTCTTATATTCGTCCAAAGTTGTCGCACCGATGACCTGTATCTCGCCCCTTGCAAGAGAGGGCTTCAAAATATTTGCCGCGTCAACAGCGCCTTCCGCAGAACCTGCACCAATGAGAACATGAAGCTCGTCAATAAAAAGAATCACGTTTCCGTTTTTGGTAACCTCGTCAATCGCATTCTTGATACGCTCCTCAAAATCACCTCTGTATTTTGACCCTGCGATCATCGACGCAATATCAAGAGTTACAACTCTCTTTCCTTTAAGAGTTTCGGGAACAAGACCTTCAACAATATGTTGTGCAAGACCTTCAGCAATAGCTGTCTTACCCACACCTGGTTCACCGATAAGGCAAGGATTATTTTTAGTTCTGCGGCTGAGTATCTGAATTACTCTGTCGATCTCATCACTTCTGCCTATTACGGGGTCGATCTTCCCCTCGGAAGCCATTTCCGTAAGATCTCTGCCGAAAGAGTCAAGAGTTGGGGTCGATCCCTTTTTATTCCCGCCGCTGACAGGGTTTTTCTTATCTCCGTTTGAGGGCTGAATATTCATTGCTTTCAATACGGAATTATAAATTTCTTTCGGATCAGCCGCTTCGCTTATAATTCTCAACGCCTCACAGTCACGTTCTCTGAGCAATGCAATTAAAAGATGCTCTGTTCCGATAACCTTTCTGCCGGTCTGAGCCGCCTCTCTTGCACTCTGTTCAAGAATTCTTTTCATTCTCGGTGTAAGGTCATTACCCGAAACATTTGTGGGAGTTCCCGAACCTACGTTTTCGACTATTTTGTTTATAACATATTCTGCGGTAATATTATTTTCTTCAAGAACGGATGAAGCAACACAACCTTCCGTTTTTAAAAGACCCAAAAGAAGATGTTCCGTTCCTACATATGCGTGACCAAGCTGACGTGCAGCTTCCACAGAAAGATTCAAAGCTGTTGTGCCTTTATCTGAAAAATGATTCATTATATAAAAACCTTCTTTCCTTAAACAAAAAATGATTATTACGCAAGACTTCCTCTGATTATCTGAGCGCGTTTTATATCACGCTGATGAGGGTCATTTTCACCCAAGCTGTAGGGTTGAATTCTTACTAAAAGATTATCGAGATTTCCAAGATCAAGCTTAAGAAGTCCCGCTTCAACACCGTAACGTACTTTTGAAATAAGATTTACGGCTTCCTTTGAAGAGATCGTTCTTGCGTTACTTAAAATACCGTAAGCTCTGAAAATTCTATCCTGAACTTCGATATTTTCTTTATACTTATCCCTTAGTGTTGTTTCGTTTTCTTCTATTTTTTCCAAAATTTCACCGAGACGCTCAAGAATTTCCTCTTCCGTAAGACCGATGGATATCTGATTTGAGATCTGATAAAGTCCACCTTCGGATCGGGTTCCTTCACCGTAAATACCCCTGACAGTAAAACCGTACTGACCAATAAGAGACAGCGTTTTATTTATAACTCCGCTGTCCGTCAAAGCAGGCAGATGAACAAGAACAGAGGCTCTCATTCCTGTGCCGAGATTTGTTGGACAATGCGTAAGGTATCCGAGTTCGGAACTGTATGCAAATTTCAATTCCTTATCAAGAGCAATATCTGTATCCACAGCCCTTTTGAATGCCTTGTCAAGAGCATACCCTTTTTCAAAGGTTTGTATTCGCAAATGATCCTCTTCGTTGAGCATTATTGCAATACTTTTATCTTTTGAAAGCAGAAGTCCTGCGCCCTCTCTTTTATTTGCAAATTCGGGGCTGATAAGCCGTTCTTCCATTAAAGTCCCTGCCTGAGAAGTTGTCAATTGCATTGCATCAATATAGTCAAGATTGGGGAAAAGACTTTTTGCAGTATCCTTTACTTTAAGCAAAAGCTCCTTTTTCTTTTCGGGGGAAAGCTTTGCGGGGAATGGGGTCGATTCAAGATTTCTTGCAAATCTTATTCGTGTTGAAAGAATATTACTGCTGTTCATTTCCCTTTTCCTCCTTCAAAGCCTTTATCTGATCTCTGAGCTTAGCGGCTTCTTCAAAATTTTCGCACTTGATAGCGTTCTCAAGCTCTTTTCTGAGCTTTGCTTCAAGGTTTTCTTCTTTAACTTCCGGTTGAGCAACCTTTTTATCTTCGGTTTTTCCGTTTTCAAAACGCTGTGGGCATCTGCCTGTATGCTGTTTTGCCCCATTTATCTTTTTAAGAACAGCTGCAAGTTCATTTCTGAAAGTTTCATAGCAATCGGGACAGCCAACCTTCCCCGTTTTGGAAATATTATAAAAAGTTGTTCCGCAACCGCATTTTTTCTGTTCACGTTCAGCTCTTACACGGAACTGACTCGGCATGAAGAAATCAAACAATGAAGATGACATCCCCCCCATATCAAGCTTTGCAGCACATTCGGAGCAGAGGTAGACCTCCTGAATATTGCCGTTGATATTCTGTTTAAAATATGTTGTAGCGTTATTTTTTTTGCAGTTTTCACATAACATGGTAAAATCATCCTTTCTTAAGCTCTCATAAGTAAAGCTTTTGCCAAAGTGGCTCTTATTCTGTCACGTTGTGGCTGTTGTATCTCCGACAGAGTATTGTCGGAAACAGCCGCACTGACAAGATTAAAAACTTTTTCATCAATATATCCGTAATCATACATATTCTTTAAAAACACCTGAGCATCAAAAGCACTCAATGAAGAACCTATACTGTTAATTATATGCATGAGTTGGGTACTTCTGTCCGAATTTATTCTGCATATTCGGATGTAACCTCCCCCACCTCGTCGGCTCTCGATCCTGAATCCCTGTTCGGGGGTGAATCGCGAAGAAATAACGTAATTTATCTGACTTGGTACCACATTGAACTGTTGTGCAAGCTCATTTCTCTTCAATTCAACCTCGCCGTTTGCATCCTCAAGCATTTCCATTATAAATGCACTGATTATGTCACTTGCTCTCATACGCTTATCCACCTTTCCTGTCAAAGTTAGTTTTTTTGACTTTGACTATCTTTGACCTTTGTGACTATATTATACACCCTAATTACGGCAGAGTTGTGACAAATCGTTTTTCAAATTCAATCATTTTCAATTTTAAATAAAAAGAAGCGAAAAAACCCTTTCTTTATAAAAAGAGTTTTTCACTTCAAAAAAATCATAACTTCTTAACAAACAGAGCCCTTATGGAATTGAGAACCGCAATAACCATGACTCCAACATCTGCAAAAACCGCAAGCCACATATCAGCATACCCTAATGCACCTAAAATAAGACAAATAAACTTTATTCCAATGGCAAAAACTATATTCTGATATACAATGCTCATTACTTTACGCGCAATCATTATGGACTTTGAAACCTTAAGGGGATCATCATCCATTAAAACAACATCCGCAGATTCAATAGCAGCATCAGACCCTATCGCCCCCATTGCAATACCGACATCCGCTCTGGAAAGTACGGGAGCATCGTTTATACCATCGCCTACAAACACCAATGAACCTTTTTTATCTTTCAGTAGGTTTTCCACAATTTCAACTTTTTCATCGGGCAAAAGCTCACTGAAATATTCGTCAAGTCCAAGATTTTCGGAAACAGCTTTAGCAACATCAGCACTGTCACCTGTAAGCATGACAGTTTTGGTGATACCGCTGTTTTTCAAAGACTTTATCGCCTGTACAGATGTACTTTTTACAACGTCAGAAATCACGATATGCCCCAAATATTTCCTGTCAAAAGCAACGTGAACAACTGTTCCCACAGATACAGGCTCTTTATAAGTTATACCCACGGACATCATCAGCTTAGAATTACCAACAGCAACAGATTTTCCGTCTATTTCGCAACAGATACCGCCTCCGCTGACCTCCTGTATATTTTTAACCTTAGAAAAATCCGCTTTCTTACCGTATTTTTTACAAATACTCAAAGCTATCGGATGCTTTGAAGAGCTCTCTGCCAATGCGGCAATTTCAAAAAGCTCATTTTCATTTCCGTTTTCGGCATAAAAATCCGTAACTTCAAAAACACCCTTAGTCAAAGTGCCTGTTTTATCAAAAACTACAGTATCTGCTTTTGCAAGAACTTCAAAATAATTCGACCCTTTTATGAGAATTCCCGAATTACTCGCGCCGCCTATACCCGCAAAAAAGCTGAGGGGAATACTTATGACCAAAGCACAGGGACAACTGATTACAAGGAAAGTCAATGCTCTGTATATCCAATCACCGAACTCGGGAGAAAGTCCCATGAAAAGAAGTCTGACCAAAGGTGGAACAATTGCAAGAATCAAGGCTGATATACAAACAACAGGCGTATAAATACGGGCAAATTTACTTATAAAAGCTTCAGACCTTGACTTTCGGGAGCTTGCATTTTCAACCATATCAAGGATTTTTGAAACGGTCGATTCTCCGAATTCCTTTGTTGTTCTGATTTTCAAAAGTCCCGTCATATTTATACAGCCGCTTATGACAAAATCCCCAACAGAAACACTTTTAGGTACACTTTCACCTGTCAGCGCAACAGTATCAAGGGAAGACTCCCCTTCCGCAACAACACCGTCTATGGGAATCTTCTCACCGGGATATACAGTTATGACCGAGCCTGTAAGGACTTCATCGGGACCAACCTTTACGATCTCCCCAGCAATTTCCACATTTGCATAATCGGGACGGATATCCATAAGTTGAGTAATGTTTTTACGGCTCTTTCCTACTGCATAACTCTGGAAAAACTCACCTATCTGATAAAAAAGCATTACGGCAACGGCTTCGTTATAATCCCCCGTACGGGTTGCAGCTATGACATATGCACCTACAGTAGCTATTGCCATAAGGAAATTTTCATCTAAAACCTGACCTTGTATGATACCCAAAAACGCATTTTTTAAAATGTCATGACCTATAACAAAATACGGAATAATATAAATGAAGAATTTCCAAATTCCACCAACGGGAATAAGATTCGCAGCAACAAGCAGTACAGCGGAAACAATTATCCTCACAAGCCACTTTTTCTGTTTTCGTGTCATATTGAAACCTTCTTAAAAATAAATCTCACAATCGGGCTCTATTTTTCTGCAGGCTTTTAAAACTTCAGCCATTACCTTTTTAACGTCAGCACTATCTTCAAACTCGACATTCATTTTCAAAGCCATAAAATTCACAGAAGCACTTTTTACTCCCGAAATTTTATTTGCGGCAACCTCCATTTTGTTTGCGCAGTTTGCACAATCGACCTCGATCTTATAAATTTTGTTCATAATGTTTCTCCCTTTCGATTAAACGATTAAACAGTTGTTTAATCGTATTATAACACAAAAATATTCTATTGTCAATAGGACAGATGAGATTTCTTTCAAGTTTCGCAAAAGTTTACAGTTAGACACTTTATTTAAGTTGAGATTTATGATATAATTATAAGAAGAATAATATTCGGGCGAAGAAAGAAGGTTTACCCTTGTCACACGGAGATTTACCCCATGACCACGGCAAGAAAACAGCAGAAGTCTTTGATAAAATGCCTCAGGACAGCAGTTTTGAAACTGTTGCCGATCTTTTTGACCTGCTGAGAGATAAAAACAGACTGAAAATACTCTGGATCCTCTTTCATTGCGAAGATTGCGTTATCAATATATCAGCAATGATGGAAATGTCAAGTCCTGCAGTATCCCATCACCTTAAGATACTTAAAACTTCAGGGCTTATTGTAAGTCGCCGTGAAGGCAAAGAGGTTTACTATAAAGCAGCAGAAACAGAGCAGGTAAAAATGTTGCACGACACGGTAGAATCACTTATGGCAATTATCTGCCCAATAAATAAAGATTAAAAAGGAGTAAAAACCAATGCTTAACGATTTCAGAGGTGAAGTTTGGATAAACACCCATGAAGATATCCTTAATGCAATAATAAAAGCAAATACTGAACCCGTTGACGGAGGATACAGCGTTGAATCCTACGCAGAAAAGGCTACGGAGCTGATGCAGCAAAATTTTACAGATAAAATATATACAACCTTTGCGATGAACGGAACTGCCGCAAATATAATCGCATTAAAAGCAATGCTTGACCGTTGGGACAGCATCATATGTGCCGAACAGACACACGTTCATACATATGAAGCAGGAGCTTTTGAATATAACCTCGGAAATAAGATTTTAACAATTCCCTCCCCTGACGGAAAAATAACCGTTGAACTCATAGAAGAATTGAAAAAACAGCATATAAATCATAAATATCTGCCCAAAGTAATCACTTTGGCTCAACCTACTGAATTCGGAACAGTATACACTCCCGATGAACTCAAGGCTATCTGTGATTACGCACACGAAAACGGAATGTACGTTTATCTCGACGGTGCAAGACTTTTCACAGCAATTGCATCTCTCGACACAGACATCAGAACAATGATAGAATATCCCGATATTGACGCTTTCACCTTCGGAGGCACGAAAGCAGGTGCAATGTTCGGTGAAATGGTTATTTTCAGAAGAAAAGAATTTGCACGAAATCTGACTTACTCACAAAAGCAGTCTCTGCAGCATCTTTCAAAATCAAAATTCCTCAGCGTTCAGCTCGTAGAGCTTTTGAGAGACGGACTTTGGTTCAAGCACGGAAAGATCGCCACAGATATGGCAAAGCTTCTGGAGAAAAAGCTTGCGGAAAAAGGTATCAAAACAGCATATAAAGTCCAGTCAAACTTGCTTTTCTGTATAATTGACCACGAAACGGTTGCCCGCATTACAAAAGAATACTCGCTCCACTATTGGGAAGAGGATAAAGAAGTAATACGCCTTGTAACCACCCATTTAACAACAGAAGAGCAGATAGACCATCTTATTTCATTGATATAACAGAGACAAAATTTATGTATATTAAAGACTTTAATTTTGATTCCAATAAAATCACGGTATACAAAGACCGCTTTGAAATGACCCAAGAAGGAGTTACCGTATTTTCTTTTCCCATTCAATGCCGTATACCAACAAGTGAAAACTCCGATAAGGATATGTTTTTAAGAGACCCTACGGTAACAGAAACAGATGACGGTTTCCGCTTTGAATGGATTGCCGCAAGTGAGCTCTGGCATAAAAAAATCTATATATTGGATATTTTCCAAAACTGTTTCTATTTCAGAGTCAAGGTTTACGGAAACGGAAACCCCGAAGCGATTCAGTTTTTTATGGGTGCTCACGACAGCAGTTATCCCGGCTCAAAATATGAAGTTGCGGGATATGCACTTCCCGAAGCCGCAAATTTTGACAGAGAACGAATGACAAGGTTCATAAACCACGACTGCAATATAGGAATGGGGTTCATGACTCCACCGCCCTTTGTATATCCATTCTGGACAGTCGGCATAAAAGGCTGGACGGGAATCGGACTTATTGCAAGAAAATGTCAGTATAACTTCAACAGATTTTTATATAAAAACCACAACAACCGCTGTCATTTTGAAATAACGCTTGACGGAAAGACAGAAGTCCGCGGTGAATGGGAGTCCCAAGGTATTTGGGGCGGATTTGCCGAAAGCGATACGGATGCAGTAAAGAAATACGCAGAATTCAACTACGAAAAAGGCTTCTGTGTCAGAGGGAAAGAAGAAAAATACCGTTGGTGGAAAGGTCCAATATACTGCGGTTGGGGCGATCAGGTTGAAACAGGCGGTCCACAGATGAATATTGACCATAAAGATGCCGCTTGTCAGCAGTTCTATGAAAAAATGAGTGACCGATTGGATGAGCTTGACCTTCATCCCACGGTAATGATAATAGACGATAAATGGCAAGGCAAATACGGTGAGCTGTTGCCCGACCAGAAAAAATGGCATGACATGAGAGCATTTACAGAGGCTCAACATGCAAAGGGCAGAAAAGTTGTACTTTGGGTAAAGGTCTGGAACTCCGAAGGACTTGATGCAGACGAATGTTTAACTCTCGAACAGCAACCCTACGCCGCAGACCCCACAAATCCCAAATATCAAAAAAGACTTTATGAAACTGTGCGAAAACTGCTTTCATCGGAAGAAGGATGCTTCAACTGCGACGGATTCAAGCTTGATTTTGTCAACTGTATTTTCATGAACAGAAATATTTCCACTTACGAAAAAGGCGTTTACGGTATAGAGCTTGTAAAACGAATGATGGAGCTGTTCTACAATGCCGCAAAAGCAGTAAAACCCGATGCTCTTATCAACAACAGCTGTTCCCACCCTTATTTTGCGGAAATTACAGATCAGGTACGAATCCACGATTACAGAGACAGTATGCGTTCCATGATGCCCGTAATGCAATACAGATGCGAAATGTTCCATGCGGCAATGCCCCATGCACTTATAGATACAGACTCTTCCAACCGTTCAAATTACAGAGAAGCAAAGGAATACTGTCTCAGAGCAGTAGAATTGGGTATTCCCGATATTTATATGGTCGGAAACTCCCGTGAATTCAGCTTTACGGAGGAAGATTGGGCAGATATCCGCAAAGTATGGGAAGAATATTCCGAAAAAATCAAAAAGGAGTAAAACAAAATGAAAAACTTCACCTCAAAAGTTAATGTATTCCAGGGTTACGGAGAAATTAACCTTCCCGAACCCAAAGGAATAGCAGCAACTTGGTATTTTATAAAAGCAATTTCAGGAAACACTCATCCGGGAGCACAGCTTCCCTTCGGAAAATACTCCTGCTGCCTCCACACAAAGGGTTACCCCACAGGTTACGGAATCAACAGAGTAACAAGCGAGCCTCCAATGCAGTACCTCCATGATAAACTCAAATTCTTCGGAATGGCTCATTTCCATCCAAGCGGCACGGGTACGATCGGAGCATATTACAATTACGCACTCACCTCTCCAGCTTACGGTGAAAAACCCTTCTTCGGTGAAAGACCCGTTCTTTGGGACAAAGCCGAACCTGGATATTATTCAGTTAAGACAGAAAGAATCTTCTGCGAAACTACCGTTTCAAAAAAGGCGGTTCTTCACAGATACACCTTTGACAATCCCAATTCCAACATTTCAATTGATTTCGGTCACGACGGTCTTTATCAACCTGACCCGAAAGAAGTTACAAAGGGAAAAGTTGAAGCTGTAAATAGAAACGAGATCCGTGCGGAAATGATAATCAGAGGCATTAAATGGTATTTTGTTGTAAAATGCAATGACGCCGATTCCTCATGCACATATGATAAGGACGGAAACTGTGCAAATGTCATGGAAAAAGCAGATTTTTCCCACGATCCGCTAATCGGAACATTTACATTTGAAACCGAAGGTGTGAAAATACTCAAGCTCGCAACTTCAAATAAAAGCATGGAACACGCAATATCCCTTTCCGAAAACGAAAACACGTCGTTTGACGAGATGAAGCAAGAGGCTTCCGATGCCTGGAATGAAGTTTTGTCTAAAATTGAAATAAAAACAGACGATAAAAAACAAGAGGAAATTTTCTATTCAAACCTCTACCATAGCCTTGTAAAACCTGCGGAATTCACAGGAGAATGTTTTATTGAGGGGTACGACGAAGAGGGCAAAGACCCCGTACCCAATATTCTGGACTATGCAACAATGTGGGATATTTATAAAACCCAGCTCCCCTTGGTTCTTACACTTTACCCCGAAATGGGCAAAAAAATAATGGAAAACTTCCGCAGATTCTATGAAGTTACAGGAGAATTCCCCCATTGTTACTTATTGACAGATAACCTTTCCACTTGCAAAGATCAGGCTTGTCTTCTGGCAGAGCACGTTATCGGGGACGCATACTACAGAGGTATTGATGTGGACTTCAAAAAACTCTTTGAATATGCGGAAACTGACAGCAAGAAATATGAAGACGAAGTAAGAAACTGTCACATCGGAATTCCCAGAGCAGCAGCAATAGTTGACATTACAGGCGCGTACAGAATTCTTTCCAACATGGCAAAGGATTTCGGCCTTGACGAAAAACACAAACAGTTTCTTGAACTTGCTAATCTGTATAAAGGTGTTTACGAAAACGGTCTTATTAAATCAAATGCAAGCTATTATGAAGGGTCTCACTTCAACTACTCTTTCCGTCCTACACCTGAATGTAAAGAAAGAATTGCACAATATGGGAAGGAATTCTATAAAGATGTTTTGCAAAGATTTTTTGGTTACACCAATCCCGACGATGTAACAAACAGATTTGAAGGTTATAACAACGAGTCCGACATGGAAGCACCTGCTTTCTGTCACTATGTTGACAGAAATATGTATTGCGAGGTTATAAACGCAGGCGTTGAGTACATGTTTACATCAGGAAGCGGTGGTATTCCGGGAAACAACGACAGCGGATCGCTTTCGTCCTGCTATCTCTGGAATGTTATCGGACTTTTCCCCATAAGCGGATTCAATACACTTATTTGCGGAACACCTAAGTTTGAAGAAGTAACAATGCACCTGCCCAAAGCTGACCTTGTAATCAAACGAAGCGGAAAAGGCATCTACACAAAAAAGGTAACGTTCAACGGAAAGGTTCTCGAAGATTTTGAATTGAAAGTTACAGACATGATGAATGGCGGAGAACTTGTTTTTGAAATGAACGAAGAACGAATATAAGAGAGGGGACTAAACATATAAATGAAAGATTTTACTTCAAAAGTCAACGTATTCCAGGGTTACGGAGAAATCAACCTTCCCGAACCCAAAGGAATAGCTGCAACCTGGTATTTTATTAAAGCAATTTCAGGAAACACTCATCCGGGAGCACAGCTTCCCTTCGGTAAATATACCTGTTGTATGCACACAAAAGGATACCCCACAGGCTACGGCATAAATAAAGTAAACTGCGGAGGACCAATTAACTACCTCCACGATAAACTCAAATTTTTCGGCATGGCACACTTTCAGCAAAGCGGCACGGGAGCAATCGGTGTTTACTATAACTACGCCCTTACTTCCCCCGCCTACGGTAAAACTCCGTCTTACGAAGAACGCCCCGTTTTGGACGAAAAAGCAGAACCGGGATATTATTCCGTTAAAACGGAAGATATTCTTTGCGAAACGACTGTTTCGGAAAAAGCTGTTCTTCACAGATATACTTTCGATAAACCCGACTCAAATATTTCAATAGACTTTGCCCATGACGGACTTTATCAGCCTGATCCCGAAGCTGTTTCCAAGGGAAAAGTTTCTGTAATCAGCAAAAATGAGATCCGTGCAGAAATGATTCTTCACGGAATAAAATGGTATTTCGTTGTAAAATGCCAAAATGCGGATTCTGCCTGCGTTTACGACAAGGACGGAAACTCTGCCGAAGCTTTGGAAAAAGCAGAATTTTCCCATGACCCTCTTATGGGAACATTTACTTTCACAGCTGCTGGTGTAAAGGTTCTTAAGCTTACATCTTCAAACAAAAGCATGGCTCATGCTGTAGAGCTTTCCGAAAATGAAAACACATCTTTTGACGAAATGAAGAAAAATGCTTCTGCCGCATGGAATGAAGCTTTGTCGAAAATTGAGATAAAAACAGAGGACCCAAGAGAAATGGAGATATTCTACTCCAACTTCTACCACACACTTGTAAAACCCTCCGACTTTACAGGAGAATCTTTCCTTGAAGGCTATGAGGAAGACGAAAACAATCCAACCCCTCATTTCATTGACCTTTCTACGATGTGGGATATTTACAAGACCCAGTTTCCTTTCGTTTTTACGCTCTATCCCGAAGTCACAAAGAAAATTCTTGAAACTTTCCGCAGATACTGCGAAATTAACAAGGTATACCCACATTGCTACACACTTTGCAACAATCTTAACCACGAATCCAATCAGGCTTGTATGCTTGCTGAACATTCAATCGCCGATGCTTATTACAGAGGAATCGACGCTGACTATAAAAAGCTCCTTGAGCTTTCGGAATTGGACGGTTCAAGATTTGAAAATGAAGTAAGACATCCCGAAACCTGCCGCAGAATAGCACATCTCATAGATGCAACATGTGCATTCAGAACAATGGCAAATTTTGCCGCTGATTTCGGAATGAAAGACAAGGAAGAAAAGTTCTCCGAGCTTGCAAATATGTATAAAGGCGCATATGAAGACGGACTTCTCAAAGCAAATTCAGATTATTATGAGGGAAACAGATTTAACTATTCATTCCGTCCCACACCTGAATGTAAGGACAGAATTGCAGAAATGGGCAAAGACTTCTACCGCGAGGAATTGGAAAAATTCTTCGGATATAAGAACCCCGACGATGTATCTTCAAGATTTGAGGGTTATAATAACGAATCAGATATGGAAGCTCCTGCATTCTGCCACTATGTTGACAGAAATATGTATTATGAAATAATCAACGCGGGAATCGAATATATGTTCACCACTGGCAGCGGCGGTATCCCCGGAAACAACGACAGCGGCGGACTTTCCTCCTGTTATATCTGGAACGTTCTCGGACTGTTCCCCATAAGCGGCTTCAACACCATGATATGCGGTTCCCCCCGATACGAAGAAGCTGTTATGCACTTGCCAAAAGCAGACCTCACAATAAAACGTACGGGTAATGGAATATACACTAAAAAAGTAACCTTCAACGGCAAAGTCCTTGAAGATTTTGAGTTGACTGTTACTGATATGATGAACGGTGGCGAACTTATTTTTGAAATGAGCGAAGACAGAGTATAAAATATTCAACAAAAATAAACTAAACACAGCGAAACACTGTCCGAAGGGCAGTGTTTCGATTTTTTATAATCATTATAACAGTCAGAATTGTACTGAAGTCATTTTATTAACGTACAAAGATCATACCTTTTAAGTGCAAGCTTTGCGGTAATTACGGAAAGCAGAATAATAAAAACAGATGTAGCCGCAAAAATTCCGATAAAAGTGAAGAAATAATAAGGCATTGCCAAACGGGCTAAAAGAAGCTTAACTGAAGCCAGACCCAAAACCATTGAGCAGACGAGGACTATTACCGTTTCAGAAATAACAAAAGCAATTATATCGTTCAGTGATGCTCCAATGGATAAATGAATTGAATAGTCTTTTAGATTGTTTTTAATACGGCTGATTACCGCTGAAAGTATCGTAAATATAGAAAAAAACATTAAAACAACGGTGATACCAAATGCGAACTGCGTTATTGCTTCCGTACGGGCGCTGGTTTTTTGTAAACTTTGTTTTTTGTCTAAGATCATATAAAATTTAGACATTGTACCGAGACCGTTTATTGCTTCCTGCAACTCAGCCTTTCCCTCTGCTTCAAATTCTTTATCGATATAGACTTTAATACCGGAAGTATAAGTCTTAGAATAATTCATAGCAAGATAACGGATAATATTCTCATCAACATTATCTTTTTCCGATAGCGGAATAAAAAATCTCGGATAAACTATATAATTATCAAGGTCATAAATTACACCTGCACGGTCGGATACTGTTGTATCTTCCTCTAAAATCCCTATAACTTCAAGCCCCGGGAAATAATAACTGTCTTGATAATTCCCATCACAGGGCCACTGCAGTATGTCACCAACCTCATAAATTCCTTTATATTTATACCCCAAAAGAATAGCACGCGGCTTCCCTTCAACAAAAACTGTATCTTCATCAGTAAAATATCTGCCTTCGATTACTCTTAAGGTTTCGGTTTGGTGAAAGCTCGGCGACACATACAACGCATATACAGAATCGGGTTCGTTCTCCCGTTCATAATAAACAAATGTTTCGGGATCTCCTTTAAAATCTTCGATTTGTATACCACTGAATTGTAATACAACATATTTAAGATGCTCGGCATTATCCAGATCTTCAAAAAACTCAGCAGATTCAATCTTAGAATCTTCGGGACATTGAGCCCATGCTCGACTCGGACCTCCTATACAACCCAAAACATAGATTTGATAATCTTTCATTGATTCATACTCTGCTCTTTCTTTTCGCATTTCACTTACGGTATAGTAGGAATATGTATATCCTTGAAGCGTAAATAAAAACGCAAAAAGAATTACCGACAAAACAGTTAAAAACTTATTTTTGTTTATATTTTTGAGTCCTTCCAATAAATTTAATTTAAACATGCTTTATTCCCCTTCTTTTTATTTTCCTACACATATATACAACGCAAAAGGTAGAAAACACTCACCAAAATTCATAAGTTTACAAAAAGTTCAAAAGTCATAACCGTCGCTTTCTGACAGTTATGACTTTTTATTATTTAATAGATTTTATCCTCGCCCATTCGGGTTATACAAAGAAATATCTATATCCCCAATAGATTGAACCCTGAAATTATTGACAGTACACCTTTTTACATTAAAGGTACTTATCTATAGCTTCATCCAGAATATGTTTATTTTCATCAGAAAGAACTGCCAATGGCTCACGGCAATTTCCGCAGTCTATCTTATATTTACGCTTAAGAATATACTTTATGCTCTGAATTACCCCCGCTTTCAAAACAGCCTCAATTACAGAATTCGCCTTTCGCTGTTCTTCAAGAGCCAAAGCAGTTTCATGTTTATCATAATAATCCAGAATATTCTTAAATCTTCTGCCCATGAAATTATAATTGCTTCCTATAGCACCGTCAGAGCCTGCGGCATAAGCTGAAAGGCACATTTCATCAGGACCGCTGAAAACGGTAAAATGGGGCATTTTTGTTTTTATTCGCTCTAAAATATACATATCGGAAGAAGTATGCTTCATACCAACAACATTATCAATTTCAGCAAGCTCTTTGATATTTTCCACAGTAAGAGATGTTCCTGTAAGATTCGGCATATTATAAATTATAACGGGCATTCCAACAGCGGCAAGTTCCTTATAGTAAGCTTTTATTTCCTCAAACGAATATTTGAAAAAGAAGGGTGTAACAGATGATATGGCAGAAGCTCCGCATTCAGCCGCATATTCAGCAAGCCCCTGGGCTTCTATCATATTGGATGAGCCCACATGAACAATGGTTTTGAGCCTTCTGCCTGCAAAACCGCAAACATGCTTGATTACTTCTTTGCGTTCCTCAAAAGTAAGTAACGGAAATTCACCCGTACTGCCCGTTATGTAGACCCCGTCAAGGTCTTCGGAAACAAACTTTTCAATAAGCTCTTCCATTGAATCATAGTTTATTGCTCCTTTACCGTCAAAGGGTGTTACCATTGCGGGGAAAATACCTCTATACTGTTCCATTGTTGTCAACCTTTCTTTAATGAAAACCATGTTGCTTTATTGTTGCAAATAAATCATTGAAATTTTACTATATATCTATTATACCATAAAATTCATAATTTTGCAATAGGATATTGAAAAATATTTTTCATAAAAAGCAACGGAATTTGTCTTCATTATTTGTATATAATGACAAAAAGGTATCCTAATCGGAAAATTACAGCTTACATAGCGGTATTTTAATTTATATAAACAATTTCACCATATTTAATTTACAAATATGGTGAAAGATTTATTTATTGAATTTTAAGCCACGCGGCATAGGTAGATTCTTTGCTGAAAGTCTTTCCTGCGGAAGAGTAGTCTATAAGCTTCATCTCACCGCCGTCTGTGGTGGGAACAGCTACCGTAAGTTCCGCATCGGGAATAAGGTCATTGGAAACACAAACACCGTCAACCGTTCCGTCACCGTTGAATTTCACAGAAACAAATGCATCGGGGTCAATACCCAGACGTCTGTCAGCCGCAAGAATCAACGCACCTTTGCGTAAAGCAACATAAGACTCCTTATAGGGAGAATCTTCGGGAGGATTTATGCGGAAAACACGGGAATCGAATTCTATTTCTATTAAATCCCCTGTTTTCCATACTTTTTCGATAGATGTATAACCGTTTTCTACAGAAATATCTTCAAAGTTAAGGCTAATTTTAGTAATTTTGCTCCATTGAGGAATTCTGAGAGCAAGAACGAACTGTTCTTCCTCGCAGTTTAATGCAATTTTTACAGAATTACCGTAAGGATACTCTGTTTTCATATTAAATTTTACGTTTTTACCTGAAGGTGTCTCTGCGGAAACAACTCCGTCGTGATAAAAATTCAGAATTATTCCGTCCTCAGAACGCAACACCGTATGGAATGCAAGAGTTCCGAATGCCATGGGGCTTATACAAGCACAACAACCGTAAAAGCTTCCGTCACTCATAACCTTCATACCGCCCGTCAGAACTCCTTTCTCAAAAGCTCTGAGAGCGCTGTAGCTGTCAAAAGGAAGAAATCCGCTGTAATTTTTTCCTTCAGATGAAACCTTGACATCTATTTTATACGTATTTACAGCACCGAGAAAAGCATTGTAAAAAGTATTTTCAATACAGTCTGCGTATACGGGGTCACCTGTAAGGCGTAAAACCTGACCGCAAAACTTCATCCAGGTAACACTCACGCAAGTCTCCTGCATGATATCATTAAATACAGGGTCTACCTGACTGAGACGGGTATTATCGAAAATCTCATGAGTACATCCGCTGCAACCGATTATGGAGATCTCATTATTTCTTACCTTCTCGGCAAAATTCACAACAGCGGTTTTATATTTTTCGATTCCCGTCAAACGGTAGTATTCCGCAAGTCCTTCAAAGCAGGACATTGTCTCATAGGCTTTCTGTTCAGGGTATTCATGGGGTAAAAGCTCGTTTTCAAGAGCAAGTTTAAATATTGTAAGTTTATTTTCGGAGCCGTGGCAAACATCTACGATATAGTCGGCAAAATCCATATATTCTTTTTTGCCTGTAAATTTGTAAAGTCTAACCACCGGTTCAAGTATTGAACAGGAATTCGCACAAAGCCAAAAAGTGGAAGTTTCGGTAATTTTCAATTTATCTTTACCTATTTTAGCAATAATATAATCCAGATGGCGGCACATAGAGGAAATAATATCCGCTTTCAAAAGCTCATCGTCGCATATCTCGTAAAAATACTGCAAACCGAGCATTACGTATTTTCTGCCCCAAATATCCCAGCCGTGGAATTCAGCTTCGAGACTGTATGAAGAGATACGTCCGTTTTCGTCCTGAGCAGTTAATAAATCACGCACGGAGTCTTCAAGTATCTTATATAATTCTTCATCCTGAGTATAAGCACAGACAGACGCCGCACCTCTCATCATTTTACCCCAATATTCGCATCTCCAGCCGTTATCACGGTCATCGGAATTAAACTTGAACTGATGGGCAAATTTCTTCCAGAGAGAAACGTCTTTTATCTGATTTTCCTCGGTAAACTTAAGCATTTTGGCAAAAACTCCACCAAATTTGCTTTCAGACACCAAATTATACAAAAATTTATCTTTATCAAATGAAGAAATAACAAATTCATTTTTATATTTCTGCATTGTTTCACCTCATTTATTTATATAGAATCTTTTTCAAACAAGGGAACAAGCTCTCTGCCATACACATAAAACCGAGATCATTGGGGTGGCAGTCATCAACCGTACAGCTGTCACCGCCAAAAATTTTGAAGATATCCTCACCGTCAATGAAATATACGTTCTTATCGCCTTTTGCTAATGCATTTTCATAAGTCTTTTTAACGGTATCACGCCTGATAACCTCATCTTCCGTAAGGCGTAACTTCGGCCTTGACATCATAATTATTGGCAATTCGGGATTTTTCTCTCTGATCTTACAGAAAAACTTCTCATGTGTTGCATCCAAATGATCGGATGAAGGAGCATTATGGTCGTAATCAAGAACAAAAGCAGACATTTTCAAGCTTGAAATATAATCGCAAACAGCATCTTCACCTCTTGCACTTCCTGAAAAACCAAGATTTATATGGTCACAATTAAGTTTTCTGGAAAGTATACCCTGATATGAATTTCCGGGTCTGGACGCACATCCGCCCTGAGTTATGGAGCTGCCGTAATAAACGATGGGATCAGTAACAGCATATTCGGAAGCTTCCTGCAAAACAGAACCTGCTTTCAAACCAATCTCAAGCTGAATAACACCAGTATATAAGGGGAAATTCAAAGTATATTCTGTAAGACCGTTTTCCCCAACGATGATCAAAGAGTCGTAACCGTCGGTAACATCAACGGGAGGGAAAAAAGAGCCAACAAACATATCCTCACCGCATTTATTTTTATAAAGATCAAATCCGACACTTCCCGTAAAGGCAAAATGAGGCATTTTCCCCAGATTATGGAGCTTTGACCTTATTGCAATATAAGGAGAATCCGTTTTAAATTTAATTCTGCCGCCTGCGGTATGCAGATTCAGAACCGCAACCCCTTCATTTGTATTTTTTGCGACATCTTCGGGCATTCTTACAAAATAATTGCGACATTCTTCCGGTGGAATAACTCCGAACAGCTTAATGGGACTTTTCAGACAGTCCACAAAAACTACATCTTCTTTGCCGCAAAAGGATATAGGTTTAAAATTCTTATCAATTTCTTCAATTCTCATCTGAGCCACTCCATTTCTGATATGCGATTCTCGGTTCGCCGTTTTCAAGTTTAATTATACCGCAACGTATAAAGCCTTCTTTTTCAAGCTGATGCTGCATGACTTTATTATCATTATGGGTATCGATTTTTATATTATCGGAATATTTCAATGCATAATTTACACACTCATGAAGCATTCCTTTTTTCTTTCCTGAGCTTGCGACTCTGTGTATCGCAGCATATGGCTTGTCATTAAGCCAAGCCCCTTCAATTTCATTATAGGTGGGGTCAACTCCGGGAATAAACGCAAAAACAGCAAGAATATCGGCATCTTCGCAAACCAAATACAGATTTCCGAGTTCAATATCTTTTTCAAGAAGCTCCTTCGGAGGATAAATATTTTTCCATTGGTTGGCATTTCCCGTATTCCGCATAAATCTTCTTGCAATAGCATAGATCTCCATGATCTCATTCAATTCCTGCACGGTAGCTTTTCGTACAACTGTCATTCAAAAATCCCCTTTTTCGGTAAAAACCAAAACTAAAAATAAAATTTCATGTAAGTCTATTGACTTTTTCTTTCAAATAAGATATACTTAGTTTCATACTATGATTTTATCATATTTAAGCGCAAATGTCAACTACTGAAAGAATTTTATATAGAAAAAGGATAAAAAAATGGATAAAAATATCAAATTAGTCTTGTTTGACCTTGACGGAACTCTCTTACCTATGGACCAAGACCTCTTTGTTGGGACATACTTCAAATTACTCTCAAAAAAAATGACTGAGCACGGGTATGATCCTAAAGCTCTTATAGATAATGTATGGAAATGCACGTACGCAATGATCAAGAATAACGGTAAAAAAACAAACGAAACTGTTTTTTGGGAGAATTTTACTGAAATTTACGGAAAAGACAGCCTTAAAGATACACCTTTATTTGATAAATTTTATGAATCAGATTTTCAAAAGGTAAAAGAAGTTGTCGGTTTTAACCCCAAAGCAAAAGAAGTAATTACGATTTTAAAGAATAAGGGATACAGAACAGCTCTTGCCACAAATCCCGTATTCCCTGCCGTAGCAACGAGAAGCAGATGCAAATGGGCAGGTATCGAGCCTGAGGAATTTGAACTCATAACAACTTATGAAAATTCTTCATTCAGTAAACCAAGCCCGCAATATTTCATTGAAATAGCAGACAAACTAAACATCAAGCCAGAAGAATGTCTCATGGTGGGAAACGATGTTTCCGAAGACGGTGCGGCTTTAAAAACAGGAATGAAAGTATTTTTTCTTACAGACTGCATAATAAATAAAAATAATGAGGATATTGTTTCATACCCTCACGGAAGTTTCGACGAACTTATAAACTATATCAACAATTAAACTCTCATATAAAAACCTCTTTTCTCGAAAACAGAAAAGAGGTTTTTAATCTTAAAACTTATTTACTTTAAATCAATCGTTATATCCGGGGAAGAGTTTTTCCATTGTCTCTTTAACGGGAATAAATTCTTCTTCAAGGAGAGTATTGATCTGAGTTGCATACATGTCAAGAACAGTAGAAACTTCAGAACGTTCAAGAGCTTCTGCTATAGCGTAGTTAACTTCGTTGGAATCGGGATGCTGAGGCAGAACCCTGAGTGATTCAGCAAGTTTAAATACGATCTCTGTATCTCTTTCATCAAAGAAAATACTTGAATTATATGTATCTCTCAAAGCATCCATATCCTCATAACCTTCAAAAGGTTCATAAATTGCGCTGAGAACCTTTGCGGCAGCATCGGGATAATTGGAGAATGAAGTTATAAATATTGCTTCAACATTTCGTTCAAACTGTCCGAAGATACTCTTTCCATCGGGAGAGGGGAAAGGAAGAACACCGTATTCAAAACCTGCAGAAGGAATAGTATCAGCAGGATTTGTTAAAGAAACCGTATGCATTGTACTGATCGCAACCTGATTTTTCTTCCAAAGATCAGCCTGGTCGCCTACACTGCTGAGGAATACCATATCGCTGAGATCACCGACAAAATAATCACGAACCTTCTGAGCCGCCTGGCGACCTGCAGGTGAAAGAGCACCGGCTTCCCAAGCACCGTTTGCATCCTTCTGTGCCCAGTCTGCACCGTAATACTGCAAAAGCATTTCATAGAAATGTCTTTCATTTACGGAATATCCGTAAACAACTTCTTCAGTGTTTGCGGAAGGCTGTGCGTAAATTGGAATAAGCTCTTCCAATTTATCCAAAGTCCAAACGCCTTCCTCAAAGAATTCTCTGGGGTCTGTCTGACCGATGGATTTTATATAATTAATATTGGGAACAAGAATAAAGTCACTGCTTGCGAACTGAAGTTCAGGCCAATAGTTAGGGATAACACCGTATATTTCGCCATCCCACGCAAACATTTCCAAACGTTCGGGAGAGCCCCATTTAGCGCTGTCGTAAATATCAATATAGTTAGAGACCTCAGACATGGGAATAACAGCATCCTTAAGCTGCGCCATAGAGAAGTCCTCATAACCCATACCTATATTTACATCAAGCTTACCACCTCCTGAAGCCAACAAATAGATGCAATTTTCAACAAAGGCCTCATCACTTGCCAATTCCTTGGAAAGCTCAATATTAACATCAAGATCTTTTTCTACCTGAGCGATTCTGGCAATGGCAAGATCTGCAAAGTTTGTATTCATTGCATAACCGAGATACATTCCCCCCTCTTCCGGCTTTGTAGGATCTTCAGGACCGAAAGCAGCTTTAAAATAAAGAGTGATTCCGTCAAGAGTTCCTGTATCGTTAACGTTGTTCAAAAAGTCCAAAAGCTCAGGAGCTGAAGAACAAGCACTGATAAGCATAAAACAAGCTAAAAGTATAAATGCGGTTAATTTCTTTGTCATAATAAATATCCTTTCTTGAATAATATTTACATCTATTTACTCTGTGTCTTTATTATAACATAATAAAAATCGAAAGTCAAGACTAAAAACACTTAAAATAAAAATTACTTAAATAAATTTATACCGAAATATCTTTTCCAACTTGACAAAGCTTAAATTATATGATAAAATTATATAAAATAATTGATCAGGAGCAAAAAAATGAAACTCAGATTACCCGATATGATTCGTATTTACGGTGAGAACTGGACAAAGGAATTCAACTGTGAATATGTAGACGGAAATGGATTCCACATAGATTTTGACGATGTAAATATTGATCTTGAAAAAAAAGAAGCCCTTGAAGTCAGAGTAAAGGCAGAAAGTACTCCCTTAAACTTCATCCGTTTAAGATATAATTTTACGGAAGAGGAAAAACGCAAGGACATTATTAAAATAATGGGGGACACCTTTGAAAGAGGCTATGGAGATCTTGAATGGTTCGGCATAAAGCCCGAAAGAACTTTTCCATGGTATATGCTCGTATCCAACGGAAGCGACTCTGATCTTGACTGTAGTGAAAGATTTACAGAAGGCTTTGGCGTAAAAACCATGACAAACTCTTTTGTTGTATGGCAGTACGACTCCGCAGGCATACTTGTATGGATAGATATCCGTAACGGAGGAAAGGGCGTTCACCTCAACGGAAGAGAGCTTCTTGCATGTGAGATACTTTTCGGTGAATTTCCGAAAATGTCTGCATTCCATGCAGGTAAGGAATTTTGCAAAAAGATGTGTCCAAACCCCGTTTTGCCGAAGCATAAGGTATACGGCTCAAACAACTGGTATTATGCTTACGGCAATTCATCCCATGACGAAATTTTGGGAGACACAAAAATAGTTGCCGATGCTTGTAAAGGATTGGAAAACATTCCTTATATGGTCATAGATGACGGTTGGCACAAAAACAGAACAGATGGACCTTGGGATGTTCTTAATGAAAGATTCCGTGATATGAAAGAACTGGCTTCCGAAATGTCTGCAATGGGAGTTCGTCCCGGTATTTGGGTAAGATATCTTGCAGATACAAGATATGAAGTTAAAAACAAAGACTCCGATTGGAGATTCAAGCGTGACCCTCAATTTCTTGACCCATCACATCCCGAAGTTATTGAATATGTAAAGAAAACAACAAAAATGCTTGTAGATTGGGGTTACAAGCTCATAAAACACGACTTTTCAACCCACGATATTTTCGGAAAATTCCGCATGGTTGAAAGAATAACTCACAACGGATGGGAGTTCTATGATAAAACAAGAACTTCAGCGGAAATAGTGGTTGATTTCTATAAAGCAGTAAAAGAAGCCGCAGGCGATGACTGCGTTATAATCGGATGTAACACTATCGGTCATCTTTGCGCAGGAATTTATGAGCTTAACCGTACGGGGGACGACACAAGTGGCAGAAGATTTGAAGAAACCCGCAAAATGGGCGTAAACACCCTCGCATTCAGAATGATACAAAACGAAACCTTCTACATGGCTGATGCTGACTGTGTAGGTATCATGGGTCCCATTCCTTGGGAATTGAACAAAGAATGGCTTACAGCCCTCTCAAGAAGCGGTTCACCGTTATTTGTTTCATGCAAACCCGGAGTTCTGAACGAATCCGAAATGGAAGAACTCAGCGAAGCATACAAAATAAACTCCGTTCAGGAAAACGAACTCCGTCCTTTGGATTGGATGGAAAACGTCTGTCCCAACAGGTGGCTTCTTGACGGAAAGGAAATCGAATTCAAATGGTACGACCACGCAGGTCCTGAGTACTACAATCCTTATTGGGATTAAAATTGAATAAAAAAATATTTGCAGGGGTATTCTTTTCGTGTGAAAAGAATACCCCTGCATCCCAAGAAAAGCAGATTAAGAAAAGTTATCATCTTCTCAAATTTGCTTTATTTTTTACGTTAATCTCTCCAGTCACCGGGAATCTGAGTAAAGTCAACACCGTTGAAATCTCCTATCCAACCGCTTGAACCCTCACGAACAGTTTGAATACCGTAAGAAAGCATATGTTCAGCCATTGACTGATTCTGTGCCGCATAAGCTTCATAAGTTTTATCCCGTGAATATCTGACAATAGCAACCCTGAAATCAACCTGTTCCTGTTCTGTAAATTCATCGGGATTTGCGGCAAAATAATTCATAAGGAGTCTACCTACAGCACTGTTACCAAAACCGAGATTTTTACCGTCATAATAGGCTCTGAGGAACTCAACCTGAATGGAGCTCTTATCAACAGCAGCTTTCTGCTGATCTGTTTCCGCAGCTGCATATGCTTCTGCAAAAAGTCTCTCGCCTTCGGTAATTATCTGAGGAACTTCGGTGTAACCTCTGTACCAATTCCAATATTTAGTCCAATCGGTAATTTCATAATTACGTATCATATCCGCTGTAAGATCTTCGGGATATGTATCGTGAGTATGGATATTCGTTGCTTTAGGCCATGGGAATACTTCCTCTGCATCGGGATAAATATCCCAGCACTGAGACTCGGAAAGCTCTTCGGCAAGGTCAATATAAGCCCTGATACTCTTCCAGCCTGCACCGTAATAACCTTCAAGGAAGTCATCCATATGAGCATAGAATTCTTCTTTGGTCATGTACGGATCCCACATAATTTTTGAAAGAAGATAACATCTAAGTTCTTCAAATTCACCGCCTATAGAACCCCACATACTTTGGTCATTGATACCGTCAACTCCGTTATCCGCAAAGAGCTTCATATCTTCAAGAAGAACGTCAAAATTGGGGTTAGTCTGAGACCAATTACGGAAGTTTGTTGAGTAGTTCCAGATATAGAGCTTATCTGTAATAGCCGTCCAGTCCTTCAAGTCCTGAACAAAAGTTTTTGTACTCTTTTTATCGTTATTTTCTGCATGGTCAAGATTGGAACACTCCTCAAAGGTATGGGAGAAACAACACTCAATGGAGCAGAGCCAGATAATAACATTCTTTTCGGGAACAGTATTTATTGGAGCTTCTCGAGTACCCTGGTAAGCATATGTCCAAACATAAGTATCGGGCATTTCATCCTTAAGAACAGATGCAACTTTATTTACAAACCGAAGCATGGGACCTGAATTTACTCCGCCCTCTTCCTGATTTACATTTTCACATTCGTCACAATGGCAGTAGCCGCCGGTATCGTTCTGAGAAATAGGAATAAATGTGGTATAAGGATATTTAGCTTTCAAATTGCGAAGATAATCCAAAGTTATTTGGAAAACATCCGGATTTGTGAAACAAAGCTGGTCTGTAGTACGATCACCGTTTTCATTCAATGCAAAATATTCGGGATGTTCTGCAAACATAGATGCAGGAATAATTCTCTGAAGATTGTGACCGTCGTCGGCAGGTGTAAAGTAAGGACCACCTACTTCTTCATAAATTCTGTTATACTGCTCAACATTACCGTGGGCAAAGTCACCGTTCACCTTACGTTTAGCGCAATAGTAACCGTTACTGAAGCATGTCCAGTCAATCTCTCTGTATTCAAAAACGGGAATCTGTTTATCCTCTTCAATTTTTTCAATTGAAACAGTCTTCATTTCAGGAATCTTTTCCACACTTGCGGTGTAGAATCTACAGCCTAAATACGCTTCAAGGAATTCGTAAACAGAATAAAGCGTACCTCTCTGCTCACCGCCCACAAGATAAAGCTTTGAACCGTCTGTTTTTATCACAAAACCGTCCTGGCCAAGCTCTTCACGGTTAAACTCTCCGTCATTTTCACGGTTTGTTTTACCTATAACAATCTCTTTTTCACCAGCCACAGTTGAATCCGTAACAATGGGAATTTCAACACCTGTGATCTGCTTCAAATATTTTTGAAGTTCAGTTGAAGCTGTAATCTCTGAAATGTACGCATTTTCACCTCTTACGATAACGTAATCGGATACACCCTCAACAACAATATCAACAGTTTCGGGTGGAATAACTTCTTCCCCTCCCTGGTTTTCATCAGGGTAAAGCTCTTCTTGCTGTTGATTATTGGGGTTTTCCACATCTTCAACAGGCTCTTTGTTACATGCCGCAAGCATTGTCAGCAACATTAACATAGCAAGGAGTGTACATACTATTTTTTTCATCGGTTTATTCCTTCTTTCTTATGTTGTTTAGTCTGTAAGAACTCTACTGTATTTTACCATAAAAAGAGCAAAAAGTCTATAAATATCCATTGACAATTTACCCCCGTAAATATTTGTAACACAGCCGACAAGCGTCCAAATCAACAGATCAGGATTATAAAACAGATTTTCAAATATTCTGAACAATTACATTTCCGCATCCGCAGGAATATAAGGCAATGTAAATCCTATAAGATTTGCTCCCTCACAAGCAGCAGCTCTCTTAAATCTGCTACCCTTGAAGCGTTTGAAGAAAACTTCCAACCACTTGTCAATTTCATCGTCGTCATATTCTTCAAATGTTGCAAGCATATAATGACGGATCTCTTCTTTTGACAAGTGAAGCTTTGCATAGTAATACATAATAAAATCATGAAGAACATAAGGTCCTACGATATCTTCAGTTACCTGTCCTTCTTTAAGTTCGGGGCTTATAGGTGTTTCAACAACGTCGAAAAGAACTTTTCCCAGATCGCCTTCGTTTTCAGCAGAAAGCTGACGAACAAGCTGTTGCATAACTGTCTTGGGAACAGTTGCGTTCACATTGTAATGACCGAGAGTATCTCCACCGAAAGTACAGAAACCAAGAGCTGCTTCTGACATATCTCCCGTACCCATTACAAGGGCATTATATTTATTTGCAATATCAAAAGCAACCTGTGCGCGTTCTCTTGCCTGAGCATTTTCATAAACCACGTCATGGTTATCGATATCTGCTCCGATATCTGCAAGATGACCTGTTACAGCATTTTTAATATCGATCTCCAAAGCTGTAACATTCAAAAGCTCCATAAGCTTCTTTGCATTATTGTATGTTCTGCCACCTGTACCAAAACAGGGCTGAGTAATTGCAATAATATTCTGTGAAGGCATATTAAGCATTTTCATTGTTTCGTTTGCAACCATAAGTGCAAGAGTAGAGTCAAGACCCCCTGACACATTTACAACAACACGGAAAATACCTGCACTCTTAAGTCTTGTATATAAAGCCTGAACCTGCAGTTTGAAAAGCTCGGAAAGATATCTTTTAGGCTCATTTTTACCGAAATAAGGAATACGGTAGTCTATTGCACGGTTTCTTGTATAAACAAGTCCTGTTTCCTTTGTGTAATCCACAAGGCAGTAGGTAAGTTCGGGGGCATCCTGAGCTTTAAAGTCTACAATAACACCGTTTTTAAAAATACCTGCAAAACCCTTGAACACATTATCTGCAGAGCTTTCGCCAAAACCTGAGTTTGCAACAAGAACAGAACACTTTTTATCCAAAGAAGCCTTTGCACAGAATTCAATAACATCATTCTGAATGCAAGGATAGCTGGGCATAGCTGTGGGAAGAAGAAGCAAGTCAAAAGCTTCTTTTACGGACTGGGAAACGGAAACCTTTTTGCCTTCACACATGAAGGTCGTGTTTTTAAGAATATCACCATCTTTAATTACAACATTATCATGACCGCGAACAGCTGTTACAATTATTTTACCATTATCTTCGGTAAACTCGCAAAGCTTGTCTATAGCCTCTTCAATTTCTTCTTTGAAATACTTGAAATCAATAAGACGGCCACAAGTTGCACCCTCAAGACAGTATGCGGGGAAAAGATAAATATCCGCATCGTTGTTTTCATTTATTATATTGATGATAGTTTCTGCATTCGCCATAGGATTTCCGAGTCTTATGGGGAATACGCCTGAAAATAATTTCATATTTTAAAGATCCTTTCATTTGTAAGTCTGTCCAATATTTACTACCTTATATTGTATCATGTTTAAACGAATATGTCAATGAAAAAGATACGAAAAATATTATACTTTTGGAATTCTTTATCATATAATATTTATAGGTGGCTCATTTTATTATAAAAAGGAGCCACCTATGCTATAAATTTTTATAGAGTTATCTTTTTAAATAGCCAACAATATTTTAGTTTGCAGTATATTCGTATGTCAAGCAATAATCAGCCTGTAAGCCGTGAGTCATATTCTGAACCCATGTTATGCTCTTTTGTGTAGGAATAACCTCATACAACATAGCAATACCTGCGGGACGGCATACGACATCGCCTAAACCTTCAACCAAATAAACAGGACATTTTATCATAGATGCAAAGTTTGTAGTTTCATAATAAGCAAGAGGATCAAGATAGTCGGGGAAGGGGAAAATACTTGCACTTCTTACACTTGCCTGACCTGCCCAGTCACAGAATGCAGGAGCCCATGCAGAAATCTTTGTTGCATAATCACTAACCAAAGCACCTGTAACAACGCTCTGGAATCCACCCTGGCTTCCACCTTCAAGCTCAAGGTCAACACCATTCCAATATTCGCTTGTCATCATATAACGAACAGCCTGAACGTCTCTCATGATCATACCAAGGAAATAAACCGTTTCTCTGTCGGAGTTTTCTGTATTATTAAAACCGTACCAACTCAATTCTCCTGAAGATAAAGCGGAATAATACAATGAATCCTGACCGTTTTCAATACTGTGAGAGTTTACGCCAAATGTAATATAACCGGGTTCTAACATTAAGCCTGCATCACCGACACCGTAACCCATAAAGCCCAATTTGATCTTCAATGATCCGGGTTCCGCGTTTTTGGGATATGCAACTTTACCTGTAACAGGTCCGTATTTTCCTGCATCTACTTTCACATAGTAGATATTATATTCTTCATTCTCTACAGTTACAGATTCAAGAAGCACAGGCTCGATCTGCTTCAGCTCATCCATTTTACCCTGCCAGTAAGCATCGAAATCATCGGGTTTAGCAGCAACAGCTTTAATATTTGAAACATCTGCACCTGCCCCTCCCCACAAAGTCAGACAAGCTTTATCTTCTTTGCCATAGAAGCCAGCTGCTCTTGCTTCAATGTATACAAATCCGGGGACATTACACTCTGTAATTACCTTAACTAAGCCTGCATTAAATGCAGCAAGTCCGTTAGCTGAAGATCCGTCATCAGATTCGATCTTCCATCTGAGCTTAGGAACAACTATTTGTTCGCCATTAAAATAAGCTTTAACATCAAAAACCATATTTTCGCCTACAGCATATTCAACAGGACTCTTATCTGTAGAACAGTTAAGGTTGTAAGCAAGCATTGTATTGGGATCATATGCTGTAATCTTATCAACTTCAGTTTGGTCTTCTGCAGTTACTTCTCTGTTTGCAATCGCAAAACCAAATCCTGAAACCTTTATTTTACCGAATTCAGCATTAGGTTCTACATCTACAGGCACAGACCAAATAAGTTTTGGGTTATCTCCGTTTGTATTATCACAAGCATAAATATTCAACAAAGAATCTTCATATTTGCAACGCAAAACAAGACCTTTAACCGTATTTACAACAGATACGGAGGAGGCCAATGTGATTTTATCCGTAACGTGATAAAGATACAATGAACCGTCATACTTATAAATAATATAGCTGTTTACAGCTTCTATATAAGAGGGTTGTTCAGCACCGAAATATACGCCGTCAAAATCAAAGGTATTATCCATATCAATTTCAAGATCTATCACAGAACCGTCGGAGACTGTACCTACTGAGGTTCTTGAAACAGCATGATGATCCTCAGCTGTCTTTCTCTTCATACGAGGCTCGGGGTCATCCACAACCTCAAATGCACAAACTATATTACCGAAATTTTTAAATTCCATAGATGCAATTTCTTCATCGGAAAATTCTTTTACAATATTTCCCTGAGCATCCTTTATACGGATATTATCATAATAACAAACATAGGTACAACCTTGTGTCAAACCATTTGTACCGAAACGAAGTCCAACAATATCTCTGGAATCAACACCTGCATCGTAAAGCTTAATCTCTCTGTGATACCATTTATTAAATGCATAGTCACCCAAGTCACCGTCTGCAGTACTTATGGCAATATTTGCATTATCGGTAATTGAGCTGTTATTATCAAGTGAAAGATGCATTCCGTCTCCATATTTCAACTCAAGATTACCTACACCGCAGATATCATCTGCAATGAGAACATCGTATTCAAATGTAGAGCCTGCGGGAACATTGAAGGCTTCAACAGCAAGTGAAAGAGCCTTGGAAAGTGTAGTTCCATTACTGGTAATTGTATATTTCAAAACCTTTTCGGGAATTACATTTTCGGGAATTTCATCTTCGGGTTCATCATCTACAATATCCTCCGGATCATCCGCGGATGGATCATCATCAGAAGGATCAACATTTTCAACAACATCCTTTGGGTCTTCTACCTCAACAGGATTGTCTGTACAAGCAACGATCATTGATGATACCATCAATAATGCAAGAATCAAGGAAAAAAACTTTTTCATTTAAATCAACCTTTCTTTGCTTTAATATTTATATAATTATTCAGCAACATATGTAAATCTTTGGCAGTGACTTTGTTCTCCACCATGGCCCATACTTTGAACCCAAGTAATAGATTTCGGAGCCTTTTTTATAGAATTGTAAAGTGCTGCAACACCTGCAGGAGGACTGATAAGATCTCCAAGTCCTGCATATATATCGGTGGGGCATTTTATCATAGAAGCAAAGTTTATAGAATCATAATACAAAAGAGCATCCGTATAAGCAGGGAACCAACCTGACATTCTGCCTTCATTTCTACCGCCAAGGTCGCAAAGCCATGTAATCGAAGAATTTATCCTTGTAACAGACTCATTCATGAGGGCACCAACAGCTATTGCCTGGAAACCGCCCTGACTTCCGCCCTCAACTTCTATATCAACACCGTTCCAATACTCACTTGTCATCAAATAACGTACAGCTTGAACATCTCGCATGAGCATTTGTAAGAAATAAACAGTCTCTCTATCTGCATTTTCATCATTTCTGAATCCATATTCGTTATACTCATGAGATGAAAGATCGTTATAATATTTCTGCTCACGTCCATTTTCGATACTGTGAGAGTTTACGCCAAATGTGATATATCCGGGTTCCAACATTAAAGGAGCATCACCAACACCGTAACCAAGGAAACTCAGCTTAATTTTTAAAGTTCCGGGGGCGGCATTTTTAGGAATAGCGATCTTTCCCGTAAGAGGACCATATTTTCCGGCTTCAATTTTAACAAATTGAACATCATAGCCTTCCACTTCAGATTTTACACTTTCAAGAAGAACAGGTTCAATCTGCTTAATTTCATCAAGTTTACTTGCCCAAAAAGCCTCGAAATCTGCAGGCTTTTCCGAAACAGACTTAAGCTCAGAAACTCCGGCTCCTGCACCGCCTGTCAACAAAGTGCTGTTTTCATATTCATTTTTCGCATTATTTGCAGCATATACATATACGTAAACAAATCCGGGATTATTCACTGCAGAAATAACCTTCAATGAACCTGCATCACCTCTTGAAGCCCCTTCTGTAAACAAACCGTCATCATTTTGAACTTCCCACATAAGATAAGAACATGAAACAGCAGAACCATCACTGTAAGAAGCCACATCAAAAAGCATCGCTTCGCCTACAGCATATTCAACAGGGTTTTTATCCGTAGTACAGCTTACATAAATATTTCCCATTGTCGCAGGATCATAGACAGAAAGCTGAACCTCGTCAATTACAGAAATCTCATTGGTAGAAACTATATATCCAAAGCCTTGAACAGTCAACTTACCGAAATCGTCTCCGACTTTAGCGCCGGTGGCAACAGACCACACTAAAGTTTCGGTTCCCGTACTGTTTACAATATAAGCCTCAAGAACAGATTCCTTTATTCTCCAATTAAGGACAAGATCCTCAATAGTATTTACTACCGGAATAGAAGACACAAGCTCAAGCTTATCTGTTACGTGATATAAATATAAAGAGCCACGCTCATTATAAACGATATACCCTTCCACGCCTTCGAGATATGATTCATTATCATTTCCTATATATACGCCATGCATCTCAAAAGTATTTTCTGTATCAAGAACAGTTTCAACAACAGTATTATCTGAAACAGAACCTACAGGAGTCTTTATGACCAAATGTGAATCTTCAGCTGTAAGTCTTTTTAATGTTGGATAAGGATCGTCCACAACCTCAAAGGAGCAGGTGATCGTTCCTGAATTCTTAACTCCCTTAGAAACAATTTCATCCTCGGTAATTTCTTTTATAACATTGCCGGAAGAATCCTTTATACAAATATTATCGTAATAGCATACATAAGTACAACCTTCGACCAATCCCGAAGATCCAATTCGAATACGACTGACTCGTCTTATATCATTTTCACCCTCAGGAAGGTCTATAATTCTACGATACCATTTTCCATATGCGTAATCAGAAATATCTCCAGCATCAGTTCCTACAGAAATATTTGCATTATCACACACCGAATTGTTGTTTTCCATTGAAAGGAAAGTACCATCATCATATTTCAATTCAAAATTACCCATACCGCAAATCTCATTTTCAATGAATACATCATATTCCAATGTAGATCCTGCAGGGATTTCAAAGGCTTCCACTGAAAATGGAATCATTTTACCTGTATTAGAGCCGCTGCTTGAAACAGTAAATTTTAAAACCTTTTCTGGAATTATGACCTCGGAAATTTCCTCTTCTGGTTCATCCTCTGAGATTTCGTCAGAGTTATCCTCAGAAGGATCAACCTTTTCAACAACATCCTTTGGATCTTCCACATCAACAGGATTGTCTGTACAAGCTACAATTGTAGAAGATACCATCAACAACGCAATAATCAAAGATAAAAACCTTTTCATTTTAATTCAACCTTCTTTACATAAAAATCGACTGTTCTTTCGCTGACAGAAATATCCTTAGGCTTAGTTCCATGGTCTCTATTCTGAACTATCCTGAAACGGCGAGGACATTTCAACTGATTATACATTACACTTACAAAACAAACCGGACAAACATAGTCCCCTGTACCCGTTTCAATATCAATGGGACATTTTATTCTACGGGCAAAATTTATTGAGTTAAAATAATCCAAAGCTTGTTCATATTTAGGTCCCGGACCTGCCATTCTTCCAAACTCAATACCACCGATATCACACATCCAAGGGACTTCAGCTATCGCAGAAGTTACATAGTCACGCATAAGAGACGTTACTGCAATACATTGGAAACCACCCTGACTCATACCGAAAACATCTATATCCTTACCGTTCCAGTAATCGCTCTTCATTATGAATTTAACAGCCTGAACGTCACGCATTATCATCTGGAGGAAGTATGCTTTTTCTCTATTGTTATTACGTTCGTCTTCCAAACCGTATTTTTTGTAAACATTATTAAGAAGATCGTCGTAATATTCGCGAGGCATATTATTCTCTATGGCATGAGCATTTACGCTGAACGTAATATAATCCGGATGTCCCCACCAGTTTGCAGTACCGACACCGTAACCCATATAGACCATTTTAATTTTCATTTTACCTTTTTCCGCAGTCTTCGGAACGATTATGTAGCCCGTAGTGGGTCCCCACTCTCCTGCTTCAACTTTTACGGAATATGTGTCGTAATCGCCCCTTTCAGGCATATCTTCCTTTTTATATTCAAGAAGAACAGGCTCAATCTCAGAAAGCTTTGCCATTTTTTCAGCCCAGAAAGAATCAAAATCATCAGGCTCTTCCACTGCAGGCTTAAGAGAATCAAACCCTGCACAAGCACCACCGTCAAAACGGTAAACTTCAGGGATTCCATTTCCGTTTTCATCTACGGCATTTACAATAACTCGAACATATCCGGGTTTATCTATTGATGTTTTTAGCTGCAATTTTCCGCTTTTGCCATCGGAAATTCCACTGTATTTCTCATGAAAATCCCTCTCAACAGACCAACTGAATTGAGGAACACCGACAATTTCATCCCCCGACTTTACGGTAAAATCAAAGATCATATCTTCGCCAATGGAATATCCGATCATATCCCTGTCGGTAACGCCTGCGATCCTTGCTTTTTCCATATTTAAAGGGTCAAACATTTTCACATTAAAATTCATTATAAAAGCTTCTTTCTATTTTTAAATCATCCATGAGATTTTTAATATTCCGTATAAATATCCGCGGAAAACTTCTTTCTAATAGTTACGCTATACTGAACTCTCTAATTTATATCAGTAGGATGAATTCATTATACTATAAAACTAAAAACAGGTCAATACCCTTATATTAATAAAATCAAATTTGCTACAATTTTCACAGAAATAACATTATATAGGCAAAAACAGCTCAACGAAAATCTTCGCAGAGCTGTTAATTTTATCAGTTATTTGATTTAAAGTCCTGTTCTTCACGAACACTGAGAGGAATAACGTCCTCAGGTTTACGAAGAAGCCATTTGCCGTTTGTAAAGTCAGGAATCTGCTGAACAGCGCCACCTTCGGCAATAGATCTTTCGGAAAGACACGAAATACACATCCACGCTGCAGCATCATATGCATCTATGGGCATAGGTCTACCCTCTTTATATGCTTTTACGAATTCACGGAGAATGATTCCGTCCATACCGCCATGTCCAGCTTCTTTTTCCTCTTCGGTAATATTATACCAAACATCGGGCTGATATTTATCAATATAAGAATCTATACATTTATCAACTGCATGACCACCGTTGGGGCCACCTTCGTAAACATTATTGGAAATCATATCGTAGCCCGCACGGGTACCTCTTACTGTAAATTCGCGATTGTATCCTCTGGGAAGAGTTGTGTCAAGACGAAGGGTTATAGTTTCACCGTTTGCACATGTAATTATTGTTGTTACGATATCCCCCTGAGCAAATTTAGCATCTTTAAGTGTGGGATCTTTTTCATAAAGCTTTGTATCCTTGATATATTCTTCAAGACCGCACGATTTGGAAGCAACGGAAACAAGAGATACAAATTTATTACCCCTGTTAATATTGAGGATCTTTGCAATGGGACCGAGCTCATGAGTTGGATAGTTTTCGCAATTACGGTTAAGATAGTTTCTGAGACGGTAATGACGATCGATATTTCCCTGAGAAATTTCACCTCTGAGATCATGAGCATACGCACCTGCACAATGAACTACAGTACCGAAAACTCCTGCTCTTACCATATTTGTTACTATAAGCTCACGGTTGTCATAACAGCAGTTTTCCAAAAGCATACAGGGAACCCCCGTTTTTTCATAGGTTTTTACAAGCTCCCAGCACTCGTCTATACTGTAAGAACCGCCGACTTCAAAACCTGCAACAACGCCTGAACGCATTGCTTCTATAGCAATTTCGAGGTGGGTCTCCCAAGCGGTTGCAATATAAACGATATCAACAAGCCCTGAGTGAAGAAGCTCTTTGTAATCAGTTGTGCAAAGAGGTCTCTTTCCGTATTTTTCCTCAACAGCATCAGCGGATCTTTCTGCTCTGTCCGCATAAGCATCGCAAACTGCAGTAACTTCAACATCTTTGATTGTAAAAATGTTACCGCACATTATGCCGTGACCTCTGCCACCTAGACCGATAACACCAAATCTTATTTTTTCCATTTTATCATAACCCCGATTCATAAAATCAATTTACAATGAATATTCACCTCATATTCATCTGAATTATACTACAAAAAGAAAAAAAAGTCAATAGTCAAAGATTAAATGCAACAGTAAGTTGCGAAAATTAAAAACCAAACTAAATGTCGTTTTTATTTCACATTTACAAGCTGAAATAGACTTGCAAAATCTCCGAATTTGTGGTATAATATCTAAGCTGTTACAATAGTAACGCCCAATTCACCATTATATACGGAGAAGTACTCAAGCTGGTGAAGAGGCGCCCCTGCTAAGGGTGTAGGTCGGGAAACCGGCGCAGGAGTTCGAATCTCCTCTTCTCCGCCAAACAAAGAAGTCATCCATACGGATGGCTTTTTTGTTTGGTGAAAAATAGGAGTAAGCAGATAATCCCTTGAGTTCGGCGTAGTGGGCGGAAACAACAAGTTTCCGAGCCGCGGAGTCTCGAGCAGCGCAGTTTTTTCGGGCACCGCATCAGCGGTCGAAAAAATCAGCGGCGCAGAGTACCTCCTCTTCTCCGCCAAACAAAAAAGTCATCCATAAGGCTGTACCCTAAAGGACAGATCTATCTACCGCCAGAAAAGCCAGAAACCTCAGATTGATTTTCTGAGGTTTTTGTGATATAATAGAGAATAAGAATTTGACACTATCACGTTAAAATATGGGGTGGCTTAACAGTCCATTGACAGAAAACACATAGTCTTGTATAATAATGGGAGGAGGTGGTCAAACATGACTGATAAAAAATCATTCGGTTCATTCATAAAAATAAAACGCACCGAGAAAAACTATTCACAAAAAGATTTGGCAGAACTGTTGTTTGTTACCGAGGGCGCTGTAAGTAAATGGGAGCGAGGTGTGTCCTATCCCGACATCACTTTGATTTCTGATATTTGCCGTGTACTTGATATAAGCGAACACGAATTGATTACTGCCTCAACCGATACGGACACAAGGAAGATGAAACGAGAGGCACGAAAATTCCGTGTGATACGCGGAGCTTGGTTTTGGGTCCCGACCATATCCTATGCGGTCGCACTCTTAACCTGTCTTATTTGCAACCTTGCCATAAATCATACGCTCTCCTGGTTCTTTATCGTATTGACCGCGCTGATTTGTGCTTACTCCTTTATCCCGACCTTTACTTTCTTCTTTGATTCTAAAAAGCTACTTGTTTTTTCGGCTTCGACGTATCTTTCGATTTGTCTGCTTTTATTTGCCTGCGCAGTATATACGAATGGATTATCTTGGTTTTTAACGGCTTGTATCGGTATTTTGATCGGTTATGAGGTTATCTTTGTGCCTGTCTTTTTATCTCATACCAAAATATCACGCTACAAGTTTATGATCTCGTTTGCAGCGGCTTGCGTTTTAACGATCTTACTCTTGCTGAATGTTCACTTTTGGAATTCCTTCAGTGTCGTTCCCGCAATATTGATCACGTGCTATGCCTTTACACCCGTGATTATTTGCGCTGCCATTTGTGCGCTTCGCTTTGATGCTTTTCTGAAGACGAGTATTTGTATAGCTTTCAGCACGGTTGTGTATTATTTCACGAATTGCGTTGCGGATAAATTATTTGGTACAAATAACAGCTCCTATCAGGTGAATTTTAACGATTGGCAGCAATGCACAAATGGAAATGTTCACTTTATATGTTTAATATTGCTTTTGTTCATAAGCGTTCTTTTTCTTGGAGTAGGTGCTTTTAGACTTTACAAAAAGAACGGCCGATAATTTTCTGTTTATCGAAAAGTGTCAGTATGCGAATTGCGAAAAGGCTCTTTACACAAGGAGCCTTTTTTGTGTTCATCTATAACTTGTCAATTTTCCTGACAAGCACTGCATCTGTGTCCACAAATGCAAAATACGGCATACCTCTTTCGAGATATGCCGTATTCTTGAAAACTATCCTTTAAGGTACGCCCCTATACGGATGGTTTCTTTGTTGCTTAAAAAAATAATAGAGTGTCAGAAAAACTTATTTCGCATACTGATTCAATTTTTCTACAATTGAAACGAAACGAGAATCCTGACGAATACCGTCATATCGTTTATTTTGCAATCTTTCAAGCATATAGTAACAATCGGAGTGTTCCGTTAACTCATGAAAATCATTGCTCGGTTCAGGATAAACAAGTTTATCGGTAAGGATTGATGTGTAGGATTTACCGTGATCATTGATATATGTTTTATCGTATTCAATGGCATGATAACACATTTTCTCAAGAGATTCAAGCGTTTCATCCTTTTTACCTTGTGAAATCTGATAGGTTGAAATCAACCAATAATTACGGGAAAGACGGTTGTGATAAAACATAAGATTCTCTCCGTATATCATCCTATACAGTTGATTGGAAATGTTAAGCATTTCAATCTTTTTATCCCATGTAGACGGATCATTAGGAAGATCATCCGAAAGTGGATAATTTGAAATTGCCGTTCCCAGACAATCGGTCAGTTTGTCGATCTCATCCTGAATGTAAACCTCGGTATTTTCATCGCCTATTCCCGATGCTTTTACAAACTCACGACAGTATTTCATAGGCGTAAGCATATTAATTGCTTGCATTGCCTTTTCAACTTGTTTGGTTTTGCTGTAAAGACTCACCAAAACATTGATCGCATCATATCTGATATCTTCATCTTTGCACTCGGCAACCACGGAAGAACAAAGGTTTTCAATCTCTTTTATTAGATCATCATTTCGAGTATCGCACCATAAATGATACAAACAAACAGCGAGATTCTCTCTGATCTCAAAATCTGAAGGATAGCGGGAAATCGCATTCCTTGCAAAAGCAATCCGCTTCTCGATCGTTCCAACTTCTGCAAGACGGGACATTTCCATTTTGATATTCGCAATTTCTTCTTCCCTTTGAGAATGCTTATATCCTAAGAGTTCATCTGTACTGACGGAAAAGAAATCAGCAAGCACAGGAAGAAGTTCTATATCGGGATACCCACCTTCAGCTTCCCAACGGGATATTGCTTGAGGTGTAACACCTATAGCTGTGGCAAGAGTGTCTTGTGTAACATTATTTTCCGCACGAAGTTTTTTTATAATTGAACCTATTTTAATATTCATAATGTACCTCCAAAAATAAATTTTGTAAGCTTACGGTTATATTATAGCACATTTTTTTCGGGTTTTCAATTATCAATTCATTGTTAAACATATAAAGCAGTACTTTACTCTTTAACAAGTAAAATACTGCTTAAAAATATTAAAAACAAGAATAAGAATAACAGATTTGAGCCCATTATTTGATCTGAGGATCAGAATTCACCTTTGAGATCATCCAATCGAAAACATCACGTTCAAGATACGCCCTTACCCAGGAGCCATGACCTTCGTGTTCGTACATAGTACCGTGGAATTCCGCAAAATTTTCTTTTTCGGCAATTTCAATCGTTCTGGAAAGGCTGATTGAGGGGACAAGTTCATCATCAAGGCTGTGAAAAGCCCAGATTGGAGTATTTTTCGCCATATAAAGCTTTTGAGATTCGGGACATCCGCACACGGGAACAGCCGCTGCAAGAAGATTCGGTTTGTTTATAAGGGTATACCACGTTGCAAAACCGCCCATTGAAAGCCCCGTCATATAAATACGGGAACCGTCTATATTATATTCCTTTGCAAGTTTATTTTCAAGAAGATCATAAACAAGCGCAAGGGCATCCGAGCAGGCATTTTCCGCAACCTCATCACCTCGGACATAACGCACCATGGCATCGTAATTTACCCAACAACAGCTTTGCTCACATTGCGGAGCCACGAGAATAAATTCCTCACGCAATTTTTCATCTTCAAGCACATAGCAGAGATATCTGTGATAATCTTCACCTTTAAGATGACTGTTATCAGAACCCCTCTCCCCCATTCCGTGCATAAAAAACAATATCTTGTATTTCTTTTCAGGGTCATAGGATTCGGGAACATAAATCATATAAGGGAGCTTCACCGTTTTGCTTACGGCTGAGTTTTCATAGTAGCAGGGTTTCATTTTCTCTTGTGCGATCATTGTATGGTCCTCCTCAACATCACTACATAATTCAAAACTGTAATAGGTAAAAAAACATAAACAGTCTGTTTTTCAATTCAGTTTTCCACCTTTTATTTTTATTATACATCATTACAATTAAATTGTCAAGTACAGGCAAACAAAAGTCTCAATATCAGCCACAGAAAGAATGCGGAGAAAGCTCTTACAAAAAGATTCCTCCGCTATGGTGCTTTTAATCTTCAAACGTAATTGAATACAGTTCCGCATCACTCATGGTAAAGTCAAGCTTGACCTCACGTCCATTGAGTTCACTCAAGGGTTTATCGAAATCTATTATTCTTGTAGTCGTATCCCCGAAATGCTCGCAGGAAACAAAGCCCTCAATCGGGTTATTATACTCATCAAGGAATTTCAACTGAATATACCCTCTGGCAGACGTTCTGAAATTCATCTTAAGCGTACCGCCCTCAAAGGTAAAGGGTCTAGTACGAAGAGTTTTCGGTTTAAACGGAGCTTTATAGGATGCAAAACCGTCTTTACGGAAAACATATCTGATAAGTTCAACGGGTTTATCTGTCCAATGATGAGACTCGCAAAGAAGACTCAATTCAGGCTCTGTTCCGGGAAATCTTCCCGGAGTTTCAATCAATCCCACAGCAGGATAACAGTCTCCGTATTCCCAATTATATCCGTCTTCAGGTCCGGGCGTCAAAACAGCCTCGTCGAAACGGAACCAATGATATTTGTCCCTTGAAGACATAAACACACAGTCCGTTATCGTAAGACCGTATCTTTTCGTGTTGTCCTGAATTTTACCGTCGGGATTCTGCATTCTCTTCAGACGCCACTCTTTTGAAGTAAGCCTTTCAAAGCTCGCATTCCAATCAACACGTTCAACGTATCTCGTCGGAAATCCTATATAATATCTGTCATCATAAATATAAGGACTGACACAGTTTGTATACGTCTGATAATCCATACCTCCAAGATAATCAACAGGGAATCCCTTAGACCAATGAATACAGTCTTCTGATGTCATAACTCTGATAGCACGAGCAAAGCTTTCATCATATCGAGGGTCAGTTGCCGTTGGCTTTGGATGAGTACAACGAATAAATGCATAATACTTTTTATCGTTATTATCCCAATATACAGTATTAAGGCTGTCATACATATTATTATATCGTTCCTCAGCCTCGAAAATATGGTGTTCCTTAAAATGAAGACCGTCTGCAGAAGTGAAACAAACAAGATCACAGTATGCAGGAAGTCCTTCAAGATGCTTATAACGCGGTCCAAACATCTTATACAGCTCATCGGCAGGACAATCGGGATTTGTATCCTTCATAACGAAAGCCCCACCAAGACCTTCCGCTATGATATTATTACAGGAAGAGCCTTTAAAGTCAACAATTCCCAAAGACGGTTTTTCCCATTCAAGACCGTCTTTACTTTCGGCATAACATATATAAAATCCGTGAGTTGAAGGATTATCCCAACCGAGATAATACATCCTGTAAAAACCGTCTTCTTTGATTATGGAGAAAAAGTCGGAATTATTCCCCTCCCACGGGGCGTCTGTTTTGAAGACGTTACCTACCCTATCAGGCCTGTTTACCGACAGCACGGCATCTGTAAATCTCGTATCAACCATATAATCATCCCAGAACGGATAAAGTCCTTTTGTAAGATGCATATGCATTATCTCCTTTCAATTTCAGTCTAAAACGACCTTAATATACCATGTGGTAAACAACTCTGTCGGAAGTACTGTCACAATTTCCTTTGAAGTCGTTCTGTCTGTACGGTATTTTGTCATATCATTATTTTTATCAACTATATAGTATTCAACAGTTTTCATTCCGTCGTCTGCAAGATTTTTCAAGGTCACAGAAACATCCTTTGCTTCAGAGCTGTCATCGTCGTCAAAATAAGTGATCATAACACCTAATTCGCCCTCACCCTTTGCCGCAACAGCATAAACCTTGGGGTCATCGGTAGTTGCAGAAATATTTTCACCCATACGGTACATATCACCGTACATTTTAAAAGGATAATAACCTTTCATTGGTGTCAGAAAAAAATAATCAAACATGCTATTCCATGTGCTGGGCATGGCATCGTAATACATCATGTGGTCAACCTTTGAAGACTGTCCCACCGCCATAGCTCCCGCTATAAAGGAAGATGCCTTCAAACCACAGTTATCTTTCAGAACATGTACTGTATATAAATAATCGTCTCCTCGCCAACCTTTAACATAATTCCATTCATTAAGGATAAGCTCTGTTTTATCCTGCCAACCGTATTCGCAAAGAAGCTCATAAGCATTTTGAGCATTATCAAAATAGTCATGCGGATTATTGGTATAACCGTGGAAGGAATAAAAATCAAGAACCATGCCATTTTCAACCATTAAATCAAACAATGAATGATTAAATTCATCATGCCAACTGTGCGTCAATGCAGGTCCGCCGATCTTCAGATGAGGGAAAGTCGTTTTCAGATGTTTGAATGCAATAATGAAAAACTTATAAAACTCCTCTGCAGGACCTCCCCAACAGCTTTTCCCGTTATCAGGCTCGTTCCATATCTCCCAATACTCCATATCATATTCAAAGCCTTCAGCCCAGCCTTCCGTGTAATGTTTGATAATATGCTCGCAAATCTGTGCCCATTTTAAATAATCCTTGGGTGGAAGCGTTCCAAACTCTTTCCCATGCTCAATACGGGAACCGAGGCGGTAAAAAGTATGTGCCCCAACAGACTCAATAGCCGCTACATTTTTATCTGTATATTCAAAATCATAAGAAGCAGGATCATTTACATCGGCATCAAAATTTCTGAAAATGCGGTGAACGTCAACTATATATTCACCCTCATATCCTGAATAAAAAGAAGCATCATGATTTCGGCAATAGGGGATCCCTGCATCGCGGAAATACTTATAATTACTCAGATTAGTTGCTCCTCTCTCAACGTTTCCCGTTGGAGCATTATTTACAGAATGCATTATTTTCATTTTACCTAAGCTGTCGGTATAATTTACAATAATACTTGCCATCAATCTTCACCTCTGTTACTATAGCTTAAAACAAATATTTATTATTCAAGTTCGATTCTCCGTATTGTAGTTTGTGCAAGATGTCCTATGCTTGCAGGCGTTGAACAATATGAAAGAAGCATCGTTTTTTCATCCGCAAAGAACATTGCAGTATAACAATACCAACCCGATCTGTCAGGCTCTATTATCTGTATATTATCAAGATCAAAATTATATCCGTCATCACTTTGAGCCATTACAAGAGGAGTTCTTGACCTTGAATGTTCAAGAAGGGCTTTAGCATTGTATTCAGGAACGGGAGTCCATACCGCATAATATTTCCCCGTATAAGGATTTTTTCCGATTGTCAACGGAGACAGCGGTGAAGTAAATCTTGATTGTTGAGGATTAAACCAATGAACCCCCTTGTCAATAGAAACAGACTCATAGTGAAATCCGGCGCCACTTCTTGCATACGCATATAAAACCCCATTAGGCAACTCAATAACACCCGGCTCCTGTAATCCCCTAAAACTATAAGAAGAATCAGGGCAATCAAGACGATATGCATTACGATACCACGTTTCTCCATCATCATCAGAAAAAAGAAACCATACAGACCCGTTTCCCCCGCATCCGCCACCAATATCACGTCGATATGCGTGCTGTGCCATGGGAACAACAAGACGTCCATCTGAAAGTCTTTGAACGCGGCTGTTATTAATAACAAAATACCCCGGATGTCTTCTCGGAAGAATATTTTTTTCTGTATAGAATGAAACACCTTCATCCGCAGATCTGGCAAGAATATACTCGCTTGAAAGGATGTATTCACCGTCAGACTGTTCCTCAAGATGACGTTTTACCACATAAAACAGCCCAATATCACCGTTATTCATACGGCAAAGTGATACACTCATGATATTATCCGTTCCATATTTAGAAGCCGAAACTAACAGACGTGGAAGCCCATCATTACTGTCAGAATGAAAAGTTCTGCCTTCATCATCGGAAATTAAACAACGAATATCACAAGGTGTATTATCATTCTCACACGAATCATAGTAATAACTATATGCAAACATTATGCGTCCGTCTTTCAACCTGATAAAATCACCTTCACTGTTACGGGAATTACCTTTTGTTGGTGAAAGAATCTTTGAAATCATACTGTTCTCTTCTTTATACATAGACATAATTAAACACTTCCTTTAATTTATTTAATATATTATAACATACTACCATGTTAATGTAAATATCATTTTATGCCATTTTTCAATAATAGTGTCTAAAATTGGCACTCATTAATTGACTTTTTTAAATTAATAGTGTATAATTAATATAATACCACAAACTGAAGGAAGAGAATATGCACAGCGTTCCATTTTACGAATACAGTATAAATATCGACGGTTACGACATTCGAGTAATGCTTGACCAAACAAACAATTGCAAAGAAGACGATCTTTCGCTTCTTACAATGCACAGTCACGCCTATGCAGAGCTTTTTATATGTGCGGAAAACCCTATTACCCTGAAAACAGAATCCGGATTTATTCAATTACAACAGGGAGAAATTGCAATAATACCACCAAATATTCTGCACATATGCATAACTAACCCTATTGAAACAGAATGGAAAGCTCTCGGTTTTTCAATTTTGAAACAAAACATCAATTCAACATCTGAGATGCAGAATCTATCTGTACTCTTTATGAACAATAAAGAAATCATTACAGTAAATCAACCCGAATTATACACAAAAGCAGTCGATCTGTTTCACTTAAATCAAGAAAGATCCGGTCTGTCTTTGATTTTTTCCCTGTGCGTGCTTCTATCGCAAATATCAGAAACACAGCCCCTTCAACTAAAAAACAAAAAATCAAATGATTCTTCTTTCCAAAGCGAGCTGTCACGGCTTAAACTTCTTGACCAAATAATAGCGGTTGACTTTACAAAAAAACTAACCTCAGAAAATATTGCAGAAAAACTGTTCATCAGTCCACGGCAACTTGACCGAATCGCAAAAAAGAGATACGGAAAAAGCATAAGAGCGCTTATTATAGAAAAAAGGATAAATACAGCCACAGAACTGTTATGCACAACAAACATGACCGCTGAGAAAATAGGAATAACAGTAGGATTTGGTTCAACCGCAGGTTTTCTACGTGAATTCTCAAAAAAATACGGATTAACCCCGGCAAAATACCGTAAGATATGTAGTAAAAAAGATATATAAAAAGAGGATACTTTTTCGTATCCTCTTTAAATTTCTGTATATATTCAGATTAATACATACCGCCCATGTCGGGTGCGGGAGCTGCGGGCTGAACGGGTTCTTTCTTATCAGCAACAAGGCTTTCTGTTGTGAGAACCATGCTTGCTACAGAAGAAGCGTTCTGAAGTGCGGAACGTGTAACCTTAGTGGGGTCTACGATACCTGCTTCAAACATATCAACGTATTTTTCGTTGTATGCATCATAACCGACATTCTTAGCAGAATTCTTGATCTTATCAATGATAACTGCGCCTTCGATACCTGCATTTGCAGCGATCTGCTTAACGGGAGCTTCGAGAGCTGCAAGAACGATCTTACCGCCTGTTTTTTCGTCGCCTTCAAGAGTTTCAACAAGTTCAGAAACAGCAGAAATAGAGTTGAGGAATGCTGTACCGCCACCTGCAACCATACCTTCTTCAACAGCTGCTTTTGTAGCTGCGAGAGCGTCTTCGATTCTGAGTTTCTTTTCTTTCATTTCAGTTTCTGTTGCAGCACCAACTTTGATTACTGCTACACCACCTGCAAGTTTAGCAAGTCTTTCCTGAAGCTTTTCTCTGTCAAAGTCAGATGTTGTTGTTTCAATGGAAGCTCTGATCTGAGCAACTCTTGCTGCAATTTCTTCAGAAGAACCTGCACCGTCAACGATGATGGTGTTTTCTTTCTGAACTTTAACCTGACGTGCACGACCGAGATCTGTGATCTGCGTTGTTTTGAGTTCAAGACCGAGTTCTTCGCTGATAACCTGACCGCCTGTAAGGATAGCGATATCTCTGAGCATTTCTTTTCTTCTGTCGCCGAAGCCGGGAGCTTTAACAGCAACACAAGTGAATGTACCTCTGAGTTTATTTACGATAAGTGTGGAGAGAGCTTCGCCTTCAACATCTTCAGCGATAATAACAAGCTTTTTGCCTGCCTGAACGATCTGTTCGAGAAGGGGAAGAATTTCCTGAATATTGCTGATTTTCTTATCTGTAATAAGAAGGAATGCATCATCAATAACAGCTTCCATTTTATCTGTATCTGTTACCATATAAGGAGTGATGTAACCTCTGTCAAACATCATACCTTCAACAACTTCACTGTATGTTTCAGCTGTTTTGCTTTCTTCAACTGTGATAACACCGTCAGCGGAAACCTTTTCCATAGCATCGGCAATAAGCTGACCGATGAATTCGTCACCTGCGGAGATTGTAGCAACTCTTGCGATATCTGCGGGACCTTCAACAACTTTTGCGTTGGATTTGATAACTTCAACAGTCTTATCAACTGCTTTTTTCATACCTTTTCTGAGAACCATGGGATTTGCACCTGCTGCAACGTTCTTCATACTTTCGCGGATAAGAGCCTGAGCAAGAAGCGTAGCGGTTGTTGTACCGTCACCTGCAACGTCGTGTGTTTTTGTTGCAACTTCTTTAACGAGCTGTGCGCCCATGTTTTCAAATGCATTATCAAGTTCAATTTCTTTAGCGATGGTAACACCGTCATTTGTGATGAGGGGTGCACCGAATTTTTTATCAAGGACTACGTTTCTGCCCTTGGGACCAAGTGTAACTTTAACTGTATCTGCAAGAACGTCTACGCCTCTCTGAAGGGCTTTTCTTGCGTCTTCGCCATAAAGGATCTCTTTTGCCATTGTGTAATTACCGTACCTTTCTGAATATGGAAAATTTCTGATTATTCAACGATTGCAAGGATATCGCTCTGTTTTACGATTGTAAGTTCTGCACCGTCGATCTTAACTTCTGTGCCGGAATATTTGCTTGTGATAACTTTATCACCGACTTTAACATACATTTTAACTTCGTTACCGTCTACAATTCCGCCGAGGCCTACTGCTACAATTTCAGCTACCTGGGCTTTTTCTTTTGCGGAACCTGCAAGGATAATACCGCTTTTGGTTGTCTCTTCAGCTTCTACCATTTTGATAACAACTCTGTCTGCCAAAGGTTTAATATTCATAATTATTGCCTCCTATATTATACTGTAGATTAACAAATTAAACTCAATTTAGCACTCTGACACTAAGAGTGCCAATGCTAATATTATACCATATTTTCCACTTTTTGCAATAGTCATTTTAACCAAACTTCAAGTGTCAATATAATGGCATTTAGTGCATTATGCACATTTTTTCATTATTTTAAAGGTTTTGAGAAATTTCGCTCACCAAAATTAAAGTCAAGACATTGAAACAGAGTCAAAAAGCCCCTCTATGGCTCTATCAACTATCAAGGATTCTTTCTCAGGGATAGAATCTCGTACCGCAAGATAAAAATCCACCATTTTTCCTGCCTCATCAAGCCCTTTCATATCTGCAAGTGACGCCATTGCAAAATCGGGAAGACCGTGCTGACGTGAACCAAAAAAGTCTCCGGGACCTCTCTGCTCAAGGTCCATACGGCTGATAAGAAATCCGTCATTAGTAGAGCAAAACTTCTCCAATCGCTCTTTTGCGGAATTACTGTCCGAAACAAGGAAACAATAACTCTTTTTAGTACCTCTTCCTACTCTTCCTCTCAACTGATGAAGCTGTGAAAGTCCGAATCTGTCAGCATTTTCTATAATCATTATAGTCGAATTGGGAACATTTATTCCTACTTCGATAACAGTTGTGCTGACAAGAACACGAATTTTCCCTTCGCTGAAATCCTTAAGTATCTGTTCCTTCTCGGCAGATTTCATTTTCCCGTGAAGAAATGCCACGTTCAAATATCTGAGCCATTCACTTGTAAGCTTTTCCCAAAAAGATTTTACAGAAACCACATCGTCAAGTCCGTCGGAATCCTCCACAAGAGGGCAAACCACATATGCCTGACATCCGTTCATAACCTCATTACGTAGATAATTGTACATACGTTCATGGTAATCCGTACCCACCAAAAACGTGGAAATTTTCTGTCTTCCCGCAGGAAGCTCGTCGATTACGGAAACGTCAAGGTCTCCGTACATTATAAGAGCCATACTTCGGGGAATAGGAGTTGCAGACATTACAAGAACATGGGGATTCTGCCCTTTTTCCGAAAGCATTTCACGCTGATTCACACCAAATCTGTGCTGTTCATCAGTCACCGCAAGCCCAAGCTTTGCAAAATCCACACCCTTTTGAATTACCGCATGAGTTCCGATCAAAAGATCAATTTCTCCGCTTTTCAGCTTCGAAAGGAGTGTTTTTCGTTCCGATTGTGGTGTGCTTCCCGTAAGCAATGCGGAAATCAATCCTGCTTTTTCCAATAGAGGCTGTAAAGATTTGAAATGCTGTATTGCCAAAACTTCCGTGGGAGCCATCATACAGGACTGATATCCCGCCTTTGCAGCATAGCAGAAAAGTGCCGCCGCAACAGTCGTTTTCCCGCTACCAACATCTCCCTGAACGAGACGCGCCATTGCAGAATTTCGTCCCATATCTCTAACACATTCAGAAATTACTCTTCGCTGTGCATTTGTGGGGGCATAGGGAAGTAATTTATAAAAATCATCTATTACACTCCGGGGTGCATTTATAGGCAAAGAGCGTTTTTTCATTCTTTGAATTTTTGAACGTGAAAGCCCCAATCTGAATAAAAAAAGTTCTTCATAAATAAACCTCCGTCTGGCTTTCTCAATATCAACTTGCTCTTGAGGCAAATGTATCTTTTCAAGGGCCTCCCGAAGTGACAGCAAACCAAATTTTTCTCTGACTATCTTAGGAATAGTTTCTTCCACCGACGAAATATAAGAATTCAACACATCACGAACGGAATTTCGTATCATTTTCTGAGGAATCCCCTCGGAAATACTGTAAACAGGCTGAATCACACCTTCCTCAACGGGTTCGATACGGGGACTTTTCATTTCATAAAAGATTCCTGTTTTAACTATCTTTCCGTAAAAAAGGTACTCACATCCACGGTCAAGCTTATCCGCAAGGAATTTTTGATTAAATAAAGTCACACTCATTTCTACCGATCCGGATTTCACTACAAACTTTGTAATAATCAACCGTCCACCTTGTCCGGCACGTTTCGTTTTAACCTCCGAAACGATATGACCTCGCACAGCAGCAGTCTCACCGTCAAAAATATCTTCAAGACTTTTAACGTCAGACAGATCCGTATATGTCCTAGGGAAATAAAATAGCAGATCCCTGAGCGTGATTATGCCAAGTTTTTTAAGAGCATCAGCCCTTTTTGGTCCGATGCCCTTAAGCGTATCGACTTTTTTCGTCAGATCTGTTTCCATTTTGCTCCTGTGGGTGTGTCTTCGAGAATTATACCCCTTGCTTTGAGACCGTCTCTGATCTCATCGGCACGTTTATAATTTTTATCTTTTTTAGCCTGCTGTCTTTCAGCAATAAGAGCTTCTATTTCCTGAACAAAGGGATCACTGCTCTTTTCTTCGGCAGCAGCCTTTTCTTCTTCGATCATCTTCTTGGCTTTTGCATTGAGGTCAAGAGAAAGAACTTTGTCAAAATCATCAATAAGAGCAATTTTTGTTGCAGAGTTTGTATTTGCCTTAAACACATCGTAAAGCGCTGTTACAGCAAGAGATGTATTCATATCGTTATCAAGGGCTTCCATAAATTTAGCCTTAAGTTCAGCAAATACATCTGCGTCAACTTCACCCTGCGCATCCTTATGAAGAGCCACAACTCTTGCAAGAAGCTTATTAAAGGAAGCTACTGCATTATCAAGGTTTTCATATGAGAATACAAGGGATTTTCTGTAATGAGACTGCAAGCAGAAGAATCTGTAAACAAGAGGATCATAACCTTTCTGTTCAAGGAGAGATACAGTAAGAAATTCACCGCTGGATTTACTCATTTTACCGCTATTTGTATTGAGATGATGCACATGGAACCAATAGTTACACCATTTATGTCCGAGATATGCTTCACTTTGTGCGATCTCGTTTGTATGGTGGGGGAAAGCATTATCAATACCACCGCAATGGATATCGAGAGATTCTCCAAGATTTTTCATACTGATGCAGGAACATTCAATATGCCAACCGGGATAACCGATACCCCAGGGGCTGTCCCATTTAAGTTCCTGATCGTCAAACTTTGATTTTGTAAACCAAAGAACAAAGTCTGTTTTGTTTTTCTTATTGGAGTCACCCTCAACGCCTTCACGAACACCTACAGCAAGATCTTCTTCTTTGAAATCGTTGAAAACATAATACTGCTCAAGCTTTGAAGTGTCAAAATAGATATTACCGCCAGATTCATAAGCATAACCTTTTTCAATAAGTGAGGTTATAACTTTAATGAATTCATCAATATAGCTTGTTGCGGGAACAACAACGTCAGGAGTTTTGATATTAAGCTTTGCACAGTCAACAAAAAACGCATCTGTATAAAATTTTGCAATATCCATAACGGTCTTTTTTTCGCGTTTTGCACCCTTGAGCATTTTATCTTCGCCTTCGTCTGCATCACTTGTAAGATGTCCGACGTCGGTAATGTTCATAACTCTTGTAACATCATATCCGCTGTAACGGAGATATTTTTCCAAAATATCTTCCATTATATAGCTGCGAAGATTTCCTATATGTGCAAAATGATAAACTGTAGGTCCGCAGGTATACATTGAAACCTTACCGGGCTCATTGGGAATAAATTCATCTTTTTTTCTTGTAAGGGAGTTATAAAGTTGCATATGTTCAAATCCTTTTATGTGGAATATTTATTTTAGTCTGAAATATATTTTCTGCAAGCCATATAATAAGGGATTACGGAAATAACCGTATATATGGAAACGAGCCAGAAGAAGATATTGGGAATAAGAAGGTCCGAACCTATTTCCGCCATTGTTGTTCCGTCGGAAATAAATGCAGCAAAGACAAAGAACAGACCGATACTGATTCCCTGGCAAATGGTTTTCACTTTACCCCACCAGTTAGCCGCAACGACTTCACCCTTGCTCATGGCACCGAGGCGTAGACCTGTAATAAGAAATTCTCTCGCAAGAATAAGAAGTACGGGAACAGTGCTGACAAATCCGACCTCAATAAACGCACAAAGTACGCCTAAAACAAGAAGCTTATCAGCAATAGGGTCAAGGAACTTTCCAAAATTGGATACCACGTTGAATTTTCTGGCAATACGTCCGTCAACAGCATCGGAAATAATTGCAATTGCGAAAATAATACCTGAAACTAAAATTCTGGTCTTGAGGCTCATAGCCTCAGAAACGGGAGAATCAAGCAAAAAGAGCAAAATAAAGGGGACAAGTATAATTCTGAACCAACAAATCATATTAGGCAATTTTTTAATCATAATTCTGTTTCCTTTCCCATCAGGTCGTACAAATCGACCGATTCAATTTTTACATTTACAAAATCACCGGGGAGATGTTCTCTCTCAGAGGTGAAATAAACTCTACCGTCAATATCAGGTGCCTGGAAATAAGCTCTGCCGCTGTAAAGACAGGTAGTTTCATCAAAGCCTTCACAAAGGACTTCATATGTTTTGCCAAGATGCTTCTTATTTATCTCTTCGAGAAGTCTCATCTGAAGCTCCATTACGCCGTCAGCACGTTTTTCCTTAATTTCCTGCGGAATCTGACCATGCATTCTGCTGGCCTTGGTACCTTCTTCTCTGGAGTAAGTAAACACGCCCAGGTTATCGAATTTCACACGCTCCACAAAGTTACAAAGGATCTCGTAATCCTCATCACTTTCCTTTGGAAAGCCTGCAATAAACGTGGTTCTCAATGAAACATCGGGAACTTTTGCCCTGATACCATTGAGAAGATTTTCCAAAGACTTATCATCCATTGAACGGTTCATAAGCTTAAGAACTCTGCCGCTGGCATGCTGAAGAGGAACATCAATATAATCAACAAATTTTTTTTCACTTGCCATAAGATCAATAAGTTCCTCGGAAATTTCTTCGGGACGACAGTAAAGTACTCTTACCCACTTCACACTGTCAATGGCGGAAACCTCTTTTATAAGTCTGCACAACTGAGGATAAGCAGTAGTATCCTGAGCAATAAGGTTGATCTCTTTTGCTCCGTTTGCCGCAAGGGCTTTTGCTTCCTTGATCACATTTTCATAGGGGCGGGGAATAAATTCACCGCGCACCGAAGGAATTACGCAATAAGTACAATGATTGGAGCATCCGTCTGCCAATTTCAGATAAACACTGTAGTCGGGAGATGTAAGTATTCTTTCACCGTCGGGAGTATCATCGGAAAGAGGTCTGTAATGTGAAAATTTTTCACCATCTCCGGAAGAAACTATTGCCTCACATATTTTATCAAAGCTTTTACTTCCGAGAACCGCATCAACTTCAGGCACAGATTCAAAGATCTCTTCCCTGTATCTTTCAGCCATACAGCCCGTAACAATGAGTTTTTTTAGATTACCGTTTGTTTTATATGAAGCGGCATTGAGAATATTTTCAATGCTTTCTTCTTTTGCTTTATCTATAAACGTACAGGTATGTACGATAATAACATCGCAATTTTCCTGTTCTGCGCAAAGTTCAAAACCGTTATCTTCAAGTTTTGCAAGCATAACTTCCGCATCTATTCTGTTTTTTTCGCAGCCAAGTGATATCATTCCGACTTTCAGCGGCGAAGAATTAAATTCATTCAGATTCAATGTTCTCAATCTCTTCCGTATATAAATTATATGCTTTTTTCACGAGTTCGTATTCATAACTTTTTCTTGCAAATGAATCGAACAGTTTTTTTAACTGAACTCTGTCTTCGGGAACTGAACCCTTGAGCTTTTTGGAAATTGCGGTTTTTATTTCATCAACAATAATTTCCTCATCAACAAGCTCTTCAAGAATTTCAGAAACGATCTCCGGAGAAATCCCCTTATAAAGAAGATCATATTCAACCTTACGTTTTCCGTAAGAGTGAAGCTTTTGTTCCGCATAATGCCTCGCATAACGGGAATCATCCACATAACCGTAATCTGCAAGCTTTGCCATTGCAGATGCAGATTCTTCGGGAGTATACCCTTTTTTCAAAAGCTTTTCATAAAGCTCCTTTTCAGAACGGTCATGAAGTCCGAGAATATAAGCTCCGTAATCAAATGCACTGTAAGAGTTAGATTTCATCGTCAAAATCGTCTGCGGAAATATCTACCGAAACACTCTTTTCAGCTTTTGTGGGAACTTCTGCAGAAGCTACGGCGTCAAAAGTTTCAGAAGCGGTTTTTCCGTCAAGAACGGCAATGATCTTATCTTCAAGTTCCTTGAAAAGAGGCTTATCGTTAAGGATCATTTCCTTAACATTATCCCTGCCTTGGCCGAGTCTGCGGTCTCCGTAATAGAACCATGCACCGGATTTCTTAACGATCTCAAGTTTAACAGCAACATCAAGTATTTCACCTGATTTGGAAATACCTTTACCGTAAATAATATCAAATTCCGCTTCTTTGAAAGGAGGAGCTACCTTGTTTTTAACGACCTTTACCTTTGTTCTGTTACCGACAGATTCAGAACCCACTTTAAGAGTTTCAACTCTGCGGACTTCCATACGGACAGACGCATAGAATTTCAAAGCTCGACCGCCTGTTGTTGTTTCGGGGTTACCGTACATTACACCGACTTTTTCACGGAGCTGGTTAATAAATACAACCACACAGCTTGTTTTGGATATAGCTCCTGCAAGTTTACGGAGAGCCTGAGACATAAGACGTGCATGGAGTCCCACATGAGAGTCTCCCATTTCACCTTCGATCTCCTGTCTGGGAACGAGAGCCGCAACAGAGTCGACGATAATAGCATCAATAGCTCCGGAGCGAACAAGAGTCTCTGTGATTTCAAGAGCCTGTTCACCGTTATCGGGCTGTGAAACCAAAAGAGAGTCAATATCAACACCGAGATTCTTTGCATATATTGGGTCAAGTGCGTGTTCTGCATCTATGAATGCTGCAGTACCACCGTTTTTCTGACACTCTGCAACTATGTGAAGGGCAACAGTTGTTTTACCAGAGCTTTCAGGTCCGTAGATCTCAATAATTCTTCCCTTCGGAACGCCACCGATACCAAGAGCTGTATCAAGAGAAAAAGAACCTGTAGAGATATGCTCCACATTCATTGCGGCATTTTGTCCGAGGGTCATAACCGAACCCTTACCGAATTGTTTTTCTATCTGCGCAAGAGCTGTGTCAAGCGCCTTCTTTTTTCCTTCCTGCATTTTTCATTCTCCTATTCTTTATTAAAAACGTCTGTTTACTTAAACTTAATCAGATTAAAATTTCTCATACATATATTATATATCATATTTATGAAAAAAGCAATACTCTGTGTGAAAAAATTTCACTTTCGACTCACAAAAAGTCTTCCAAAAACAGAAAATTCATTATTTTTTTAAAAAAGGCTATTGCAATACGCTTCGTAATCTGCTATAATATATACCTAAGTGCGTTAATAATGCAAAATAATGCTTTACAATAGCTTCGCCATCTTGAAGCTTGGATGGAAAGGATGAATGAAATAATGGCTAAATGTGAAATTTGCGGAAAGGGCGTAACCTTCGGTATCAAGGTTTCCCACTCCCACAGACGTACAAACAGAGCTTGGAAGCCCAATGTAAGAAGAGTTAAAGCTGTAGTTAACGGCAACGTAAAACATATGTATGTTTGCACATCCTGCTTACGCTCCAACAAGGTTCAGAGAACTGTTTAATTTCAATTAATTTAAAGGCGATTTCGAAAGGAATCGCCTTTGAGTTATATCCAAAATCATTTTCACAAGGAGCTTTACAATGAAAAATAAGAAGACTCTCATTGCGCTTGCAGCGATTACAGCTCTTTCTATGACAGCATGTGAACAGAGCGAAAACCCTCAAATAGAAAAAGAGCCAGATAGCAATATTGAAGAAACAACCTCGGTTGATCTTATTGACATTTCCAACGAATATTCTATTGAAGCCGCAGAAATGATAAAAGCAGGCGAAATCCTTTCGGTAAACATCATATCAAATTCCGACAGAGAAATTTCCGTTGCATGGGAAAGCTCTGACCACAATGTTCTTTCCGTTGTTGACGGTGTTTATACCGGAGTAAGCAAAGGCCTCGCTACGGTTTCCGCAAAAATATCCGCAGAGGGTTGCCAAGAATTTGAATTAACTTGTACCGTTGAAGTTAATCCTGAAGATTATACACTTGCGTTGATAGATAATTTTATATTAGTTACAGATCTCAGTGCAAAAATACCCGAAGAAGGTGAACTTCTCGCATTTATCATCAACGGAGGACGAGAACTCATTACAGCTTCTGCAAAAGAAGGTTTCTCTCTTAAAAAAAGGACTTCAACTTTTGAAGAACAGCCTTATGAAATACTTATAGGAGAAACAAACAGAACAGAAAGCGTTGGTGCAGGCTCAGATCTGGAAGAAAACGAGTTCTCCATAAAAACCATAAATACCGAAAAAGGAATGAAGATCCTCATAAACGCAAACGATAAAGGCGCAATGGCTTCAGCCTTCGAAACACTCATGGATAACTCAATTAAAACGGAGGACGGCACTTATATCCCCTCAGACTTGGATATAAAAATGAAGTCATTACGTACAAAAGAGAATTACAGCAATATGTTTGAGTCTGAAAACGTATGGGTAGTCCGCGACCCTTGCGTAATTTATGACGGCGAAAAATATTACATGTACGGAACAGGACTCGCCTCCGGCCTCGGATACGGATGCGTAACAAGTGATGACCTTAAAACATGGTCAGAACCTTTCAATGCATATTCTTTCCCCGAAGAAATCGGAGCTCAGGGCGACTGCTGGGCACCTGAATGCCATTATTATAACGGAAACTACTATATTTTCGCAACATACAGAGGTTCAAACGGCCTCAGAGGTTGTGCGATCTTCAAATCAGAATCCCCTGCCGGTCCTTTTGAAATGATAACGGACGGACACATCACTTCTTCCGAATGGAATGCCATTGACGCCTCTCTTTACGTTGATGAAAACGGTGACCCATGGATAATTTATGTAAGAGAATGGGTTACAGCTCCGAATGAAATAGGAACCTTTGAGGTTGCAAGACTTAGCGAAGATCTTACAAAAATAATTTCCGAACCCGTTGAGATATTTAAGGCGAACTCCTCAAACTGGGCAACAAAAGGCGTAACAGACGGTTGTTGGGCATATAAAATGAAAAGCACAGGATCTTTGATCATGCTTTGGTCAAACTGGGATCTCGGTGGATACTGTGTCGGTATGGCAAGATCAAAATCAGGATCTATTCTCGGTCCTTGGGAACAGATAAGCACAAGATTATACAGTTCTACTTATTCCAGTGGGTACGACGGTGGTCACGCTTCAATATTCACAGATAAAAACGGACAAATGATGATCTCTTTCCACGGTCCAAACACAGCTACGGACACAGTAAGAGAACACGCATTCTTCTTACCCATCGAAGAAGACCCTGTTAATGATATGCTCAAACCTAAAGACTGATATTAAAAAAGTTTTCTAATTAAACATATTTTGGGGCTGGCTCATTTAGCGCAGAACAAAAGCCAATGTTTAAATTAGAAGTTATAGTTTGATAAAAAAACAGTACTTATGCTTTAAAATGTCGAAATCCGCCGAGAAAATTTCGGTGGATTTCCTCGATTATAGGGGCTTTTTAGTCGCGATTTGGCTCCCTACCGTACCCACGTACGCCGACGAGAACCAAATCACGCCTTCTGCATCTAACTGAGCCACCCCAATCTTTCAAAAAACATAAAAGGATCTTTATAATGAAAATCGATATAGAAAAAATCGCAAATCTTTCAATGTTGAATCTTTCGGAGGATGAAAAAGCCGAATTCAAGCAAGACCTTGAGGAAATAATAACCTTTGCGGAAGAAATATCCAAGTCAAAAACAATGAATATTCCCGACGAATCCGATAAAAATGAACTTAAAAATATTTTCAGAGCAGATGAGGTCACAAACTCTTCAAATAGAAAAGAGCTTCTGAAAAATGCCGAAACGAATGACGGTACATATATTTCCGTACCTAAAATATTGGGAGAGAAACGATAGAATGAATACGAATAATTTCATATCCGTATCGGATATTATAAAAGGTTTGAGCTCAAAAGAGTTCTCTTCCGAAGAAATTACAGGGTTTTATCTAAAAAAAATACAAGAAATTGATAAGGATATAAACGCTTTTATCACCGTAACGGAAGAACTCGCATTAAAAACGGCAAAAATTTCAGACGAATCAAGAAATAACGATACCGACATACCAAAGCTTTCGGGTGTTCCTTTCGGAATTAAAGACAATATATGCACAAAAGGAATCAAAACAACCTGTGCCTCTTATTTCCTTCAGGATTTTAATCCTCCCTACGACGCTTTCGTTGCAGAACTATTAAAAAAATCAAACGCGCCACTTTTGGGAAAGCTTAATCTTGATGAATTCGGAATGGGGTCGACTACTGAAAACTCGATTTACGGGGCAACGAAAAACCCTCACGACCCAACCAAAACCCCGGGCGGAAGTTCGGGAGGGTCCGCGGCAGCCGTTGCATCGGGAGAAATTCCATTTGCTTTAGGTTCGGACACAGGAGGTTCTGTACGTCAGCCTGCCGCATTTTGCGGTGTTGTTGGCATGAAACCCACTTACGGAAGGATCTCCCGTAACGGACTCATTGCATTTGCATCATCACTTGACCATATAGGAATAATAACGAGAAACGTTTACGACAATGCTTTGATACTTTCGGAATTGGCGATTTACGATAAAAACGATGCAACCTGTATAAATATTCCCAAAGAAAACTTTACAGAATCAATTTTCTCAGGGGTAAAAGGTTTAAAAATCGGTATACCGAAAGAGTTTTTCAAAGAAGGTATCGACCACGAAGTTAAAAACTCTGTGATTTCTGTAGCGAAATCTCTTGAGAATGCCGGAGCTGAGATAATAAAAGTATCTTTACCCCATTTAAACCATGCAATCCATGCCTATTATATAATTTCAAGCGCAGAAGCCTCTTCAAATCTGGCAAGATTTGACGGAATCAGATTCGGCAAACGTGCCAATAAATATTCGGATATTACAGAACTCTATAAAAATTCCCGAAGCGAAGGCTTCGGAAAAGAAGTAAAACGAAGAATAATGACAGGAACTTATGTTTTAAGTGAAGGACAAAAAGATAAGTATTACGAAAAAGCTCTTGAAACATGTGAAACATTAAAAGCGGAGTTTGAAAGCGTTTTTGAAAAAATTGATATAATCCTATCTCCCACGACCCCGACTGTCGCATTTGATTTAAATACCCAAACGTCTCCTGTACCAAGATATCTCAATGATATTTTCACAGTACCCGCAAATCTGACAGGTTTGCCTGCAATATCTGTTCCCTGCGGAAAAACCAAAAGCGGCTTACCCATAGGTGTTCAACTTACAGGAAAAAAATTCGATGAAAAAACGCTGTATAAAGCGGCAATCGCTTTGGAACAGGAGGTTAAATTTTGAGTATAAAAGATTATGAATCTGTCTTAGGGCTTGAAGTCCATGTAGAACTTAAAACAAAGACCAAAATTTTCTGCGGTTGTTCCACAGAATTCGGTGCGGAACCCAACACTCAATGCTGTCCCGTATGCATGGGAATGCCGGGAACATTACCGGTACTTAATAAAGAGGTTGTCCGTCTTGCAGTAAAAGCAGGACTTGCGCTTAACTGTTCCATTGAAAAAGATTCCAAACATGACAGAAAAAACTATTTTTACCCCGATCTACCCAAAGCATATCAAATATCCCAATACGATAGACCAATATGCGGAAAAGGCTTTGTTGATATAGAAACAGAATTCGGTACAAAACGTATAGGAATAACAAGAATCCACATAGAGGAAGATGCGGGAAAACTCATCCACGATGAAAGCGGCACGTTGATAGACTGCAACAGATGCGGAATTCCCTTGATTGAAATTGTTTCAGAGCCTGATATCAGAACTGCAGATGAAGCGGTTGAATATGTGCGTAAACTGAAAAATATTCTTGAATGTGCAAACATTTCCGACTGCAAAATGAATGAAGGTTCTCTCCGTTGCGATATAAATCTTTCCGTAAGAAAAAAAGGAGAAACCGCATTTGGAATCCGCACTGAAATGAAAAATCTGAATTCGTTTAAATTCATCAAAAAAGCCATTGAATATGAATTCGCAAGACAGGTGGAAGAAATCGAAAGCGGAGAAAAAATATTAAGGGAAACCAGGCGTTTTGATGAACACAGCGGAAAAACTTTTTCCATGCGTTCAAAGGAAGATGAGGCTGATTACAGATTTTTCAGAGAACCAGACCTTCCCCGAATTGAATTGACAGACGACTTCATCGCTGAAGTAAAAGCTGAAATACCCGAACTCCCCGACGAGAAAAAAATGCGTTTTATGGAAGAATTCGGGCTCAATGCTTACGATGCCGAAATGCTGATATCAAACAATATAGTCTCAAATTTCTACGAAAATGCAGTTAAAAGTACCGTTTTTCCAAAAACATTGGCTAACTTGATGATCAGCGAACTCCCCAAAATCTACACAGAGGGATATTCCATCAAAAATGATTTTTCCACAGAGTATTACGCAGAAGTTGCGGATCTTCTCGGCAAAAACGAAATCACTTCGGGAACTGCGAAAATGCTGATGCAAAAGATATCAACGGAAGGCATAGTTCCCAGTATATACATAGAGGAAAACGACCTGAAACAGATCAATGATGAGGAAACTATCAAAAAGCTTTGCCTGACAGAAATCGAAAACGACCCCAAAAGCGTTGCAGACTACAAGAATGGCAAAAAGACAGCTTTGAAAGCTTTGATGGGAAAAATCATGAGGATAACCTCAGGGAAAGCCAACCCCAATATTGTTCAGGAAATATTAACCGACTTATTGAAATAAAAAAATGCAGACTCATGGCTTCATGCTTTAAAGTCTGCATTCTTTCTTTATCTAATCGAATTAGATTTCGGGAATATTTATTTCAACTTCTCTGCCAAGCTCAGCAGATCTTACGATACCGTCGATAATTGCCTGATTGTAAATAATTTCGCTTGTGGGAACAGGTGCAGGGCCGTTTGTTTTAACTGCATCAAGGAAGGAACGTATCTTCTGGTCAAAGAGACCTCCGAAGCCATTATTTGAACGTTCGGGAATAGCATAATCAGTTTCAAAACCTGCAACATTTCTATATACAACAAGAGGGCCTCCGATACTGCCGTTCCAACAGTCTGTGGAAGGAATTCTCAAACCTGCATCAGTACCGAGAATAATCGAGTCACCGGGGGTGTTAATATTCATAGCCCAGGAAATTCTGAAGTCGAGGGTGATACCGCCTTCAAGACGGACAAGAGCGCCTGCAAAGTCGTCAACGGAGAACTTCGCAGCAAGAGCCTCGGGGTTTGAACTTCCGTAACGCCAATGCTCGGGATCCTTACCAAAGAAGTCGTATTTGAAGCCGCTGACGGTGAGGGGCATGGGGTAGCCGATAGCGTTCAGAACCATATCGAG
>JAZSMD010000049.1:0-14349 GCA_045535665.1 Eubacteriales bacterium
AAGGAATGTGAATTCGGGAATTGCAAAGAAAGTGCTTAATGAAACACCGTCAGCAACAAGAGCCTGGAAAGGAGCAAAATCAATGATTTTAAGCTCAGGGATGTTTGCAGCGATACCGATAACTGTAAAAATAAGACCTACGATATATCCTGCAAGAATACCTATGATAAAGGGGATAAGTTTCATCATTTTTTTGCCGTATGTTGAAACGAGAATTACTACAGCAAGTGTAACCATTGCACAGATGAAAGAAACCCATGCATTTGTTGTCATAACAAAAGAACCGTTACCGTCCTGAGGCCCGTAAGAAAATACGTCTTTAATTGCTGCACCTGCAAGGGAGAGACCGATAAGTGCTACTGTCGGACCGATTACAGCAGGAGGCATAAGTTTGTTTATCCAGCCTGTACCTGCGGCTTTAACGATTGCTGAAAGTATAACATAAACGAGACCTGCCAAAACAGCACCGATAATAAGACCGAGGAAGCCTACAGACATTGAAGATGCACCTGCAAAAGCAGCAAGCATTGAATTGATGAATGCGAATGAAGAACCAAGGAATACAGGGCTCTTGAACTTTGTGAAAAGCTGATATACGAGAGTACCTACGCCTGCGCCGAAAAGAGCAGCAGCTGCAGTCATTCCGTTACCTACGATAGCTGGTACTGCAATTGTTGCAGCCATGATAGCAAGAAGCTGCTGGAAAGCGAAAACTATCAGCTGCGGGAATTTGGGCTTGTCATTGACATTGTAAATCATTTTCATGTTGTTTTACCACTCCATTTTATATATTTTTAAACTTTTGTCAGTTGAAACTGTTGAAAACTCAATAAAAAATGCCGTTAGAATAATCAAACGGCAAAAATATTATTAAATTTTAAAAAAGTATCAAGTGACGAAGACTCTGCCAAAATTACAGTTGTTTCGGCAGAACTTGTAAAAGAAACAAAAAGGTTCGCGGTAATCAAAAATGCCCAATTTTTCATTTCCGTAAACCTCCTTAAAATCTCTTATATATAAGTATATCAAAATTCAGTCGGTTTGTAAATAGTATTCTGTGAAAAATTTGGTAAATTTGTTTTTATGGAAAAATTTAAGAAATATCAGCAGTTTTTCATAAGTCTGATATAGAATTCCACGGCTTTATTTATTGATTCAAGACGGATCCTTTCATTATTGCCGTGAATGGTTTTTCTTTCTTCGGAAGTCATTTCCATTGCACTGAAGCGGTATACTTTATCGGAAATTCTTCCGTAATGACGGCAATCGGAGCATTGAACCATGAGATACGGAGATACAATACATCCGGGCCAGGTATTTGCAACAGCTGATGAGACTTTATCCCAGGCATCACAATCTGTCTGCGAAACTCTGCTTGGGTTCATGTTGCTGCCTACTGTTACGGTAATATTTTCGTTGTTTATAATTTTTTTCAGACGTTCTGTTGCAGATTCTACTGTATCTGCAGGATTTAAACGAAGATTTGCGGTCATTGAAGCCATCGGGGGGATGACATTTGGTGCCTGACTACCTGTAGCCTGGGTAAAGGCTACTGTTGTACGCAGAAGAGCGTTCATTTCGCCACCGCTTTTTTTGCTGATAATATCAAGAACACCTTTGAAAATGCCGAAGTTTGCAAAAATAACCCTGTAAAGAAAATTTGAGTTTCTTCCCAAAGTATCAAACATTTCTGCCGCAGGCTTTGTAACGTGCATTGGGAACGGATTGTTTTCAATATCACAGCAGGCCTTTGACAAAATACCGATGGGAGTATGGGGTTTCGGTGCAGAAGCATGTCCTCCGTCGGAAGCAACGGAAAGAGTTACATTCATCATACCTTTTTCCGCAATTCCTATGAGTCCGCAAGGCTCTTTTACTCCGGGGAATACGTTTTCAACGACAGCACCGCCTTCGTCCACAACGAGACCGAGCTCAATACCTTTTTCTTCGAAATAGTCAACAATATTTACAGCTCCCATACCGTTAACTTCTTCGCCACCTGAAAAAGCAAAATATATATCATTTTCGGGAATGAAATTTTGAGAGATCAAGTGATTTGCCGCAGAAAGAACTCCGTTGAATGTAGCTTTCGTGTCAAGAGTTCCTCTTCCCCACATAACACCGTTTTCGATAATTCCTTCAAATGGAGGTTTTTCCCATTTTTCTTCTTCAACGGGAACAACATCATAGTGTGCCATTAAAACCGCAGGCTTGTCGTGTTTTTTACCTTCCCATTTAAAGAGTAAAGCTCTGTCGGGGAGCTTTTCTAAAGAACAAACTCTGAAAACATTGGGGTAGAGCTGTGGAAGAAGCTCAATAAGTTTCTCAAACTCGGAATCATCTTCTTTTTCGCTGTCGTAATAAGAAACAGTTTTGCATTTAACAAGCTGTTGAAGTGCATTTATGGGTGCATTGTTGTCGAAATCAATAGGTTCAGCCTCTGAAACAGTAGCAGTTTTCGGTTTAAACATCGAAGCTCTTATTAAAATTACGGCGATAAATAATGCGATAATTGCAAAAAGAATAACGAGAATTTCCATTTTTACAGCAAACCTTTCTTATACATGATGCGGCTGATGATAAGTGTAAATATAACGCTTACGGGAACCATTATTCCCACAGTACCTGAATCGAGAGCGGGTATGGTAATGAAAAGAATAAGCATAAGAGACACGGGGGCTACTGCAAGCTTCCAGTTTCTTGAAACGAAAACAACTCCGAGACCACCGAACAAAGCAGGAATCATCTGCGCGAATGCAGGGTCAAGGACAGGATTTTCAAGAATCGGAGTAAGGGGAACGATAAGGAGAACACCGAAAATTATAATTAGTGTTGTTACAATGCTTGAAACTGCTATTGAAATAGTGGAAACGATTTCACCTTCTTCGGAATTTGCTTTAACTTTTGCTTGTTCCATAGCGTTTAATGCGCATGGGAGCTTTAAATTTGAAATATTACCTGTTACAAAGGATAAATATGAGCCACCTGCTCCCAACATGGGGATATAAGTAATAGTTTCGACCACACCTACAGCCCAATACATTGGAGCTGTTGCGATAAGACCCAATAAAAGTCCGTTCCAATCCGGTGGAGCATTGAAAAGAAGTGAAATTGCGATGGGAAATGCCAATAAAATGATCATTACGGAGATATTCCAGATACCGCCCCAACGGTAAACTTTATCCATATATGTAAGTTCTTTTTTCATGACTTTTACCTCCTTATGATAACCAGTTTGTGATGGGAATTGCACTTGCCATACCCACAACAAGACTTACAGGTAAAGCATAGTCTGCGATCCAATGTATTTTTTTGAATTTTCCTGCAAGAATACCGCATACTGCCATTACCACAGCGGAAACAAACATTACAAGAACGGGGATAAGACCTTTGAAATCACCCTTGGTTACATTTGCCACGTCACAGAACACAAAGCCTACAAATGCGGCAATCATACCTATAAACATCGCGGAATTGAATATGTCAGCCCATTTTTTATCACGTTTTTCAAGATTTATCATTCCGTTTTGCATTTTTTTGCAGATAAGAGGCACGAGCCAAATTCCAACCATGATACTTATTGTCATAACCAATGAAATGGTAACATATTGTGATGCATTAAGCATGGAAGTTGATTCTATTCCCATTGCGTTAGCAGTATTTTCTGCGGCTATTGCTTCATAAGAAAGTGATCCGACAACGCTTAAGCGAAGCCAGGGAAGAGCTATACCCAATTGTTTTGAAAGTGCGATGATGCTGATCACTATTGCTACGGCAGGTGCTACGGTAAAAACGGTTGCGGTAATTGCAATTTTCTTTAATTTCTTTTTGTCCATTCCTATTTCGATTCCGCGTTTCCAAGCTTTTACAAGGAAAAACACGGATTGAGCCAGCACTACAGCCACAATAATTGCCACAAAGACAAAAATTATGGGGTGGTTTACATTAAATGTCATAAAAACCTCCGTTCTTCCGCCTTAGGCGGTATAAATTATTTAATTAAAATTTTCTTCAAGAATCTTCTTTAATACAGGTTCTGCAACTGTTGCCATTCTGTAGAATCCCAAATCGTTTGGGTGACAGCCGTCGTTTGTACAGAATTCTCTGTCTGTATCTCCGAAAAAGGTTTCGCCATCAATGAAATATACATTTTTATCGCCTGAATTTACCGCATTTCTGTAAGTATTTTTGATTATTTCTCTGCGTTCAAATGCGGTACTATCGTGGTCAAAGTTCGGTCTTGACATTAAAACAACAGGCAGATCAGGGTTGTTTTCTCTAATTCTTTTGAAAAACGGTTCATGGGTATTTTTTAAATGCTCTATATTGGGGGCATTATGGTCGTAATCCATAACAAAAACACTCATAGGTATAGTATTTATATAGTCTGCAAGTGCAATTTCGCCTTTTGCAGAACCTGAAAACCCGAAATTGTAGTAATCTACATCTAAATGTTGGCTGATTATTGCATTGTATGCATTTGTAACTCGGCACGCACATCCTCCTTCTGTTATGGAAGAACCATAAAAAAGGATCGGAGGATATTTATATGGTGTGGGAGCTTCCATTTCAGCACAATCTTCAATAGTTACTGAAATGTCTGAAATAACCTCATTTCGAGGAAACCAAACGGTTACGTCTTCAAAATCACAGCTTTTTTCAAAAGTATTTTCTGCAATTTTTTCATCATAATTTTTGGGGCTTACAAGACCTGCGAAACGGGCATTTTTTCGTTCTCCAATAAGAATATTGGCAGATTGTGCCGCTTTTATTGACATTCCATGATCGAAATTCATGGTTTCAAATTCAATTCTGACAGTAATTTTAGGTGAATTTGTTCTGAAACACAGTCTTGCTCCCGGAGTTCTTCTTCCAAGAAAAGAAAGTGAGGGGAGCTGTGCCCTTACGTTTTCGGGCAGACGCTCCAATTTGCCATATTTTTCGAAATGCGGAATTCCGTGAATTTCAAGCGGTTTTTCGTTGTATTTATAAGTTTTCATAATTATTTTCCATATTTTTCTGTAAGAATCTTTTTGACTAAAGGTTCAATAACAGCTGTCATTCGATAAAAGCCCAAATCGTTTGGATGGCAGCAATCATTTGTGCAGAAAGTTCTGTCAATTTCACCGAAAAATAGTTGACCGTCAATGAAATAGACGTTCTTGTCTCCTGCAGCTACAGCGTTTTTGTAAGTGGTTTTAATGATTTCTCTTCGTTCTTCCGCATCGTTATGATATTCGAAATCGGGTCTTGACATCATAATTATGGGGAGATCGGGATTTTTCTCACGGATTCTGCGGAAAAACGGCTCATGGGTATTTCTCAGATGTTCTGCGGAAGGCGCATTCCAGTCATAATCAAGGACAAATATGCTCATGGGAATCGTGTTTATGTAGTCTGCAATCGCCAATTCTCCCCTTGCGCTGCCTGAAAAACCAAGGTTATAGTGGTCAACGTCAAGATGTTTCGTTATCATTGAAGTATATCCATTTGAAACCTTGCTTGCACATCCGCACTCTGTGATCGAAGACCCATAATAGAGCATTGCAGGGTATTTATATGGTGTGGGAGCTTCAATTTCTGCTTCATCTTCAATTGAAACGGAAATATTCTCCATGATCTCATTTCGAGGAATCCAAATAACGATATCTTCCATTTCATTGTTTTTTTCAAAGACCTTTTCCACAATTTTCTGCTCATAATTCTGAGGGAAAACTATTCCCGCATAGCGCGCATTTGGGCGTTCTCCGATATAAACGCAAGCTGATTGGCAATGATAAATTGAAAGACCTATATCTAAACCGAGGGTTTGAAATTCTATTTTTACAGTGAATTTCGGGGAGTTTGTGCGGAAGCAGATTCTCGCACCTCCGCATCTTCTGCCCAGAAAATTCAGGCTCGGTACTTTTTCCATTACTTCGTCAGATAAGCGTTGAAGTTTGCCGTGTTTTTCAAAATGCGGGATTCCGTGTACTTCAAGGGGCTTTTCGTTGAATTTATATGTTTTCATTTTGTAAATCTCCTATTTTGCTTGTCTTCTGATAAAAGAGTATGGACCTACGGGATGGTCACATTCAATTTCAACGTGCATTTCCGCATGAGGTGCCGAAAGAATGAAATCTCCTTTTTCGTTATACATTTTTTCAATGGTGAATGTATACGGCTTTTTACCTGCTTCAAGTATCTCCACAGTCTCTCCTGCATTGAATTTATTTCTTTCGCTGACTATTATGCGTTTTCTCGAGGTGTCGTATCCTTTAACGACAGCAATAAGCTCCCAATCGCGAATATAGGATGAATTTTTGTAGTTCTGTCCCTTTTCGCCCTGATATCCGTAGTAAAAGCCCGTATAATATTCTCTGTGGCTGACTTTATTTACTTCATCAGCGAATTTATCAATATTTTCGCTGTAATATGTAATGTCATCGAAACAAGCATCAATTGCATTTCTGTAAGCTTGTACAACGGAAGCTACGTAAAACTCTGTTTTTACTCTTCCCTCGATCTTGAAGCTGTTGACTCCTGCACGGATAAGCTCCGGAACGTGTTCGATCATGCACATATCCTTTGAGTTGAAAATGAAAGTGCCATGGTCGTTTTCTTCAATTGGGAAATATTCTCCGGGACGTGTTTCTTCCATAACTGCGTATTTCCAACGGCACGGTTGAGCACAATTTCCTCTGTTGGAGCTTCTGCCTGTAAGAAAATCCGAAAGAAGGCATCTGCCTGAATGAGCCATACACATGGCACCGTGAACAAAACTTTCAAGTTCGAGATCTTCGGGAATACGGCTTCGAATCTCCGCAATTTCATCTAAAGAAACCTCTCTGCCCAAAACGATTCTTTTTGCACCCATTTGATACCAGAAATTGCAGGCTTCATAGTTTACAGTACTTGCCTGAGTTGAAATGTGGATCTCCATATCAGGTGCAAGGTTGCGAACAAGGGCAAACATTCCAGGATCGGTAACTATTACCGCATCGACCCCACACTCAACGAGAGATTTCAGATATTCGGGGAAAAATTTTATCTCATCGTTATGAGGAACAGCGTTGCAGGCAACATAAACTCTTGCGCCTTTTTTGTGAGCAAATTCTACTCCTTGTTTCATTTCAGCCGTGGTGAAATTTGCGGAAGCAGTCCTGAGAGAAAACTGTTCTCCTCCGATATAAACTGCATCAGCCCCATACAGAACTGCATAAATAAGTTTAGTGAGGTCTCCCGCAGGAGCCAGAAGTTCAGGTTTTTTCATAATAATCTCCATTCTGCCGCAGTACCATTTCGCTTTCTGCCGCGGTACGCCGTATTTTAATATTGAATAAGTTTTTGTTGGTTTATATTTCGTATCTTAAATAGTTGTCTACCTATATAATACCAAAAAAACATGGAAAAGTCAAGTGTTTTCCGGGGGAATTTGAATACAGTTGAATAATATTGAATATAGGAAAAACAGCTCCGCAAGTAACTTGTACTTTCGAAGCTGTCATATACGAAAAACCAGCTTACTTCTGCAAAAGTTTTTCGTATTTCTTTTCGCTTGTCAATTCCATCACAAATTGAGAAAAAAGATTTTCCGTTTATATAGTATCGTAAAAAGCAAAAAGGTTTGTTTTTATTTGTGAATTTTTTTGTTTTATGATTTCAATATGAAATTTACGATTTTTGTTCTTGCATTTGTACTCTGTAATAAGTAAGACAAAACGTAAATAAATTAACGCCTTTGTAAATACAGGAAAAATTAAAGGAGAATATATATGAAGCTTGGCATCGTCGGCATTCCTTTACAAGGTACTGCCGACAGTTTTATATTGAAGAACTGGAAATAATTATAATAAATATGCGCTTATTTTTTTAAGTTCGAATCTCAGTTCGTCGGTATCAATTATTTAGACAATGTAAATGAATATTTTTCATTATAGTTTGCTGTTTATCGAAAACTAAAAATTTCCGATTTTTGTTCTTGCATTTATGTTCAGTATATAGTATAATAATAAGTAAGTTAAAATATGGGATTATTGGCTGTTGATTCTGTTGAAAAGTTTAGTATAAAAGGAATCTGACTATGAAAAAAGTGATTCTTATAGCTGTTAGCAGAATGCGGCCCGATATCTTTCCTCAAGGCGTAAATGAAATACAACCTTTGTAAATACATGAAAAATTAAAGGAGAATAAATATATATGAAACTTGGTATTGTCGGTTTGCCTAATGTTGGCAAAAGTACACTTTTTAATGCTATTACAAATACAAACGTAGAAGCGGAAAATTACCCTTTCTGTACCATTGAACCTAACGTGGGTGTGGTTGCTGTTCCCGATGAACGTCTGGACAAGCTTGCGGAAATCTATAATCCTGCAAAGCTTACACCTGCTATTATTGAATTTGTTGATATTGCAGGGCTTGTAAGAGGTGCTTCCAAGGGTGAAGGTCTCGGTAATAAGTTCCTTTCACATATCCGTGAAGTCGATGCGGTAGTTCATGTTGTTCGTTGCTTTGACGATGAAAACATCATACATGTTGACGGATCCATAGATCCTATCCGTGATATTGAAACTATAAACCTTGAACTCGTTTTTGCAGACTTGGAAACTGTTGAAAAACATATTCTCCGTTCACAGAAGGCAGCAAAGGGTGATAAAAAATTTCTTGCGGAAGTTAACCTTTACGAAAGAGCAAAGGAACAGCTTGAAGCCGGTAAACCTCTCAGAGGTCTTGAAGTTACAGATGAAGAGAGGGAGCTCCTTCGTCAGTCTAATTTTATTACAGTTAAGCCTGTTATCTATGCTGCAAATATGAGTGAAGACGGCTTTGCCGACAGAGATAATAATGATTATTATAAATCAGTTCAGGAATATGCTACTGCTGAAAATTCGCAGTTTCTGCCCATTTGCGGTAAGCTTGAAAAAGATATTTCCGAACTTGAAGAAGATGAAAAGCTTCTCTTCCTTGAGGAACTTGGATTGCAGGAAAGCGGTCTTGCAAGACTTATAAAAGCGTCATACTCCCTTCTCGGTCTTATCAGTTATCTTACTGCAGGAACTCCCGAAGTAAGAGCATGGACAATTACAAGAGGTACTAAAGCTCCTCAGGCAGCAGGTAAGATCCATAGCGATTTTGAAAAAGGCTTTATTCGTGCGGAAGTTATCGGTTATGAGGAATTTATGGAGTGCGGCGGGTCTATGACTGTTGCAAAAGAAAATGGCCTTGTTCGCAGTGAAGGTAAAACATACGAAATGAAGGACGGAGATATTGTTCTGTTCAGATTTAATGTATAAGATCAACGGAAAGAACGATAATAATTGGAGGAATAATGATGGATAAACTTAATATTTTAGTTGTTGGCGGCGGCGGTCGTGAACATGCGGTTATAAAAAAACTTATGGAAAGTCCCAAAGCAGGTAAAATTTATGCTGCTCCCGGTAACGGTGGTATAGCTCTTGACGGTGCAGAGTGCTTCCCTGTTAAGGCTACAGATATCGACGGAATGGTAGCTCTTGCTGAAAAACTTCAGCCTGATCTTGTTGTTGTTACTCCCGATGATCCTCTCGTTCTCGGTATGGCTGACGTTTTGGAAGAAAAAGGATTCAAGGTTTTTGGTCCCTATAAAAACGCAGCTATTATCGAAGGCAGTAAGATGTTTTCTAAAAATCTTATGAAAAAATACGGTATTCCCACAGCTGAGTTTGAAGTTTTCAACGATTATGACAAAGCTGTCGCTTATGTTAAAGAGAAAGGGGCTCCTATCGTTGTTAAGGCAGACGGTCTTGCTCTTGGTAAAGGTGTTGTTGTTGCGCAGACGGTAGAAGAGGCTGTTGAAGCGCTCGATTCCATTATGCTTGATAAAAAATTCGGTGCTTCCGGAAGTAATGTAGTTATTGAAGAATGTCTCTTTGGCAGAGAGATGTCTGTGCTTGCTTTTACTGACGGTAAGGTTGTAAGACCTATGGTTTCCGCTCAGGATCATAAACGTGTTTTTGATGATGACAAAGGACCTAACACAGGCGGTATGGGTACTTATGCTCCTTCCCCTATTTATACGCCCGACGTTGCTGCGTACTGTATGGAAAATATTTTCCTTCCCACAGTTAATGCCATGAAAGCGGAAGGCAGAACTTTTAAAGGAGTTCTCTATTTCGGACTTATGAAAACAGAAAAAGGCGTGAAAGTTATTGAATATAATGCTCGTTTCGGTGACCCTGAAACTCAGGTAGTGCTTCCTCTTCTCGATAGTGATCTTGTTGATATTATGGTTGCCTGTGCTGACGGAAATTTGGAAAATATTGATATTAAATGGGCAGATAAAGCGGCTGTTTGCGTTGTTATTGCAAGTGGTGGTTATCCCGGCTCTTATGAATCAGGTTTTGAAATTACAGGCCTTGAAAATGCTGAAGGTACAGTTTATCATGCAGGTACAAAGCTTGTTGACGGTAAGATCGTTACTGCAGGCGGAAGAGTTTTAGGTGTTACAAATGTAGGCAAGGATCTTGCAGATGCAAGAGATAAGTCTTATAAGGATGTTGCAAAGATAAACTTCCAAGGAGCTTTCTGTAGAAAGGATATTGCTAAAAATGTATAATTTCAGGCCTAATGGTGAAATGTACTTCCGTGCAATAAAAAATTACAGCAGGCTTAATGACGGTATATACCATTGTTGGAAAGTTCCGCATTGTGACCTTAATTGGCCCGGAGATTATGAAGGTAGAGCTCTTCTTGGTTTGATTTCTCAGGCTCAGGTTCATGGAATTGCTCCCATATATCTGAAAGAACTTACAGAGTGTATGTTTGCAAGAAGTGAGGAATTCGGGTATTTCGGTGATGAATTCAACCCTGATATTATCAATGAGCAGCAGCTTTCGGGTAACAGTTGGTTTTTGCGTTCAATGGTTGAGCTTTACAGATATAATGGTGATGAAAGGGCTCTTGATAGGGTCATTCGAGGTATTAAAAATCTCTTTCTACCCTGCCGTGGACTTTATAACGAATATCCTCTTGAAAGAAATTCTGAAAAAGCAGGAAAAGAATCCGGGGAGCTTGATAAACTCAACGGCAAATGGCTTTGTTCTACAGATGTAGGTTGTGCATATATTCCACTTGACGGTGTGACTTCTTGCTACGAACTTCTCCTTTCTCTCGGTTATGATTGTGAAGAATTGGAAACTCTTATTGTGGAAATGGTTGAAAATTATTTCAAGCTTGATTTCCTTGGAATGAAAGTTCAGACTCACGCCACTCTTTCAGGTCTCAGAGGTGTTCTTCGTTATGCAAATATTTCCGAAAAACCGATGCTTATTGAAAAGGTTAAAAAGGTATTTAATCTTTATCTTTCCGATGGCATGACAGAGAACTATGAAAATAAAAATTGGTTCCGCAGACCCGAATGGACAGAACCTTGTGCTATAATCGACAGTTTTGCGGTTGCTTCTCAACTGTTCAATTCTACGGGTGATCCTTTCTATATGAATATCGCTCAAAAAATATATTTTAACGGTATTTCTACTTCTCAGCGGGCAAACGGAGGTTTTGGAACTGATAAATGTGTTGGTTCAGATTCACGAGATACGATTGCTATCGGTTGTAAGGAAGCCACTTGGTGCTGTACGATGCGAGGCGGCGAGGGTTTTAAGTATGTTATAACTTCCGCTGTTGAAGAAAAAACCGATGCTGCTTATGTGAATATTCCCGCAAGCGGTAAATTTGAATCGAAATACGGTTCTTTTGAGATAAAAACTAATTATCCTTATGAGGGTAAAATTGAGATAGTTTCAAAAGATTATCTGTTACCTGTTTGCGTTTTCATTCCGGATTATGTTGGAAAAGTTACTCGTAACGGTGTAGATATTAAAGTTGTCGATGGATTTGCTCCCATATTCGGCAGCGGAGTAGTTGAGTTTGATATTCCGTTGATTTCTGATAAAAATGTGTATCTCCACGGAAATCTTGTCCTTTGCGGTAAAAATAAAATCGAGGGAGAGTATACTCTTACCGATGTATCTCAGGCAATCTATACAAACGGAGAAGCTACCCTCTTCCCTGTCCGTGAAGCTTTTTTCCCTTGGGATGATATTGAAAACCGAGTTTATTATGTAATGAAAGGGTTGAACTGACTTCATGAAAACCGTGATTGTCGGAATCAACAGCAAATATATACACACAATGCTTTCCGTCAGATATCTGGCGGCGAGTCTCAATGAGAGTCTGCAATCTTCCGCAGACTCTTTCTGTGTTTACAAGGAATTTTCTGTAAATATGAATTCTGAATCTGTCCTTGAATCGCTTTATAATGAAAATGCAGATATTTATTGCTTCTCTACATATATATTTAATGTTGATTTCGTTTTGCGTGTTGTGCGTAGTTTGAAAAAACTAAAACCAAATTCCGTAATTATATTGGGTGGTCCTGAAGTAACATATGAAAATGAGCAAATTTTAAGAGATAATCCTCAAATAGATTTTATTTCTTGCGGTGAAGGCGAGGTTTCTCTCCCTGCATTGGTTAATTCTCTTGACAGCTCCCCCCTGCTTTCCAAAGAAAAAATATTTACGGAAAAAATTTGCGGAACTGCATTCATATATAATAATATGTATGTTTCTTTTCCGTTTGCTCTTCCTATTTGTAATCTTGATACACTCCCCTTTCCGTATACCGATGATGAGCTTTCCGAATCCGGGAATAAAATTTTATATTATGAAAGCTCCAGAGGCTGCCCTTTCGGCTGTTCCTATTGCCTTTCATCGGCTGAGACCAATGTTAGGTTCAAAACTGTAGCTAAAACTTGCGAAGAGTTGCAAAGATTTATTGAAAATAAGGTTCGTATAGTTAAATTTATCGACCGAACTTTCAATGCAAATAAAAAACGTGCGGAAGAAATTGTATCATATCTCATAAGTAAGGATAACGGTGTTACTTCTTTTCACTTTGAAATTGCGCCATGGTTGGTTACAGAAAAGTTTATTGAACTGTTGGCTTCTTCGAGACCCGGGCTTTTTCAACTTGAAATCGGAATTCAATCTACAAATCCCGAAACTCTTGAGTCTATAAACAGAAAGATTTCTTTTGAAAAAGTAAAAGAAGCTATTTTGAAACTGAAAATTGCACCGGTACATATTCATGTAGATCTTATTGCCGGTCTGCCACATGAGACATTTGAGATATTTGGAAAGTCTTTTGATGATGTAATGGGTCTTGAATGTGATTGTCTTCAGTTGGGCTTTTTAAAAATGCTTAAGGGAACACAGATTACTCATCAGGATGAACACGAATATATATATGAAGATAACTCTCCCTATCAAATTCTTTCGAATAAATATATTTCTTATTCGGAACTGCGTGTTTTGGAAAAAATAGCTAATATCCTTGATTTATATTTGAATTCGGGACTTTGCAAATTTTTAACAGCATCACGTCTGAAAAAGCTTTTTGGTGTTAATCCTTTTGAGTTTTATTGCGATTTTGCCAAATGGCTTGATAAGAAACATTTTTTTGATGTGCTTCATTCAACGGTTTCACTCTTTGAGTTCCTTTGTGATTATCTTTCAAGTCGATTTGATCCGGAGCTTTCCGAGTCTGTCGTTGCTTTTGAGTATTATTGTTTTACCGGATCCTCAGTCTTTCCAAGGTGGTTGAAAACTTTACCGAGTAAGGAAGAGTGCCTTAAAGTTCTCAATAATGAGGAATTTTTGGTTCCTCTTATGGATGTCGAAACAAGGAAAATTTACGAATCAATGGATAAAAAACATTGGTTCAGAAAAAGTCAGTTCGTAAAATTTAATTTTGATGAAAATGGTGAAAAAAGGTCTCGAAAGGTGCTCTTTTTACACGATAAACAGGTTTTTTGCGTATTTTTGCCTTGATTTTGGGTTAGTTTGTACATAATAACCACAATGCTGTATAGTTAATTTGTGCAGTTTTAACGAATCGAATAATTTTAGAGCGGAAAATCGTTTGAAAAATCGCGATTTTCCGCTTGGCTCTAAGGAAAATCGCGATTTCGGGTCTCTAAAAAAATTTTTGAAAAAGGGGTTGACAAATCCGATTTTTTGTGATATAATATATGAGCGCTAAACGAGAGAGCGAAAAAACAAGAAGAATATCGAGTTCAGCGTAACATGAACCTTGAAAATTAGATAGTGATAAATACCCTGTTAATTACATTCACAATCACGGTGAATGAAAGACGAATGAGAAGAAAACTCAGCTGAGAAAATCAGCAAAAAATTACGGAAAACGAACCAGATAAAAACTTGTCTGGGGCGAACGATCAATAATGACGTTAAAGTGAGAATGAGTTCTCACTTATAAATATCTTAATTGAGAGTTTGATCCTGGCTCAGGATGAACGCTGGCGGCGTGC
>JAZSMD010000070.1:0-28917 GCA_045535665.1 Eubacteriales bacterium
AGGACAGACTGAAGCTACAGATAAATTAGATTGTTGGATCATCGACAACGTAGTAATTGATACTATTGAAGTTGACGGTATTACATATAATGTATACGTTGTTAAATACAACGGTACACTTATGCCAGGTGAAGAAACAACTGTAGGTATGACAAAGGTTTACTGTGATACAAAAGTTGACTACGACAACGAGAAAGGTAAATATACAATTCTCGGTCAGGAAATCGGCTTTGATCTTAACAATGTAAAGATCATCGTTACAGCTTACGGCATTCAGGCTGCTACATTTGGCAATGTAGATGAAGCGTTCACAGCATACAATGCTCAGATAGATGCTATGCCTGAAAATGCAGTAGACATCGACTAAGTTATTTTGAATTATCCGTCTACAGTTTTTAATAGACAACCTAACTATATTCCCGGAATATTCCGGGGCATAGGTTAATTTCGGAAACCTATTTTTTCCGGTATTAACCTATGCAATGAAAAGCCTATCTACTGTACATTATTTTCTAATGGAGATCATCATGAAAAAGAAAATATTACTCATTTCTGCTATTGCTATTATATTATCTCTAATAGCAAGCGGCACACTTGCTTATTTTACAGCAGAAGAAACTGCCCATAATATTATTACCACAGGAAATATCAAGATCCAACTACAGGAATGGTCAATTCCACCCGGAGGAGAGCCTGAACCATTCAAGGATGAGATAAATGTTCTGCCCGGTACAGAAGTTTCAAAGATCGTTGAGGTTAAAAATATAGGTTTTAATTCCGCGTGGATAAGAATTAGTCTTGAAGAGCTTGTAACATTAAAAACAGGCGAAACTACAGGCAGAGATGAAACTCTTATTTCTTATGACATAAACACCGAAAAATGGATAGAAAAAGATGGTTATTTTTATTACAGTAATCCTGTCGAACCCGGAGAAACAACAGTACCTTTATTTACCAAGGTAATATTCTCTGTATTCATGGGTAATGACTATCAGGAAAGTATATTTGAAGTAACCGTTCATGCACAGGCAACTCAGGTTTCAAACAATGGGTCTACAGTATTTGATGCTGTAGGCTGGCCAGAAAAACTTGCTGAATAGAATAGGAGAATAAAAGATTTGAAACATAAACCATCGAATAAATATATAGCATTTATTCTTACTGTCTCATTGATTCTTTCCTTAGTTATCCCATTTTCAATACCATTACTCGCTATGGAAATTGATACTGATATATATAAATCCTATAAAGGATGTACAGCCAAATTTAACGGATACTTCCCTGTCCCGATCTCTGATAATCCTGAAAATGTAAATAATCCCTTTAACGGCAATGAATGTATACAGCTTTCCGACGAGGAAACACCGGATGATTTTTACATGATAATTCAGGATTTTTACTATGATTCTAAGAACGGAAACTTATGGTATCTGGTTGAAGCTTCTCCCGGATATACTGCACCGGAAAAGTTAATTTCAAATCCTTGGGTTTTTCAGGATATAGTAACAAACCCTATGGGTGAATCAATTTACATCTTTCCCAAAGAAGAAGCTGAAAATACCGTATCGATCACCGATGAAAACGGTATTGAACTAACGTCTGTTACTATTCCCCAATATGAAAAAAAAGAATTATTTGCCAAAACAACACTTACAGTAGATGTTTCATATCAATGGCAAATTGAATATGAACCTAATAAATGGTGTGATATTTTTGGAGAAGATTCTTATAAAATTAGAATTTCATATGGAATGGTTGCTTCCCGGCTCAATTCTTCAGATTCTGTAAATATCCGTTGCAGAGCAACCTCAAACTCAGAGGTCGTTTACAGTGAAAGTTTTCCTGTTTCAATTTCAAGAAGTATCCCGACAAATTCAAGTCTCAATATCACTGAAACAGATGTAAGTAAAATCGAAACTGTTTCATGTGAGACATTCACAGCAAACTTCGAATCTACAAAATATTACTCTGCTAATATTCCACAATTAATAGATTCAACTGAGGCTACCGGAAACAATACAATTTACAATATTGTTATTGAATATGTATTTACTAATGGTAGACAAGCAGAAAATTCCTGGATAGCAACAATTGAAGCCGGAGGATCTTATAGCGGTACAGTAAAAAGTCCGACAGTCGTCGGTTATACTCCGGATCAGGAAGAAGTCTTTGTTGACATTCAAAACATTTCCGAAAATAAAACATATACTGTTACTTACCATCCTGCAGAAGTAAAATACCATGTTGTCCTTCAATTTCAAAATATCAAAGATGAAGATTATTATGAATTCAGAAGAATAACCCGTTACGGTTATACAGATAATGCCGTAGGTTCAGGACTTGGATTGACTGCTGCTGAAATGGAATCTGAGGGTGTATATGCTCTCCCCTATGATATTGAGCAGAAAATTGCAGCCGACGGTTCTACTGAAGTAATAATAAAATACGACCGTTATTATTACCTGATGACATTTGACCTTGGCGGAGGTTATAATGTTGAACCTATTTACGCACGTGTAGGAACACCTATTTCTGTAGGAATCCCTCTCCGTGCAGGTTACATATTTGAAGGTTGGACCCCTACGATTCCTTCAACTATGCCAAACCATGACTATCGTTTTACTGCAATGTGGAGTCCAAACCCCAATGGAGTAAAATACTTTATCGCATATTGGGCTGAAAATGAAAACGATAATAACTATAGTATCTTAAAGGTTGATACCCATAATGGTGTTCCGGGTTCTATAATCAATGGTAGCGATACCTACGGTATGCTGGAGGGTTTTCATTTTGATCATGCAGACCAAAATGAAATAATCAAGGGGGACGGTTCTTCCGTTATAAACGTCTACTATAAGAGAAATACTTATACTTTGATTTTTGCATATAACGGCGGTCCTCAAATTTGCGGAGGAACCCATACTCATAATGGATGTAATGTCATTTGCGGATATACGGAACACTCACATTCGTCAGATTGTTGTGATAGAAATGGTTTGCATCTGTTACATTCATGTAATACAAATGATTGCAAGTACGGTTATGAACATGAGCACGGCTCATCATGTTACGATTGCGGAAAGACTGCTCATTCTTCTCATTCAGTTGAAAACGGATGTTACGGTATGAAGTTTGACGGTGTCAAATATGGCCAGGATACTTCTATATATTGGAGTCAGGCTCCATTGATGAAATGGCTTACAAGCTCCAACGGTACAACATTCTATACAGCAGCTCCTTCTATGCCTAACGGAAATCTTGTCATATACGGCAAAACTCAAAGCGGTAGCAGTACCATTCACTATTATGAGTATATAAATAACCAAACTTCAACAGTACAGGTAAAACCTGATTATGTGGTAGGTACAGACGGATGGTCATTCACGGACGAAGACTATATAAAAATTCCGGGCTTTACATATCACAGCAGTAACAAGAACAATTCCGGAACTCAATACTATATTTATTACAAAAGAAACACATACAACTTGTCATTCAAAAACGGTAATGAACTTATAGATAAGGGAAATTTGTTATATCAGGCAGACATCTCCAATGTCATTGATTCCGATAACAGATTAAAGAATCCGACTTACACAGGAGACGACCCTGAAGGATTTACATTCGGTGGCTGGTACACTACAGAACAATGCATTGATGGCACAGAATGGATTCCTACAGGTGCAACAATGCCATATAACAACTTAATTCTCTATGCAAAATGGGTTCCTATAAAACATGAGGTCAAGCTCTATATCACAAAGGCTGATATGGAAGCAAACAAACAATATCTTTCAACAATGTTAGTTCTCCATAATACTCAAATTCAAGAATCTGCAATTTCTATTCCCGATAATGGTGAATATAAATTCGTTGGTTGGTTCTATGAAGAAGACGGTGTTGAAAAAGGTTTTGACTTAGATATTCCCGTACGCCAAAATTTAAACTTGTATGGAAAATGGTATGCCGACGAACTGAGTACTTACACTATTAAGTATGCTTTCAAAAATAGCGACGATTCTTTGACATATATAGCCGAAGATTCCACAGGTAGCGCCATAGCCGGCTATGAAAAAACTTTTAATGCGAAGTTCGGAAATGAACTTTATGAAGAATACCGTATAGGTTATTACCCTGAAACAAGTAGCCACAGCTTTGAAATCTTGTTGGGAGAGGAAAACACTTATACATTTATCTATGTTGAAAAAGAAAGTGTACAGTATACTGTAAAATATCTGGAAAAAGAAACCGGAAAAGTACTTCATACCGAAAGAACTGACTTCACAAAAGAAGCAATTCATACCGAAAACTTCATATATATAAGCGGATACAGACCTGATGCTTATCAGAAGCATCTGATTTTATCTGCCGATGATTCGGAAAATGTAATTGTTTTTTGGTATGAAACAGACACTACCCATACACCGGTCCTTGTAAAACACTACTTGCAGAACCAAGACGGTGAAACCTATAATACTTCAAACCCCTACTCCACAACAACAGACTTGACAGGTGTAATCAACAGTACATATACTGTCGATATCTTTATAAATCTTGAAGGGTTTGAATTTGCAAAGGCCGAAGCAAGTCATGTAGTAGATGGAGAAAAAGAATCAGTTGGAATTACAATCGGAAACACGCAGGTTTCCTCCACAGTGACCAATCAGGGGCTTTTGATTGAACTCTATTATGACAGAATATCTTATCCTTATGAATTTCAGTTTATACTGCAAGGCACAAATGAAGAACTTAGTGAACCTGTCCAGGGAGCTTCGATCTTTGGATCTCAAGTAAATCAATCAGCTATTGAAATTCCGGGTTTTATCAGTCAGTCTAATAATCAATCAATGATAATTCAGATTGAAGACGGAGAAACTGCAGTGAAAAACTTGCGAATATTCTATTATGTAGAACAAACGGCAAATATTCAGTATGTAGTTGTTGGACCACAAGAAGCAGGAACTGTAACACCAACATCTCAAAACAATATACCCGTTTTAAGCGGTGTCATTGGTGGTTCTACAGCGACACCTAATGCTGGATATAGATTTGCAGGTTGGTATGCAGACGAGCTTTGTGCAACTCCTGTAGATTCTGAATGGATAACAGGGAATACGATCACACCTCAAAAAACAAAACAATATGGCGATAAAGAGGGATATGAATCAGCTACTTACTACGCAAAATTCGAATACAACCTTACCTCATTAACTATTGAAAAACTGGGTCATAAGACTATTGACGAAAACCAGACGTTCATATTCAATATAAGCGGTAATGGTGTGGATATTGACGTTACAGTTCACGGCAATGGTTCTGTTACGATAGACGGACTTACTGTTGGAGCAGAATACACAGTGGCAGAAAAGACTTCCTGGTCTTGGAGATATAATGCTTCAGGTTGGGGATTCACAACTGCAGCTGCGACCAATGGTGAATTTGAAAGTACAGGTGAAGGAAATCCGGCTGAAATAACTCTTGGTATTTCCGGAAATAAGCTTATTTTCAGTAACAGCAGACCTAAAGACCAGTGGCTCAACGGCGACAGCTGGTGCGACAACCTCTTCAAATAAGAAAGGAGCATAAAGTGAAATATTTAAACAAAAAAATAGTTTCAATACTTGCATTAGTGCTCCTTTTGACTGTAGCAGTTAGCGGTACTCTTGCATATGTATTTACAAATACAGAATCAATTTCAAACATATTCAATCCTTCCAGAGTTGCTTCGGCAGTTGTTGAAGCTGGTGGCTCCCCTGTTACAGGTGAAGTCGTTAACACAGGTACAGTAAAAACAAATGTACAGATCAAAAATATCGGAGATACCGAGGCTTATATCCGTGCTGCTGTACTTGTGAACTGGAAAAGCTCTGATGGTACAAAGGTTTTTGCACAAAAGCCTTTAGAGTCAGAATACACGATTGAATGGAACGTAGCAACAACTACAGTTGAAAACGTCTGGATCGAAGGCTCTGACGGTTATTATTACTATACCACCCCTATTGCCGCTGAAGTTGGTATCACGGAGGCATTGATAAAAAATGTGCAGCTAGCTCAAGGAGTCGTTCCACCTACAGGTACAGACGGTACACAGTATTATCTTTCCGTTGAAATTGTTGCATCTGCGATACAGTCAACACCCGAAACAACAGTAGAAGGTCAATGGGATGTTGATGTAGAAAACGGATTAATCGTCGGCTAATAAGGAGGTATCATGATGAAAAAATTTATTAGACTTATGAGCTTCCTTTTGACTGCCGTTACTTTACTTACGGGCTTTACAGTAAATTCGTTTGCTACAGATTCAAATGTAATTTTTGAAAACAAAGCAGAAAAATTTATTTTCTTACCGGGAAGCGAATATACCGAAACAGATCTTTTCCATAATTTAAAAAACATGATGCCGGGTGATACACTCAAACAGACAGTTGTTATATCAAATAACTTCAAAGGTTTTGATAAGGTAAAAATATTCTTAAGAGCTCTCCCCCATGGACAGTCTAATCCACTCAGCCTCAGCGTTTCCGAGAGAGAAACGTTTGATTCTATGAATGATTTTCTCAGTCATCTTACAATGACAGTTCGTAAGGGTTCTGAAGTTATATTCCACGGTTCTCCAAATAAAACGGGAGACCTAACCTACAACGTAGAGCTCGGAACAATCGCCTATGGCGATATGTTCAAACTCGATGTTGAGCTTTCAATGCCGATAGATCTCGGTAATGAATATGCTGATAGGATCGGTGAGATAGACTGGGTATTTACGGCACAACAAACGGCAGATCCAATAATTCTTCCCCAAAGTACTTCTGCTACCATTACAGCAATAAAGCTCCTCGACGGAAAAGATCCCGATACAAACGAATTCAAGTTCAATCTTTCAGATTCAAACGGAAAGGTCTTACAGACTGTTAATAATAAAGGCGTTGAAGTCTTCTTCAAAACCATGTATTACACAGCTCCCGGCGTTTACACCTATTATTTACAGGAAGTTCCGGGTAATAACCCCAATATCGAATATGACACTTCTATTTACACAGTTAACGTAACCGTTGTCAATATGGGAGGATTCCTTGTTGCAAATGTTAGTTATTTTAAAGATGGGCTTCCCTACTCTGGAGTCCCCACTTTCAATAACATTACAGAAAAAGAAGATCCCGAAGCTACTTCAGTTTCGATTTGGGCAATGAAAACATTAAACCAACATCTTGCAACAGATGGAGAATTCAAATTTGATCTTATTGATTCAAACGGCAACGTTATCCAGACTAAAAACAACGTGGGCGGTTATATATTCTTCGACCGTTTACACTTTGATAAACCCGGTGTTTATCACTATTTCATAACAGAGCAAAAAGGCTCTATTGAAGGAATGATATATGATTTTTCCGAATTCAAAGTAACAGTAAATGTTATAGAAACCGACGGAAGAATTCACGCTACGGTCTCATACGAGAAAAACGGTCTTGAATATATGGATACACCAACTTTCAACAATATAACAGAAACAGATCATGAAATACCTGGCACTAATGACTCTGACTTCTTGATTTATTTATATATTGGATTAATTGCTATTGCTGTTATAATCATACCTTTTGTATTTAAGAAAAAAAATAAATCTGTTTAATTTTTACTATGCCCGTTCAATTTGAATGAATGGGCTTTTACTTTTATAAATATAAAAATCATTCTAAGTTAATCAAAAAAAATTAAAGTCGAACTCTATAACGAGTTCGACTTGTTTTATATCTGATAAATATTTAATTATTGAACATTAAGATAATCGTCAATTTCACTCTGACCTACAGTCAAGTACTCATCAAGAGACTGAGCCAAAGTCTTTTCGCCTGAAAGAACCTTAGCTAAACGAGCGTCATCTGAAAAGAATGTAAGAATGTAATCGTAATTATTTGTCAGATTATCATACATATGATAGAACCAAGATTCAGATCTATTATCAAAAAACATTCCGACTGAGAAATAATCTCTCCATTCGTATTCAGTCAATCCATCAAACTGAGCAAACAATGAGGGAACTACAGAAACAAGCATATCTTCGTCAGATCCAACGGAAGGGAAGGCAAAATACCTGTCTGAGCCTGAAACAGATGCTCCGTAATTATAGTTTACAGCATCGGGACCCTTCGGGAATGGAATCCAACTGAATTCAAAATCAGCTTTATATGCAAGAGATTCCCTGTCCGTTGTACCGTGATAGGTATGTTCAACCATAAAGAAGGCTCGACCTTCAATGAAGTTATTTACAACATTACCAATACTGGAATTACCTGTTTCACCTTCAATTATTTTAAGACCGCCCTTATTATAAAGATCTCTGACCCATTCAACTGTTGCTGCTAATTCGGGAGTATCGAGATTATACTCATAAAGACCCGATCCTTCATTATATGATACGATTTCAACATTATTTGATGCTAAAGCAGCTCTTGTAACATAACCATGGTTGGGGTTTTCCGCAACACCATAAGTATCATCTGTATCGGATGACGGATCCGTACCGTCAGAAGCACAGTTGATACACATTGTTGCAAAAACATCCCATGTCCAATCGCCATTTTCAATCAATTCGTACGGATTTTCCAAATTAAATTTTTTCACCATATCGGGATTGAAATATCCCGCATTTGAAAATTTAGGAGTAGGAATTCCCCAATAGGCAGCCTGGAAACCAAAAACTTCATCTCCGTTTTTTCTTCTGAGAGTTGAACTTTCAAGCTGAGACTCTGTACCGTATTTGCCGCTGTGAAGATCACTGTAATCAATTATATTGGATACTTCCATTACATAATTTGCATTATACAGATCAAGTAAAGTATAAAGGCTTTCATCTATAATATCAGCAAACTTATCGCCTGTAGAGGCTTTAATTTGCATATCATCCGAAATAGAGTCAGAACCCTCTGTTGTTATCTTGATATTAAACTTGTCTGAAATCGCCTCATAATGTTCGAGAAGCATATCTGAATACATACTTTCATACGCAACGGGAGCGACTTCCGAAACACCCTCTCGGTAAAGACCTACGATTTTAAATTCTTTCCCTTTAAAATCAAGAGTAACTTCGCCACTTGGTACAAAATCTTTCAATTCAACTTCCGAACCGGAACAAGCAGTAAATGCACTTAAAGAAATCGAAGCACACGCAAACATTGAAAATATCTGTTTCAATCTCTTTCTCATATCAAAATCCTTTCTTAATAATCAAGTATTTCTATCTACATTCTTCATCTGCTTAAGGTTTCCTATCTTTGCAGATCTTTTATCAAGCTCAGCATAAACGTTTTCAAGCGGAATTTTTCTTTCAACCATCAAAACAGTAAGATGATAAATAAGGTCAGATATCTCCCCTACCAGTTCCTCATCGTTTGTGTTCTTTGAGGCAATAATAGTTTCGGAACATTCCTCCCCTACTTTCTTAAGGATCTTATCAAGACCTTTTTCAAAAAGGTAGCAGGTATAAGAGCCTTCCTGAGGATTTTCTTTTCTGTCAATAACAACATCATAAAGTTCTTTTAATACATCTTTATTCATAACAATTTCACCCTTATTATTTTATCTTATTAAAAAAGCAACTTCTGCTTCCTGTATGACACGCAGGACCCGTCTGTTCAACACTTATAAGCAATGTATCATTATCACAGTCGGAATAGATACTCTTAACTTCCTGGAAGTGACCGCTTGTTTCGCCTTTATTCCACAACTTCTGTCTGGATCTGCTGTAAAACCAAGTTCTGCCGGTTTCAAGAGTTTTCATAAAAGACTCTTTATTCATATAAGCCAACATCAAAACAGTATTGTCATTGCAATCTGTAATAATCGCAGGAATAAGCTCTTGCTTTTTAAACAATTCATTTATATCGAATTTTAATTTCTCACACATATTCCGTTCTCCTTCAAATAATCCTTAACACCCTGAACGGTAAGCTCTCCATAGTGGAACAGAGATGCCGCCAAAGCTGCACTGGCTTCTGTTTGTACAAATACATTTTTAAAGTCTTCAAGGCATCCGCAACCTCCGGAAGCAATAACGGGAATATTAAGATTTCGACTGATAATATCTGTTATTTCAAGGTCAAAGCCTTTTTTAACACCATCTGTATCCATGGAAGTGAGCAAAATTTCTCCTGCACCGAGAGCTTCAACTTCTTTTGCCCACTCAATAGCATTAATTCCCGTATCGATTCTTCCGCCATGCATAACAACATGAAAATCATCGGGATTGGTTCCGTATTCGGGAGGGAAAACCCCGTTATATTTATCTGATTTCGGAACACGCTTTACATCAATTGCTACAACTACACATTGAGAACCGAAAAGATCCGCAGCTCTTGAAATAAGCGTTTTATCTTTGATCGCTGCAGAATTAACAGAAACCTTATCAGCACCGCAACGAAGTATATTTTTGAAATCATCAACAGTTCTAATTCCGCCACCTACAGTTACAGGAATAAAGACTTCCTTTGCTGTACGTTCAATAATATCGAACATTGTACTACGGTTATCGGATGTCGCAGTTATATCGAGGAATACGATCTCATCAGCTCCCTGACGGTTATATTCCTTTGCTATTTCAACAGGATCTCCTACGTCTCTGAGATTAAGGAAATTGACCCCTTTTACAACCCTGCCATTATCTATATCAAGACAAGGAATTATTCTTTTCGACAGCATTCCAAAGCCTCCTCAAGATCCAACGTACCACTGTAAAGTGATTTTCCGCAAATAGCTCCGTATAAATCAAGCTTTTTGCAAAGATTTATATCGTTCATATCGCGAACACCGCCACTTGCAGTAATTTTAATATTGAGAATATCTTTCAATTGCTTAAGATGTTCCCCGTTCACGCCTGAAAGTGTCCCATCTTTTGAAATATCTGTATAAATTATATCATCCACACCACAGTCTTCCATCATTTTCGCAAACTCGGTAAAATAAACATCGCTTGTATCGATCCAGCCCTCTGTTTTAACATATCCGTTATCGGCATCAATTCCTACAGCAATAACATCCCCGAATTCTTTTACCGCTTCTTTAACAAAAGCAGGCTGCTTCAATGCAACAGAACCAAGTATAACACGTCTGATACCGTTTTTTACATACATTTCTATATCTTTAACGGTACGTATCCCACCGCCAACTTCAACAGGAATACCTAAAGATGCAATTTCTTTAATTATTTCATTATTAACAGGTTTTTTCTCAAGAGCTCCGTCAAGATCGACCACATGGAGGAATTCTGCACCTTTATTTTTAAAATTCTCGGCAGAAATTATGGGTGACTCGGCAACCTTATGCACTGTATCAAATTCACCTTTAAAAAGACGTACACATTGACCGTTTTTTATATCAATAGCAGGTAAAATAATCATAATTCTGTATTTATCCAATCATAGAAATTTTTAAGCATTTTCAGTCCAACTTCCCCGCTTTTCTCAGGATGATACTGCGCACCGAAAACTGTTCCGTATCCAACCAATGCGGGAACCTTAGAACCGTATTCCGTATATGCAATTATATTTTCATCCGAAGTAACAGCCTTGTAGGAATGAACAAAATAACAAAAAGGATTTTTTGTAATATCTTTTTCAAAGGGGGATTCTTTTGTAAAAGTCAACGAATTCCATCCCATATGAGGTACTTTAAGTCCGTCGAACTGCATTTTTTCTACAGTACCAGAAATAAATCCTAAGCCATCTGTTTCTTTAAATTCATAGCTTTTATCAAAAAGCATCTGCATACCCAGGCAAATTCCGAAAAGAGGTCTTTTATTTACAAGCACGTGCTTTTTCAAAGCATCCGTAAGACCGTATTCGTCTAATTTTTTCATAGCTTCAGGAAAAGCCCCAACTCCGGGCAATATAACCGCATCCGAAGAAGAAACGACAGAAGGGTCTGAAGAAATACTGAATTCCGCATTTATAAAATTCAAAGCTTTTTCAACTGAACGAAGGTTCCCCGCACCGTAGTCTATAACTACTGTTTTAACTTGTTTATTCATTATAAAGATCCTTTTGTACTGAGAATTACATCACCTTTAACAGCAACAGCTTTCCGTAAAGAATGTGCAACAGCCTTAAATATTGCTTCAATACAGTGATGTGCATTTTGACCGTAAATTAAATTTATGTGAAGCGTGGTTTCAGAATTCATTGCAAAAGCCCTGAAAAACTCCAATACCATATCAGTATCAAAATCTCCTACCATAGCTTTATTGAACTCAGCGTTGAATACAAGGAAAGGTCTTCCCGATACATCAACAACCGCCTGAGCAAGAGCTTCGTCCATTGGTATAAGAGAATCCCCGAAACGTGTAATGCCCTTTTTATCGCTTACAGCAAGTTTGAATGCCTTACCTAAAACTATACCTATATCTTCCACTGTATGATGACAGTCAACATGAAGGTCTCCGACAACTTTTAAATCAAGATCAAAACCTCCATGAACGATAAAAGAGTTCAACATATGATCAAAAAAGCCAACACCGCTTGAACCTGTAAAACGGCCTGAACCGTCAGCATTAAAGGTCAAAGAAATATCCGTTTCAGCGGTCTTTCTTGTTAAAGAACTTTCCCTCATGAAATAATTTCCTCCAAAGCATCTAAAACAATTTTATTTTCAGAATCAGTTCCAGCTGTAATTCTCAAACGGTCATTACCGAAACATCTTACAATAATATTCATATCTTTTAATTTATTAAAAATATCTCTTGCCGCAGGTACCTGAATATAAACAAAATTCGCTTTTGTATCATATACAACAGCATCTTTAATTTTCAATCCTTTGATTCCGTTCACCAATAACTTCGTTTGATTTTTTATTGTAATTGCAGCTTGTCTGAGTTCATCCGTGTTATTGAGAATACAACGACCTATAGCCTGAGATACAGAATTGACATTATAGGGAGATTTGACCTTATTGAACATTGAAATAATATTCTTATTAGCAACAACAAAACCCAATCTGCAGGATGCCAATCCTATCGCTTTTGATAATGTTCTCAATACAAAAAGATTTTCATAATTATTTACATCTTTCATTACAGATTCCGACTCATCCCAGAAGTCCATATAAGCCTCGTCAACGCAAACCATAGCTTTTACATTTTCGACAATCCGCAATATATCCGATCTATGCAAAGCTTGTCCTGTTGGGTTACAAGGGTTAGAAAACATAACATAATCATAACCGTTATTATTGATATCTTCAATAAACCGGTCAACATCTATATTCAGTTCTGTATTTTTAGCAAAAACCTTATTCTCTCTTCCGTAAAGAGTTGCATAAAATGAATACATGGAAAAATCGGGAGAAACAGTCAAGCACTTAGCATCAGCCGGAACCAAAGAGGAAAAAATAATAGATATCAACTCATCGGAACCGTTACCTACAACCACATTTTCATCGGAAATTCCGTAATATGAGGCAAAAGACTTTCTGAGTTCCTTACAATAAGGATCAGGATATCTGTTAAGACTTACAGAACTAACAGCCTCGGAAATCCGATGTTTCATATCATCTGAAAGTTCGAGGCAGCTTTCATTTGCATCAAGTCTTACCATACCTGGTTTATAGCTGAATGGAACATATTCCTCCAAACTATCAATCGTTTCACCAAATCTCATATTACTTACCTGTCCTTACTTTTATGGAATTGGCGTGAGCTGTTAATCCTTCAGCTTCAGCGATGGAAACAACATCATCGGAAGCCTTCATCAAAGCTACATCAGAATAATACAAATAAGAACTCTTCTTTATAAAGCTATCCACAGAAAGCGCAGAGAAAAATCTTGCTGTTCCAGAAGTGGGAAGAACATGATTAGGACCTGCATAATAGTCACCCAAAGGTTCGGGAGAAGAATATCCCATAAATACGGAACCTGCATTACGGACAGAATTAAGAAGCTCAAAGGGATTCTCAACACAAAGTTCCAAATGTTCGGGAGCGATCTTATTGGAAATATAAGCTTCCTCTTCTACATTATCACAGATCATTATAACACCGTGTTCGGAAAGTGATTTTCTGATAATATCCTGTCTGCTTAATGTTGCAACCTGTTTTTCAAGTTCTGCCTTGACTTCCATAGCCTTAGCTTCGGAAAGACAAAGTAAAATTGAAGAAGAAAGGATATCATGCTCAGCCTGAGACATAAGATCTGCCGCAATATAGGAAGCAGGAGCTTTATCGTCTGCAATAATAAGTATCTCGGAAGGACCTGCAATCATATCAATATCGACAACACCGTACAAAAGCTTTTTGGCTGTTGCTACATATATATTACCGGGACCAACGATTTTATCAACTTTGGGAATCTGCTCGGTACCGTACGCCAAAGCTGCAACTCCGTGAGCACCACCAACCATGAAAAGACGGTCTACCCCTGCAATATAGGCAGCGGAGAGAATATCATCGGAAACACCTCTTCCGGGAGGAGTGATCATAATTATCTCATCAACACCTGCAACTTTTGCGGGAATGGCGTTCATAAGAACCGATGAAGGATAAGCAGCTGTTCCACCCGGAACATAGATACCGACCTTTTCTATGGGAAGAACTCTCTGCCCCATAACTATTCCGTCATTACCTGTTTGTATGTATCCGTTTTGTTTCTGTTTTTCATGGAATCTACGAATATTTTCAGCAGCTTTTTCGAGCGCAGATGAGATTTTTGAATTCTCATAGCCTTTCCTCAGCAAGCTTTTATCAACTTCAAATGTATCAATATCTATACCGTCAAACTGTTTTGTAAACTTCTTGAGAGTTTCATCTCCGAAGTCAGCAACTTCTTTAATTATCTGAGTAACAGATTCAGTTACTTTAGCATCAACACTTCCGCTGCGTTTTTTAAGCTCTTTAATAAAGCTTTCAGCTTCCGTGCTTTTAATTACCGATATCATAACTATATCCTCGCTTTATATTTTAAGTTTCTTCGTTAAGTCTGTAATATCACTTTTTCTGAGTTTCATTGAGGCAATGTTTGCTATAAGTCTTGCAGAAATAGGACAAATAGTTTCAATAACTTCCAAGCCGTTCTCTTTAAGTGTAGTACCTGTCTCAACAATATCTACGATACCGTCAGCAAGACCAAGAATTGGAGCAAGCTCAACCGACCCTTCAATCTTAACGATCTCTATATCCATTTGTTTCTGAGCAAAATAATCACGGGCTATTTTTTCAAATTTGGTAGCTATGACTTTTTTTGTATATCCGTCAAAGAAAGATACATCTTTATTGTATTTTGCATGGGCAGCCAAAGACATTCTGCATTTTCCGAAACCGAGATCGGCGATTTCATACAAATGTTTTCCATGCTCCATAATGCTGTCTTTACCGACAATACCGAGGTCACAAGTACCATGCTCCACATATGTGATAACATCGCTTGATTTAACAAGCATTACCTCAATTTTTCCGTTGTCTATAGGAAATACCAATTTTCTGCCCTTGTCATGAATAGAAGCACATTCAATACCGTTATCTTCAAACAAAGCTATTGTTTTCTCTTCAAGTCTTCCTTTTGTAAGTGCAATTCTGAGAGGTCTGTTCATATCAGTTATCCCCCTTTTTACTTGTTTTTACAACATCAAATACTTCATCAACGCTCAAACCGAATCCTACAGCGTTCAGATCTCTTCCAAATTTGGAAATCAAATTGTCATATCTTCCGCCTGAAAGAACCGTTTTTCCCGAACCGTAAACAAAACCGTCAAAAATTATACCTGTATAATAATCAATACGGTGTACCATACCGAGGTCAAATGACAAGTATTTTTCATATCCGCATTTACTGAGTTCTTTATAAATAATTTTTAAATAAGAAAGAATATCTGTAACTCTTTCATCATTAACAGTCTTTTCAAAAACATCAAGGATTTCAGCATCTTCAGGATTATTCATTTGTCCGAAGAGCTTCGGAAGCATTTTAAATGCAGGAGGTAATTCCATACTTTCTATTGCAGCAAAATTCTTTCTTTCAATAAGCTTTCTTGCCTGCTCTGCCAATACGCTGTCAATATTGTATATTTCAACCAACACGCTGAAAAGCTTACCGTGCCCGATCTCAATCTTGAAATCATCCTTAAAGAAAGTACGCAAGCTCATTATGGCAAGCTTCAAAACATCAAGATCTGCTTCAAAAGGATTATCTGCACCTATATACTCTATACCTCCCTGAGTTTCCTCAAGTAAATTATGATTATCTTCAGAATAAGCATTAAATATATTCTGGCAATAAAACATTTTATAAGGCAATGTTTCGCCTGATAATTTTGTTGCCGCAATTCTTGCAATTGGCATGGTACAGTCAGCACGCAAAGCAAGTTTTCTATTCTTTTCATCTGTAAATTTATAAATATTTTCATCTGTCACAGAATCATTATCTGGATTAAAAACATCATAATATTCAAAAGACGGAGTAATAATTTCATTATATCCGTTTGCTTCAAATAATGATGTAAGACTGTTCATCAGCTGTCTCTTAAGCTTTGCATCACTGAAGATATAGTCTCTTGTTCCGTCTTTAATTTTAATTTGTAAATTCGTCATTTCAATTCAACTCTTTATTTCTTTATTATGTTAAATATTATATACTATAAATATCTATATGTCAAGCATTAATTTGCAAACTTTGTTTAAACAATTAAATCACAAAAGATTATTCTCAATATAATCGGTAACTCTTTCATAAATTACATTTTCGGGAATATCTCTGTCGATTATTTTAACTTCATTATCTACTTTCTTAAAAAGAAGATATTTACCGTTTGCCCCTGTTACCCCAAAATCAGCCTCTGCAGCTTCACCTATTCCATTTACAACGCAACCCATAACTGCAATCTTGATAGGCTTTGTGATATGTCTGAGGGATGATTCCAATTTATTTGCAAGCTCTATTGTATTTACAGTAGTTCTCCCGCAAGTAGGACATGATACTATTTCAATACCGCTATTTCTTAAACCAAGGAAACGGAGAAGTTTATTTGCTGCATATACTTCCTCAATCGGGTCAGCAGACAAAGAATACCTTATCGTACTTCCCATACCGTCAAGCAAAAGCGTACCTATTCCCACAGAATTCTTAATAAGACCCGAAGTCAATGTTCCTGCCTCGGTAACTCCTAAATGCAATGGATAACGGTTTTCATTCATTTGATCAAAAATCCTGTATGTATCAACCATTAATCTCACATTGGAACTCTTGATTGAGACTATAATATCCTCACAGCCGCACTCTTCCACGATTTTTACATTTTTCATTGCACTTTCAGCAAGAGCTTCCGCTGTAGGAGATCCATATTTACTTAAAATATCTTTTTCCAATGAACCTGAGTTTATTCCCACGCGAATGGGAACATGATTTTCTACTGCCTTACGAACAACCGCTTTAATATTCTCAGAGCCTATATTTCCGGGATTAATACGAATCTTATCAGCACCTGCATCAATTGAAGCTAATGCAAGTTTATAATTGAAGTGTATATCCGCAACCAAGGGAATATCCAGTTTGTTTTTTAATTTTTTAAATCCTTCTACAGACATTTCATCCGGAACGGAAGCTCTAAGTATTTCACAACCGGCTTTTTGAAGCTCTATAGATTGTGCCTCAAGTTCTTCATATCTGTCAAATGGGATATTTGTCATAGATTGAATTGTTATGGGGGAATTGCCGCCAATAACAACATTCCCTACTCGAACTTCTTTGTATTGTTTTTTCATACAAAACTCCATTCCGATCAAACATTTATAATATGGTGGTTTAAGGGTATCACCCTACTCGTTTTCAGGTTCTTCCGTTAAAATAATAGTTACAGGACCGTCATTTACTAGGTTTATCTCCATATCAGCACCAAAAACGCCTGTTTTTACGGGGGTGTGTTTACTGAATTCTTCTACAAATTTATTATATAAAGGAAGAGCAGTATCAGGTCTTGCCGCATTTGCAAAAGATGGTCTTTTACCGTGTGATGTATCAGCGCAAAGTGTAAAATTAGATACAATAACGACCTCGCCACCTATATCGTTTACGGATAAATTCATCTTATCGTTTTCATCACAGAAAATACGCATCCCGCGGCAACGTTCTGCAAGACGTTTCATTTCTTTTTCGGTATCACCAACTTGTACACCCAAAAGAATCAAAAGTCCTTGACCTATCTCAACATTACTGACAGTATCACCGTCAGTTATTTTCATATTAACACTTTTTACGCGCTGAACAACAGCTGTCATTTTTTCTCACCTTTATTTCTCGAAATATCCAACGTACCTGAAATTCTCTTCAATTTTTGAATTACACCTTGCAGATGATTAATGTCATGGACATCAATAATAAGGAAAACCTGAATTCTTCCGTCAGATTCTTCATGAACATTTATTGAATGCATAACGATTCTCATACTTGCAAGAGCCATTGTTATGTCTGCAAGAAGGTCTATTCTATTCATAGCGGTTATGCACAATGCTGTTGCAAAGTACTCCCCGATATCGCCTTCCCAATGAACATTTACAAGCCTGTTCTTATCAATATTTTTAATGTTTTTACAATCACATTTATGAATAGCAACTCCGTAACCTCTTGTTACAAAACCGATTATATCATCACCGGGAAGAGGAGAGCAACATCCTGCAAGCCTTACAAGACAATTATCAAGGTCCTCAACTATAATACCGTTTATAGATTTACGCTTACGGTTTTCTACAGATTGAGGCTTTGGTGGCTCATTCTGCTTTTGGAGTTTTGAATACTCATCTTTCAGTTTAGGCAGAATTTTAGAAATGAAAATACCACCATAACCAATAGCTGCATAGAATTCATCAAGCTCAGTAAGGGCATACCTCTTCATAATAGGAGCAAACAAATCTTCTTTATCAACATTATTAAGATTTATATTATTTCTACGAAGTTCTCTTTCAAGATCTTCTCTGCCCTGTTCGATATTTTCTTCACGTTTTTCCTTTTTAAACCACTGTCTGATTTTCGTCTTTGCTTCATTTGTCTTAACAACTTTGAGCCAATCTCTCGACGGTCCATTTGAAGATTGGGAAGTAATGATTTCAACAACATCACCGTTATTAAGTCTTGTTGTAAGTTCGGCAATTCTTCCGTTGACCTTAGCACCGATCATCTTATTTCCGATAGCAGTATGGATAGTATACGCAAAGTCTATAATATTGGATTCAGCTGGAAGATTTATAATATCACCTTTAGGTGTTGAAACGAAGACCTGATCCGAGAAAAGATCGATCTTAAACGTTTTCATAAAGTCGTCAGCATCGGACATATCGCTCTGAACTTCAAGAAGTTTACGAACCCAGGACAATTTTGAATCAAGAGCATCTTCCCCAAACACTCCGCTTTTGTATTTCCAATGAGCCGCGATACCAAGTTCCGCAGTACGATGCATGTCATGAGTTCTGATCTGGATCTCAAATATATTACCTTTATAACTTACAGTCGTATGAAGAGACTGATACATATTAGGCTTAGGTGTTGCAATATAGTCTTTAAGTCGACCCGGAATAGCAGTAAACAGATCATGAACATAACCTAAAACATTGTAACATTCACTGACCTTATCTACAATAATTCTGAAAGCATACAAATCATAGATTTCGTTAAAATTCTTTCCCTGTATAAACATTTTTCTGTAAATACTGTAAAGATGCTTTACTCGGCCTGAAACCTCAGCTTCAATTCCGATATCCTTCATTTTTTCTATGATCTTTTCCTGAATAACGTAGAAAACTTCATTGTTTTCATCGAGCATCTGAAGATTTTCTTCAATTTCAGCAACACCTATTGCATCCAAATATCTTAAAGAAGTATCTTCAAGCTCTGTTTTTATACTTTGGATACCCAAACGGTGCGCCAACGGCGCATAAACTTCTATTGATTCAAGAGCTATTGCACGCTGTCTGTCGGGAGAAAGACTTCCGAGAGTTCTGATATTATGCAAACGGTCGGCAAGCTTAATAAGAATAACTCTTATGTCTTTTGCCATAGCAAGAAGCATTTTACGTAAAGTTTCCAGTTGCTGTTCTTCCCTTGAAGAATACATAATACGCCCCAATTTAGTTACACCGTCAACAAGCAATGCAACCTGAGGACCGAAGCTCTTCTTTATATCATCCAAAGTAATTTCGGTATCTTCAACTATATCATGAAAAAGTGCAGCAACTATAGAATCAGTATCACAGTCGAAAGACAACAATGTTTCCGCAACGGAAATCGGATGAACAACATATGGTTCACCGCTTTTACGACGCTGATCCTTATGTGCCTCTTCGGCAAAAATAATAGCAGTCTTAATACGCTCAACATTATAATGAGCACAACACTCTTCAATTTTCTTTAAGAGATTTTCTCCGTAAACTGTCATAAGAGATCCTTTCAAAGCGAATAATCGCTTAAATCACCATTGAAACTTTACGCCATATAGGTGAAAGCATCAGATTTGTTTTTTGTGTTTTTGTAATAATTCTATAAATCAATTTCTCTGAAGGTACAACCTCGATCAGTTCCAATTCAGATAAAACATCAATACATATACGGAATCTTGCATAATTTATATCCCGTCCGCTGACTGATGAAATTTTTCGGGAAGCATATGACCAATCCATAGTCGTACGAGATGATTGTTCCATCTGTCTTAAATAACGGTAAACCTCAGAGATGTCATCTCGCTTAAGTGTTAAATCAGACGGAACCTCCCCATTCTTTACAAATGACAAGTACTTGGATTTGTAAATATCAATATTCTCAATAGTTTTCGTATTAAGATTTAAATCTTTAACCTGAATACTTATATAAGTCTTACTGTTAAAATTATTTTCAGATACGGTACACATCAAATCTACAAAATCATGCTTGACACAGTTGAGGTCTTCATTTGTGTTGTTAAATGAAATTGCAGATAATGAATTATAAGCTGAATTGATCTTTGACAACTGAATTCTTGAATGCTTTCCACTTCCTACGGTATCAATATCGGACACAAACAAATCCCGAATTAAAAAAACAGGTAAAGGATTAGACGTTCCGTAAGGCTCCAATAATTTCAAAGCCTCCATCAAATCGGAATCAACATCCTCATAAGTGAGCTCACATTCCGCTTCAACTACAGGTATAAGCATTTTTTCTGTGATGGTTCTTTCGGCTTCTTCCGCCAACTTAGCAGAAAAAATATCAATTTTATCCTTTTCCAAAGTCAACCCAGCCGCCATTTCATGACCGCCAAACTTCAATAATGTATCTGAAACTTTACATAGCAAGTCAAAAATATTGACACCGGGAACACTTCTTCCCGAACCTTTATAATGCTCGCCTTCCTTACATAAAAGAATGCAAGGTCTTTTATATTTCTCAGTTAAACGAGAGGCTACAATACCAATAACTCCGTGATGCCAAGTTGCGGAATGGAGAACTATAATCTTATCCGAAATGAACTGTTCACCCATCATCTTCTCTGCTTCATTTAAAATATTCTGTTCCATTTGCTGACGCATACGATTACTTTCACAAAGCTCCTTAGCTATGACTTTAGCTTCGTTGAAATTATCAGAAAGCAACAGTTCAACAGAACGCTTGGGATCACCTATTCTTCCTGCAGCATTCAATCTTGGTGCGATTTGAAATGCAATAAGAGATGCGGAAATCATCTTATTTGAATCCGTTTCATTTATCAAAGCTTTGATCCCTATGGGACAATGCTTTTTCATCAGATTTAAACCGTTTGTTACTATTATTCTGTTTTCTCCGGTCAGCGGCATTATATCAGCAATAGTGCCTATTGTTGTATATATTCCGTACAGATCAAAAGCCTTTTCCAAATCACCAATCAGGGCAGATATCAAAAGAAAAACAACACCTACACCGGCAAGCTCACTGAATGGATAGGAACTTGTCATTCTTTTGGGATTTATTACAGCTATTGCTGAAGGAATAATATCGCAGGGTGGTTCTCCTTCTATTTTAATTTGTTTACACTCATGATGGTCAGTAACTATAACATCAAGTTTGATACTGTTGGCATACAGAAGTTCATCCGAAGCTGTTGTACCTGTATCGACTGTTATTAAAAGTGTTGTGCCGCATTCCTTAATCTTTTGTATAGCATTACAATTAAGTCCATAGCCTTCTTCTGTTCTGTCAGGGATATAATAATCTACTGGGCAGCCGAGACTTTTCAGATATTGGTAAAGTATAGTAACGGAAGTAATCCCATCCACATCATAGTCTCCGTATACCGTTATTTTCTCTTTGTTGGAAACTGCCTTTTTTATTCTGTCAACAGCCTTCTTCATATCAGGAAGAAGGAAAGGATCTGAAATACGGGACAACGATAAATTGAAAAAGTTATCTAATTCTTGTCTTGTTGAAATCTTTCTATTGTATAATAGCTTTGATAAAATCTGTATTTTTCGCTCTCCGAGTCTGCGATCAAAAAACTTTTCACGAAGATAGACAGCTATTTGATTTGTTACGAAGGAATCCTGATATTTTATATCCCATCTGTTTTTAATGGAATTCTTATACATTCCAATCATCATTATCCCTCTTTTCTACTATATGATAAATTTAAATAAACTAAATATTTCGGTAAAACTCTTTACAATCATCAAGAGTTATATTCAAATAATTATTATTGACATTCAAAAGGCTTCCCTCTTCAGCATAAGTCTCGATCTGAGCCTCTGTAAGAACTGGAATATTTGAATACGTGCAGTTTAATTCCTTCACAAAAGATGTAAATTCCTCCACTGTTTCAACGCCAAGTGATGCTAATGTATCAGATACATCAAATACAGCAGCGCATCTCTTAAGAAATTCTCCGATAAAAGCCGCACAGGCAAATCCATGAGGAATATCATGCATTGTTGTCAAAAGATACCCTAAAGAATGAGCACAGCTTGTTCCACCGTTATTTAAGGCCATTCCCGCCATAATTGAACCGTAATAGAAATTATCTCGCATTTTCGGTGTAATAACGGAAGTCTTCTTAAATTCTTTCAATGAAGCCATTACACATTTCAAAGCTTTTTGTGCATAAATAGGCGTAAAATCATTTGCTTTTTTGGAATACATAGCTTCAATCGCATGACATACAGAGTCAAGTGCCGTAGAAACTGTATAGCTTTCAGGTAAAGTGTAGGTATACTGAGGGTCACAGAGCGCAAATACTGCATAAGAATCTCTTGTCTTAAGACCCTTCTTTATTGTATACTTCTTTCCGGGAATAGTTAAAACAGCTGATGGCATAACCTCACTGCCCGTTCCAGCAGTTGTTCCGATCATGATTGAAGGGAGAGGCTTATTCTTAAAATCGTATTTAAAAATATTATCCTCAGTCACTCCGTCATTGGTTATTACAAGAGATGCAGCCTTTGCCGCATCCATTGAAGAGCCTCCACCGACACCGATTATAAAATCAGCCCCGAAATCAACAGCTTTTTTTGCCATAGTGAACACATTTTGCGGAGTTGGATTATTTTCAGCCTCACAGATTAAAACATACGAAACTCCGTTTTTCGTTAAGGCTTCTTTTAAATCATCTATAACAGAGCATTTCTTATACATATTCTTTCCTGTTATAACGGCACATCTTTCACCGAGAGAATTGTATCGGTCAAAGGTTTTGACGCAACCTTTTCCGGAAATAACCTCAACAGGCATATAAGTATTTATATTAGTCATAAATGCAAATCTCCATTCAGCTTGAAACAACTTTGGTTCAAAAAATTATTGTAAAAATTATTTTGATTTATTTTTAAGCATATTATGCTTAAGATCCCACAATTTCTGAGAAAGGTCTACATAATAATTCTGGGGATTCTCAAAACGCAAAACTTCATCCCAAAGCTTCGAAACCTGATCTTTACAATATGATTTTATTTCTTCAATTGAAGGATTTTCATAAACTCGTTTACCGTTGATATAAATAGGCTTCAAAAGCTCTTCTACATGGTAATCTTCAAATGTCTTACTTTTCCATGTATGTTCGGGATCAAACAATGTTATGGGTTTTGTGAAATCAAAGGTTTCATCATGGAGGGCAATAAGGTCTGCAACCATTTTTCCTGTTTCATTTGAATATAAACGGTATATCTTTTTATAACCGGGGGTCGTAATCTTTTCGGGATTCTCCGAAAGCTTGATTTTAGGTATAAGATCTCCGTCGCTCTCTGTTGCAACAAGCTTATAAACGCCACCGAAAACAGGTTCGCTCTTGGATGTGATAAGTCTTTCGCCTACACCGAAAACATCTGCTTCCGCACCTTGATTGAGAATATCTCGAATAATGTATTCATCCAAAGAGTTCGAAACAAAAATCTTACAGTCTTCAAGACCTGCTTTAACCAGCATTTTTCTTGTTTGTTTTGTAAGATAAGAAATATCGCCTGAGTCAATTCTTACACCCTTAAGCTTTTTACCCATGGGTTTAAGAACTTCCTCATTCACTCGGATAGCATTTGGTATACCTGATTTGAGAACATTATATGTATCTACAAGTAAAGTACATCCGTCGGGGTATAATTCCGCATAAGCTTTAAATGCTTCATATTCGGAATCAAACATCTGGATCCAGGAATGTGCCATTGTACCAACAGCAGGAATCTTAAACACCTGTTCGCATACAGCACAAGCAGTACCTGCACAACCGCCTATATACGCAGCTCTTGCGCCCATAACAGCGGCATTATTACCTTGAGCCCTTCTTGTACCGAATTCAAATACAGGTCTGCCCTGTGCAGATCTTACGATTCTGTTGGCTTTGGTTGCAATAAGAGACTGATGGTTAACTGTAAGAAGAAGCATTGTCTCAAGTATCTGAGCCTGAATAGCAGGACCTTTGACTGTAATAAGAGGTTCATTAGGGAATATGGGTGTACCTTCGGGAACAGCATAAATATCACACTCAAACTTGAAGTTACGCAAATATTCAAGGAAGCCTTCATCAAAGATTCCTTTTGATCTTAAAAACTCTATATCCTCATCAGAAAAAGATAAATTATCAAGGAAGTTAATAACTGACTCAAGTCCCGCAGCAATCGCAAATCCACCCTGATCGGGAACTCTTCTGAAGTACAAGTCAAAACAAGCTACAGACTTTTCCATTTTCTTAAGGAAATATCCGTTTCCCATAGTAAATTCGTAAAAGTCACAAAGAAGTGCTGGATTCATTTTAATATCAGAAAACAAAGGCATACTCACAATAAACAAACTCCCATTTTAATTATTTTAATATACCTTTTATTATATCAAAATAAATGTAAATTGTCAAGATTTATCACATCAAAGTCCCGTGAAAAATAAACTTTCATATTTTTTTCAAAATTCGCTGTTGCTTAAAATTTTCAACCACAAAAAGTATTGACACTGATTCCAAATTATGATATAATTCTTTCATAATATTATTATGTATTACTATCCAAAAAGGAGATATGAATATGACGAAACTTCTTGACAAAGCGCAGTTTATAACTACAGAGAATCCAAAAGATACCGTTTCCCCTGTTTTCAGAAAAGAATTCTCAGTAAAAGATAAAGTAGAAAAAGCTACACTGTCAATTACTGCGAGAGGCGTTTATGAAGCAAAAATTAACGGCAAACGTGTTGGAGATTTTTTCCTCGCTCCGGGTTATACCGTATACAGCAAAAGACTTCAAGTTCAAACCTATGACGTGACAAATATGATTGCAAATGAAAACGTCTTTGATATTCTTCTTGGTAACGGATGGCATTACGGAAGAATTGCGGAGGGTGAATACGGAAAAATGTATTGTCGTTCCGTTATAGCAGAACTTGAAATCAAATATACTGACGACTCAACAGAAATAATTAAAACAGACAATTCATGGAAATATTCCAAAACAGGGATTCTGTTCTCCGACTATTATGACGGAGAGACTTATGATGCGAATGTAGAATACGGTAATTGGAAAAACGCAATAGAGGTTGACGGAAATAAAGGCGCTCTTATTCCACAGGAAGGCGAAATCGTAAAAGTAATTGAAGAAATTCCCGCACTCAATTTGATAATCACGCCTAAAGGTGAAAAAGTCATAGACTTCGGTCAGAACATTACAGGCAACGTAGTTTTCCGTACAGTCGGAAACATTGGAGACAGAATCGTTATTGACCATGCAGAAGTTCTGGATAAAGACGGAAATTTCTATAACGAAAATTACAGAAGTGCAAAAGCTCAAATCAAATACATAACAGACGGCAACAGCGAAAATTGGTTTACACCGATATTTTCATTCCAAGGTTTCCGATATATCAGATTAACTGAATACCCAACCGATGACATTTATATTGGAGATTTCAGAGCTGTAGTTATTCACTCTGAGATGAAACGAACAGGTAAATTTATATGCTCAGACCCTCTTGTAAACAAGCTTTACGAAAATACAGTATGGGGTCAAAGAGGAAACTATTTAGACATCCCAACTGACTGCCCTCAGAGAGATGAAAGACAAGGTTGGACAGCAGATGCTCAGATCTTCTGCAGAGCAGCTGCATATCATTACGATGTAAAGAAATTTTTCAAAAAGTGGCTTCATGATCTTGCCGCAACACAAGATCCCAACGGTGCCGTTAAATTCATAGTACCACCGTCATGGGGTACAAACGGTTACGGAGAATTTTCATGGGCAGATGCTACCACTATTTGTCCATGGGAAATGTACAAAGCGTACGGAGACAAATCCATACTTGAAGATCAATACGAATCCATGAAAGGCTGGGTAGACTTTGTTAAAAACAAAGGAAACACTCCCGAAGATTGGGGACGAGGTCATCAGTTCGGGGACTGGCTCGGACTTGATGCACATGAAGGTTCATATCATGGAGCGACAAACGACGATCTTTTGGCAACGGCTCATTTGAAATACTCAACGGAAATTCTGATAAAAGCAGGTAAAGTACTCGGAAAAGATATGAGCGAATACGAAGCTCTTTTAAAACATGTTGCAAAATCATTTGAGGAAACTTATATAAATGACGAAGGGTTACTAACTTGTGATACACAGACTGCGTATGTTGTTGCCCTTGAATTCGGAATGGCTCCCGACAGAAAAAAATTCGCTGAACACCTCGCAGAGAAAATACGCAAAAACGGCAATAAAATTCAGACAGGATTCATAGGAACAGCATACATTATGGATGCCTTGACAGATAACGGTTTTGTTGATATAGCATATGACCTTCTTCTTCAAAAGGACTTCCCGTCATGGCTTTACTGCGTAAGAAAAGGCGCAACAACGATTTGGGAACATTGGGACGGATTGAAGCCTGACGGCTCTATGTGGTCTAAGGACATGAATTCCTTTAACCACTACGCTTACGGAGCTGTTGCCGCATGGATGTACGGTACAGTAACAGGAATAAAACCTGACGAAACCAAACCCGGTTATGAGAATATAAAAATATCGCCTAAACCCGATGACCGTCTGGACTATGCATATGCAGAGCTTGAAACAAAATACGGTACTGTAAAATCAGGCTGGAAAAAGACTTCAAGTGGATACGAATTTTCAATAACAATACCTAAAGGTTCTACTGCGGATATTTCCATAGGAAAAGTATGCGAAAAAGTCAGAGAAGGAATTTATACTTATACAATAAATAAAGATTCCATATAATCCAATAGAATCAAATATTTCAATTTAATATCAAAAGAAACAACGGAAATATGACAAGAACGCCTTTTACAGTTCATTCAAAAAAAAGTCACATTTCCGTTGTTTCTATAAAGTATAATAAATAATACAGTTTATATTGTATAAAAAAACACTATAAAACCTTAAACCTCTATATGGAAAGGCATATATAAATGGAAAAACAAAACGGAAAACTTAAACTCCTTCACTTATTGAGAATACTTAATACCGAATCGGACAAAGACCACCCCGTTACGATACCGCAAATTATCAACGAACTTTCACAACTTGGTATTTCAGCGGAAAGAAAATCTTTATACAATGACTTTGCTGCACTCAAAGAATGCGGATATGAAGTTAAAACCGTCAGAAGCAAGGATGTTGGCTATTACATAGATGACTGTCCTCTTAAATATGAGGATGTGGAGGCTCTTTGGGATATGCTTCATATCCAGAATATTTACGACGAGGATAACGTTAATTACCTGAAGCGTAAACTTGAAAGCTGTATAAGTCTGCATGAGAAAAAAAAGCTCAGAAACAGAATATATACTACAGACCGTTCGGGTAAAAAAAGTGATTATTACAAAAGAAATCTTGATGTAATACATGAAGCCGTATATTACAAAAAGAAAATATCCTTCACTTATGCAGATCCTATACTGTATTCCGAAGAAACAAGAAAGAAAAAACACTCTTATGTGGTAAGCCCTTATGTAATATCCTGCAACGATGGAAGATTCTTTCTTATAGCGGGAAGTGAGGAAATAGAAGGTTTAAGCCATTTTTATATAGACAGAATTGAAAATATACAAATAACAAAGCAATATGCTACCGATGTCCGAGAAATTGCAGGAGATCTTGATTTCGACCTAAACTGTTATTCCAAAGGTTTATTTGATGAATATTCAATGACAACGCAGGAAGTTGTGTTAAGCTGTGATAAATCCATTTTAACAACAGTAACCGCAATTTTCGAGGTAAAAGATTTAAAATACACAGGAGAAGACAGATATAATGTAACTTTTGATACTGAAATCTCGGAAGAATTACTCTCATGGCTTTTCGTAAATCACAGTGCTGTAAAGATCCTCTCCCCCAAAGTACTTACGGAAGCTATGGCAAATGCCGCCAAAAGTATCTATATATCATATATTTAAAGTCATGACCACCGGCCGTGCCGGTGGCATGACGAAGCCCCTCCAGGGCATTTTACCTGCCGAGCTCCTGAGCTCATC
>JAZSMD010000071.1:0-23020 GCA_045535665.1 Eubacteriales bacterium
CAAATACAAAGACAAATACAAAGACAAATACAAAGACAAATACAAAGACAAATACAAAGACAATGACAAATACAAATACAAAGACAAATACAAAGACAAATACGAAGACAAAGACAAAGACAATTACAATTACAATTACAATTACAAATACGATCTTCCTTCGGAAGGATTTAAGGAAGAGGAAAGGCTTTCGAATCGAAGGCGTAGGAGGGGGAGAGGTTGAATTTTACTTAAAAGGAGTTTGCTTTGCAAAACATAAAGCCTTTTTCGGAAATATTTTTACAGAGTTCTTTCGTCACAAAGAGTTCATTCTTTTTGCGGACGAAAGAAATTTTCATTTATGGTATAATATATATAGGGGCAAATACAGGGGAGAATTTTACAGTAAGTATTTTTGTTTTTGTGGGGGTGTTGTGCGTTATGTTGAAAAATAAAAAAAGAGGTGGGCTTTATGTCTGCCAACCTCTTGGTGATTTATTCTTTTTATGTGAATCAGTCTTTGTAGCCTTTTGCACGGAGATATGCAAGGCTTTCCTTGAGACATTCAAATGGGTCTCTGCCGTAGCAGTCGTCCTGTTCGATAAGTCCGTACTGTGTGCCTACCGCATCTGCCGTTTCAAGAATTCCTTCGAAGTTCATGTTTCCGCTTCCCACGGGCGCATATCGGAGCTGTCTTCCGTTTTCGTCAATGTGAAGCTTGATGTCCTTGAGGTGGATACATTGAACTCTTCCTGAAAGCTTTTTGAGCCACTGAATCGGGTCTGCACCTGCCGCATGAACCCAATGTGTATCAAGAGTAAAGCTTAATTCATCGGGTGTGAATTCCGCAATCAGTTTTTCGATCTCGTTTGTGCCGTCCTCAATGAAGAATTCTTCGCTGTGGTTGTGGTAAGAGAAGTGAAGCCCTGCTTCCTTTATCATTTTAACTGCAGGCTTTGCGTCCTTGATAAGGTCTTGAATCGTTTGTGTTTTTCTTCTGATACCTCCGAGACCTATGTAATTACAGCCGAATCTCTTGTGCTTTTCAATAAGAGCCGCTGTATCCTTCATGATATCGTCGTAGGGGCAATGTGTGATAGCACATTCAAGTCCGTTTTTCTTCAGCTGTTCATCTATCCATTCGCCTTCGTAGGGGCAAGTTCCCGATATCTGAACGACCTTGAAGCCCATATCCGCAAGCTTTGCAAGAGTGTCTGCGAAACCGTCAAGTGTCTGGCAGTATTCTCTTACTGTGTACATCTGAGCGCCTATTTTCATCATAGAAATTTACCGTTCCTTTTATTAATCTTTAAAGCCTTTTGCTCTGAGGTATGCAAGACTTTCCTTGAGACATTCAAATGGGTCTCTGCCGTAGCAGTTATCCTGCTCGATAAGACCGTATTTAACGCCTGCTTTTTCCGTTGCGGCAAGAATTGCATTGAAGTTCATATTGCCGCTTCCTACGGGTGCATATCTGAGCTCTTTTACATCGTCCTTCATGTAAAGCTCGATATCCTTTAAGTGGATACAGGGAACTCTGCCTGCGAGTTTTTCAAGCCACTCAACAGGGTCAGCGCCTGAAACGTGTACCCAATGAGTATCAAGCGTGAAGCACATTTCGTCCTTGTCAAAAGCTTTCATCATTTTTTCAATGGCGTTTTCACCGTTTATTTTCAAGAATTCTTCGCTGTGGTTGTGGTATGAAAATTTCTTGCCTGCAGCCTTGAATTTTTCAACGATGGGACGAACCTTGCTTTCAAATTCCTCATAAGGATTATTTTTGAAGGAATAGTAGCCGAGACCGATATATTCACAGTTGAATTTGTTGTGTTTTTCAATAAGGATCTCGGGGTCTGTATCTAAAACGGGGCTGTGAGTAATTGCACATTCAAGTCCGTTTTTCTTCAACTGCTCGTCAAGCCATTCGCCTTCGTAAGGGCAGGTTCCGGAGACTTGTACTACCTTGAAGCCCATATCTGCAAGTCTTGCAAGAGTGTCCGCAAAGCCGTTGAGGTCTTGGCAGGTATCTCTTACGGTGTACATCTGAGCGCCTATTTTCATCATAATCAGTTACCTCTTTATATGAGTTTTTTAAGCTCTGTTGCGGCAAAGTCAAAGGCTTCTCTGTTTGTTTTGAAAACAAGGGAGGAAGTTTCTGTCTTTTCGCCTTCTTTTTCAAGAGCCGCAAGTCCGTAGAATTCCATAAGGTGGGGTTCAAGTGAAACAACGGGATTTGCAAAGTTTCTGTAGGATTCAAATATCTTTGCAATGTTGCCGATACCCCAGCCGGGAGGAACTATTTTACCCGTCTCGTCAGCGTCCTTGATGTGCATATATTCAACATAGGGCTCAAGCATTGTCCATGCTTCCCAAGTGTCCTGTCCGCATTGGATGTAGTTTGCGGGGTCGAAAATAGCTTTTATCTGAGGAATGGATTTTGCAATATCAAGGCATCTGTCAGCCATATCACCGTAGATACCTTTTTCGTTTTCGTGGCAAAGGAGAACTCCGCTGCCTTCGTTTACTTCAACGAATTTGTTCATTCTGTAAAGAACTTCGTCTCTTGCAGCTGCAGAACCGTCATAGCCGTAGAAGCTGAAAAGTCTTATTTTATTACATTCCGTATACTGAGCTGTTTCGATAACTCTCTTGAATTTATCAAGGTGGGGCTCAAAATCGTCTGTGATGTTAATTTTGCCTATGGGTGAGCCGATTGACCAGACCTTAAGTCCTTCTCTGTCAAGCTGTTCCTTTACGTTTTTAACCTGTTCTTTTGTAAGGTCTGCAACACCGATACCGTCAACGCCTCTCAATTCTGTGTAAAGAATTCCGTTGGCTTTCATGGCATCTATCTGTTCTGTGAATACGGAGCTTGCTTCGTCCGTAAATGCGGATAAAATAATCTTGCTCATTATGATAGTCTCCTTATTTTTTGTTATGAATTGTATGGTTTCACAAAAACTACAGTAAATTTAAGTGTGTTTGCTTGTCAAACACCGGAGTATGCAGAGAAACCACCGTCAACGGGTACTACAACACCTGTAACGAAGCCTGAAGCTGTTTCGTCTGTGAGCCATCTGAGTGTTCCCAAAAGCTCTTCGGGCTTGCCGAATCTCTTCATAGGTGTTGCAGCAAGAATCTTATTTGTTCTGGGTGTGGGTGTTCCGTCTTCTGTGAAGAGAAGCGCTTTATTCTGGTTTGTAACAAAGAATCCGGGAGCGATTGCATTTACTCTGATGCCTGTTTCAGCAAAGTGAACTGCAAGCCACTGTGTGAAGTTTGAAACAGCGGACTTAGCGGCACTGTATGCGGGAATCTTTGTAAGAGGGCGGAATGCGTTCATTGAGGATACGTTGATAATGCAGCAGCCTTCTCTGCCTATCATATCAGCGGCAAATACCTGTGTGGGGAGAAGTGTGCCGAGAATGTTGAGGTCAAACACGAAGTTGAAACCTGCTTTGTCAAGATTGAAAAATGTGGATATATCAGTTGCGGTGTCGTCACCTTCCTGATATGTTTCGTGTGCTGTTGTGCATTTGGGGCTGTTGCCGCCTGCACCGTTGATGAGGATATCGCATTTGCCAAGGTCAGCAACTATCCGGTCGTGAACGGCAACAAGGTTTTCTTTTTCAAGAACGTTTGTTTTGTAAGCCTTAGCTTCGCCGCCTTCTTTTCTGATCTCTTCGGCAACTGCTTCAGCTGCATCTCCGTTGAGGTCAAGAAGTGCTACTTTGCAGCCGTTTTTAGCCATTTCTTTTGCAAATGCGGAACAGAGAACTCCGCCTGCACCTGTGATTACGCATACTTTGCTCATGTGTATTTTACTTCCTTTCGGTAAAGAGAATAAATTTTTCTGTTTAAAATAATATCTATTTTAACGTTTAAGTATATTATATCACAGTATTTGTAAAAATGCAAGAGTTTTTTGCTTTGGTATAAAAAAATTGCATTTTTAAAATATGACACAAAATAATGCTTGACTTTTGCCGTCAAGTGTTGTAAAATTATAGAGAACTCTCTTTCAGAGTCACTATAATTTTATCGCTTAAAGCGAAAACGGAGGTTTTACTAATGTTGCAAATTCAATCTATCCTTACGGCAGCCGGTCTTGACCTTATTATGAAGGTTCTTTTCGGTATCATCATCCTCATTGTAGGCTTAGTTATTGCAAAATGGGTCGTGAAGATTATTTCAAAATCCAAAGCAATGCAGAAGGCTGAACCCGGTATTGCAAAATTTACCACAAATATGCTCTCATTTGCGTTGAAGCTCTTTGTTATCTTTACAGTTGCAATGATTATCGGTGTTCCTGCCGCTTCAATAGTTGCTCTTATCGGCTCTGCGGGTGTTGCAATAGGCCTTGCTCTTCAGGGTTCTCTTTCAAATATTGCAGGCGGTATAATGCTTGTATTCTTTAAGCCCTTCAAGGTCGGTGATTTTATTGATTCCGGCGACGGAGCTTCAGGTACTGTTACAGATATCAATGTTTTCTATACTACGGTCTTAACACCTGATAATAAGGTTCTCGTTATTCCCAACGGCGGACTTGCAAATAAACCCGTAATCAACTATTCCGAAAAGGAAACACGCAGAGTTGACCTTGCATTCTGTGTTGCTTACAATTCAGATCTTGATAAGGTAAAAGAAGTTATGCTCAGAGTGGGAAGCTCTCATGAAAAAACTCTCAAAGACCCTGCTCCCGTAGTCCTTGTAACTGCTTATAAAGACAGCGCTATTGAGCTTACACTCAGACTTTGGTGTAACAATTCCGATTACTGGGCTTGTTTCTTTGATGTGAATGAAAATATGAAACAGGCTTTTGATGCTGAAGGTATAGTTATTCCGTTCCCACAGTTGGACGTTCATAACGTCTGATAGATTTTCGGGGGCTATTTTATGACTTCTTATGAAAAAATGAAAAGCGGAATGCTTTACTCATGCTCGGATGAGGATTTGTCAAGGCTTCAGACGGAATGTCTTGAGCTGTTATACGACTACAACGCCACAAGACCTTCCGAGGGTGAAAAACGCGCCGAGCTGTTGAATAAAATGTTTGCGGAAATCGGTGAAAACTGCTATATTGAGCCACCTCTTCACGCAAATTGGGCAGGAAGACACGTTCATTTCGGAAATGGTGTTTATGCCAACTTCAACCTGACTTTGGTTGATGATACGGATATCTATGTGGGCGATTGCACGATGTTCGGACCTAATGTTGTGGTTGCAACTGCAGGACATCCTATTCTTCCCGAACTCAGAGAACAGGTATATCAGTTCAACAAAACCGTCCGTATCGGCAGAAACTGCTGGATAGGCGCAGGTGCGGTGATTCTTCCCGGTGTGACCGTGGGAGATAATTCCGTTATCGGCGCGGGAAGTGTTGTGACGAAGAATATTCCCGCCAACGTTGTTGCGGTGGGAAACCCTTGCAGAGTTCTCCGCGAGATAAACGAGCATGACAGAGAGTATTTTTATAAAAACGAAAAAATAGACCCTGAAATATTGAAATAAAAGAATGGAGTTTTTAGCGTGAAAAATCACGCTAATCAAGATTAAAATACGGCGTGCCGCTTTTGAAAAAAGCGGAAGCGCGGCACATGCCTAAAATCTCCATCAGCCGCTTTGGAGATTTTCATTCCTATTTGTGCTGACGCTTTAGCGGCAGAATGGAGATTAAAATGTCTATAGACAAGACAAAATTCGGCGGCATCTTTACCGCACTTCTCACCCCATTTGATGAAAACAATAATATAAACGCAAAAGAGCTTGAAAAGTTGATAGAATTCAACCTTAAAATGGGTGTCAAAGGCTTCTATGTTTGCGGAAGCACAGGGGAGGCTTTCCTTCTTTCCACAGACGAAAGAAAATACGTTATGGATATTGTAAAGGATACAGCTCCCGAAAGCACGCTGATTGCACATATCGGCTCTGTAAATGAAGCTGAGGCTACAGAATTGGGCAAGCACGCAAATAAGCTTTCATATGACCTCGTCTCTTCCGTAGCTCCTTATTACTACAATTTCTCTTTTAATGAAATAAAGAATTATTACTACCGTCTTGCTGACTCTTCAGCTCTTCAGATGTTGGTATACCATATTCCTGCATTTTCAGGCGTTAAAATGGGTATCAGTGAAATGAGCCAATTCCTAAGCGACGACAGATTTGCAGGTATCAAATATACCTCCAACGATTTCTTCACCATGGAACAGTGCAAAACTGCGTTCCCCGACAAGATTCTCTATAACGGCTACGATGAAATGTGCCTTGCAGGTCTTTCAATGGGTGCTGACGGTGCAATAGGCAGCACATATAATTTCATGGCTGATAAATTCGTAAATATATATAACCTTATGCAGGAGGGCAAGATATCGGAAGCTCAGGTTATTCAGAAGGAAGCAAACAAGCTTATTGCTGTTCTTATTAAAAACGGCGTAATGCAGAGCGAAAAAGAAATTCTTAATCTGCTCGGCTTCAATATGGGTATTTGCCGCAAGCCCTTCGGCGAGCTTACCTCAGAACAGAAAGAATCCGTTAAAAACGAAATTCTTCCGTTCGTTCATTCATGGTAAATTATTATTTTTCTTATAGGAGATATTAAACATGTTTTTTAAAAAATATAAGGCTTCTTCCATTGCTTTGATTCTCATTGCCGCGTTATGTGTAGTAGTCATATTGATTTTTAGCTTTTCCCGTTTTTTTGGTCCATCCAATACTGAAACTAAGGATATCCGATATTTGACAAGATGGGGCAGTGAAAACTTTGAATTGTATTTTATTGACAAGGATGAGAATACAGACACAGACCGAGGTGTTCTTGTGTATAAATCTGACTCAGGTGAGCAAGTATATAACGTGTTGATTCAAAATGGTAAAGCTGCCGTATATGCGAGAGGTAATTCCTCCGAATCCGAAGAACTTGCAGTCATGTCTTACGTTTATGGCAGAACGACATCTCTTTCCTGCAGACTTTACGTTAAGGGCACTTACACTCCTTCCGATACTGACATTTTCCCACAGGAAATAAATTTTACCTTGGCGGAATTATATTTCTCGGAAGATGAAATGCCTTACAGATACGAATAAATACATAAAAACACAGGCAGCTGCCTGTGTTTTTATTGGTCGTATATGTTATTGGTCGTATATTGTCTTTATTCCTGCACAGTTTGGTGCTTTCCAATATATAGTGTCGTTGTAGTATTCATCTGTGGATATCGCGCAGAGAGATTCACCTGCGGCATTCTTGAAAACAACGCTGTATCTCAGAACCACGGCTCCGTTGTCGTTATATGAACGTAATTGGGTCATGGTTTTTTCAACCGTGTCGGACAGGGTGCTTTTTTCACAGCAGATCTCCATATACAAAGCTTCTGTTTCCATGCCCTTTGTTTCATAAAAATTGAAGGCTGTCATTTCAATATTGTTTTCTGCAAAGTAATATTTCAGCAGATAATAGTATGTATTGTTATCTATGGTCTTTTCGGGGATCTCGGAAGCGTATTTGCTGTTGATGAAATTGATATTTGTAAACATATCGGAATAGATGATCTTTCCGTTGGGGTCAATAAGTCTGATATAATACTTGCCGTAGCTCATGTCTGAATCCCTTAATGCATCAAGAGTCTTTCGTATGAGCATTACATCGGTCTCTTCCATTTCGCTGTCGAGCGCAGGTATCTCGATTATAAGAAGTCCCTGGCGGAATTCATAGTTTTTTATTGTTATACCGCTTTCCGCGAGGTCTTTTCTGATCTCGTAATCGCGTTCAGCCACGGTATATGTGTATATTCCGAAATTTATTCCCACCGCAACAGCAGCGCAGAGCAGAAATTTCAGAATTGCAATAAGTACCTTCATTTCAGGACTCCTTCCGACAAATATTTCCATAATCCATATCATTTTACCACACATATTCAATAAAGTCAAGGTCTGTTTATGTTTTGTCGTTTTTTTTGCGATTTCGCTCTTCGATTATGACAATCTTTTCTCTATTCGTGGTGTATAATCTATATGTAATACATTTATCGAGATCGGAGAGGCCATGAACAGAGTAAAAGATTTTTTTAAGGTGAATTTGATTGCGGAAAAGGACAACCTTGTCCGCAAAAGGATACTTTCTGCCATATTGGGCGTATTGGGCTTTGTACTTTCTTCCGTAAATGTTGCAGGAGGAGTGTCGCCCTTTGGACTTGCGTTCATTCCATGCGGAGGTTTACCCGGATTTGTGGGGGTTTTGATTGGAACATGGCTCAACGGTGAGGATATTTTCCGATATCTTGCTGCGGCTGTCATAGATTTTGTATCCTTTCGCTACTTGAAAAAGCTTCTGTTTCTGCCAGACGGAGTAGTCGCTTTTATGACTTCCTTGTGGTCAGTGCTGATATCGGGTCTGTTGGGACTTTTTTTGGTGCAGACAAGCTTTGCGGAAAATTGCTTCTTTGCTCTTTCCGGTGTGGTTGCAGGATTTTTCTCCTATATATTCTTAATTTATAAAAATACTTTGACGGGAAAAAGGAGCATACATAACTCAAAGCTCCAATATATCTGCGGTCTTGTTACGGTGGCTGTTGTGATAGTTTCTTTCTCCGATTTGGGAGATATATGGAAGCTTTCAGCGGCAATTCTTGCGTTTTTCAGTGTTTTTGTTGTTAGCTCTTCAAGCAGTTTTGCCGTGTCCTTTTCATTTGCTGCTGTTATTGGCTTTGCTTTGGTTATCGCTGACAGCTCAAATACCGTAGTTCTTGCGGCTCTGATGTTTGGGGGCATACTTTCCGCAATAGTGTCTCCCTTGGGAAAAATTGCCGTGTTTTTGGCTTATGCGGTTTCGGGAGTTATTACCTGTGTGTATTTCCGAAGTGAAGATGTTCCGTTTTTTCAGATATTCAATATCCTCGCGGCAGGACTTCTTTTTCTTATGATCCCCAAAAAGCTTTCCACAGAGCTTTCGCATATACTTCTTCCGGGGATAGACAGAAAACGGAAAAGAATCGTAAAACGCAGTAAGATGAAAAAGCTTCCCGTGAAAAGCAAGATCTCAACAAAGCTTATCTGTGAGACCTGTGAAAAGTGCAAAAACCGATTTGTCTGTTGGGTCAAGGATTACGGTTATACCGCAGAGGTTTTTGAGGATTTCCGCCAGGGCATAAAGAACGGAAACGAATCTTTCCCCTCTCATTTCAGAATGAAATGCTCCAAAACGGAAAAGCTTGCGGCGGAGCTGAGTGCTTCAATACTAAAGAAAAAGGACTTTAAAATAGAATACGCCAAATGCTCAGAGCCGAAAACAGGGGAGAGGGTATGCGGTGACAATTGCTGTGTATTTTCATCGGGAAACCGTCAGATTATCTGCCTTGCGGACGGTATGGGCTCAGGCCCCGAAGCCGCAAAGGAAAGTGTCCGTTCATCGAGACTTCTGGAAAACCTTATTTCTAAAGGTGTCGAAAAAGAGGACGCAATTAAGGTGATAAATGAGACCTTGATAAAAAGCGAGTATGAGACGGTCCTTGCATTGGACCTCACAATAATTGACTTGAAAACGGGCTTATGCGAATTTATAAAAGCAGGGGCAGCCCCCACATATATTATCCGTAACGGAAGCCTTTACGAGTTAGGCTCAAGGTCTGTCCCCATAGGTATTCTTGACGAGATCTCTCTTGAATATGAACGCAGTAAGCTGATTTCGGGAGATATTATTCTTATGATATCCGACGGAATGATATCCGACGGTGCGGAGTGGCTGAGCGTCCTTGTAAGAGGATTAAGCAAATCGGAGATTCAAAGCCCCCTTTTGCTTTCAGATGCTATCATGACTGCTGCAAAGCACCTGAAGAAAAATCAGTCCGATGACCTTACGGTGATTGCGGCTAAAATTGTCTGAAATTATCCGATACTCTATTGACAAAAAGATAAAAGTCAGGTATAATAATAGTTGAAGTATGAATTGAAAGTGCAGATGAAATGTCATGTATTTATACCACGGTAGCAATATGGTTGTTGAAAATCCTAAACTTATTGAACAAAACAGATTTCTTGATTTCGGATACGGTTTTTATACAACAACAAATAAGACTCAGGCGGAAAGCTTTGCCAAAAAAGTTGTGGTTCGCAGAGGTGGTACTGCAACGGTCAATATCTATGAGATAAAAGATGATATTGGTTGCGAAGTTCTTAAGGTTAAACGGTTTGCCTCACCCGATGATGAATGGCTGGATTTTGTTTCCGCACATAGAAACGGAGTGTATGACGGGGAAAAATATGACCTTATAATCGGTGCTGTTGCAAATGATGACGTTTATAGGACTATTCAGGTGTATTCAACGGGACTTCTAACAAAAGAACAGGCAATAGAAGCCTTGAAGATAAAAAAATTATACGACCAATATGTGTTTGCTTCAAATGAGGCACTTTCGCTGTTGAAATTTATCGGATATGAAAATGTGTGAAGAATTATTCGAATCAGGTGGTTTAGCCACGGTAAATGTGGAGAACGGAGCTAAAAATGGATGAGAAATTCAATACTATATTAAGTATTGCAGTTATACCGCAGACTGTTGACCTTATAATAAAAAAAGAGGGGCTTGACGACATTTCTGCAATAAAAGAGTTTTATAACTCCAAAACATATGAATTCCTTTCAATAGAAGAAACCAAGATGTGGCACTTCAGTCCCATGACCCTGTATTCAATGTGGAAACATGAAAAAGAGACAGGGGAGATTGTATTTCCGGAGGAACTTTGATTTGTTTGCGCTTATACTTTAGCGACAGAATGGAGATTTAAATGAGTAAAGAATTACCTTTTATGATACTTTGTGTTGAAGAATATAAAAACCAAAAGAGAATGACAGGAAAAGAAGTTATGACCTTGTTCAATAAGTATTCCGTATGTGAATATATAAGGGACTTTTACGAGGCATTGCATACCATGGGGATGAAATATATTATCAATGATATCGACCTTTATATTGAATCCCGAAAAACAGCATGAAACTGAATAATTTGAAAAGTGTGAGAAGAAGTTTTTTTGTTGAGAAAAGCTTCTTCTCAATTTTTTATTCACTGAAATATTCTGTTTGTTATATCAGAATTTACATCTACGAATATTGTCGAATTTTGGCTTTATAATGCGGTTCTTTTGAATTTGGTAATATTTGTGTTTCAAAAAGTTTATCGGTTAAAATGTCGAAAAAAAGATTATAGTCCTTGACTTTTTTTCTATTTATGATATTATTATCTTGATAACATTTTATTATTTTTTTGTTTGCTTTTTTTGTGCTGTGGCAAACGAAAAAATTTGAAGGGAGATAGATAGATGTCAAACATCATTCGACTTGAAGATATTTCAGTTGCTTTTGATGGAGAGATTATTTTAGACAAACTCAACCTCAACATCAGAGATAAGGAATTTGTAACTTTGCTTGGCCCCAGCGGCTGCGGTAAAACTACCACTTTGCGAATTATCGGAGGTTTCCAGAGACAGGATTCCGGTAACGTATTTTTTGATGATCAGCTTATAAACGATCTTCCCCCATATAAAAGAAACGTAAATACTGTTTTTCAGAAGTATGCGCTTTTTCCACATCTCAATGTTTTTGACAATATAGCCTACGGGCTTAATATAAAAAAGGTTCCCAAGGCAGAGATTCCTGCAATGGTTGACGAAATGCTTGCTCTCGTAAACCTCAGAGGTTACGGAAACAGAAACATTCAGTCCCTTTCGGGCGGTCAGCAGCAGAGAGTTGCAATTGCAAGAGCGCTTATAAACAAGCCTCATGTATTGCTTCTTGACGAGCCTCTCGGTGCTCTTGACCTTAAACTCCGTAAAGAAATGCAGATCGAGCTTAAGAATATGCAGATCAAGACGGGAATCACTTTCATTTATGTAACTCACGACCAGGAGGAAGCCCTGACAATGTCCGATACCGTTGTTGTTATGAATAAGGGTATCATTCAGCAGATAGGCACTCCTCAGGATATATATAACGAGCCCACAAACTCATTTGTGGCAGACTTTATCGGTGAAAGTAATATAATTCACGGCACGATGATAAAAGACCTCGTGGTTGAATTCTGCGGTCACCGCTTTGACTGCGTAGATAAGGGCTTCGGCGAAAACAAACCCGTTGAAGTTGTTGTACGCCCCGAAGACGTTAAAGTAACCGCACCCAAAGACGGTCAGCTTACCGGTAAAGTTGAATCTTCTATCTTTAAAGGCGTTCACTATGAAATGGTTGTTGAAGAAGACAACACACATTTCAAGTGGATAATCCAATCAACACAAACAGCTCAACCCGGTGAAACTATCGGTATGTTACTTTATCCCTCTGATATTCACATCATGAAGGGGGAGAGTGTAAATGCGTAAACAGGCAGAAAATAAACCTAAAGAACGTCAGCTTCAGCCTGCGGGCAGAAGTGTTTTCGGCTACCCCTATGTTGTTTTTGCAATTGTTTTTATTTTGGCACCTCTTCTTCTTATTGTTGTATACAGTATTACTTTACCAAAAAGCCCCGTGAGTATCTCTCTCGGTGAAAGTTATACCGCTGAGGCAATAGTTGAAAAGCTTGAATTTATCGGGTATACGGAAGAAGCCTTCCCCGGAAGCGCAGGTACATATTCCGTTGACGGAAATACCGTAAGTATAGTAAACTACAGGAAAAACCGCTTTGAAGGCTATGTCGTTACCTTGAAGGACGGCTCTGTACACAGCGTTATTGAAGTAAATCCCGACGGCTCTGTTTTTGACGAAGGTCTTGCTTCCGTCAAGGTTCTCAACAAAGTTAACGGCTTTAAATTTACATTTCAGCATTTTCAGAAATTTTTCAGCTCCACGGTATATATAGAGGTTTTTCTCCGTTCAATTTATATTGCATTCGTTTCTACGATAATATGTCTTCTTATCGGTTATCCGACAGCATATATTTTAGCAAATATGCAGTCAAAAATGAGGGATTTCCTTTCTATCCTCTTCGTTCTTCCCATGTGGATGAACTTCCTGCTCAGAACATATGCGTGGAGAAATCTTCTGGAAAAGAGTGGCGTTGTAAACTCATTCCTTTCATTCCTCGGTCTTCCCGAGCAGAATCTTATGTATACACAGTCTGCGGTAATTCTTTGTATGGTATACAATTTCTTGCCATTCATGATATTGCCCATTTACAATACTCTCAGCAAGCTTGATAAAAGTATGCTGGAAGCTTCCCATGACCTGGGTGCAAATCATTATCAGACCTTGCTTAAGGTTGTTTTACCAAACTCTGTTCCCGGTATTGTCAGCGGTATTACAATGACATTCGTACCTTCAATTACGGCTTTTGCCGTTTCCAAGATCATGGGCGGTACGGAGTCCATGATGATAGGTGAAATAATCGAGCGTGAATTCAAGTATGACTATTGGTTCGGCTCTGCTATTTCCGTTATCATTATGATACTTCTTCTCATTTCAATGGTCTTCCTTTCCAAATACGATAAGGAAGAGACCGTGGGGGGAGGGCTTATCTGATGCAGTTTTTATACGTTGCAATTATTCTCATTCCGCTGCTCCTTGCGGCACTCATCTCCTTTAATAACCCCAAGCGTAAAAGCACTAAAATTGCAAGAGCTTTTTATCTGACCGTAATTTTTATTTTTACATATGTCCCCATAGTTGTGCTGATAATCTTTTCGTTCAACTCCGCCCGTTCAACGGGTGTGTGGGAAGGCTTCTCTCTGAAGTGGTATAAGGCTTTGTTTGAAGACTCTCAGCTTATGTCTGCATTGTATACAACGGTCTTTGTGGCTTTCGTTTCGTCTATCGTATCCACAATATTCGGAACATTTGCCTCAATCGGTGTTTTCTACATGAGACCGAAGATCAAAAACGCCATTATGAATATTACATATCTGCCTGTACTCAATGCGGATATCATTACAGGTGTTTCATTGGTGCTTTTCTTCAATCTCGTTTCAATACCTTTGGGTTATGTTACTTTGCTTTTGTCCCATATCTGTTTCAGTATTCCTTACGTTATTCTTTCCGTAATGCCGAAGCTTAAGCAGATGGATAACAATCTTTACGAAGCGGCTCTTGACCTTGGCTCAACGCCCATGACGGCTCTCCGTAAAGTAATCATTCCCGAAATTTCTCCGGGAATCGTTTCGGGCTTTCTCCTTGCCCTTACAATGTCAATTGACGACTTTGTAATAAGCTTCTTTACAGCAGGTCCCGTTCTTTCAAACCTGTCGATAGAGATATATTCCGCAACAAAGAGAGGCGTAACTCCCGAATTTAACGCCATTTCTGCCATAATGTTTGTTGTGGTTTTGAGTATTCTTATAATAATCAACGTAAGGAAACCCAAGGAAGAAAAGAAAAAATAAAATAAAATATCATTCTTTGTTTGATTTTAGTTTAATTGGTAATAACTTCTTTACCGTAAAAAAGCACAAAAGTGTGACTTTTTGCTTTAACTATTGAAATTTGATAAATTTCATGCTAAAATGTCGCTTGACAAAGGGGAGTGGTGTTTAAATGGCACATACCGATGAAATGAAAAGCATTGAAGAAATCAGAAAAGAACTTCCATGCAAAAACCGTGAAGTAACCAAAACCATCACATCTATAGTGAATAAGGTGTTGGAGACAGATGAAACTCCTTATTTCTATGTTGTGTCCGACGTAATGCTTGACAGCCGTTACGGAGAATGTTTTTGTCTCGTTACAAACAAAAGACTTATTTCTTATGACCCGTTCAGAAAAGACGGGGAAGGTCTTCTGACGTTCAAGATTTCGGATATCAAAAAAGCCGAAGTAAAACGTATGTACGGTAATGCGGTTTTCAGAGTAAGAGTCGGGGAAGAGCTTTTTGAACTGAATAAATGCTCTTATTCGGTTACGGAAAACTTTGACTCCATCGCTCATTATATCAACGAGCTGAACGATGGAAAGGACGAGGATTTCCTCATTTCAATGGTGTACGATGAGTATATCAAGAGACAGCTCTACTGTCCCAAATGCGGAGCAAGACTCCCGTACAGAAACGCCACCTGTATTAAGTGTGCGGATAAGAAGCAGATCTTCGGCAGATTATTTGTGTATTGTAAGCCCTTTATTTTTAGATTGATCTTAGGCGTTGCCGGTCTTGTCTTTATGACGGTCGTTAACCTTATTCCTCCGCTGCTTACAAAACAGTTGGTTGACAGCACTCTCGTCGGAATTGCGGGTCTCGACCCTGCAGGCATAGATGCAAAGCTTACGGAATTGCTCTCCATTGTATTGACTCTGTTTATAATCAGGATCGTGCATGACTTAGTTGGTATGTTTGAAACCAATAACCTGAGATTTATTTCAGAAAGCTTCATTAAAAACCTGAAAACGGAGCTGTATGCAAAATCACAGTATTTGCCTATCAAATATTACGATAAGACGTCTACAGGTTCAGTTATTTCAAGAATCAACGGTGATACCGTTACTTTGAATAACTTTGTAATGCAGGTCACTCAGACCGCATTTACAAAATTGGTTGAATTGGTTGCCATTATCGTGGTAATGGTCTCCATGAACCCCGTACTTGCTATATTGGCTTTGCTTCCCGTTCCTATCGTTGTAATGAGTTCAAGAGTATTTTCAAAATACATCTACCCATTCTATCACAGAATCTGGAACAGAGGCTCAAAGCTTAACTCAATTCTTGCAGATACAATTCCCGGTATCAAGGTCGTTAAAGCATTTACCTCCGAAAAGAAGTCAATCAATAACTTCGAGGATAAAAACGTCGACCATATGAAAGAGGTTTTGAAGACCGTAAAGGTTTCTTCTATCTATAACTTCTTTAACTCCATTATGATCATGTCAGGTACTCTCGTAATTTGGGGCCTTGGCGGTTGGATGGTTCTTACGGGTACCACATTCTTCGGTGGTGCAGTGCTTACAGTCGGTGGACTTGTAGCCTTCATCAACTATATGAACCTTTTCTACGTCCCCGTTCAGTTCTTCCTCGGCTTTAATGAAGTTCTTATGAGCTCTCTTTCTGCCGCAGAGCGTGTTTTCGAGGTTCTCGATGCGGAAGATGAAGAAGACAGAGGCAAGGGCAATATTCCCGAAGACGGTCTCAAAGGTAAGATCGAATTCAAAAATGTATCCTTCAGCTATGAAAAGGGTAAAAAGATTCTTAATAATGTAAGCTTTACCATTGAGCCCGGTGAAACTGTAGGTATTGTAGGCTCTACCGGCTCAGGTAAATCCACAGTTGTAAACCTTATTCTCAGATATTACGATAATTACGAAGGCGAAGTCTTCATTGACGATCAGAATATTAAAGATATAGACTTGAACTACTACCGTTCAAATGTCGGTTATGTTCTTCAGGAACCGCTTCTTTTCAAAGATACGGTATTCAGAAATATCGCACATACCGATCATGCCGTTCCCGTTGAAGATGTTGTATATGCGGCTCAGGTTGCAAATGCTCATAAGTTCATCAGAAAACTTCCCGACGGATACGATACTATGCTCGGTGAAAGAGGCGTAGGTCTTTCAGGCGGTGAAAGACAGCGTATCTCTATTGCGAGAGCCGTTCTTAAAGACCCGTCAATACTTATTCTCGACGAAGCTACGGCGGCTGTTGATACTGAAACTGAAAGAATGATTCAGGAAGCTATCGACCGTATTATCAACGGCAGAACTACAATTATGATCGCACACAGACTTTCAACTCTTAAGAAGGCAGATAAGATCATCGTTGTAGAAGAAGGTAAGATCGCTGAAGTAGGTTCTCCCGAAGAGCTTATGGCTGCTCAGGGCAGATTCTACAAGCTTGTTCAGATCCAGTCTCTCGGAAACGGAGGGGATGTATAATGGCTGATATCAGATTTTTCAGCGGACGAAAATTCCGTGTAGAATTAGGTTCTATGGGCGTTATGCTTAACATAACACTTCCCGACGGAACTCAGTATAAGGATGTTGAACCGAGACGTTATTTCCCTCTTTCCGATATCTACAAGTACATAAGCTTTGTTCAGATGATTGAGGATGACAAGGGTAAAACAGTTGAAGAGGAGCTTCTTATTCTTAAAGATGTAAATAATCTTGATGAGGAATCCAAAGCCGCTGTAATTGAAGCTCTTGACAGATTCTACATGATTCCCAAGATACTTGATATTTATGAATCAAAGGCGTTTTCGGGTATCGTTCAGTGGAGAGTTCTTACTGACAGAGGCGAATATAAATTCGATATCAAGGATATTTTCAGCAGTATCAAGCATCTTCCCGGAGGCAAGATTCTTGTAATTGACGCTTCCGATAACAGATACGAGATCACAGACTACAATAAATTCTCAAAGAAGGGCAGAAGTCTCTTGCTCGGATATCTGTAAAAACTAAAGGTGAATTAAATCAAAGATAAATCTTTTATGTAAAAATAAAACATTCACACTACCATGGTCTTGCGCAGGGAGTGTTGAGATAAGGATATTTATCCGTTTTGGCGTGAAAATCGCTGAAATGCGCAGATTAAGTTCTGCATTGATAATTTCTTTATTTCAGCACTCCCTGCTTTAAGATATAAAAAATATAATGAAAAACAAAAGGAGAAAAATGCATTGAAAAAGTTTGTTTTATGTGTTTTTGCGGCTGCTCTTACCGTTTTGATGTTGGCTTCATGCGGCGCCGAGGGCAAGGTTGAACTTAGGGTCTACAATTGGCAGGACTATATGGACCCGGAAGTTATAGATATGTTTGAAGAAGAAACAGGAATCAAGGTTCGCTATAACGTCTACGATACCAACGAAAATATGTACAACAAAATCAAGAATATGAACGGATATTCTTATGACATTATTTTTCCCTCAGACTACATGATAAAGAAAATGGCTGATGAGGGTCTTTTGGCAGAACTCAATTTCGATAATATGCCTAACTATAATGAGTACATAGACGAACAGTATAAGGGTATGGCTTACGATAAGAAAAACCTCTATTCCGTACCTTATATCGGCGGTACGGTATGTATTGCATATAACCCCAATTTCGTTGACTCTGAAGAAGTTAAGTCCTGGGATGTTTTGTGGAATGAAAAATATTCCAAAAATATCTTTATGATGGATAGCGAAAGAGACTCCATCGCTGTTGCTCTCATTAAAAACGGTTACAGCATCAACACAAAGAATATGGACGAGCTTAATGCGGCAAAAGCTTCTCTTATTGAACAGAAGCCCCTTGTTCTTGCTTATACTTCCGATGACGCAAAGGAAAAAATGGCAAACGAAGAGGGTTGGCTCGCAGTAATGTGGTCATGCGATATTACTTTCGTTGAAAACCTTAACTCCGAGATCGAATACGTTATCCCCGACGAGGGTACAAATCTTTGGTGGGATGCCGCTTGTGTTCTTGATTCTGCAAAATACAAGGAAGAAGCTGAGCTTTTCATTGACTTCCTTTGCCGTCCCGACATCGCAAAGATGAATGCCGAATATCTTGAAAGCACAACACCCAACAAGGGCGCTTACGAGCTTCTCGATGAAGACGTTAAAAACAACGAGATCATTTATCCTTCCGACGAAGTTGTTGCAAAATCCGAAATGTTTGAAGACCTTGCGGACTATGCTTCTATCTATACTTCCATCTGGAACGAAGTTTTGGGTAACTAATTTTTAAACGAATATTTCACATGGAAAACCTTTTCCTTTAATGGAAAGGGTTTTTCTTTTGTTTAGCTTTAGTTTTTATTTTTGCGGCTTTGGATAGATCTCCTGTCTGCAGGGAACTCAAAAACAAAGGATTTTTTTGAGTTTTTTGCTGTGTGTGGCAGAATCTGTTATTTGGGTATTGACATTATGCTGTGTTTATGGTAAACTTAAAATAAGTTTAAAATCTGGAAGCGAGGATCAAGACTATGATTAAAAAGACGTTATCTATGGCACTTTCCATGGCTGTGGGGTTGGGAACTTTGACTTCTTGTACACAGCAGGGCAGTATGGAAATGCCCTTTGCGGGAGATTCACTCAAACAGAGCTATACCGCAATTGCGGAAGGCTCGGCATTAACTTTGTATGTTGACGGAAGCGTATCTGAGAGTGGTGACGGAACGGAGGCTGCACCCTTTAAAACCATTGCCGAGGCACAGGCTGCTGTTCGTGCCTTAAAATCAGGAGAGGGCTTGCCTCTCGGTGGTGTTACCGTTTTGGTAAAGGACGGGGAGTATTATCTTGCGGAGACCCTGAGTTTTACTGCTGAGGATTCGGGTACTGCGGAAAGTCCTGTTACATATGCGGCTGAAAGTGAATTCGGTGCGGTTCTTACAGGTGGGCTTATTCTTTCTGCTGAAGACTTTGAGCCACTTAGCGAAGAGGAAAAGGCACGCATTATTGACCCATTTGCAAAGGAAAATACAGTTAAGGTCGATTTGAAAACATATGGATTGACCTATGCCGATTGGGGAGAGCTTTACCCGAAAACAGCCTTTGCAAGCCAATATGACGGCGTTGAGGGAGATTCTCCGTCAGAGCTTTTTATTGACGGTGTTCGTGCCGTTACCGCACGTTGGCCAAACGAAGATTTTCTTACGGTTAAGGATGTTGTGGATTATGGGGATTTCTATTTGACGAATTTTCCCCAGGAATACCAGAACCGCCGAGACGACCAGATTCGGAACCCTGAGCTTGGAGCATTGCAAAACCCCAAGGGTGCCACTTTTACTGTTGAAAACGAAATTATAGAACATATGAAGCATTGGCAGACCATTGACGGGGTTTTAACGAGGGGTTATTTCCGTTGGGGTTGGTATGACGAAGCCCCTTCAATCGAAGCTGTAGATTATGAAAAAGGCACAATTACCCACGCCCAGGCAATATATGACTCTATTTCGATAAACGGCAGATTCTTTTTTGACAATGTATTTGAGGAATTGGACACAGAGGGCGAATTTTATATAGACAGGCAAAACGGCATCCTTTATGTGTATAAAACAGAGAATTTTGATAAGGCACAGATAGTTCTTTCAACATCAATTTCTGATCTTGTGCAGATTTCCGACTCTTCATACCTGACACTTAAGGGCTTTAAGCTTTGCGCAACAAGAGGTAATGGAGTTACCGCAAACGGAAAGGATATTACTGTTGATAACTGCAATATCAGCAACATAAGAGGTTACGGCATTGTTTTGAACGGCAACGGCAACAGGATTCAAAACTGCGAAATTGCAAGTGTTGGCGGATATGGGATAAGTGTTTCGGGGGGAGATGAGGAAAATCTTATTTCTTCCGAAAGTTATGTGTATAATAACTATATCCATGATTTTGGGCAGGTTTTGCGTACATATAATGGGGCTGTGCATTTTTCGGGTTGCGGTGTGACCGTTTCACATAACGAAATTGCAAACGCTCCCCATATGGCGGTGGGCGGCAGCGGCCCGAACCATGTTTTTGAGTATAACGAGGTATATAACGTCTGCACTGAAACTTCCGACTGCGGTGCTGTTTATTGCGGCTTGAACTACAATTCATACGGAACAGTGTTCAGATATAATTATTTCCACGATATAGGAAACTCTTCGGGGGATTCCCATGGCATTTACTGGGATGATGGGTTAAGCGGACAGACTGCATATGGCAATGTGATGATAAATATAAAGGGCCATTCCTTTATGATTGGCGGCGGTAGAGATAACATTGTTGAAAACAATATTATTATAAACTCAACCATGAACGTGCATTGTGACACAAGAGTGAGAGACGGTATTTTGTATGACGGCTGGTTTGATATAAACGCAACAATTAAAATGTCTGATCAGATAAGAGCGTTTAAACAAAACGAAGCGTGGTTGGCGGCTTTCCCGACTTTTGCAACAGTTATACCTTATTCTCCCGACTATACGGGAGATATGAACGACCCAAATTATATGATAAACCCTGCAAATAACAAGGTTCAAAACAATTTTATATATTTCCTTGATGAAAAATGCCCGATGTTGGCAGAGGATCTCTTTATTATGGATATTTCCGATGAGGCTTTCCTTTTCTTTGAACCTGTGAATAACTATTTTATGCAGAACGTGTTTGAAGACTTCCCCCATTGGCATAACGGGGATTATACCTTGGGCGAAAATTCAAAAGCGAAAGAGCTTTGCCCGGAATTTGAAATAATTCTTTTTACTGAAATAGGCAGAATTGATTAAATCACATAAAAAACGGACCGTCTTCTTTTTAGAGGGCGGTCTCGCTTTGTTTGTTACTGCTGTTCGGTAGATTTGAAATATTACAAATTGTGGCAGAATTGGAACACAATCGGCTCTAATTCTAAAAAAATGCCTGTTAGGTCTTGACAAAAACGGTTTTTAGTGGTAAAGTATATTCATGCGTTAGCACTCAACCGTTAAGAGTGCTAAAATGGAAAGAAAGGCGGAAGAGAAGAATGTTGGATGAACGTAAACAAAAGATACTTCAGTCTGTCATTTCAACATATATTGCCACAGGCGAGCCCGTAGGCTCCAAGGCTTTGATGGATATGGCAGAGCTTCATGTTTCCTCCGCAACCATACGCAGCGAAATGCTTGAGCTTGAGCGTTTGGGTCTTCTCTGTAAGCCCCACACCTCCGCAGGCAGAATTCCTTCGGAAGAAGGTCTTCGTTATTACGTTCATGCTTTGGATAATTCCTATCAGCTTGATGAAAGAGATCTCGGAATTCTTGTTCCTGCTTTTGGGTCGTGTGTAAGCCTTATTGAAATGATAAAATCCGCTTCACATTGTCTTGCAGACTTTTCGGGATATACTGTTTTCTCGGCAGCCCCCACACACAGCTGCGGCCATTTTACTTTTGAGGTAATGAAGGCAGGGAAGAATACCCTTGCAATTATGGCTGTAAGCTCTGCGGGAACGGTAAAATCTGTATTTACACGAATAGAAACGGACGTTTCTGCGGAAGATATAGAGAGACTTACAAAAATTCTCAACGGTGTATTTTCGGGCTTCCCCGTAAACGAGATCGGTTCAATAAGAGTAATGCTTTTCAAATCGGAGCTTGAAAGAGGCTGTCCGAAGCTGACTTGCGTTATTGCTCCCGTTGTGAATCTCGTAAACAAGGTAAAGTCTTACGAGCTTTTCATAAGCGGAAGCTCAAACCTTCTTTCATGTCCCGAATTTTCAAATATCGAAGCCGCACGTCAGTATATGGATTTCCTGAATGAGCAAGACGTAATACTTGAAGAACTGCTTTCCGGTACGGAAGACCTTTCCGTAAAGATAGGGCATGAAAACAAACTTCTCGGTGAGATGAACACAAGCATAATTTCCGTTAACTGTAACGCAAAGATACCCATAGTTTTCGGAATCCTCGGACCTTCAAGAATGGATTATTCCAAAATAATCGCAGGCTGTAAACACGTCGTTCTTCAACTGAAAGAGCAAATAGACGGCGAATTCTAAAGTATAATATATAATTAACATAACAGGAGATTTGACATGAATAAAAATAAATGTTCAAACGAAGAAAAATGCAATTGCGGTTGCGATGAAAACGTAAACTGCGAATGCGGATGCGAAGAGCAGGCGGAGCAGAAAGTTGAAGCTACGGGCTCCGATGATAAATTCCTCAGACTTGCGGCTGATTTTGAAAACTTCAAAAAACGCACGAAGGCTGAAAAGGAAGCTCTTTACGGTTTAAGTGTTTGCGAAACTGTAGGAAAAATTCTTCCCATATTTGACGACCTTGAAAGAGCTCTTGCGGCGGCAGGTGAAGACTCTGCAGTTAAAAAAGGAGTTGAACAGGTTCTTATTAAAGCGGATTCTGTATTGAAGTCAATGAATATTGAAGCTTTCGGCACTCCCGGTGAAGAATTTGACGCAAACTATCACGAAGCTGTAATGCAGACAGCAAGTGACGAATACAAAGGCGGACAGATTGCCGCAGTATTCCAGAAGGGCTACAAGATGACGACCAATGAAAAGGTCATCAGATATGCAAAGGTCAGCGTAGTGGCTGAATAATAAAACTGTTAAAAAATCACATTATAATAAAAGACAAAATCTTTAGGAGGCATTTTAAATGTCAAAAATTATTGGTATCGACTT
>JAZSMD010000025.1:0-6747 GCA_045535665.1 Eubacteriales bacterium
TAGCGCGTGGCAGTCCACGCACCATCGGGCAGAAGCCCAAACCCACCATCCGCAGAGAAACGACGCGCCAAAGCCTTCCTCCGGGAGGAAGGGGGACCACGAAGTGGTGGAAGGAGCCCGCGTGACTTTAAGTTTACATAAGTTTTATTTCAACGCGCTCTCCCTCACCCGACTCCGTCGGGAGCTCCCTCCCGGAGGGAGCCTTTCGTAAGGTCGCACCAACAGAAAAACACCACCAAAGAAATTTCCTTGTTGGTGGTCGTGTTTTCTCCGCTAAGAATGCAGAGCCGTTTGTCACTTCTTTTGATTTGGTGTACCTGGAGGGACTCGAACCCCCGACCCTTTGGTTCGTAGCCAAATACTCTATCCAGCTGAGCTACAGATACACAGTTATTGGGTTGCTTTAAATCAGCTATAATATAATACCACAATAATTAAAAAAAATCAAGCCCCAAACTTAAAATATCACATAAAATTCACAATCTACACATTATAAAAAACCATTGACTTCAATGTTATATTATGATATAATATAAAAAATCCATCAGACAAGATCTGTAATTGGAGAAAAAGTATTTTTATAATATCAAAGGAATCAAAACATGAGAGTTTGGGTTATAAGACACGGAGAAAGCGAGACAAACAAAAGCGGTTTATGGACGGGTTGGTTTAATGCGCAGCTGACCGAAAAAGGAAAACAAGATGCAATTTCAGCAGGAAAAATACTTTCTGATGTCAAGTTTGATAAAATTTTTTCAAGTGACCTTGACCGAGCAAAAAATACGGCAGAAATAGCAATTCCCAATTGCAAATACGAAGAATCATCTTTACTCAGAGAAATAAATGTTGGCTCATTGGAACAAAAACCGTTTGCGGCAATTTCTGACCAACAGTCAAAAACCGCGTCTGTTGAAGGCTTTTCTGATTTTGGCGGAGAGTCCAGAGAAGAATTCAATAAAAGAGTATATAATTTCATGAAAGAGCTTGAAAAGTTGGATATGCAAAACATAGCAATATTTTCACACGCAGGCTGGCTTAGGGAAATACTGAATATTGTTTTGGAAACTGTTATTCCCCGAAACAATTTTTGTTGCAAAAACTGTACAGTTGCAATTTTTGAATATGAGAATTCAAAATGGAAAATGCATAGCTGGATCAATTTGTTATAAAACAATTCAATTTCATAGCAACAGCAAAAGTCCTCGGAAAACCGAGGACTTTTACTTACGAAAAGAAAGATAAGAAATGAAAAAAAATTTTTATATTTTAAAACATCACGATTAAGCTATTTTATTAAGAAACCTTATTCATATCCTGTTTAACCGTACGGTTTTTATACTCCTGAAGTTTCGCATTGAGTTCTTCCGCACGTTTTTTATCTTGTATACCGAGAAGAACCATCAAAGGAACTCCTACCACAGTACTGCAACCGATTGCCATTAAAAGAATGGGAACTGTATTTATTATATCCATATTCCATGAAAATATCATTAAAACCGCAACTATTATTACAAAAAACACGATTCTGCGAAGAATAATCTTTTCACTGAAAAAATTAAAGGATTCATAAATAACATTCAAAATCGGAACTATTGCGGAAAACACAAACACAAGCCAGAAAAAGCGGCTGTCACTGTTTTCCCAAATAAGGTCAATTACGAGAGCGGGAATACTCATTGTACCCATCATCAGACAATAATTTCTGAAATAAGACTTAATTTTATCCAACATAGCGAATCTCTCCTTGTAAGTATCTCATTAAAGTCCAAGCTTTTTCTTGATAAGCGGCACATACTGTCGTGATATAACGATCTTTTCACCGTTCACAAGTTCAGCTATCAATCTTCCGTTCGTTTCAGAACGAATGTTTCCGACTTTGCTGAGGTTGACAATAAAACTTTTGCTGACTCTGATAAATGACGTTTCGCTGAATCGTTCTTCTATCTCATAGAGTCGGAGCGTGGTTTCATAAAAATCATTTTCGGTGTAAAAAAACATACGATTATCGGTTGTTTCAAAATACAGAATTTCCGAAAGTCCTATGAAAAAATTTACGCCGTCTTTCTTACCCGGGATTGTATTGGCAAAGAGTCTGATGGTCTCTATCAGCTTTGACAAATCTCCGTCGATTCCGTTACACCGTATGGTGATCTCGGTTTCATCAACATTGGAGTTATCTTCTATTATAAGCTTCAAGTTAGTGTTCCTCCCGTTCGCAATATTATTATATATGAAAACAAACTGAAAGTCAACCCCTTAAAATGCAAGTTGCATTTTAAGGGCTGTAAGTTGCATTATCAGGGTAAAGTTTCACGGTTTTATCCTAAAAACAGCTCTGTTTCAATCATTTTTAATCTTATCACACAAGCTGTCAATCTGAGACGCATATCTTGAAAGATCCTTATTGGGTCTTCCTTTGCAGTTTTTAACAGTTGCAAGAAGTCTTTCCGCAGACTTAACAAGTCTTTCAAATGCCACCTGAGCTTTATCCTTTTTAATAACTTTCTTTTCCACGGGAACACCCTGTGTCAATTTTACAGGCTCCCCTGTCAGCAGGTCAAAGCTTGTTCCACTGTAGGGAGCAATAGCATTGAATCCATATTCACGCCTGAGACATTCGGCAAATGCAGAACACGCAATATCATCACCGTGATTTACAAAAACCTGTGTCGGTTTTTGCTCAAAGCCGTTTATCCAATTTAACAGCCCCTGCTTATCCGCATGACCGCTGATTCCGGGAAGAAGTCCGACTCTTGCATTAACTGAGATCTCTTCATTGAAGAGTTTTACTTTTTTTGCTCCGTCATAAATTATTCTTCCCAACGTTCCAGCAGACTGATAACCGACAAAAAGAATAAGATTGTTTTTGCTCCAAAGATTATGCTTTAAATGATGACGAACTCTGCCGCCTTCGCACATACCGCTGGCAGAAATGATAACTTTTGGGGTACTGTCAAAATTTATAGCCTTTGACTCTTCGGATGTAACGGAAACTCTCAAATCATCAAAATATATGGGATTTATACCCTCTTTTATTAAAGCTCTCGTCTCAGGGTCAAAACAGTCTTCCGTGCATTGCAGAAAAATACCCGTGGCCTCATTTGCAAGAGGACTGTCCACATATACAGGGAAACCGTCATGTCCTTTTACGAGATTTTCATTTTTGATCTGACGGATAAAATAAAGTATTTCCTGCGTTCTGCCCACCGCAAAAGAAGGAATCACAACATTTCCGCCTTTATCAAAAGTTTCCTGAAGATACTCCGCAAGAAGTTCTACAGTTTCGGAGTCATTGGATTTTTCGTGTAATCTGTCTCCGTAAGTGGATTCGATAACCACATAGTCGGCTTCCTTTACAGTAGTAGGATCATTTATAATAGGTTTATTAACATTTCCGACGTCACCGCTGAAAACTATTTTTTTCTCAACACCGTCTTCTGTTACCCAAACCTCAATACATGAAGAACCGAGCAAATGTCCCACGTCATTGAATCTTATTCTGACATTTTCCAGTATTTGCCTTTCTTCACCGTACTTACAGCCCCAGAAATGCGATATTGCATTTTGCGCATCTTCAACATCATATAAAGGCTCAACAAGTTCCCCGCCTGATCTTTTAGCCTTTCGGTTTTCCCACTCGGCGTCGGAAACCTGTATATTTGCGCTATCCAAAAGCATTACCCTGCTTAATGCACAAGTAGATTCTGTTGCATAAACAGTTCCGGTAAATCCGTTTTTATAAAGTAAAGGAATCTTTCCAGAATGATCAATATGCGCATGAGTAAGTAAAACACAGTCAATCTCAGACGGTTCAACCATCAGATCACAATTAACAAAAGTGTCTTTTCCCTGTTCAATACCGTAATCGACCAAAATATTCTTTCCGCAGGATGAAATAAGTGTACAACTGCCTGTAACCTCGTGAGCAGCTCCTAAAAAAGTCAGTTCCATATATTTAGACCCTTTCTTTGATTATTTATATTTGTTCTCATTCATTATAATGGTTATCGGCTTTGGCTAATTAAAATTCATTTGAACTTTAATTTATTCATAACCATTGAAATGAGTATTGACAAATTTTCTTTAAAAACTTAATACCAAACTATTTAGTTTGTTGTCGAAATACCGCCTTTCAGGCAGTTTTTCGACTTCCTATAATCATTATAGCATATATTATATTCAATTTCAAGTTTTTTCTTAAACTGCCGCAAAAACGCCTTAAAAATTTAGGCAAAAGAGGGAAATTTGCTTATTATAAAAGATTTCAAAAAAAAGTACTTGTTATTTCCATTTATATATGATATAATATGCGTTGTTAAAATAACATAGCTTACAAATCAAAGAAATATTAGGAGGAAAAAAAGAATGGCTAAAAAGTATGTATACCTTTTCTCCGAAGGTAACGCTACAATGCGTGAACTCCTCGGTGGTAAAGGTGCAAACCTCGCTGAAATGACACACATCGGTCTTCCCGTTCCCCAGGGCTTCACAATCTCCACAGAAGCTTGTACTCAGTACTATGAAGACGGCAGACAGATCAACGATGAAATCATGGCTCAGATCATGGAACACATCGAAAAAATGGAAGGCATCACAGGCAAAAAGTTCGGTGACAAAGAGAATCCTCTCCTCGTTTCCGTTCGTTCCGGTGCTCGTGCATCCATGCCCGGTATGATGGATACAATCCTCAACCTCGGTCTTAATGAAGAAGTTGTTGAAACTCTCGCTGCTAAGTCCGGCAACCCCCGTTGGGCTTACGACTGCTACAGAAGATTCATTCAGATGTATTCTGACGTAGTTATGGAAGTTGGTAAGAAATACTTCGAAGAACTTATCGACGAAATGAAAGCTGCTAAAGGTGTTACACTTGACGTAGACCTCACAGCTGAAGACCTCAAAGAACTTGCAAATCAGTTCAAAGCTGAATATAAATCCAAAATCGGCTCTGACTTCCCCTCTGATCCTAAAGAACAGCTTATCGGTGCTGTAAAAGCAGTATTCCGTTCTTGGGACAACCCCCGTGCAAACGTATACCGTCGTGACAACGATATTCCTTATTCTTGGGGTACCGCTGTTAACGTACAGAGCATGGCTTTCGGTAACATGGGTGACAACTGTGGTACAGGTGTTGCATTTACTCGTGACCCCGCTACAGGCGAAAAGAAACTCATGGGCGAATTCCTTACAAATGCTCAGGGTGAAGACGTTGTTGCAGGTGTTCGTACACCTATGCCCATCGCTCAGATGGCTGAAAAATTCCCCGCTGCATACGCTCAGTTCCTCGAAGTTTGCAAGATCCTCGAAGACCACTACAGAGATATGCAGGATATGGAATTTACTGTTGAAGACGGTAAACTCTATATGCTCCAGACTCGTAACGGTAAGAGAACAGCTCAGGCTGCCCTCAAGATCGCTTGCGACCTCGTTGACGAAGGCATGATCACAGAACAGCAGGCTGTTCTCATGATCGACCCCAGAAACCTTGACACACTTCTCCATCCCCAGTTCGATGCTAAAGCTCTTAAAGCTGCTAACGTTATCGGTAAAGGCCTTGGTGCTTCCCCCGGTGCTGCTTGCGGTAAAGTAGTATTCTCTGCTGAAGATGCTAAAGCTTGGGCTGAAAGAGGCGAAAAAGTTGTTCTCGTTCGTCTTGAAACATCTCCCGAAGATATCGAAGGTATGAAAGCTGCTCAGGGTATCCTTACAGTTCGTGGCGGTATGACATCTCACGCAGCCGTTGTTGCTCGTGGTATGGGTAAATGCTGCGTTTCCGGTTGCGGCGAAATCGCAATGGACGAAGAAAACAAGAAATTTACACTTGCAGGAAAAACATACGTTGAAGGCGATTTCATCTCCATCGACGGTTCTACAGGTAAGATCTACGGTGAAGCTGTTCCCACAGTTGACGCTTCCATCGCAGGCGAATTCGGCAGAATCATGGCTTGGGCTGACAAGTACAGAGTTCTCAAGGTTCGCACAAACGCTGATACACCTTCCGATGCTAAGAAAGCTCGTGAACTCGGTGCTGAAGGTATCGGTCTCTGCCGTACAGAACATATGTTCTTCGGCGAAGGCAGAATCGACGCATTCCGTGAAATGATCTGTTCTGAAACTGTTGAAGAAAGAGAAGTAGCTCTTGCTAAGATCCTTCCCATGCAGCAGGCAGACTTCGAAGCTCTCTACGAAGCACTCGAAGGCACACCCGTTTGCATCAGATTCCTCGATCCCCCTCTCCACGAATTCGTTCCCACTGAAGAAGCTGACATCGCAGCTCTCGCAGCTACACAGGGCAAATCCGTAGAAAAGATCAAGGCTCTCATCTCTTCCCTCCACGAATTCAACCCCATGATGGGTCACCGTGGTTGCCGTCTTGCAGTAACATATCCTGAAATTGCTAAGATGCAGACAGCTGCTGTTATCCGTGCAGCTATCAACATTCAGAAAGCACATGCTGACTGGAACGTTAAACCCGAAATCATGATTCCTCTCGTAGGCGACATCAAAGAACTTAAGTTCGTTAAGAAGGTAGTTGTTGAAACTGCTGAAGCTGAAATCGCTGCTGCAGGCGCTGACCTCAAGTACGAAGTTGGTACAATGATCGAAATTCCTCGTGCTGCTCTTACAGCTGACGAAATCGCTAAGGAAGCTGACTTCTTCTGCTTCGGTACAAACGACCTTACACAGATGACATACGGCTTCTCACGTGACGACGCTGGTAAGTTCCTCAACGCTTACTATGATGCTAAG
>JAZSMD010000031.1:0-66415 GCA_045535665.1 Eubacteriales bacterium
TCTTGTTAACCTCAAAGGCCACCGTTCAGTTGGCGGTATGAGAGCAAGTATCTACAATGCTATGCCCATTGAAGGCGTAGAAAAGCTTGTTGAATTCATGGCTGAATTTGAAAAGAACAATAAGTAAGGACTTGAACACTATGTATAAAATTAAAACTCTCAATAAGATCTCTAAAGTAGGTCTTGCAAACCTCGATCTTACAAAATATACTTGCGGTGACAACGAAGATGCTGCTGACGGTATTCTCGTTCGTTCCGCTGCTATGCATGACTACGAATTCAATCCCGAGCTTAAGGGTATTGCACGTGCAGGTGCAGGCGTAAACAATATTCCCCTTGACAGATGTACAGAAGCAGGTATCGCAGTATTTAACACACCCGGTGCAAATGCAAACGGTGTTAAAGAACTTGCTGTATGCGGTATGCTTCTCGCTTGCCGTGACGTTATCGGCGGTGTAAACTGGGTCAAGGCAAACAAAGACGAAGAAGGCATTGCAAAACTCGTTGAAAAAGAAAAATCCAAGTTTGCAGGCACAGAAGTTGCAGGTAAAACTCTCGGTATTATCGGTCTCGGTGCAATCGGCGGACCTCTTGCAAACGCTGCAGTAGCTCTCGGTATGAAAGTTATCGGTTGTGACCCCTACATGTCAGTAGATGCTGCCCTTAAGATCAACAGCGCAGTAAACAGAGTTGATACAAGAGAAGAAGTATTTGCAAAATCCGATTTCATCTCCATCCACACACCTCTTATAGACAACGCAGATCCCAAGATCAGAACAAAGCACATGATCAATAAGGATACCATTGCTCTTATGAAAGACGGTGTTATCGTTCTTAACTTTGCACGTGACGCCCTTGTTAACGATGACGATATGGAAGAAGCTCTCAAAGCTGGTAAAGTACGCCGCTATGTTACAGACTTCCCCAACGCACGCACAGCAGGTATGGAAGGCGTTATCGCTATCCCCCACCTCGGAGCTTCCACAGAAGAATCCGAAGATAACTGTGCAGTTATGGCTGTTAAGGAACTTACAGACTTTATTGAAAACGGTAATACAGTTAACAGCGTAAACTTCCCAAATGTTTCCTGCGAAAGAAGCAACGGCACAAGACTTTGTGTTCTTCACAAAAATATCCCCAACATGATCAGCGTTATGGCTTCTGCCTGCGGTGAACTCGGTCTCAACATCGAACATATGCAGAGTAAGAGTAAAGGCGATATCTCCTATGCGATCATCGACCTCACAGACGCAATCGACGCAACAGCAATCGTTGCAAAACTTCAGGCTGTTGAAGGTATCATGAACGTATCTATAAGATAAGGTATTGTAATTAAATTTTAGTTAATCGGGAAAACTTTTTTCACGGAAAAAAAGTTTTCCCGAACCCTTTCAAAAAACCGATTCATTGAGCATTTAAAAAGGTTCTGTAATAAGTCTACGTAAAAATTAGACTTATTACAGAACCCTTTTAATTACGGCTCTTTGTCATTATTCGGGATTTCCTACCCCAACTATTGACAGAGAGCCCAAATATGGCTCTATAGTAAATGTCCTGAGTCTTCTCCTCCAACATTTATTATAGAGCCAATAAATTATTCAATTTAAACTTAAATACGTTTTCCGTATATCATTCGTTTTTCCTGATAGAAATCTTCAAAAGTATCGTTTTCCAAATGGAAACGGATATCTTCCATAAGTTTATTGTAGAAACGAAGGTTATGCATAACCGCAAGTCTCATGCCGAGCATTTCTCCTGCCTTGAACAAATGGCGGAGATATGCCTTTGTATGGTTTTGGCAAAGAGGACAGTCGCAATTCTCATCAAGAGGTGTGAAGTCTTGGGCGTATTTTTCATTCATAATGTTTATTATGCCATTACTTGTAAACAAATGTCCGTGACGTGCATTTCGGCTGGGCATTACGCAGTCAAAGAAGTCAACGCCCCGATGCACAGCTTCAAGAATATTCACGGGAGTGCCAACGCCCATAAGGTAACGAACCTTATTTTCGGGCATAAAAGGCTCTACAGCTTCAATGATGCGGTACATATCTTCGGCAGATTCACCAACAGCCAAACCGCCTATTGCATAACCGTCAAGGTCCATAGCCGCTATATCACGCATATGGCGCGCTCTGAGGTCTTCATATGTACTTCCCTGATTTATACCGAAAAGAAGCTGCTTAGGATTCACAGCCGCTCCTGACTCATTCAAACGAGCCATTTCCGTCTGACAGCGTGCCAGCCATCTGTATGTACGTTCTATTGAACGGCGTGTATATTCATATTCGGCAGGATTTTCTATACATTCATCAAAAGCCATCGCAATGGTGGAGCCGAGATTTGACTGTATTTGCATACTTTCTTCGGGTCCCATAAAGATCTTTCTTCCGTCTATATGAGAATTAAAAGTAACTCCCTCTTCTTTTATCTTACGAAGTCCTGCAAGGGAAAATACCTGAAAACCGCCACTATCGGTCAAAGTGGGATGCTTCCAACCTGTAAAACCTTGAAGACCTCCCGCATTATGGACAAGCTTATCTCCGGGGCGGAGATGTAAGTGATAGGTATTGCAAAGCATTATTTGGCAACCAACAGATTCAAGGTCAAAAGCGGAAACACCGCCCTTTATTGCCGCAGCAGTTGCAACATTCATAAAAAGAGGAGTTTTTACTGTTCCGTGAACTGTCTCAAGTTTTCCGAGACGGGCATTACCCTGTTTTTTTATAAGTGTAAACATAAAATGATTTCCTATTCGTCTTTTTCGGCAGTATCAACATATGCCGTTTTATAATTTGTATAAATGACCATACCCGGTTTTGCACCTGAAGGCTTTTTAACATAACGGACTTCAGCATAATCGACCGCAACCTGTTTTCCGTTTGCTTTACTGTTTGTTGCAGCCAAAACAGCAGCTTCAGTCAAGGTAGAATCTGGAACAACCTCTCCGTTTGCCGAAACAACAACATGTGAACCGGGATAATTTTTAACATGGAACCAAATATCGTGTTTATCCGCAAATTTCAGAGTTAAATAGTCATTTTGTATATTATTTTTTCCGTAATAAATGGTAAATCCGTCAGAAGATATTGTTTTTTCAAGCTTTACAGATTCCTGTTTTTTAGGCTTTTTACCGTTATGTTTCTGTTTTTGAAGTTTATTTTTCAAATAACCGCTTTGTGAAAGCTCCTTGCGTATCTCGTCTGCATCTTCCCTGTTTTTAACACGGGCAAGTTCTTCAAAAACGCTGTCAATATAATTCAGCTCGTCTTCAGATTCAAGAATCTGAGCCGTCAATATTTCTTTTGCACTTTGAGCTTTTTTGTATTTTTTATAATAATACTGTGCATTTTGTGCAGGAGTCATTCTTTCATCCAACGGAACTTCGGCTTCCGCAGGAGGATCAACGCTGTAATCCGTAAGCATAGCTTTTGTCATACCCTGCTTTATTTTATAGATCTCGGATGTTATCATATCTCCATAAGTTTTATAAATTACAGATTTCTCACTTTCGGCAAGTTCTTCACGTTGAGTTTCAATCTTGCGCTGAAGACGTGTCTGAGCATTGGATAAAACCCTGAATATATCGGAAGTGATTCGCTTTGTATGTTCTGCCTCGTCTTTTTCAATATAGAACTTATCCAATGCAGAAGAACAGGTCTCCGCTTCAAATACAGGATACATAAATCCGTACTGTCTTATGGGGAAACAGTAAAACTCATTTGCTTTGGGAATAACACAAGGTCTGTAAGTATGTTCAGAAAGCTGTGTTTTAAATTTTTCAAGCTGATAAATAAGTTTTTCTCTCTGTTCAGCATTGAAATTACATAACGGAAGATTTGTATCTCCTGTTGCAAGGAAAGTCAGTTCTCTTACCAAAAGAGGGGAAAAACCTTGGTATTTACCTAAAAGATATTTATCTGCACGCTGCTCCGATGTAAAATCAATATCGAATTCAGAGTCCTCAAGAATTGACATCTTTTCCTGTTCGGGCGGCTCCTTATAATACATTCCGGGAAGGATCTGCCTCTTGGAAGATGTTGTATAATCTACCTGTTTTATGGCATCGTGTATAAGATACTCGCTGTCTGTAAGGATTATATTACTGAATCTTCCCATAACCTCAATAATAAGCTTCTTACGGGTAATATCAAACATCTCTGTCGTACATTCAAAAGTAATCTCAACAGCACGTTCAAAACCCTTTTGCTCAACGGAAATTATTTTTGAAGGCATAAGATGCTTACGCAGAAGCATACAGAAATTCGGCGCAAAAGCAGGATTTTCTTTAGTAACCTCTGTAAGATGTATTCTTGATGAAGAAGGATTTGCGGACAACAGCAATTTAAAATTCCCATTATTTCGGATATTCAATACTATTTCGTCCTTTTCGGGTTGAAGAACCTTATCAACCCTGCCGCCTACAAGAGCATCCGAAAGCTCTTTTGTAAGGGCATGAATCATTATACCGTCAGATGGCATATTGTCTCCTAAATATAATTATACTTTTTCTGTAAATTTGCAGTTGAAGATTTCCACAGAAACATCATTTAAAGTGGAAAGTATGTAATCTTTGAGAGATTCCAAAACCACATTTTCCGTGTGATAATGTCCTGCAACCACAAGATTCATACCATTTTCGATGGCATCTGCAAACTGATTGTACTTTGCTTCTCCCGTTACAAGAGTATCAGCGCCTGCTTTTTTAGCATCAAGAAGAACACTCCCCCCTGAACCGCCAACAACACATACATTTTTTACGGGAACTTTACCTGAAAACTCAACCCCGTCGGCAGAAAGAGATTCTTTCACATGAAGAGCAAATGTCCTTATATCAGTTTCTGAAACACTTCCTATACGGCCCAGACCGGACTCTTCAGGGTCATCACTTTCTACAGACTGGATATCACGAAGTCCCAATTTCAAAGCCAAGGCATCATTTACTCCACCCTCTGCTTTGTCAAGATTTGTGTGTGCTGAAATTACAGAAATATCGTTTCTTATGAGCAAATAAGGAATTGACTCATCGGAAATACGTTTCATAGGATCAAAGATAACAGGATGATGTGAAACTATAAGTTCAGCCCCGATATTCTTTGCTTTTTCAACTGCTTCGCGCGTAACATCCAATGTCAAAAGGATTTTGGATACCTTTTTATTTTTTCCGCCAACAAGAATTCCCGTATTGTCAAAACCCATTGAAGTATCAAAGGGTGCAAGGACATCAAGAAAATATAAAACATCATTCACGTTTGACATAGTTGTTTTCCTCAAATTATTTTTTTACAATTTCTAAAATCTTACCGTATTCCGAGAGTTTCCGTTGAACCTCGGCAATTTCTTCGTCCTTTAAAATACTGGCATGACGAAGTCCTTCAAGAACACGAGTCTCTTTACGGATATATTTCATTATATAGGCTTCTGAATCTTCGCTTTTTTTACTGCAGAAAGCAGGAGATGCCAAAACATCACGAAAAACAAAGCTTTCCGTAGAACCGCTTACTGCTGTAATTACGGTATAAATATGTCCGGGTTCTGAAACGGCAGTTTCTTCCGTTATCCGATAGCCATGCGTATATAAATATTCACGCAAAAGCACATCTTCCGTCATTGGCTGAAGAATAAGCCTTGCATTTTCAGGAGGTCTTTTTGCTTCAAGTATAGAAACAATGGTCTCCCCTCCCATACCTGCAATAACAAGACAATCGTAATCTTCGGGAATATCAATAATGCCGTTACTTAAAAAAGTTTCGGCAACATTAGAAAATCCGTTTTCGGAAATTATAGCTTTTGCTCTTGCAAGAGGCTGCTCCCTTATATCAGAAGCATAAGCCTTTTCACAAAGAGAGTTTTGCAGCATATACACGGGAATATAGCCGTGGTCTGTGCCTACATCCGCAAGAATCTTACACTTCCCTGCCGCATCCGCAACGGTTTGAAGTCTTGGTGAAAGCTTCATCAGTCTTCGTTAAGAGCAACCAAAAGCTCGTCCACATCAATATCATGCACGATACATGCTTCTTCAATAGATTCGTTTCTTGCAACGGCGCAGCCAACGCAATGCATACCAAAATCCATAAGAATTTCTGCCGCATTGGGGCAAATTCTCAAAATATCGCCTATAAGCATTTCTTTTGTAATTTCAGGTCTTTCCATAATTATTTCAACCACTTTCTTTTTATTTATATCTGTTTATTCTGTCATTGACATCATTCTTAAAATTGTCAATGTAATTATTTATAAAATCAGAAAAGCTCAATGTATCATCCTCTATCAGAGGAGTCATATCAATGGCATACATCATACTCTCTGCATTATCCGTGCCATGGGACTCAAAATAAGTTGCGTTCGCGGTTCGTCTTCCCTGGGTTGCAAGGTCATACCTTTTCCCTCCAGCAACCTGAGAATCAAACAGGGAAACAAGAGCTGCCGCCATATTGGAATGTTCCGTAACATTAAAAACAGTCTTTTCACTGTCGTTCACCCAATCAAGACTTCGCCAGACCTCGCCTCCGTAAAGTTTTTTTGGACGAAGGTCTTTGGGCAACTGTCTGATAGCCTTTATCAATTTTAAAGCAACAGCAACGTGGGTATCGTGCTTATCAGCAAGATTATGCGTAAAAACGACTTCAGGTCTTGCAGAAAGCAAAAGCTTTTTATAATCTTCACAAACACTGTCATCTTCAGGAGCCTTAACTTCCATACTTGAATAATTCAACATATTCAGCGAACCGTATTCTCCTACAAATGCCGCTTTTTTCTGCTCAAGACGACGAACTTCAATCATTTCTTCATCTGTATAGTCAGCATAGAGTCCGGATCGCGGACTTCCCGCGCCGTCTGTGACTACAACGGCAGAAAACCATTTGTCTTTTTTTCCGAAACAGTCAAGAATCCCTGCCCAACACATAAGCTCTATATCGTCCTGATGTGCAGCAATACCCATACAAGTCGTTCTGGCAATCGCTTCCTGAACGGGAACTCCGTCATAAACATATATTTCGGATCTGTTATTTAAACCCAAACTCATTTTGTAATAGTAACCTTATTAAGGCCTCTGGGTGCGTCAGGATTTCTACCCTTGACTTCTGCAAGATTGCAAGCAAATAGCTGAGCAAAAGTTGCATAATAGAAGGAAGCTATCATGTCTTCTTTGTCCGCAAAAGGAAGCTGGAAGCCAACATCACCTTCCGCAATAAGGTCTTCATCATCTGTAACCATAAGAAGATCTGCACCCACTTCCTGAAGCTTTTTGATCATATCCATAGAATCCTGAGCTACAGGACCTGCAGACATATACATGATAACGGGCATACCCTCATCAACCATTGCGAATGGACCGTGATGGAAGTCGGAAATAGGATATCCCTTCGCAAGAACATAGTTTGTTTCCTGAATTTTAAGAGCACCTTCAAGCGCAAGAGGATAGTTCACACCTCTGGAAAGAATGAACGCCTCTTTCATAAATCTATATCGTGTCGCAAGAGTTGCAATCTCCTCATTTCTGAAAAGGATCTGGCAGATTTTTTCAGGAACTTTATCAAGCTTTGCCAAAATATCTTTTCTGTCTGCCCACATTGCAACTATATGAGCTATTGTGTATATCTGAGCAGAGAATGTTTTTGTAGCAGCCACACTCTTTTCTTCACCGACATTAAGGAAGAAATTATAGTCACCAATAAGAGAAAGAGGAGATGTATTATCATTAGTAATTGTAACAATGATAGCACCTGATTCCTTTGCCATTTCAACATACTCAATAACATCGGCAGCTTTACCTGACTGAGAAATAGCTAAAACTACAGAATCTGAAAGGTCAAGAGTTGCACCGTAACGTGTAACGACAGACATTGCCGCCAATGAAACAGGTATACCTACAAGGCTTTCAATTATATACTTTCCGTAAATACCTGCGTGGTCGGAAGTGCCTCTTGCTGCAACCACTACGTTTTTGATCTTTGAAGAGCTGAGTTTTTCGGCAAGTTCTTCTAAGAGCTTTTCATTTGTTTTGAGGCAAGTTTTTAATGCTTCCGGAACTTCGAAAATTTCTTTTTCCATTAAAGTCATGTCAGTTTTCTCCCTAATCTTTATACTCTTTATCTTTTAATTAAAGTTATTATGATTACAATTACAAGGATAACTATAAGGACAACAGCCGCAAGAACTACACCGTTTATAATAGTATCCCAGATATCTATCTCTTCTTCAACCTCAACAGGATCACTGACTGTTGGAGTGTACGGTTCAATACCGTAGCTCTGTATCTCCTGAAGCTCTACTGCAGTAAGCGCGGTATCTGAAATATATATCTCATCCACCGTACCTTTAAATAGAGATCCGCCTTTGACACCACTTTTACCGATGTAATTGAAGTTGGGTTTTATCTTTGACGGAGTAATAGATGTTTCTCCGGAATCGACTTCCGCCCCATCAATATACAATTTTGCAACTCCGTTTTTAATAGTCACAGAAACTCTAACCCATGTATTAGTAGAATTCTCTTCTGAATTCAGAACAAGCTCCGAAGTACCGTCGCCTATGACGAATTTAAGTCCGTCAGTACCGTTACCCATATCTATATACATATACGCCGTGGGGGCAGATACAGAACTTTCTTTTCTTGAAAAATCAAACAAACGGTGATTTGTTCCCGAAGTACTTCCTACCCAATTATAGGCAATACTTATTGTAAACTCGTCCGCATTATCCAAAATACCCAAAGGATATCTGAGATAAGAACTCATACCGTCCAACGCAAGACCATAATTTTTATCGCCCTGTGCCAACGAAGCATTTCGTACAAGAGCAAAAACGGAATTATTATAATCAGCACCGATAAGAGACATATTATCGAAAGTCGTACCGATAAACCCGTTAATCTCAGAAGTTTCATAAACACCGTCTTCCAATTCGTCTGTGGAATCGGGTCTGAGATCGATATTAACCTGAGGATTATCAGGCTCCATACTGCCGTTTTCGGGGTTAGGATCAGGCAAAACTTCTGTAACGAAACGTGAAACGCCATAATGCTCAATTCTTCTGATATCTGCTACATCAAGAACTCTTGACGCCATATAGATATCATCGACATAATATCTGCTGTCATCAGTTTCTACAGAACCTGTCATTATTCTAAGGTCTGTAAGATCAAGATCCGTAAGATTTACACCTGTTTCAAAGGTATTGATCAAAGTTCCGTTTACATAAACATTAACAACACCCTTACTGTTGTAAGTCAATGCATAATGAGCCCAGCGTCCGTTTACTGAATTCAATGAAGTTTTTGTAAGGTTAAAAGTCGTTACCGGTGTCAGATCTACATGAAAAGGATCTGTACCATAATATTTTTCGGTATCTACAGAAAGAGCCGAGATATTTTCACCTAAATCATTGGTTTTAAAAGGCGAGAATATAAAACTTCCCTTTCCTGTAAATTCAAGTAAATTCATATCCGAAAGCTTATAGGTTTTAGATTCCTTATCGGCTTTACGGTAAACTTTCATTGCTATTGTAAACTCATCAGAATCAAAAAGTAAGCCTTGGTCAAGAGAAAGATATTCCGAAGGAAAAACCGATTCTCTTCGTGTGATTGCTCTTCCGCCACTTGAGGTTATATCAGAAACAGAAACCAAAGTCGATTCAAATTCATTGATTTTAGCATCTGCCTGCTTGTTCATATCCTTGGCAGAATTAAACGAACCGTCAAAATTATATGCAATCCATGTATAATTTGTAGGCAAGAGTCCTTCAGGGAAAACCCATTCCCCAGGAAGTACAGGGGCTACAGGTTCATCGGGATCTTCGGGAAGAAAAGGATCATCCGGACCTTCGGGAATATAAGGTTCATCTGAATCTATCCAACCGGTGTCAGGCTGAGTTTCAACTATTTCAATATCGTTCATAGAAAAATAGTCCCTAACTGATACCGTTGAAAGGAAATTTATCTGAGTATCATCCAACGCCTTATTGGAAATATAGAGATTATCTATATGAACGTCATCCATATAAACCAATCTTCCCGTTATTGCAGAAAGATCTACACTTGTTGTAGTTTCGTTCATCTTTATACCGTTATAATATAACGCAAGATTACTGAGAGTAAATGCATTTTCGGAAAATACAAATGCAATATGGATCCACTCCGTATTTTGGGCAACAAATGAAACTGTAGAGGTGCTGTTACCATCGTAAATATTGACACAATATTCCCCTTCGGGAGAAAGCTCAAAGGATATGTATGGATCGGTATACGAACCCGTTCCCGCAAAGAGAATCTTCTTTCCGTAAGCTTGACTTTCTGAAGGTTTTATATGGAGTGCAAATGTCAAGTTATTCAGATTTGAAAACATTTCATATGGAAGAGAACAGAATGAGGCTATACCCAAACCGTGACGTCCGGATTCTGCCCAAAACGGACTGAAGCTGTACTCTATCAACTGATGCTGACCACTAAGATCCCATTTCAAATTTTTGAAATCATCAAAATCATATGCAGATTCATACAAATTTTCCGCATGGAACGGAAATGATGGCAACAACCCCACCGCCAACACTAAAGCGGCGGTGAAGCTGACTATTCTTTTAAATAATTTTTTTATATTCATATCAAGTTTCCTTTTTATCAGATTAGAAACAGAGTTTTCGCCCTGTGTATAACGAGGTTCTGAATCCTCTCTTTCATGCCGAATAAATATGAAAAATCAAACTAAGTCAAGGGATGAATATTGGAAGATCTGGAATTTCCCAGATATTTCCACCTGTATTTCCACCGGTGTTTCCTCCGTCATCAATATCGGGATATACAGGAAATACCGGCAATACAGATTCGGGAGCCACCATTTCAAGGGTAAATCCCTCAAGGAGTACTTCATGTTCGGCATAAACATATTTAGCCAGTTCAAGAAGCTGATCTTCAAGAAGCACCTCTATAACAACTTCTTTGGTATCGTATGCATGTTTTGCAAGTTCCAAAAGCTGTTCAGGCGTCAATCCATCCATAATAAACTGTTTTGTATCATAAACATGTTTTGCAAGTTCAAAATACTGATCTATTGTCAAGCCTTCCATAACAGTTTCAGTAGTATCGTAAACATGTTTAACGATCTCAATATACTGTTCAGGAGAAAGGCCTTCAAGAAGTTCTTGTTTTTGGTCATACACCTGAATTGCGACCTCAAGGAACTGTTCGTCAAGACGAAGCTGTTCAAGTTCATCGGGAGTCATCAGATCTTCGGGGAAAACAGGTATCTGTTCGCCTGAGGTATCACCGGTGGGATTTGTAAATTTATAAGTGTACGGGTGAGGTGTTGCACTTGGTACGTGAGTCTGGCAAAGACAGTTTCGGTATTTATTCTTTACTGAATTTGACAAGCACGGATATTCACCTTCAGGTATCATATATGTGTATACAGGCAATAATGTGCTGTTATAAAGTATCTGGTCGCTGTCAAGAGGCGGACAGATATATTCAGCATCGGCAATTCTGATATATGCATTGGGATAACTTCTTGCAATATCAATATAAGTCACAAGATAAGCACTTGGACAATTTTCATGTGCGATCTGACCTGAATCCGAGCATACATACAGCTGATGGTGTACATCACAGGTTTCCGTCGGCTGAGTACCGTTTTTGAAAAGTCCTGTTTTAACTCTTCCGCCTCTGGGATCCGAGCTGCAATAAGGACCAGGAGCTTTTCCGCTGACATTACAGTAAGTTGCAGTAACTATACCGTCAGGCTGAGCAAATTCCGCCTCGGTAATACCCTTTAAAGAATGGATCTGCTGCATTACATCATGCCACATCTGAACATGGTGAGTATTCTCATTGGACTGAGGAATATCGTAACCCCACCAGATAGCTGCAAGATAATACGGAGTATAACCTACAAACCAACGGTCCTGGAAGTTGGAAGTTGTACCGGATTTACCTGCGGTAGCGATAGGCGCAAGATTTGCAACTTCACTGGAACTTCCGTTTGTAACAGTTCTCTTAAGAATATCCGTCATAATATAAGCTGTCTGAGGCGTAAATACAATAGATCTGTCAACATCATTTTCAAGAATTACTTTACCGTCAAATGTTTCTATTCGGGTTACGCATCTTGGAGTAGAATAGCTTCCTTGGTTTGCAAAAACAGTATAAGCTGCCGCCAATTCTTGAAGCGTTACACCGTAAGTCAGAGAGCCAACAGACAAAGGAGCAAGGTTTTTATCCGCTTCAACAAGAGATGATAAGCCCATCATATTTTTTGCAAAATTGTAGCTTTCGTCAAGACCTATCATTTGCAAAATCTTAACTGAAGGAGTATTGTAAGAGTCTGAAAGAGCAACTTTTACGTCAAGTATACCTCTGTATTTTCTGTCATAGTTTACAGGCCATGAGGTATAGGAAGTATAAGTCAAGCCTTCAAGCTCATAATCCTCTTTAGGGACTTTTTCGGTTTTCGTCTCAACATATAAAGGAGAGTCGTCAATTGCGGTAGCAGCGGTAATAATATTTTCTTCAATAGCAAGACCGTAAACAGCTATTGGTTTAATTGCAGAGCCGGGAGGTCTCTTAGTCTGCGTTACACGGTTAAGGAGCAAGTCAGCAGTTTTTTCGCCTCTGCCACCGATAACACCGAGAATATTACCCGTTTTCGGATCAAGAATTTCCATAGCAACTTCTGCCTTGATTTCGGAATCCTTGTCGATATAGTTATTCTCATTTGAGAAATATTCGTCCATAATATGCTGGATATCGGGATCTATTGTAGTATAGATTCTGAGACCTGCCGTATAAAGATAATTTATTGCATAACTGCGTTCATAGCCCTTCTGTTCCATAAGCTCAGAAATAGCCCATTCAAATACCATATCTGAGAAATAGGAACGTACAGAACTTTTCGTTGATGAACCTGAAGCATTTCTGTCTCTCAAGATCAAAGGTTCATTTTTAGCAGTATTATATTCTTCATCGGTTATATAACCCTGATCCCAGGCATTCCAAAGTGCAAGTACTCTTCTTTCATAATTGGCATCAGGTTGTGTATATGGGTCAAAAAGTCGTGGGTTATTGGTGATCGAAAGTATAGCTGCACATTCAGCCATTGTCAATTCCGAAACTTCTTTATCGAAATAATATTTAGCCGCTGTGTACATACCGTCTCGGGCATTACCGAAATGCGCAATATTTAAATAATACTCAAGGATCTGGTCTTTATTATATTTTCGTTCAATATAGAAAGCTCTGAGGATCTCTTTGAATTTTCGTATAATACCTTCCCAACCGCCGGTTTCATTATCACCTGTAATATTTTTGATAACCTGCTGAGTAAGTGTTGAACCGCCACCTCCTGAGCCGACACCGTCATTACCTCTTATTTTATTTAACGCATATTGAATCGTTGCGGATACTGTACGTATCGGGTCAAAACCTTTATGCTTATAGAATCGTTTGTCTTCGACTGCTACTGTTATATCAAGCAAATATTGAGGCATTTCGTTAATAGAAAGCCAAACACGGTTTTCGGAGCTGTGAAGTTCTTCATAAACTTCTATCTCACCCTCTGAATTATAAGCAAGTATCTGAGAAGTTGCGGCAATTTCAAGATTTGCAAGCATTGCATCCAGTTCAGGGTCAGTAAATGAATATAACAGCGTAACACCTGCACCAAGAGCAAGGACTCCTATCATACCGAAAGTCAAAACCCAGAAGAAGAAAAACGCCCACAATCCACCCAGGAAGCGAATAAACAATGGTCGCTTCTTTCTGTATTTACCGGGATTTCGTTCCCACAAAGGTTTTGTGGAAGCATCAGATTTAACTCTTACTTCAGGTTCTGAAACTTTGCTCTGAGACTCGTTCTTTTCGGGGTTCTCATTTGTTGACTCTTCATTTTCCACAGGAACATTTTCTTTCAAAGCGGGAACTTTTGATGTTCCGATTACTGACTGAGTTTCTGAACTTCCAGCCTGCTCTAAAACCTGAGATTCAATTTCCTGTTCAACAGAAGCTAGATCTTCAGCATCTTTTACTTCTTCATTTTCAATTTCAGAAACTAAAGGTTTGTCAATTCTATATTCTGAACTGTCAAAGTTATATCTGTTCTGTTCCGGAGCCAATTCGTTTGTTTTAATTTCATCATTTTCCTGTGCATTTTCAGCATTATAAGAAGAAACTCGTCTCAACTTTTCAGGGTCAGGTTTTATACTCTTCTTAGATGTTTTATATTTACGTCCATTGATGTAGGTAAAGAAACCGTCTAACCAGTCAAGATTATTCTTTTTTGAATGTTTGTTAGTTCGTCTCAAGTTTCTGCCTCCGATAAATCGTAATTATTTCTTATGAATCTGATAGATCCATTGTATCATACATTATTATACTCTATTTTTTGTGTTTTTTCAAGTCTTTTTAGTAAATATAATAAAAGTCACATTATTTCCTATTTTTAGCACAGATTCAGCCGCAATTTAGATAAAATTTAACCTATAAATACCGTTATCTATCCATTATATAGCAAAGGAACCACTCTTTCGAGTGGTTCCTTGATTAATCTTTTATTGTAAAATCAAAGATCAGTCATCACATGTTACAGGATTCTTTGCAATAGAAAGATTTGCTTTTGCAAGATATGCATTAGCTACACATTCGATGAGTACATCATCAGATGCATGAGATTCTACTGCAATTTCAAGAGCGAGAACTGCTGCATTAAATGCTGCTGCAGAAGCTTCTGTGCATTCTGCTGTAGAAACAGCTTTAAGTTCAGCGAGTTTAGCTACTGCTGCAATATATGTTTTGCTGTCTGTTTCAGCGGGTTCAGAAGGAGCAGAAGGTTCAGGAATAACGATTGTGGGAGGTGCTACATAACCATCGTCGTAAGCAGGAGCGATTTCCTTAAATACAACATAAATGGAATGAGAAGCATCAATGCTTGTAAATGTATAAGATCCTACCTTACCAACATATGAACCGTCAACCATTACATAATCTACTTCATAACCGAGATCAGGATGGAAATAATATGTTATTTCGCTTCCCCATGTAGCATAGGATTTGCCTGCAGGAGAGATGTTACCACCATCAGAAGATGAGGATGTGATAACAAATGTTTCGCCTTTCCATTCGATATCAGATTCAAATCTTTCAGAAATCAAAACGATACCGCAACCGGTACATGTCTTATATCTGTGGCCGGGAGTACTCATTGTAGGAACTACATCATATACCCAATCACTTTCTGTATGAGCTTCTGCGGGAGTTGTTGCACCGCAAGCGCAAGCTTTCCAGTGATTCAAAGAATCGTATTGGAGGATATTATAGTTATGAGGAATTACTCCTGTAGCAGGATCAATTTCGCCACAGTCACATTCATTCCAGTGACCGTCAGCATCAAACTTAGGAATTGAATAGCTATGCTTATGAAGTTCTTTTTCACAAACATCACAGATCTTGTCATCATCAGCATCTTCATGAGGTGCTTCAGAATCTTTAGTTCCGCATCCATTGGAGCAGTCAAACCAGTGTGTTTCTTCACCAGATGTATTATATTCTTCAGAGAAGTTATGACCGAGAGCTTCGCCTACAGCGTAAGGATCTTTTTCATCACCGCATCTGGAACATACATCTTTATACATTGCTGCATTTACACAGTCAGCTTCAGATACGAGCTTAGGCTGATGGTCGTGACCGAGAGCTTCGCCTACTGCATAGGGATCTTTTTCATCGCCACATCTGGAGCATACGTCTTTATACATTGCTGCATTTTCACAGTCAGCTTCAGATACGAGCTTAGGCTGATGGTCGTGACCGAGAGCTTCGCCTACTTCATAAGGTTCTGTTTCATCACCACATCTGGAGCACACGTCTATGTACATTGTAGAGCTCTCACAATCCGCACCGGATACAGGCTGTGCCTTATAATCATGACCCAAAGCTTCGCCTACTTCATAGGGATCTGTTTCATCACCACATCTGGAGCATACGCCTTTGTACATAGCAGCACTATCGCAGTCTGCATCAGATACGAGCTGTGCCTGATGATCGTGACCGAGAGCTGTACCTACTTCAAATGTTTCACCGTTAGTAGCACCACATGTACAAACCTTATTATAAACAGCTGCATTATCGCAGTCTGCTGCGGAAACAAGGTTAGAATCATCGGGGGCAACTACTTCTGCAAAAGAACATGTATGAACTTCTACAGATTCAGACTGAATAAGCTGATCTACATTAGCATCATATAATTTAAATTCAATATTGCCGTTAGCTTTTGCTCTGAATTGAAGAGTTGCTACAATACCGGCATCATATGCTGTAGTAGAAGAAACGGCATGACCTATAGAAAACATACCGTCATTGTTGATCATATCTCCAAACTCGGGATGATCAAGAGAGTCACAAGCGAGAAATTCGTCAAAGGGGTATTTGCCGCCGTTTGTTTTGTAAAGACCCATATATTCATCACCGTCTACACCGGTAACTGAGATACATTCAAGAAGATCTTTATTAAATTCAAGATATACAGCAAGACCGTCAATAGACATTGCTTCATTACTGATTACAACTGTAACAGTATCACCAACGCCAACTTTAGAAGCATCTACTGTAAAGCTTAAAACATGATCACCGTCAGCAAATGTGGGAACAACAAATAATGTTGCTAACATACAAATGCTGAGGATAAAAGAGAGAATTCTTTTTAATTTCATTTTATTCCTCCGAATTAAATGGTAAAGTACTAATGTAAAAACAATAAATACTTTAACTGAGCGGATAGGACCGCCCGCTTAAGCAGCGAGCGGTCCCAATTTAGAACACTATTTTGTTTTGGTACCGTTCAGACTATAGTCTTCCCGATACAAGGAGGAAAACAAATTAGTCGTCAAGTGTGATGGGGTTAGTAATAGTAAGGTTAGCTTTTGCAAGGTAAGCCTTAGCGATGAGGTCGAGAAGAACATCATCTTCAGCTGCTGCTTCAATAGCTGCTTCGAGAGCTGCTACTGCTGCATTGTAAGCTGCTACGGATTCTGCAGAGTAAGCTGCTGTATCTACTGCTTTGAGTTCAGCAAGTTTTGCAACTGCTGCAACGAGAGTCTTGGACATTTCGGGTTCTTCGAGAGCGTTGTAAGCTGCTTCTACGAGAGCTTTAGCTGCAAGGTATGCAGAAGCGTTTGTTGTTGTTTCAGCAACTGCTTTAGCTTCGTTGTAAGCAAGAACGAATGCCTTGTAAGATTCTTCTGTGTAGTTGTCAGCATTAACTTTTGCGGACTGACCTACGAAGGAGAGGTATGCAGCGAGATCATCAGCGAAGTAAACTTCTTCGTTTACAGCGTCGATAGCTGCCTGGAGAGCGTCGATAGCTGCATCGATATCAGCCTTAGTATATGTTACAACATATCTGAGGTCGTTAACGAATTCTTTAGCTTCTTTAATAGCTACATCAAGAGCATCTGCAGAAGCTGCTTCAACGTCAACTCTTGCGAGAAGAGCTGTAGCTTCAGCGATAACGTTGTTGAGATCTTCTACTGTAGCAGAAGGTTCTGCTTTAGCGATGTTAGCAAGAGCTTCAAGAGCACTTACAAGTGTTGCTGCAGCTGCATCGATTTCAGACTTGGGAGCTCTTGTAGAATTTCTAACTTTAAGAGCGTTTGCATAAGCCTGTGTATAACCGAGCCAGATCTTGTTGCCTTCGCCAACTGTGTTGTAATCGTTCATGTTCTTACCGTAAGCTTCTGCGAGAACGGGATCAAGAGCTGTTGTCTTGTAGAGTTCAAGAGCAGATACAGTATGTTCGCCTTTTTCACCATTTACTTCGAGAATCTGGTTGTAAAGGTTAAGAACTACCCAAAGAGGAATGTCGGAACCGTTAACAGCAGCTGTACCGTCAGCAGCGTTAAGGTTGATCATGTTGAGGAAGTAACCGCACTGGTCACGTACTTCGCTGTATTTTTCAACCCATTCTGTATCGTAGTTAGATACGTTTACAGATGCAAGAGCCTGAGATGCGTTAGCAATAGGATCATAAATATTTCTTACGAACTGGTCTTTCCAGCTATACTTATTGGAATCTTCTTTAAGATTCAATACACTCTTAAGTGTCAAGTTATAGTAGAGATAAGGTTCTTTATTATCTGTGGGGAGTCTGAGGACTGAGGGGATACCTGCATTGGGATCACCGAATACAGCACAGAGTTTTTCATAAAGTGCCCAAGGATTGTTATCCATGCCAACTTTAGAAGTTACAGCCCAAGAATTGATATCAGCAAGGAACTGATCGAAGAGAGGCTGACCACGGTCTTCTGTAAGAAGAGCTCTTGTGCAGCTCAAGAATCTGTTGATCATCTTTGTGAGATCAGCAAGGTTAACTTTTGTGGAGTTTGCACAAATGTCAAAGAGGGGGAGAAGAGTCTGGTTGAAGTTATAGATGAGACTACCTTTATCATAGGAAGCACCACCGGCGAAAGCATCGCGCTGTTCAACAATACATGTATCAGGTCTGAGATTATAATCAGGATCAAAGAACACATACATTGTAAGTGTTACGTAACGGTAGATGTTAAGGAGCTGAGACATGTCAACTGTGAGATATGCAAGCATTTCTTCGAGCTGAGCAGCGATTGTATCCCAACCGTTCTTAAGACCTGTTACTTTACCTGTGGACCAATCCCAAGAGTTGCCGGAGAAGTCAACTTCAGCGAAGTAGTTTGTGCTATAGCTGTCGCCATTCAATCTAGCGCAAGCTTCCTGGAACATTTCGCTGAATATAACCATCTGATCCCAAGATTTGTCATCATTAACGGGACCGCCAACATGTGCGCCGCCTGTTACGTAGGGCCAGATAGAATCTTTAAGGATCTGCTGATATTTGAAGGGGTCAAGAACGTCACGGTCGTTGATGTACCAGAGGTCATTGCCGCCATCACTGTATACCTGGAAACCAGCAAGGAAGTCGTACTTAAGAAGAACGTTAACGAGTTTCTTGTAGCTGTAGTTATTTGCAATAGCAACAGGATCAAGAATTTCTGTTCTGGAGTTCCATTCATCAACAGCACTGTTGAAGAAGTTTACTGCAAGAACGAGAGCGTCATAGTATCTGAGGAATGCGAAGTAGTTAGGAGCAAATTCGATTGTAGCAGCATTGTTTTTAGCAATGATGTTAGAACCGTCAAAGTCAACTCTTACATAATCTGTTGTGTTAGCTTTGATTACATATGTTGCTTTGGAAGCAGCATCGTAAGGAAGCATTACTTTAAGATCTGCGATTGCAGCTTTAAGAGCATCGTAAGCGATTCTCTGGTTGTAGTTTTCAGCATTGGGATCCTTAGCGGAGTAGTTCTTGAAGATATTGCCCCAAGCATCAAGAAGAACCTGGCCTTCGTTGATAAGAGCTACGCCTGTATCGATATCTTCGTTAGTAAGAGCAAGGTTGGATACTGTAGGATCGAGAGCTTCAATACCTGCGATGATATTGTCAGCGAGTTCTGCAAAGTATTCAACACCCATGTAATAAATAACGGATGTGGAGTTAGCGTTTGCATCAACCCATTCTACGAGCATTTTTGCAAATGTTACTTTAGAAAGGAGTTCTTTATCTACAGATGTGTAGATGTTGAGGTATGCATCGGAGATGTAGAGATCATAGAAGTCAAGAACTTCCTGAAGTCTGTGGATAGACTTAACAGCTTCTACAGCAGAGATACCAGCGGGAGCTGTGAATGTGTACTTAGAAAGAAGTGCATTTACGAGAGCTTTCCAAGCGTTTTCAAGATCAGCTTTTGTACCAACTACGAATTCATAGTAGAGAACGCCGTTGAGTTTAACTGTCTGAGCAGCTCTGTAAAGTCTTTCGAATGTGTTAAGAAGAGGAGCAACTGTGGAGTTAGCTCTCATTTCTTCGAAGGAGTACCAACCGGGGAACGCAAGAGCTGTTACAAGGTTGTTACCAACAAGAATTGTCCACCATTCGTTAACGAGTGTTTCTTCAAGACCTTCGAAGGGGTTAACACCGTAGTTAGCGTGGTATTTGAAAGCGTACTGCTGTCTCCAAGCCCAAGCCTTTTCTGCATACAAGGAAGGTTTGTTTTCGTCAGCTGCAGTAATATTGTTAAGTGCATAAGCACCAACCTGGCCTCTCAAGAAGGAGATGAAGCTCTTAATAAGAGCTGTAGCTTCTTTAACGAGAGCATTTCTTCTTACGTTGAATTTTTCATCAACGATGCCTTCGAGTTCGGGCTGTTCGCCAAAGTACCAAACGGAAGCTGCATAAAGAAGGATACCTTCTGCAACCTTGGAGAGGTAGCTTGTTTCGATGAACATAGAACAGTTAACCCAACCTTCAAGCCATCTGTTACCCTGGTCAGAACCGGGTGTCTGATTCTGAGCATCGTAAGCATATTTAGCATAAGCTTCGAATGTGTCAGGGATGATAGCCTGCTGAGCTTCAACAGTAGAAACATCGCCCTTAAGGAAGTAAGCGGGGTTGTTACCGTCAGCTTTACCTGTGTTGTCGAGGTGAAGGGGTTCGCCTCTCAAGTTTCTGGAAGTGCTGAACACTTCGAAAACTTTGTTTCTTTCGAGCAAATCGTCACCGGAAACGATTACGAGTTCATGGAAAATGAATTCGAGTGCGGATTCGGAGATACTCGGACCTTTGATAGTAAGTTCTCTGATAGCTTCTTTAAGTGCAGCTCTGTCAGCTTCGTAATCAGAAGCAGCAGAAGTCATAAGACCTGTGCACATAGAAAGCATCATCGCAATAGCAAGTACTGCGGAAAGAAGTTTCTTACTCATGTGTTTGTTTTCCTCCTTAAAATATAAGAAAATAATTTGATTGTAACCCTTTCGGAGTTTATTACAGTTCTGAGCCTCTGTTTCTGAAAAAATTTCAGCCCATAGCTATAATTCTCCCCTATTTGAGTTCACTAACATTATATTACATTTCTCCCAAAAAATCAAGCCCCTTTTTGTAATTTTTTTATTTTCATATGAATAGCCAAAATAATGCCTAATTACAAATATTGGATTGTGCAAAATGCACAACAAATTATACCAAAAACCAATTTTACCTATTTTTAGAGGGGCATTTTCGGGACTTTAAACCGTTTTGTAATAATTACAAAAATTACAAATAATTACAAAACATCTCTAAAACTGTATCCCGACACTTATTACAGCGTCGGGATAATAAATTACAAATCAGTTTACACCCATCTCCTCAGCCGCTTTATACAGTCTGTTTTTCGTTTCACGGAACTTATTCATGTCATATTCCGCTTTATTGAATGCCTTGAAGCAGCTGTTACAAAGGCCATCCGCCTTTTCTCTGTTTTTATGACCTATGTAATTAAGGATTTCGTAATCCTCCAATCCTTCACGGTGAAGCTCAAGACGCAATGACATATAAGGTTCCCCATCTCCGGGATAGAGAAGATGAGTATCCCCTGCAGGCAAAGTACATTCACTGTCTGCATTTACATGGTGAGGGCAGCTTTGAATATACGGGTCCTGTTCGGGCTGGTAACACAATGCAGCCCAATGAAGATATCCTGCAAGATCATATTTATAATTACCCCAGAACTGATATCTGCTGCAAATCAAAGGATAATCCATAAATCTGTTCATATAAGTATCCCCACGGGGACCACAGCAGACATATTGCCAGATCTCAGAACCGTCTTCACGGTAAGTATCAAACTGTCCTTTATTCTCCTGATAACTCTTGTTAAGAGGAATCCAGATATCCAAAGCCCCATGAAGCTTACTGTTATAAGAAAGAGCATCCATAAGCTTAATTTCGGGAGCAAGACTTCTTATTATATTACAAAGTTCTTTATATTCGAGAGCATTTGCCTCATTGGGTTCATCAGCAACACCTAAACAGAAACGGTCAAGCCATCCCTTTTCCTTAAGAAAATCTCTGAATGCGGGAATATATTGGGAAAGGAAATCTCTGCCTTCAGGACTTAAAGCATCCATATCAGTAAGACATATTTTAATGGTTGAAGCCTTCCAGCTGCGACGGAAGCCAACACCTGTCATTGCAAAATATTCAAAACCGAGTTCCAAAGCTTCATTAGTGCGGTTTTCCAACAATGTAAAGTCAAAATTATACTTTCCACCATTATTTTTTGAAACTTTTACACCGTCAATATAGATCATATTCTGTCTCATACGGCGAAGCATCTTTAAATATTCAATTCTGAGACGCTCATATTCCTCGGAACCCACTGAAACATTATGAAACCTTGCGGCAGTATCAAAATAACAACCCATTACAACCTTTAAAGACTCTTTTGGAACTGTAAAGTCATAAACCTTAACAGCTGTCGGAATCTCAATTTTCTCCCCATCACTTTCCAAAATTATAGTTCCGTAGAATTTTCCGACACCTTTGAGAGACTCAGCCTTAATACAAATATACAATGCACATATCCCATTCTTCGTTTCAACGGTTCCCCCACAAGGTTTCAGGCAATCATACACATAAAAAGGTGCAAGTCTTGATGGGAAAAACTTATTTCTGTTATGACGTCCGAAGCCAACATTCTCTTCAACGGGAATTGCGATCTCCTCATATATCTCAGCTTCAAAACCGTTTACCGAAACAGACACATTTTTCCCCGATCCATACACAAAGATCTGACCGCAAGCCATACCGTTTTTCGCACAGAATTGATGAAACCTGTTTGAAGAAGTTTCGTAATCCGTTTTATCAGGATATAACCATTCAGTACTGTCAACAACATGATATTTCATAGCATATCTCCATTCCGCTGCAGTATATATAATATATATAAGCAACCATATTTAAGTAAAAATCAAAAAAACATATATAGTATTTTTTTCATTATAGCAAAAATAAAAGCATATGTCAAGACCCCCAAATAAATGTCTTTCAACTTTCAAACAACAAAACAGATCCCGACATAAAACATCGGGATCTCCGTATCAATAATTACTTATCAAAAGAAGGGTTTATTGCATAGAAGTTTTTGCAGTTAAGTCTATCCTGCGCTATTCTGATACATTCGCCAAATCTTTGGTAATGAACAATTTCCCTCTCTCGAAGGAATTTTATGGGGTCCCTGACATCGGGATCATCCACAAGACGAAGAATGTTATCATACGTTAAGCGAGCTTTCTGTTCCGCAGCCAGGTTTTCATTAAGGTCTGCAAGAGTATCTCCCGTTGAAGCAATCGACCATGCAGAAAAAGGAGTTCCGGAGGCAGACTGAGGGAAAACTCCTGTAGTATGATCTACAAAATAAGGTTCAAATCCTGCAGCTTTTACATCTTCCTCACTGAGATTTCTCGTGAGCTGATAGATAATTGTTCCAACCATTTCAAGGTGCGACAATTCTTCATTGCCCACATCCGTAAGTGCAGCTTTCAATTCCTCATATGGCATTGCAAAGCGTTGACTGAGATATCTAAGAGATGCACCCAACTCACCGTGAGGTCCACCGTACTGTGAAGCAATAAACATTGCAACTTTGGGATTCGGATTCTTTATCTTAATAGGATACTGTAATTTTTTTTCATAGACAAACATTTAAACATACCCCCTCTTTAATTTTCCCATGGCCAGGAATTCTCTACCCAAGACCACTTATCAGAACAGTTATTAGGAGAATAAATATCTATCATTCCGAATTTTTCCTCATAACAATGCTTCAATTCCTTATATTTTTCCCTATACACACGCATCGCTTCGATAGCTTTTTTATTACATGGATGTGTATCAAGAAACATACCTACTTCAACAGCCGCAAACTGAGCCTTACTCAATTCGCACATAAGCTTTTCACGTTCCGTCATTTTAACCAACCCTTCCTTTCAGATTTCCTTCCGAGAAAAGGTTTATCGAGATCCTTAAAAAGAGTTCCTACACAAAGAGCCTCATCCAAACCATAAAGGTTTTCAAACTTTTGCATCGGAATATATGCCATAGCTAACGGAAAATCATCCACGCATGAAAAATCACATTTATTTATAGGACAGTAGTCACAATGTTTTCTATCACCGCAAGCAACATTATGAATACTTACCTGGACAGCGTCGAAACAATCGTCAACACAATCCTGAGATACAATTTTATGTTCCATTGTAAAATCCTTTCAATATTTTCTTTGAGGAAACCCTCACTACATATTATGTTTTTCGACATGATTTGACAATGGCGTTATCAGAAAAAAATTCGTGAAATTCCAAAACGGTTTTCCACGAATTATTAAATATAGGGTGACAAGATTTATCGTAATATAAACTATACTATAGGAAATTTTTCCGGAGTTCCGGCTTTTCTGGGATATATTGGCGGTGTAGGGGAAACCTTAGTTATTATCACCAAATTTCTTTCTTCGGTTCCAAATATAGGTTCTGCCTTTCCTCCTAAAAGCTCTATTACCTTTTGAGCCTCTTCAAGTTCTTCATTTGCAGTTTTTGACTTTAAAGCAACCATTTTACCACCGACTTTTACTAATGGGAGGCACAACTCAGTCAACGTTGCAAGCCTTGAAACAGCTCTTGAAAAAACCAAATCATATTTTTCCCGATTTCCGCTTTTAGCATGATCTTCAGCTCTCGAGTGAACTGTTTCGCAATTTATTGTCCCCGTAAGAGAAAGCACTTCATCCAAAAAATTAAGTCTTTTTTTCAAGCTGTCAACAAGCGTCATTTTAATATCAGGTCTGAACATTGCCAAAGGTAATCCGGGAAATCCAGCACCTGTGCCAACGTCAGCACAACTCATATTTTCCTTTATAAGATCAGCCTGCAACGGCAAAAGAGAATCCGCAAAATGTTTTTTTATTACATCCTCCTGCTCCGTTATTGCTGTCAGGTTAAACTTTTTGTTTGTTTCAACAAGATGAATATAATATTTATAAAATTTCTCAATCAATGAAAAATCACTTGATGAGTAAATATCTAAAACTTCAGATTTAAACGTACTTTCAAAAATATTTTTATCTGTATTTATCATTAAGATGCTCTCCATAGTTGAATTTATTGCTCAAGTGCTGAAAGAGTTATTGTGCAAACACCTTTTTCTCCTCGATTTATTGAAGAATATATTTGAATACTTACCAGATACTCCCCATTATCTTGCGGAATATTAAGTATATTGTAAGCGATACCAAAATCAGTACATATTGCATCAGGAAATATTTTTTTATAATACTCAATGATCTCGTCATAATCCGAATTGGAATTATAAATCAATTCTGCAGAATATTGATCAGCCGCTGTCTTATCTGTATACAATACAAATTCTTCGATATTCAAGATCGGAGCGTATGAAATCGGAAACTCACTCGGAATTTTAGAAGCCTCCGTTTTATTGCCCTGCGAATTCCCACAAGAAGTCAACAACAAGAGTATTAAAGTTATAGTTATTAAATATTTTCTTATCATATTTCATATTTCCTTTCGGTCCTGATTTTACTGTAACATATAGACTGTTTTCAGAACTTAAAAGTTTCATACTTGAGTAAAAAAACACAATTTGTTCTCATTTCAAAAAAAAGGAGCCGCTCATATAAGCAGCTCCTTATCTATTTTTAAATTAGTCAGCGTTAGGAACGTTGAGGATCAAATCATCGGGAAGATCGAATACATGAATGTAGGATTCCCACCATTCTTTTGTATAGTCGAGTCTCTTCTGAGTCTTACCGGATTCTGTAGCTTCTTTTGTACGTTCAACAAGTTCTTCAACAGAAACGCCTTCAGAATCAGCAACTGCGGAAGCTGCTACGAAAAGGTCTGTTCCTACATCGATTCTGCCGAGAGATACTGTCCAGTATTTTGTAGAAGATGTGGGTTCTGTTGTTGCGTTCTTGTCAGAGAGCATATCTGCTTCAGAGTTGTAGAACTGAACGTTCTGTTTCTTCTTGGGAGAGATAGCATATGTATAGCCGTCACCGTCAATAACCATTACGTTGTTAGCTTCATCATATGTGAGAGTACCTTCAACTTTACCACCGAGAGTAAAGAGACCTTCAGCTGCGAAGTGAATCTTTCTGCCTACAGTTGTGTAATGAGCAAAGTAGTCTGTAATTTCAGCTTTTGTGCCGTTGGGATATTCAATTTCAGATACGATAGCATAAGGATACCAAGTTGTCTTAGCTTCATTTTCAGCATATTTGAAACCTTTGTCGATAAGAACGATCTGGTAATCATCAACTGTGATATATGTATCGTTACCGTAGATTGTGATAACAGCGTTAAGGTTACCTGTGGAAGTAGCGAGATCTTTTGTTGTCTGATTCTTAACAACATCGGAGAAGTAAGCTACGAATCTACCTGTTTCTTCGTTGCTTGCCTGAGCTGTGATAGCGATTGTTTCTTTGCCGCCTTCAGCGTCTACAACCTGCATAGAACCGGAGAAGCCCCAACCGGGATCTGTTTCTTCGTCATCTTTAACGTGTGTTGTACCTGCTGTGTAGTTAGCGATATTAAGAATAGCTACGATATCCTTGTTGAAGTCCAACTTAAGTCTGTTCATAAGCTGAATGTTATTGGATGCAGAACCTGTCTGTGTAGCTGTGAATGTGCCGTCTTCGTAGTTAAATGTAACTTTATTATTCCAACGAAGAAGAGTTTTGATATCGTCAACACCTTCGTTTGTTGTGAATACTACTTCGCCGCCCTTACCGTTTGCAGAATTGTTTTCCAAAAGGAAAATAACGTCATTAAGTTCTGTCTTAACGTTTTTGGATTCGTCAAGAAGACCGAGGTTGAGGGCTGCTCTGTTACCGTTATCGGAAGAATTGCCCTGATATTCTGCGGGGTTAACTACAAGATTGCTGTCAAGGACGCTGATCCAACCCTGCTGATTTTCTGAACTGTCGGCGAAATCATCAACCGTAAGTCCTTCATTTTTTACTGCACTGCCACAGCTGCAAAGAAGTGCTGTAAGCATGAGTAATGCCATTACCATTGAAATTGTCTTTTTCATAAGTTTCAATCCTTTCTTTAGTCTGACACGCCGACATCTCGTTATCTTTTTTCGAGTAAAAAGTCTGCATCTCACCATATAAATATTCTACTATAAAGATAAAAATTTGTCAAGTAGAATCCAATAGTCAATTTGCACAAAAATTCACATCTCAAAAGCATCAAGTTGTCACCTATGCCAATTTTTTAATTTTCCATGTTAATTTTCTGCCAAAACTCTTTCAAGCCATATATCTGCTATATCAAAAGCTTCGTACATACCTGTTTTCTCTGTGCGTTTTACGATTCTGTCCACAGCACTTACCGACGGATCTGTAAGGTGCAACTGGACGGATATTTTACGCGAGAGCTTCATTCCTTTGAAATCCTCGGAAGACAATATCTGCATCATAATAACATATTTTTCTTCAGGATTTCCGTAATAAATGATACCGCCCATCTTAACTATGGGCCTTCCCTTATAGGACAACGATTTCTTTTCCGTTGAAGCCAATAAAAATCCCTCCTTTAAATACTCAAGTATATATATTATACCACAAATAAAATGGAATGTCAAGGATATAATACAATTATTTCCTTGACAGTTTGAGCTTTTTTTGATATTATATATATGAGAAGAATTTTATAGGGGCATTGCGCCTATTTTACGGAGAAAAAATTTCTATCCATCACTGAACGACCTGCACGGCAGCACTTTTTTATCTCTTTCCCCATGGCTTTCCGTACCTCTTTGTTACTTACTGCCAAAGCAGCCGCTCCTGCAATACCGACAACTGTACCCAATAAGATTCCCAAGGGAAGATGATATGGATTTCTTTTTTTAAAAAAATTCATTTTAAACGCTCCTTTCAATTTATTCGGGGTCTCCCTGAATTAAGTATTTGCAAACCATGCTAAATAATTCATATATTTTGATAAATACGGAGGAAAACTATGAGCTACAATTATGCAAAAGAGCTTTACGCATCTATAGGTGTGGATACTGAAAAAGCTCTCGAAAAACTTTCCGAAATCACTATTTCACTTCATTGCTGGCAAGGCGACGATGTTGGCGGCTTTGAAACTGTAGGTAGCACCCTCAATGGAGGAGGTATTCAGACTACAGGTAATTACCCAGGAAAAGCAAGAACACTCAATGAACTCAGAAGCGACCTTGAAAAGGCTTTGTCACTTCTTCCCGGAAAACATAAGGTAAATCTTCACGCAAGCTACCTTGATAACGGGGGTACTTTCGTTGACAGAGACGCCATTGAACCCAAACATTTTGAAAGTTGGGTTGAATTTGCAAAGAAAAACAATATAGGTCTCGACTTCAACCCCACGTTCTTCAGCCATAAACTTGCAGAAGACGGATTTACTATCTCTTCAGCAGATAAAGGTATCCGCGATTTCTGGATCGAACACGGTAAAAGATGCCGTAATATCGCAGAATATTTCGGTAAAGAACTCGGTCAGCGTTGCGTAACAAACTTCTGGGCTCCCGACGGATATAAAGATACACCTGTTGACAGAATGGCTCCCCGTCAAAGAATGATGGAATCCCTTGACGAAATGTTCGCACGTCCCATTGATAAAAAATACAACAGAGATGCCGTTGAAAGTAAAGTTTTCGGTATCGGAAGCGAAAGTTACGTTGTAGGTTCACACGAATTCTTCCTCGGATACACAATGAAGAATCCCGACGTTATGGTTACTTACGACACAGGTCATTTCCACCCCACAGAAATGGTTTCCAACAAAATTTCCGCAACACTTCTTTTTGCGGACGAACTCCTGTTCCATGTAAGCAGACCTGTTCGTTGGGACAGTGACCATGTTGTTACATTTGACGATGAGCTCCAGCTTATTGCTCACGAACTCGTTTCCAACGATCTGCTCGGCAAAGTAAATATCGCTCTTGACTATTTCGATGCAAGTATCAACAGAATTGCTGCCTGGGTTCTCGGTGTGAGAAACACAAGAAAAGCACTCCTCAAAGCACTTCTTGAACCTGTTGCAGATCTTAAGAAAGCAGAAATTGAAGGAGACCTTACAACAAGACTTGTTCTTACAGAAGAACTCAAGTCCTTCCCCTTCGGAGAAGTATGGAACGAATACTGCAGAAGAAACAATGTTCCCGGCAGCGATTGGCTTGCTGAAATCAAAACATACGAAAAAGATGTTCTCGCAAAGAGAAATTAAGGAGACAATATATTTAAATGGATAAGATTCAAATGAAAACACCACTCGTCGAAATGGACGGAGACGAGATGACAAGAATCGTATGGCAGTGGATCAAGGAAGAACTTCTTCTCCCCTACATCGATCTTAAGACAGAATACTACGACCTCGGCCTCAAACACAGAGATGAAACAAACGACCAGGTAACAAAAGATTCCGCTTACGCAACAAAAAAATACGGTGTTGCAGTAAAATGCGCAACTATCACACCCAACGCACAGAGAGTTGAGGAATACAACCTCAAGCAGATGTGGAAAAGCCCCAACGGCACGATCAGAGCAATTCTTGACGGCACTGTTTTCCGTGCTCCCATCACAGTCAAAGGCATTGAACCATATGTAAAAACATGGAAAAAGCCCATAACCATTGCTCGTCATGCTTACGGTGATATTTACAGCGCCGTTGAGTCAAGATGCCCCGCAAACAGCAAAGCAGAAGTTGTAATCACAGAAAAAGACGGAAAAGAAACCCGTCTTACCATTAAGGATTTCGACGGTGACGGTATTGTAATGGGTATGCACAACACAGATGCAAGTATTTCCAGCTTTGCACGTTGCTGCTTCAACTATGCCCTTGATACAAAGCAGCCCATCTGGTTTGCGGCAAAAGATACTATTTCAAAAAAATACGACCACAGATTCAAGGATATTTTCAGAGAGATCTATGAAGCTGAATATGCAGACAAATTCAAGGCTGCAGGAATGGAAGACTACTTCTACACACTTATTGACGATGCTGTAGCAAGAGTTATCCGTTCTGAAGGCGGTTTTATCTGGGCTTGTAAAAACTACGACGGTGACGTTATGTCTGATATGCTTGCTACTGCTTTCGGTGACCTTGCTATGATGACATCCGTACTTGTATCCCCCGACGGAAACTACGAATATGAAGCCGCTCACGGCACAGTAACAGCTCATTACTATAAATATCTCAAAGGCGAAATGCCTTCCACAAACTCAGTTGCAACTATTTTCGCATGGACAGGAGCTCTTCGCAAGAGAGGCGAGCTTGACGAAATTCCAGAACTTTGCAATTTCGCAGATAAGCTTGAACAGGCATGTATTGAAACCATTGAATCGGGTATAATGACAAGAAGCCTCTCAATTCTCTCTTCCATTGAAAATAAGAAAGTTGTTGATGGTAAAGAGCTCCTCCTTTGCATAAAGGAAAGACTTGACAAGCTTCTCGCATAATTTAAATTTCAATATCATATATTATTTATATAGCCATTTTTACGGCACGAAAGGATTAAAATGAACAGACCTCTTATTCTCGTAGTTATGGACGGTATCGGCTATAACGAAAAAACATACGGCAACGCAGTTGCAAATGCTTACACACCTGTACTTGACAAGCTTATGGAAACTTGTCCCTACACTTATATCAAAGCCCACGGAACTGCAGTAGGACTTCCCTCCGACGACGACATGGGCAACAGCGAAGTTGGTCACAATGCTCTCGGTTGCGGACAGGTTTACTCACAGGGTGCACGCCTTGTTAACGAAAGCATCGCTTCAGGCAAAATGTACGAAAGTGAAGTTTGGAAGTCTCTTGTTGCAAACTGCCTCGAAAACAGTTCCACAATGCACTTTATCGGTCTTCTTTCCGACGGTAACGTACACTCCAATATTGCACATCTTTTCTCCATGCTTGAAAGAGCTAAGAAAGACGGCGTAAAAAAATGCAGAGTTCACATTCTTCTTGACGGTCGTGACGTTCCTGCAACTTCTGCACCTATTTACATCGGTCAGCTTGAAGAACTTCTTTCCAAACTCAGCGACAGCGAATTTGACGCAAAGATCGCTTCCGGCGGCGGCAGAATGCAGATCACAATGGACAGATATGAAGCTAACTGGGCTATGGTTGAAAAAGGTTGGCATACTCACGTTCTCGGTGACGGCAGGCAGTTCTCATCAGCTTCCGAAGCTGTTGAAACTCTCAGAGCTGAAACAGGAGCTATTGACCAGGACGTTCCTCCCTTTGTTATTGCTGAAGACGGCAAACCCGTTGGAACTATTGAAGACGGAGACAGCGTAGTTCTTTACAACTTCAGAGGCGACAGAGCTATTGAGATATCCAAAGCTTTTGACTTTGAAAACTTTGATAACTTCGACAGAGTTCGTTACCCAAAAGTTGTATACGCAGGAATGCTCCAGTATGACGGAGACCTCAAACTCCCCGCAAAATATCTTGTAAGTCCTCCCGATATAAAGAACACACTTTCCGAGCTTCTCGTTTCAAAGAACGTAAGACAGTACGCTATTTCCGAAACTCAGAAATACGGACATGTAACATACTTCTGGAACGGTAACAGAAGTGATAAATTCAGCGAAGAACTTGAAACCTTCGTAGAAGTTCCCTCAGATGTTGTTCCTTTTGAACAGAGACCCTGGATGAAAGCCGCAGAGGTAACAGATAAACTCGTAGAAGCTATTGAAAGCGAAAAATACAATTTCCTTCGTGTAAACTTCCCCAACGGCGACATGGTTGGTCATACAGGAAGCTATGCTGCAACTCTTATCGGTGTTCAGTCCGTTGATATGTGTCTCGGCAGAATTCTTGAAGCTGCAGACAAAGCAAATGCTGTAGTTCTTATCACAGCAGACCACGGAAATGCTGACGAAATGTACGAAAAAGCTAAAGAAGGTCAGGCTCCGAAACCAAAGACAGCTCATACTCTTAATCCCGTACCCTTTATCGTATACGACAAGAAAGCTGATCACAAGATAAAAGAAGGTTCCTTCGGCCTTGCAAACGTAGCTGCAACTGCAGTTCAGATCATGGGTATCGAAAAACCCGAAGCATGGGAAGAAAGTATCATTGAATAAGGGAATCAGTATGAAAAATATTCAATATAAAACAAAAGGCACTTGCTCAAGAGAAATAAATATCGTTCTTGATGATAACAATATCATTCAGGAAGTAAAGATCATCGGCGGTTGCATGGGAAATATTGCAGGTATTTCAAAGATACTCGTTGGCATGGATGCAAATCATGTTATTGAAAGATTTGAAGGTGTAAACTGCGGTATGAAAGGCACCTCCTGTCCAGATCAGATAGCAAGAGCTCTTAAAGAAGCTTTAGCGTAAGATTTTTTTGAGGGAAATAAGCCTCAAAGTTATATTTGAGGTTTATTTCCGATAAGTTACAACAATTATATGCCGCAAATGCGGCGGAAGGAGCAGAATATGAACAACAAGGAAAAATACGGTCTTGAAGGTTGGCTTAACAATCCCCATGTAGACGAGGCATCAAAAGCAGAACTTAAAGCAATTACAGATCCGAAAGAACTTGAAAACAGATTTTACGGTCTTCTTGAATTCGGAACAGCAGGACTCAGAGGCACACTTGGCGCAGGCTTACGCAATATGAACATCTATACTGTACGCCATGCAACACAGGCTCTTGCAGATGTAATCAATGCAAGCGGAGTTAAAGATCCTCACGTAGCGATCGCTCATGACAGCAGAATCATGTCCCGTGAATTTGCCGAAGAGACAGCTTGTGTTTTTGCCGCAAACGGTATTACATCCTACCTGTTTGATGAACTCCGCCCAACACCAGAACTTTCATTTGCGATCCTTGAACTCAAGTGTATTGCAGGTGTAAACATCACAGCTTCTCACAATCCCAAAGAATATAACGGTTACAAAGCATATTGGGAAGACGGTGCTCAGCTCGCTCCCGAACAGGCAGACGATGTATTCCAGAGAATGTGTGAAATGGATATGTTTGAAGATGTTAAAACAATGCCATTCGCAGAAGCTTCATCAAAGATAATTCCCCTTACAAAAGAATTTGACGAAAGATACCTTAATGTTATCCTCGCTCAACAGATAAATCCCGAAGCTATCAAAGCAAATTCAGACCTCAGCATAATCTACACACCTTTCCACGGTGCAGGATACAGACTCGTTCCCGAGGTTCTCAAAAGAGCAGGCTTTACAAATATTGCAACGGTTGAAGAACAGATGGTTCTTGACGGAAACTTCCCCACGGTTAAATCCCCCAACCCCGAAAATAAAGAAGGCTTCACAAGAGCTATTGAAATGGCTCAGGAAAGCGGAGCAGATCTTATTATCGGTACAGACCCCGACGCTGACAGAATCGGTATTGTTGTAAGAGAAGATAACGGTGAATTTATTACTCTTACAGGAAACCAGACCGGAGCTATTCTTCTCCATTACATTCTTACATCACGCAAAGAAACAGGCCATCTGCCCGCAAATGCAGCAGCTGTAAAAACAATTGTAACATCTGAAATAGCTGCAAGAATTTGTGAAGATTTTGGCGTAACACTTTTCAACGTACTTACAGGATTCAAGTTTATCGGTGAAAAGATAAAATACTTTGAAGAAACAGGCAAACATACTTTCATGTTCGGCTACGAAGAAAGCTACGGATACCTTCCCGGCACATATGCAAGAGATAAAGATGCTGTTGCAGCTTCCCTTCTCGTTGCTGAAGCCGCTGCTTATTATGCTGCAAAGAAAATGACTCTTTGGGATGCACTCTGCGAGATCTTCAATAAATACGGTAATTACAGAGAGAAGACTGCAAATATCGTTATGACAGGTATTGACGGTCTTAAGAAAATGGCTGAGACCATGGATAATTTCCGTAAGAATCCTCCCACACAGATCGGTCCTTTCAAGGTTCTTGAAGTTAAAGACTATATGGACGGTATTGACGGACTTCCGGCTTCTAACGTTCTTTATTACAGTCTTGAAGGCAAAAATACAGTTGTTCTTCGTCCTTCCGGTACAAAGCCTAAGATCAAGGTTTACTACATGATGACAGGTGCTACTGCAGAAGAAGCTTATAAGGCTATCGACGATGCAGAAAAAGCATTCATGGAGCTCATGGGAGAATAATTAAATAAGATTTAAACTCAATAAGAAATTATTTTTGCGGGGAAAAACATTTTTGTAAAATTGTTTTTCCCCGCTTATTTACGAAAAAAGACCGCTTAAATCAAATCTATTGACTTTTCTTTACCTGTGATGTATAATCACATTGTAAGCTTACCAATACACAAATACAAGGAGGAGCCAATGAAATACAGTTTATTTATTGAACCAAACAGAGAAGAAGAAGTGATAATTTACGCCCACGAAAAGAATGATCTTGTTTTTAAAATCGAAGAACTTCTTGTTAAAGAGAAAGAAGAACTTTTCGGATACAGCGAAAATGAAATCATCAAACTTGACCCTGTAAATATCCTTTGTTTCGAAGCAAATTCGGGAAAAGTCTTTGCAATTACAGCAAATGGAAAGTTTTCGGTAAAGCTCAGACTATATCAGCTTGAAGAAATGTTTCCGAAAGAATTCCTTAAAATAAATCAGTCATGTCTTATTCGGGTTGACAAGATAAAACGCTTCAATTCCTCAATCGGAGGCTCTCTCACCGTAACACTTGAAGGCGGATATAAAGATTTCATATCACGCCGACAGTTGAAAAAAGTAAAAGAAAGGATAGGTTTTTAAGCTATGAACATTTATGTTAAACAGTTTCTGCACCGAGGTCTTATGTTTGGGGGATTTGGTCCGATAATTTCGGGAATAGTATTTTACATACTTTCACTAACCCTTGACAGTTTCATTCTTACAGGAAGTCAAATTCTTATTGCAATTGTTTCCACTTACTTACTTGCATTTATTCAGGCGGGCGTAAGTGTTTTCAATCAGATAGAGCATTGGTCTGTGGGCAAATCCCTCTTTTTCCACTTCGCAAGTCTTTATGTTTCATATTCACTTTGTTACATTCTCAATTCATGGATCCCGTTTGAACCCACAGTTTTAATTATATTCACCGTAATATTTACAGTCGCTTATTTTGCAATTTGGCTTTCCGTATATTTTACAGTCAGATCAGTAGAGAAAAAACTCAATAAAAAATTAACGTATTCAAGATAGTATTACCTCAAAAATTTACGTTTTAAAAAAATAACAGAAATTTCCCGATGTTCATACAGCATCGGGATTGCTTTATAATGAACTTTATGATATAATATAATTAAAGAATTATCTATACCTATTTAAATATATAACATGGACAGGAGGTCATATTTATGAAAAAGTTATTAACTGTGTTTATAGTTTTGACAATAGTATTTGTTTCAGGCTCATTTGTTTTTGAAGCAAAAAACGAAGATTTGCTTAATGATTTTCAATCAATGGAAAAAATATCAGGAAAATTTCTCGATTCATACCTCAAGTCCGTTTATGTTGACGAAACTCTCCCCGTCGACTACAGTGATTTTGTAGATAATGAAAACCTCATAGATTATATGGAAGCTAAAAAAGCTGTTTACGGACTTACGGAAAAATATTTCGGAGAGATAGTGGATTTCAATATCGAATTATTTACAACGGGAGCAACCGCACCCTACAGACACGGACACTTTTGTTATATAACCATATATACATGGGGAACATTTAACAACTCCGAAGGCAAAGACTTAAAGCTTCCTGGTTCTATGGTCTTTACTTTCATAGAAGTTGACGGTAAGCTGAAAATCTACGGAGTATATTCCCGTGATATAATAGACTATTCAGTCAGAGGTTACAGCAAACAAGGCGAGGGGTTTCCAACGGTATATAAAGATCTTTCAAAGGAATTACAGGAATTTGCAGTAGATTTTGAAAAGAAGCTTTCATATATGAGTGAGAATAAAGAACAAATTGAAGCTGACAAAAATTATTGTACAGACCTTGCAGTAAATTATCTTTCAAAATACTATGAAGAGTGTTACAACAATGACGAAACAGACGGTATTTTTGAACACGATCTTGAAATAGAATCGGGAGCTTTGGCATCATATTTACAGAAAATTGCCTATTACGAAAATTCTCCCAAAAGATACGGAAACGAAATGCCTCCTTACGAGATTTCTTTCAAGGTTTACGATCCTATCTATTGGGACGGAAAGATATATTGCGAAGTCGTTTACAAAATAGAGACATTTAACAGAATTCATCCGTTAATGAGATTATCTGAAGAACAAGGTTTGTGTTATTTTACATTTACGAAAAACAGTTCCGATAAATATATCCTAAGCAATTATTATAAAGACGCAGGAGTTGACAGAATACTTCGTATCCATTATCCATTTATGAATCTTTCAGATTATATAATTGAGGAAGATCATTTTGATATAGATACAGAGCTTTTATCCCTTTTGGATGCAAAGCAATTTGCACAGGATGACAGTTTAAGGCTTGAAATGGAAAAGAAGCAAAATTCTGAAGCAGAAACTGAAACTCCGACTGAAAGCCCGGAAGAGATTATCCCGGAAGAGAAAACAGATTCAAACATCTATTTTACGCCAATGATAATCGGAGTCTGTATCTTGTTCATCTTAACCGTTATTACATTATTGATCAAAAGAAAATAAATAAGAATAGAGTACGAGCATTATACCCGTACTCCTTTTTGCTTTATTATCTGTTTTTCAGTTCTACTTTCATCTTCGGAAAATTCATGAATGGACTTAACAACATTATGTTGGATAGGAGTCCATTCGATTTTTTTGAATGCCGCGGCAAATGTAATAGGAATATACAACGCGACATGAAGAGGATAAAAAAGTGTAAGAAATAGCTTACGGAAAGGTTTTTCCTTTATATGTTTCCACCAAAGAATCAAGGTAATCAGTCCAAAAAGAGACATTGACAAATAAGCTTTTACAGTGACAGATATCAAGGAGAAGACAAAGCCCTCAAGGCTTACACTTGAAATTGCAATTTGAATTACAGTAAAGAATACAGAAATAAAAACAAAAAATCCTGTTGGAAAAATATTGGATAAAGCATCAAAACAGTTTAAAAATCTCTTACTGAAAAGCCCTTTTACAATTTGCTTCCAATACTTACCCAGAATCTGATATTTTCCACGCATCCAACGAAGTCTCTGAGCCCATGAAACTTTCAGACTTGTGGGCTGTTCATCGTAAAACTCAGCATCTGTACATATTCCGATATCAACTCCCGAAAGAGCACAATCTACAGTAAACTCACAGTCTTCCGTTAAAGTAAAATAATTCCATCCGCCTTTTTGCTTCAAAACCTCCGAACCCACAAGAAAGCCTGTCCCATTTACAAAACACGGAATACCCAAAACACTTCTGCCCTTATTCAGCAGACCTGTTTGAAAAAGCCAACCGATACCGTAACAGGCTGAAATCCAATTATCTGCAAAATTCTTTGTATTTCGGATTCCTGTAACAACGTGCATTCCGCCCTTGAAATAACCGTTCAATTTGCTTATATAATCTTGTGAAAGTAAATTATCTGCATCAAAAACAAAAAAACCGTCGTAGACATCCCCCTTTTTGAGAATGATTTTTGCATAAAGGAAGTTCAATGCATACCCTTTACCGACTTTGCTTTTATCGTTTCTGACAAAAACTTCAGCACCTGCTCGTTTAGCTTCTGATGCAGTATTATCATTACAATTATCCGCTAAAACATAAATATCTACCAATTCGGAAGGATAATCCTGCATCTGAACACTTTCAATAAGCTTTCCAATAACATTTTCCTCATTGCGGGCACAGATAAGAACAGCATATCTTCTTTTTTTGACCTCGCCGCAAGTCAGATACTTCTTTCTGAATAAAACAGCTATTAGAGGATAAATCACATTTCCTATAAGCAAAACTGAAACAGTTAGTGAAATTATCCCAATAATTATTTCCAATATTTTCATCTTTAAAACTCCTGATCATTTACTTAACTAAATTATATACTTTTCCATATTAAGAATAAAGAATCGAAACCATTAAGAAATTTTTAAGATGAATATTTTCTTTCATAAAAGCCATAATATCAGTAAAAACTCAATCAGGACAAATCATATGAAAATAAAAGATATCATGACTGCTAACCCCCAAGTGTTAACAGAGAACTCAACGGTAAAAAATGCTGCTGATATTATGCAAAAAAACGATATCGGCGTAATTCCAGTAACCGATGCGGAAAACGGAAGCCTGAAAGGAATAATTACTGACAGAGACATTATTTTGCGGTGTATCAGCAAAGATCTGGATGCGAACACAACCAAAGTAAAAGAGATAATGACTGAAAAGGTAATATTTGTTTGCCCTGAAAACTCCGTCACGGAATCCTCAAGGCTCATGGCTAAAAACAAAATCAGGAGGCTTCCCGTATGTGAAAACGGAAAAATTGTCGGTATGGTAAGTCTTGGGGATGTTTCGCGATCAAAAATGATGTTTGCGGAAACAGCGTCTGCCTTCTGCGATATTTGCGGAAACGACACAGAATAATATAAAATATTTTTGCGAGGTGCTGTTGAATAAAAATAACCCCTCGCAAAACATTTTCAATTTAGAATTTATTATTTCTTAAGTTCTGTTAAGCTTTTAAAAACATACCCTTCCGAAAGCCAAGTATCAAGAAGTTCATCCAAAATCATGGAATTTGTTTCCGAGGTACTGTGAAGAAGAATTATGGCACCGTTATGAATTCTTGACGTGAGTTTTTCCATTGCGTAATTGTAATCGGGCTGATTCTTAACATCCCAATCTACATATGCAAGACTCCAGAAAACTGTTGTATACCCAAGTTCTTTTGCCGCAGCCAAATTTTTTTCATTAAATTTTCCTTGGGGTGGACGGTAAAATTTAAGCATCTCCTTCCCTGTTATGGACCTATAAAGATCTTCTACAGGCAAAAGCTCTTTTTTAAGGCCTTCAACATCACAGACTTTACTCATATCGGGGTGAGAATTTGTATGGTTGGCAACGATATGTCCCTCATCAGCCATTCGTTTGACGATTTCGGGATTTGATTTTAAATAATGAGACACAAGAAAAAATGCCGCAGGAACATTGTGTTTTTTCAAAACATCAAGAATTTTTTCCGTATATCCGTTTTCATAACCTGCATCAAATGTAAGATAAATGATTTTTTCTTGCGGATCTCCTACATAATAAGCATTATACTCCGCAAGCTTTTCAGAAGATACATTTCCTCTTGGTTGAGTTCCGCTTTCACCAAAACCCAAGCCCCAATCATTTACTACGGAAGCATATGCCATAACACTTTTCTGAATGGTAAAAAACTGAAGAATCAATGCAAACATCAACATTCCGCAAGTTAATGTAAGCCAATAACGGTCAAAAAACAATTTTACAAAGCCTATTATTTCTCTTAATCTTTTATTCATGTTTATAACCTCAATTTGAAATATTCACATATTTATCTATTTTAACGGTAGATTCAAAATATGTTTCGGAAGCCTCACCCGAAGGTCTGATAAATCGATTTATGCCAAAAAGACATTCCGGATCACGTGTTATCAGATTCATTTTATTTTCGCAAGAAAAAGATGCTTTAAATCCCAGATCCTTAAGGATACTTACAGACTCGGAGCTTATAGCTCCAAAAGGATATGTAAAAGCTGTAGGTGTTATTCCCGATTGTTCAACCAGATAATTCTGGCACTTCAAAATATCTCTTGAAAGGATCTCTTTATAGTTTTCAACACTTTCCCATGAATTTTTTTTCGTTCCGTTTCTTCCTTTATCCGTAGAATGCATGTCAAAGGAATGGTTCTGAACCTCAACATATCCCGAAAGCTCCATTTCCCGAAGCTGATCCCAAGTACAATGAGAATAATATGCATTTTCATCGGAAGTATTACTGAAATCATCGGAAAATTTACCGATAACAGAAAGAACCATCTTAAATCCGTATTTTTGCATCAAAGGAAAAGCATATAAATAATTATTGTAATATCTGTCATCAAATGTAAGCATTACAGGCTTTTCGGGCAAAGGAACTCCTTCATCAACATACGCAAGAAGATCAGCGACCGTTATTGCAGTATATCCGTTTTCGCTGAGATATTTAAGATCGTTTTCCAGTTGTAACGGAGAAACCACATACCTGCCTTGAAGAGAACTGTCTTTCAAAATACTATGATACATAATAACAGGCACATAATATCCTTCAGATGTTGACACCGTGGATACAGAATTTTTTTCGATCCCCAAAAAAGTAATTACGGAAACTGTAAGCACGCAACAAAATATAATGAGAAATTTTTTGCTTCGTAATTTTTTTAAATTCAAGAATAAATACATAACGCTCAACCCTTTCTCTAAATAATATTAACAAAGATTTCCTAATATGACATGAAATATTTTTCAACTTCCTGCATATTATATTAATGTGAACAGCAAAATAACGGACGTGTAAAAAACAGGTTTCAATTCCTCCTTAATATAAATCGGAAAAACCCTCTCCACTGATATTTCAGGAAAGGGTTTTTCTTTTTACAAACAAAAGTCAGAATTGGTAAATTTTTATTATATCACATTTTTCCCTTGACATACAAATTCTATCATGATATAATTATTTAGTACGATAAAAAATGGAGTTTTATATCTTAAAGTTCTGTCCTGTGTCAAGAACAATAGATATTTCGTACAATTCCCAACGAAAAGGAGGTCTGCATATATGGCAGAAAAACTTTCGGAATACCTTTCAAAAATTCCGGAACACGTCAGAAACGAAATTTCCGCTGCCGGAATAAATGTCGCCGAAATCATCGCGTACATTTACAGCGATATGACCCCTGACGGAAAATTTGCAGATTGCTGGATATTCTTTGACAAGTCCTTACTTTATATTATGACAGGTTTTGACGTTGTCGGAGAGAAAAAAGGTCCGAAAAAATTACAATGCACTTACGAACGCAAATCTTTGGAAAGATTTGACGTTTCCACCATCAAAAAATTTGAAACAGAGCGTTTTGTCGGAACTGCAAGACTTATGGCAATTCCCGAAGATGAAACTAAAGCTCCTTTTGAAATAGCAACCTTTTCATTAGGTATTGCAGGAAAAGCAGAAAGATTTGTAAAGCACTTTGTTGATATGAAGGAAGACAAGCCTTTCGATGTAAAAGCAAGTGAGGAAGAAGAGCTCTTCTGCCCGAAATGCGGAATGAGATATCCCAACCCCGCAAGAAAAGTTTGCCCGAAATGCATGAATAAAATGTCCATTTTCGGAAGACTCCTGGGGTTCTTCAAGTTTTACATGAATAAGCTGATAGTCTTCTTCATAGTGCTTATTTTAAGTACTGCTTTTTCCGTACTTTCACCCTATCTTGGAACTAAGCTTCTTTATGATAACGTATTGACTCCCGGAGTTGATGTAAATCTTTACGGAGAAGTCGGTCTTGTAATGCTGATAATAATTGCAGCACGCTTAGTTGGATTAGGGCTAAACATCTGGCAGGGATATATCTCAGGTGGACTTATTCCCTATGTTATATACGACCTGAAAATGAAGATATTTACTGCAATGCAGAGGTTGTCTGTAGGTTTCTACACAAACAAACAGACAGGTCAGCTAATGGAACGTGTAAACAGCGACACAAGAAATATTTATTGGTTTTTCGTTGACGGTGTACCGTTTTTCATAATAAATATTCTGACCTTTATCGGAGTTCTTATAATAATGCTGATAATGAACCCGATACTTGCAATAATCGTTACGGTAATGATTCCCCTCTTACTGTTCCTTTTCAGATACATCCACAAGTCATTCAGAAGAATGCATCACAACAGATGGGTAAATCAGGCAGTACTTTCCTCCCACATCAGTGACTCAATGGGAGGTCAGAGATTAATCAAAGCTTTTGCAAAGGAACGTGAAGAAAGCGACCGTTTTGCAAAATACAGTATGAATGCAAGAAATGCTGATCTTAAACTCAATAATGCTCAGTCTACAGTCTTCCCTTTGCTCAGCTTCCTTACTATCATCACAAATCTTTTGGTTCTCGGAATCGGCGGTTGTATGATAATTTCGGGCTATGCTGACATGACTTTGGGTAAGCTCATGACATTTACCGCATACATGAATATGCTCTACGGCCCTATGGATTTCCTTTCAGGATTTTCAAGCTGGTGGGCAAGATGTGTGGATTCAGCACAGAGAGTATTTGAAATAATTGATGCTCAACCCGATGTTGCAGAAGCTGATGATCCCGTACATATTCCCGAAATGCAGGGAAATATCGTAATGGAAAATGTTAACTTTGAATACGAACCCGGAAGACCCATAATCAAAAACCTCAGTCTCTCCGTGGAAGCAGGTCATATGGTTGGTATTGTAGGAAAAACAGGTGCAGGTAAGAGTACCATAGTAAACCTTATGGCAAGACTTTATGATGTTGTTGACGGCTCTATAACAATAGACGGTGTAAATGTAAAAGATATTGCTACAAAAGACATGAGACGTAATATTGGTATAGTTTCCCAAGAAATATATCTGTTTATCGGCACAATAGCTGATAATATCCGTTATGCACGCCCCGAAGCCACCATGGATGAAGTAATCGCAGCAGCAAAAGCAGCGTCAGCCCATGATTTCATTATGAGACTTCCCGACGGTTACGAGACACGCGTCGGTGCAGGAGGACAAGACCTCTCTGGCGGTGAAAGACAAAGAATTTCCATCGCAAGAACCATCATCCAAAATCCCAAGATCCTTATTCTTGACGAAGCAACAGCTTCAATGGATACGGAAACAGAAAGACGAATTCAGGATTCCCTTACAAATCTGAAACAAGGCAGAACAACTATTGCCATTGCGCACAGACTTTCAACGCTCAGAGACGCAGACGTTTTGGCTGTAATCAACAGAGGCGAAATGGTAGAATACGGAACTCACGACGAGCTCATCAGAAAGAAAGGCGAATACTACAACCTTTACAAACTCCAGTTTGATGCCGTAAAACATATCGGCACGGCTGAATAAAAATCTGAAAGGATCGATTTTCAATGAGTGAACTTCAAAACCTTGCGGAAATGAATATGCTTGATGCGTCAAAATGTGAATTCAACCCAACTGACGGCGGCTATATTTCATTAAAATACGAAGATAAAACTTATGAACGAATTAAAATATGCAGAGCTTTACCCTACAAAGCTCCCGATGAATATATCTGCATAACAGACCGTGATGGCAACGAGGTAGGCATTCTCAGAGATTTAAAGCTTCTCAGCGAAGAAAACCAGGCTCACGTCAAAGCTGAACTTACAAAAATTTATTACTGTCCCTCAATCACAAAGATAATGACAGTAAAAGACAGAATGGGATACCAGTATTTTGAAGTTCAGACAAATGCAGGCAAACGAGAATTTGCATTAAGAGATGCTTCAAGAAATATCAGATATATAAACCCCGAAAAACGAGGTGCAGTACAGATAAGAGATATTGACGGCAACAGATATCTGATTGACGACTTTGACGATTTCGACACTCAAAGCCGCAAAAAAATAGAAGCATTCTTAGTCTGATAGATCTTCGGACTTCTCAAAAAGGAGATGATATCTTTGTCAGAAGAAAAAACAGTTATTGAAGACGGTATTCTTTGCCGTTCCGAATATGACATTGACGAAAACGGAAATATATGTACGGGAAGAACGACTCTTCTTGTAAAAGACGGAATATACTTTCTTGAAGTGGGAAAAGACGGTGAAACTCCCAATTTTTCATATCAGGTAGATTCCCTGAAAAGACTTTCCATTATTTCCAATATAGGTTGCGCAACTCTTGAGGCTGATTTCAAAGACGAAAGCTCTGTTCGACTTTGCAGAATGACTCAAAGCTGTGTAAAACCTTTGTCCGAATTCATTAAAGTCATTAACTATTACCTTGAGACAGGCACAATGACTGAAATGAAAGAAGAACATACGCATTGTCCAAAATGCGGAAAGCCATTTGTGGCAAATACTCAATTCTGCATAAACTGTGCAGATAAAAGTTCAATAATCAAAAAGTTTATTGTTTTAGGAAAAAGATACATACCTTCGTTTTTATTTGCGGGACTTCTTGTGCTCATATGCAACTTGGCAAATCTCATGATTCCAATTCTTAACAGAATTCTTGTTGACGATTATTTGTTTCCCGCATCGGAAGGTCTAAAGCCCTGGGGAGACACAAACCCCTATCTTGCAATAGTGGGCTTGGTATTGGCAATGTTCGGAATATATGTGTTCGTAAGACTTGTTAATATTCTTGCCGCTCGACTTAGAAACAAATCTGGAGTTTCATTTATGAACGAACTCCGCACGAAAATGTATGAAAAGATACAGTTTCTTTCAATGTCGTCAATTTCACGAAGAACAACAGGTGACCTTATTAAAAGGGTTACAGAGGATACTTCTGTTATTTCTGACTTTCTTAAAACAGAAACCGCTCAGATAATCGAAGTAGGTGTTATTTTCATTTGTGTTTCAGCATATTTCATTGTAACACGTCCCATACTTGCATTATTTGTATTCCTTCCTGTTCCCATAACAATGTTTGCAATTTCCCGTTTCTGGAAATTCATACACAGACAGTACGGAAGACAATGGATCTTGGGTTCCCGTGCAAACGGCATACTCCATGATATAATCAAAGGTATCAGAGTTGTAAAAGTATTCGGTACAGAAGAAAAAGAAATAAAGAAATACGACTATGCGGCTGAAAAACAGGCTGAGATATCTGCTCAAAACGAAGAAATGTGGGCAATTCTCTTCCCCGCTCTCGGCTTTGTCATCGGTCTCGGTGAATTTCTTGTTCTGTACTTCGGTGCTTGGGCTGTTCTTGGAGAATCCGTAATCGGACCTCCAATGACAGTAGGTGAACTTACACAGATAATCAGCTATACAGGTTATATTTACGGACCTCTTCGTTGGATGACAAATCTTCCCCGTTCTTTGGCAAACGCAATAACAAGCATGGCTAAACTTACGGAAATTCTCGATGAAGAACCCGACATAAAAGACCATGCAAACGTTGTTTCACCGGAGATCCACGGTGATATTGAATTCAAAAACGTAACCTTCGGTTATAAGAGCTATGAACCCGTTCTGAAAAATGTTTCTCTTAAAATAAATCAGGGTGAAATGGTGGGTATCGTAGGACATTCGGGCGTTGGTAAATCAACCTTTATAAACCTCGTAATGAGACTTTACGATGTCAACAGCGGTTCTTTGCTGATAGACGGAACAGATATCCGTGATATTGAAAAGCAGACTCTGAATACAAGCATAGGTGTCGTTTTCCAGGAAACATTCCTGTTTGCAGGTTCAATTTATGATAACATTCTGTATGCAAGACCGGATGCGCCTCCCGAAGATGTTTTTGCGGCAGCAAAAATTGCAAATGCCCATGATTTTATAATCAAACTCCCCGATGCATACAATACCATAGTCGGAGAACATGGATACAGCCTTTCAGGCGGTGAAAGACAGAGAATTGCCATCGCAAGAGCGGTACTCAGAGACCCCAAAATCCTGATTCTTGACGAAGCAACCGCAAGTCTTGACACGGAAACAGAAAGTAAGATCCAGGAAGCTCTCCAACGCCTTACAAAAGGAAGAACTACCATAGCTATTGCCCACAGACTTTCAACATTGAGAAATGCGGACAGACTCATAGTTCTTGAAAAAGGTGAGCTTGCAGAATTCGGAACTCATGAAGAGCTTTTGAAAAACAAAGGAATCTACTACAACTTGGTTATGGCACAGCGCCAGACAACAAAAATGGCTAAGGTTAATAAATAACGTATCTGATATTATATAACCCTTCTCTTGAAAAAAAGAGAGGGGTTTTCTGCAAAATTCCGTTTTACCTATTGACAAACAAATATTTTTGCGGTATACTTATTATAATCATACTACACTAAAAGAGGTTACAGTATATGGAAATTTTACACAAGACTACAATTGAAAGAAACCTTGAAAACGGTTACAAAAACTATAGAATTCCGGGAGTTATCGTTACAGATAAGGGCAATATCATAATTTATTACGAAGCAAGACACGGAAACGATAATGCAATAATAGATATAATGATGAGAAAAAGTACTGACGGTGGATTGACATGGTCAGACAGAAAGATAATCTTTGACGGGGAAAACCACTACACTTCCAATAACCCCGTAATGATTCCCGACGGTGATAAGATCCATTTCATCTGTATGAGAGACTACACAAGATGTTATTACAGATACAGCACAGATGAAGGCGAAACATGGTCTGAGCCCGAAGATATTACATATGCTTTTGACATGCAGGAACATAGAGAAGTTATCCCCCGCACGGTAATTGCAGCAGGTCCGGGACACGGAATCAAGCTCCATTGGGGAAGACTTGTTGTTCCCGTTTGGATAGCATATAACCCCGCAGACGTTCACTCGCACCATCCTTCATGCACTTCAACAATTACAAGTAATGACGGTGGTAAAACATGGAGATTGGGAGAACTTATTAACCATTATTCAGTAAAAAACCCCAATGAAGCATGCATTTGTGAGCTTCCAACAGGTGACGTTATTATCAATATGAGAAACGAGACGAACATCAACCGCCGCTGTACGGCAAAGAGTATAAACGGTTCATGGCGTTGGACAAAGCCCGAATATCAGGAAGAACTCATTGACCCTTGTTGTGCAGGCGGTATGTGTAGCTATGACAGAGAGATACTCTTTACAAACTGCGAATCAGAAAATTACCGCCAGAATCTCACCCTTAAGAGAAGCCACGATTTCGGAAAAACATGGGAAGATAAGCTCATGTATGAAAAATGGGGCGGATACAGCGACGTAAACTATGACCCCGTAAGAAAACAGGCAGTTCTTTTCTATGAATCAGAAGAGGGTGAAAGAAGAGATCTTGTTGTGGCTATAGTAAAATTGTAAGGAAAAACTGTCATGAAAAGAATAATCTCATTACTCATAATTGCGGTTATGTTTTTAACCGTAAGCTGCTCTGAAAACGAAATATCATTGATTCCGTTCATTAACAGTTCCGCAGATGGAGCTTTAGACTGCGAGGAAAAAGTTTTCTCCTTTGCTTCAAGCTGGTATTCAGAATGGTATGCTTTTTCCGATGACGAATTGCCGACAGCATCAGTAGAAGCAATGATGGAAAGATTCCACAGCATCAAAGATGAATTCAATGCAGAATTTGAAATGCTCGAAATTCAGATGGAAGACCTTCCAATGCTGCTTATTACCGGGGAAAGTCTTCCAGAAATAATAGATATGGAAGCTGACGTAGCCTACGACCTTTACAAATCAAATGCTCTAATTTCATTGAATCAGTTAGGATCTGTTGATAACAATGACATAAAATGGGGAGAACCCAATTTTATCCAATACGGAAAGTTTGAAGGAGAGCAGTACGGCTTTTATCCTTGGCATTGGGAATTCATTCCTCAGTTTACGGGAACTGTACTTTTTAACGGAGAGCTAATATCATCTTTTGGCGGAATAAATCCATATGAAATAAAAGAAAACGGTCTTTGGAACTGGGATACATTTGAAGACGAATTAAAGAAATACACCGTTTTTGAAAATGAAATACAGCATTACGGTGCTGTAATCGACAGTTACGCCAAAACAGCAAAAGCTGCGATATTTTCAAACGGAGCTCAGATCATTGACGGAAATGAAGAGTCCGGATATAATTTCGGAGTAAACTCAACCTCTGCATTGGAAGCATTGGAATGGCTTAAAGGAATTGACAGCCAAAAACTTTTATTGGACAAGGACTTCCTCTCTTTTTCCATAGAAAAGCTTGCTCCTTTCTGGATAGGAGAATCCTACTATGGAACAGTTTTTAATCCCAACGATGAACACAATAAAAACTTTGCACCAAGCGCATTGAATGATTATGGATTCATAACATTCCCTGTAGGTCCCGAAGGAACAGATTCTGATGTCGGTTCTTATGTTTATGCATCAAGACGACTCAATTATATTTCTCAGGTATCAGATATTGAACCTGATAATATAGGAACTATAATTGACTACATTTTTGAACCTATTGACGGAAAAGATGTAGCTTGGCAAGATCTTGCCAAGGATATGATATTCACAGAAACTAACAACGACTACTGCTTGGAAAATTTCATATATATACTTGAAAATATGGAATATGACTATTCAGTACAAATGGGCGAATCTGTCCTGACACAGTTGGAAGATGCACTGGAAAATATAGTTACGGGCAGAAAATCCATTGCAGAAGCTCTCGGAACTGTTGAGACTGCGGTTATGACTGAAATAGACAAATAAATAATAATTAGAAACGAGGATAATCTTTTGAAAAATCCTCGTTTTTTTGTATTCAATTTTGTTTTCTAACTGTCTTATATTCATCTCCCGAATGGTAATAAGGACATGAAGAATACCTTCTTGAACAGTATCTTTCATATTCATCCTCGTCAAGAGAAACCGTACATTCATAGGTTGCGGTATATTCGTTATACTCATAATACAGGCAGTCTTTACATTGTGGGTTATCTGTCATCAAAATGTCTCCTTACAGTATTTTTTCTTTAATATATTTTACTACATTATTTAAACTATGTCAAGGAATAAATCTCATTTAATCATTGACATTTGTAAGTAATTGTGGTATAATATAGTAAGTAAGAATGGGGTGTTATTCTCTATTGAAAGTAGGCTTGATAATGAAGATAATCGCAAGTGATTTTGACGGCACAATATACAGAAACGGAATCATCACAGATAGAGACAAAAACGCAATTTATGAATGGCAAAAAAGCGGAAATACTTTTGGTATAGTAACAGGCAGAGGAAAAGGAATCATTGACACCTTGGCAGAACACGGAATCAAGCTTGACTATGCTATTGCATATAACGGAGCAGTAGTATTAAACAGTAGCGGAGAAGTCCTCTACGAAGATTGGTTCAAAAGAGGTATAGCAAAAGAATATTACGACTTTGCATATTCAACAAAATACAGATTCGATGACCCAAAAGAATGTACCGATGATCCTAATGACGAAAGCAAAGAACACCAGATGTCATTACTCCTTAAAGATGAAGACGATGCAAAAGAATTGGCTGAAGTACTCAACAAAAAATTTGAAGGACGACTGACCTCTTATTCAAACGGACATTGGATAAACACAGTAAAATACGGTACAAGCAAAGCTACGGGAATTGACCACTATGCAGAAATCATGGGTGTAAAAAAAGAAGATATTTATACCGTGGGAGATTTCTTTAACGACTTACCAATGCTTCAGGCTTTTAACGGCTATGTTGTTGATACCTGCCATCCTGAGATGAAAAAACTTATCCCTAACGTATGCAAAGATATTGCACACCTTACAGAAATAACATATATGAAATAAAGGGGATCATACTATGAACTTTAAGAAGATTTTAGCAACTACAGTCTTTGCGGCATCAATGCTGACGGTTTCATGCTCTGAGCCCATCGAACTTATGGAATTCATCGACAGTACAGCAAGCAAAACAAACCTCAACGGTACAAAAATAAGTTGGGCATGGGCAAAGGGCGGTGTAGAACACGGATATTACGAACTTGGAACACCCCAATATGATTTTCTCATGGATAGAATTGATTCAATTGAAAGCGAACTTAACTGTGAGCTTGAAGCTATTATTGACGAAGATAAAGTCAATATGGATGCAATAAAGATAAAGATGATGGGTGGTACTCCGTCACATGATATCATAACGACAGGAGGAACATCCGAATTTGCGGTAAGTGGACTTGTTCACTCTTTCACAGATCTGTCCTCATATATCGATCTTTCCGATTATGACAAATTCGGTCCCCTTACAGCTCAGGAAGCATATATGTATAAAGGTGAAGTATACGGAGTAATTCCTGTACAGTGGCCCGGATTTGAGCCTATGGGCGGTTATATTATCGCGTACAACAGAGACCTCTTTAAAGAAAATGCAATAACAGACTTACATGAATACTACGAAAACGGAACTTGGACTTACGATACATTTGAAAAAGAATTTATAGCCAAAACAGACGTTCAGGACGCAAACGGAAAACCTGCAAAAGCATTGGTTCTTCACGAATCAAACTTCTATCAGGCACTCGTACATTCCAATCAGGTACAGTTTATCGAAAAACAAAGTGACGGCTCTCTTGTAGCAAATCCCTATTCAAAATCATTCGTAAATGCAATGTCATGGGGTGAAAATCTTGTAGACAACTACATGGATAAGCTCAGCTTTGAGGATTCAAGAGATCTTACAAGCTACAGAAACGGAACAAATCTTACAGGACTTGCCTATACAAACGCATTTGTAACAGGTAATATCGCATATAATGACCTCGGAACCTTTGAATCAGGTATTATGCCCTTCCCCTGCGGTCCCGATGCGACATACGGAGAATGGACATCCTGCATGGTACATATTTACGGATTCATGATTCCCATAACTTCCGTAAATGCAGAAGCTGCAGCTATGATTATAGACCGTCTTGCAGAACCTTTTGAAGAATTCGGCGGAGACGAAGGCTTGATTCAATATTACAAAGATAATATTTTCATTGATGAAACCGATGCTGAAATCTTTGTGGAAGTTGCAAAGAATACATCCTATACATATGCAAACGTAGCAGGAACACTCGGCACAGACATCAGACAGAGATTCCAGGATGCTTTAGATACCCCGTCCATAGCAATATCAACAACAATGGAACAGTGCAGAGATATGCTTACAGAGCTTATTGAAGATTGGATGATACCCAACTACGAAGCAGTTTACGGTGAAGAATAAATTATAAAAACTAAGATTATAGGAAGGATACTCTATCATGAAAAAAATCACACGACTGATTGCAATATTACTGCTTTCAGCAATGATGGTCTCTTGCGGAGGAACTGCAGTACAATTGCCTGACTTTATAAGTGAGACTAAATTCACAACAGATTTCGACGGCTATGTAATAGACCTGTACTTTGACGGAGAAAGCGACGATGATGATGAAAACCATCTTTTCGGATGGGAGTCAAACTCCATTGAAGAAGGCGCAATGCTCCAAAGAATGGACAATATCGAAAAGGATTACAACTGTACAATTATCCCCCATTATGACCTTTCCAGAGAAAACGCCCGTCTTAAAATGCAATCAGGTTCTTTTGACGGTGACCTTGTTTACTACAGCGGTTTTGGTGGAATGCAGGACTTCGCAAAAGCAAAAATGCTCTATCCTCTTACAGATTTCCCCGATCAGATAGACCTCAGCGATTCTGAGAAGTACGGCGGAGCAAACGTGTTGGAAGGTGCTATGATTGATGGTAAACCTTATGCGGTTCAGCCCCTCTATTGGCCCGGATTCCAGGCACTTGACTGTTTCTTCGTTGTATATAATTCAGATGAATTTGCCGCAAACGGTCTTACAGATCTACATGAATTCTATGAAAATGAGACTTGGACATGGGATACATATGAAAAAGAACTTCTTGAAGCTGCCGCAAATCTTAATCTTGAAACATCCGAAGGTATTATGCCAACATTGTATACAAGAGACAGTAACCTCTTCTCTTGTTTGATGTATTCAAACAATACTCAATTCATAACAAAAACATCCTCAGGAACAAATCTTGTTAATCCCTACCCCACAGAATTCGCAACAGCTCTTGAAACAGGTGTTTCCTGGTTGAATACTTACGGAAAAACAATAGACCTCAGCGCAGGTTTCTGGGAACTTGACGATTTCCTTGAAGGAAATGCACTGACAACTCTCGCAACATCAACAGCTGTTACTACAGGCGGTGTAGCATATAACGACAAAGGCTCATTTATACATAAAATTATGCCATTCCCCTGCGGACCAAATGCAAAATACGGTCAATGGGCTCAATATATGCAAAGAATCGAAGGTTTCGGTATTCCCGTAACTTGTCCCGAACCTGAAATTGCAGCTCAGGTATTATCTCTTCTTTTTGACCCCCTTGAAGAACTCGGAGATTTGAGAGATTATTACAGCGGTTACACATTTAATACAGAGCTTGATGCTGAAATATACTTCAATGCAGGTCAGTTTGTAAGATATGACTACACATTCGACGGTGGCTCAGACCTCGGACGTACAGTAAGTAACTATTTCGGAGGCGTGCTTGGTTCAACAAGATCAGCACAGGAAGCTATGGAAGCCTACCGCGATGCAATGATTACGTTCATAGAAAACCATATGCTCGAGAACTTCGACTATATGTATGAAAATTATTATTATCAATTTGAAGATTAAAAAATAATGAAAGGATTTTTATCATGAAAAGAAAAATTTTATCATTGTTAGCTTTGCTTTTATGCGCAGCTACAATACTCAGTGCGTGCGGAGGAGAACCCGTAACACTTATGGAATTCATTAAGGATATGGGGGCAACCGTAGACTACGGTGGATACAAATTCAAATACTATTTTGACGGTGGCTCAGACTACGAAGAAGATAAAAGCATTTTAGGCTATGACTCAAATACGCAGATCGGTGAAGAAATGCTTCAAAGAATACAGGATATCAAAGACGAAATAAATGTAGAATTCGTATTTGACTACACACATGACTATGCATCCTACCAATTGGCAACAATGGGTGGATCTCTTAAAGCAGATGCAATTTCATTCAGCTACATGAATGCAATGCAGGTATTCGCTAACGGAGGTTTCCTTTTCCCCGTAACAGATTTCCCCGACTATATTGACCTTAACGATACAGACAAATACGGTGCTGCGAATGTTCTCGAACCTGCAATGGTAAACTCTGTACCTTATGCCGTTCTTCCCTGCTTCTGGCCCGGATATCAGCCTCTTGACAGCTATATTCTTGTTTACAATAAAAATCTCACCATTCCTAACGGTATTACAGATTTCCACGAATTTTGGGAAGATGAAACATGGACATGGGATACATTTGAAACAGAATTTTTAGACAAGGCTAAAGTTCAAACTTCAAGCGGTTACATTTATTCTCTGTCAACGGTTGATATTCAGTACTTCAGCTCTCTTCTTTATTCCAACAATGTACAATTCGTAACAAGAAACGCAGCAGGCGAAAACGTTATAAATCCCTATCCCGAATCTTTTGTTCGTGCTTATGAAAAAGGTCTTGAATGGGCAAATAAATATAAAGATACTATCTGTTTTGAATCAGGAGTACAAAGCATTGACAACTTCCTTGAAGAAACTGCAATGGTAGGTCTCGCAGGTGCAAGTCAGGTAACAACAGGAGACGTTGCATACAAGGCAAAGTTTGACTACGGTCTTATGCCCTTCCCTGCAGGTCCCGATGCGCCATACGGTGTTTGGGCTCAGTATATGCAGAGAATCAATGGTGTAGGTATCGCAACAACAAGCGAAGAACCTGAAATCGCAGCTCATACAATCTCCTTGTGGTTCGAACCCTTTGAAGAATTCGGTGGCAGAGACGGTTTGTACGATTATTACAATGGTTCTATCTTCCTCACAGATACAGATACCGAGATATACTTTGCACTTATGGAAAACGTACGTTATGACTATACCTTCTGGGATCAGAGCGACGTTGGAAGACAGGTTCATTCCGACTTCGGCGGAGATATCAGACAAGGCGTAGGAATAGCAGAATCCATGGAAAAGAACAGAAACACTATCAATGAAATGATATACGACTTCATTGAACCCAACTTCGACTATATGTATGATAACTACTATTATCAATTCGATAACTAATTGGTAAAAGTTAAAACTGCCGTCAGGGTGTTTCTGAACAGAAATACCTTGCGGCAGTTTTAATATATAAACATAAAATTATGTAAGGAGATTACCATGAAACGGTTTATTTCTATCATACTGTCAATAATTGTATGTACAACATTTTTCCTTTCAGCTTGCGAAAATTCACAGATTTCCCTTCTTGAATTTGTAACAGACGTATCAGACGTGGATTATGAAGGCTATCAGTGTTATTTCTTACATAAAGAGCAAAGCTTTGAAGAAGGTACAGGAATTTTTACATATGATAAAACCACCACTCAGGGTGAAGCTCTACTTAAAAGAATCAAAGATATTAAAGATCAGATAAACGTAGAGGTCATTTTTGATGACTCTTATGATGAAGACACCTATCAGGTAACAGCAATGTCAGATCTTGTAAAAGCAGACATCGTTTCCTTAGTTTATATGAATGCAATGCAAATGCTTGCTTTGGGCGGATTCTTTCACCCAATAAATGAATTTCCTGATTATATAGACCTTAGCGACACCGAAAAATACGGGGACGCAAATATTCTTGAACCCGTAATGATAGACTCTGTTCCTTATGCCGTACAACCTCTTTTCTGGGTTGGATATCAGCCTGTTGACAGCTATGTTATTGCTTACAACACAGATGTTCTCTCTGTAAACGGAATTGCTGATTTCCATGAATTCTATGAAAACGAAACATGGACATGGGACACTTTTGAAAACGAATATCTGGCTAAGCTTCAGGTTCCCAAGGGTGACGGGTTATTGCCTGCAATAAGTACAAATGAAGCAGGATTCTTCGACATGATGATCTACTCCAATGACGTTCATTTCGTAACCAAAAACAATGCGGGAGAAACAGTATCGAACACCTTCCCCGAAAGATTTGTAACAGCTTATGATAAGACACGCGAATGGATGGCAAAATATCCCACAATAGATACACAAAACGGTTGGGTTGAAGTTAAAAAATTCTTAAATGAAGAAACTGCGGCTACCTTAGCACGCGGAGACACATTGACACGAGGAGATATCGCATATAAAAGCAGTTCCTTCTCCTACAATATAATGCCTTTCCCCTGCGGTCCCGATGCTGAATACGGCAAATGGGCAAACTTCATCCAATCTGCAACGGGAGGTACTGCTATCAGCAGAGCAAGTGAAGAACCTGAAATTGCAGCACATACTCTCTCTCTGCTCTTTGAACCCTTTGAAGAACTGGGTGGAAGAGATGGTCTTTACGATTACTATGACACCACAACATTTATTGATGAAACAGACACCAAGATATTCTTTGATGTAATGCAATATGCAAGGTATGACTACACATTCTGGAATCAGACAGACGTAGGCCGTGATATGGCGTCAAAGTTCGGTGAATCTGCAAAACAAGGTCTTTCAGCAGCAGAAGCCTATGAAAGATATAGACACTATATAGAAGAAATGGTTTATGACTATGTTCTCCCCAATTACGATTATATGTACGATAACTATTATTCAGAACAGGGACAATAAGAAATAAGAAAGGACAATGAAAATGTCATACCTTAATGAGAATCTCTACATGAAAAAAGAATTGAGATTCAACGGCGACGGGAAATTTAAAATCTTAATGGTTTCAGACGTGCACGGAAGAGACAATCATAATCCAAGAACGGCAGCAGCTTTCCGTGTGGTTGTTGAAAATACAACTCCCGATCTTGTACTCATAGGCGGAGATACTATTCACAATATGACTGCCGAAAACGATGAAGCTCTTTTGGAAAAGATTTATGACTTTCTCAAAGATCTCACAGAAGTGCTTGAAGAAAAGCACATTCCATGGGCTCATGTTTTCGGAAATCACGACTGGAACTGCGGTCTGACAAACGCACAACAGCAGCCTGCATATGAACGCTTTGAATACAACATTTCCAAAAGAGGTCCTGAAAACATAAGCGGTATGGCAAACTATGTCCTGCCCATAAAAGCTCATGACAGCGATGAAATAATTTATAATGTCTGGGGATTGGATTCACACGATACTCTGGGAGAATTTGCGAAAGATTGCAATAACCCCGATATAGTAAAATCAAGAGTTCCAAACTCCATGGGCCTTATAGGCGGAAGCGATACTATCCGTTTTGATCAGCTCATGTGGTATTGGAACAGTTCAGTGGAAATGGAAGAACACTTCGGAAAGAAGATTCCGGGAATGGTATTCTTCCACGTTCCCCTTCCCGAATTCAGAATAGCTCCTGCAAATCCCATAGAAACCAATTTGCAAGGTCACGTCAATGAAGGCGTTGGTTGTTCAGGGCTTAACAGCGGTCTTTTTGCAGAAATTCTTCAGCGTGGAGATATAAAAACAATTGTTTGCGGTCACGACCACAACATTGACTATTCTGCAAAATTCTGCGGAATCAACTTATGCTTTGACGGAGGACTTTCTTTCGACGGATACTGCATGTCCTCAATTCGCGGAGGAAGAATTATTGAAGTTGATGAAAAAGATCCCTGGAACGTGAATACTTACATGGTTCATTATAAAGACATGACCGATAATCCCGATAAATATCTGAATACTTAATTAGATTGGAGAATAATATATGTCTTATCTTGAAGAAAATCTTTATACAAAAGTTCCACTCAGATTCAATAAAGAGGGAAAATTTAAGATCCTTATGTTTTCAGATACCCATGGACATAATCAGGCGACACTCGATGCAATTGATGCAGTTGTTGAAAATACAAAACCCGACCTTATACTCATTGGTGGAGATACAGTTCACCACATAACAGATGAAAGCGATAAGCCTCAGGTTGACAAGATTTATGATTTCCTTTGCGATTTAGCGGTTATTTTTGAAAAAAGAAATATTCCCTGGGCTCACGTTTTCGGCAACCATGACCACGAGGCAGGCCCCAATATCGAACAGCAACCTGCTTATGAGCGTTTTGATTTAAACGTATCAAAAAGAGGTCCTGAGGATATCGGAGGTGTTGCAAACTATGTTCTTCCCATAAAAGCCCATGACAGCGAAGATATTATTTTTAATATCTGGGGACTTGATTCCCACATAGGTTTGGGAGACTTTATCGAAAGATGCAATAACCCTGAGATCAGAGATGTTCGCCGCCTACCCATAAATTTCACAGACAACACAAACTACGGAGCCCTTTATTTTGAACAAGTAATGTGGTATTGGAACAGTTCAGTGGAACTTGAAAAACATAACGGCAAAAAAATACCGGGACTTATGTACTTCCATGTTCCGCTTCCCGAATTCTGGCTGGCAGCTAAAAACCCTGTAGAAACAGGGCTTGAAGGATACTGCGGAGAAGCTCTCGGTAACGGAAACATAAACTCAGGTCTATTTGCAGCAATTCTCCAAAGAGGAGACGTAAAAACGATCTGCTGCGGTCATGACCACGACTGTAACTTTGCGGCAAAATACTGCGGTATTAAACTTTGTTACGACGGAGCGTTGTCTTACAACGGTTACAACAGACATTCCATCAGAGGCGGACGAGTTTTTGAAATTGATCAAAACGACCCATGGAATATCAATACGTATAATGTTCTGTATAAAGATATTTCCGATAACCCGATGGCACAAATAAATTATTACGATTAAAAACTAAACAGACTAAAAAATTTGCGGAGAAACTTGTAAAATTGTTTCTCCGCAAAATATATTATTTCCTGTTTATTTCTGTACCGTCTGTTATGAATTCTATATCTCCCGATACTTGAGTTATAAAGATTTCTCCGTATTTTAAAAGCTTTTCCAAAGTCCCATCAGAAGGGAATCCGTAATTGTTAAGTCCTACTGAAATAACTGAAACTTCAGGAGAAACCATGGCAAGGAAACTATCTGAAGAGGAATCTTTTGAACCGTGATGAGGCACAGTGAATACTGTTGATTTTAAAGCTGAACCATAATTATCGACAAGTCTTCCCTCTGCCCAACTTGTTAAATCTCCTGTAAACATAACACTGAAATCAGAATACGATACAACAGAAACAATACAGTTTTCGTTTGGGTCTGATGATTCAGGATCAAAATGATTGGTAAGGAGTTCTATCTCAACCTCTCCCAATTTTCTGGTCAGATCTTCTGATATCTCCAAGATCTCCGAACCTTCAGCTAAAGCCAATGTCATAAGCTCTGTCAGGAATTCAGGCTCTTTTTCCGTATCAGGAATAATTACCTCGTCAATTTCCCATTCATCAAATATATCTTCCATTCCGTTTGCATGCTCCTCGTGAAGATGCGAAATAACAATACAATCAATTTCTTTTACTCCATGTTCATAAAGGGACTCATTTATTGCATCCCCTGCGGATTTCGAGCCTCCGCAATCGAAAATAATTGCCTTTCCGTTCATGCAAATATATGCCCCTGAGCCCTGTCCCACATCTACAAAAACAGTATGCAATTTATTATCATTAGAAGTTACAAGTTTTTCCGCAACTGCCGTTGATATCAGAACAGCTATAGAAACAATTACTGCAAGAGAAACTCTTCCCACTTGCTTATTGCTCTTGTTACTATTCTTATTTGCAAATCTTTTTCCCATAAACAGATAAACAAAGAATCCGATAAGGGCTGAAATTATTATTGTTACAGGATCAACTTTCAGCTCAGATAAAAAGGTGTCGGAAAACAAAGCACTTATTTTCATTATGTAATTCACACTCCAATTCACAACCAAAGAGACCACATTAAAAAACGGTTTTAAAAACGAAAATGCAGATAAAGAAATCGTTACGGAGGATAAAATAAATATATATTTTATCAGCCACAAGCATAAAAGATTTGAAATAAGGCCTGCCGCTGAAAAGCTATTGAAAAGAGCCATACTTACAGGTATGGAAAAAACGGAACAGGAAAGGGATACTGAAAAGGTCGCTATAACTCCACTGAAAAACTTGGAAACATATTTTCCTGTACACTTGAACCACCATGTTGTTATTGCAATTTGTAGAGGTTTTGCGAAAAGAATCAGTCCCGCAGTAGCAGAAAATGAAAGAAGTAACGAAGCGGAATATGCAGCAAAGGGAGAGACAACCAAACAGCCTGTCAGAATTGCGCCTAACAAGTTTAAAGAATCCGTTCTACGAAGTATCAATGCCCCTGCAAAAGTCGCACTTATCATAAAGACAGCTCTTATTACAGAGGGCGAAAATCCTGTAACTGCAGCCAAGAACAGAAGAACAACAAAAGTCGCCGTATACTTAACCCAACGATTCTTTACAAATGAAAAAAGAGCTAATACAAAAGAGGCCGCAATTCCAGCATGAAACCCTGAAACAGCAGTTACATGAAGCAGACCTGATTTTTTCAAAGAATTAAATTCATCCCTTGACATATCCGTTCTGTCGCCCAAAAGAAGAGCTTTTATAAAACCGTGAGATTTTCCGACTGTTGAGATTGAAGCATTTTTTATAAAACGTCTCAATTCTATAATATTAAACCAAAACGGTTTTTCCGAAACAGGCTCAACGATAAAATCATCCGAAAAAGAAACTAAAACGACTCCTGTTGAAAGACCTTGAATTTTATAAGCCTTGCCATTTTCTAAAAAAGTAAAACTTCCCGAAATTTTATCATAAACCTCTACTGACGGAAAACCATCAGTAAAAATTTTGACATTATATCCCTTGGTATCTATTCCTGAAACAGGTTTTGCTTCAAAATAGCAATATCCTTCATCAGAATACTGTTCTTCGGAAACCTTCTGCAAAACACATTCTACGGTACATCCGTTATATTGGTATATAACAGAGTTATAATTGTAAACCTTATAAACATATACGGTTCCACACAAGCAAATAGAAAGACTTGAAGCTATAAGTATTTCGAAAACACTTTTGAATCTCGGATATCTTGTATTATCGAGAGTTTTTCTCGAACCGAAAATAAACCGTACTGCGACGGAAATAAGACATACCGCCGCAGCAAATAATAGTATCCAGGTAACATAAACTATTTCAACAGATTCAACGCTGAGCAGAAAAGCTAACGCTGAAATACCGGTTATAAGAAAAGCTCTTTTCATATTCTATCTTTTTAAAGTAACAATAGTGACTCCATTCTCGCCCTCACCGTAAAGTCCAAGTCGGAATTCCAAAACCAAGGGGTGATGTTTCAACTGTAAATGAACTGCCGCACGAAGAGCTCCTGTGCCTTTTCCGTGAATAATACTTGCAGTAGAAAGTCCGGCTGTCACGCAGTCGCTGAGATAATCCTCAATGAGACTCTCAGCTTCAAATGCCGTCATTCCACGGATGTCAAGTTCACTCTTTACACTTCTTGTAGCTCGGTTTGTCTTAACAGTTGCGACACTTTCGTATTCGGTACGTTTTTTCTTAATAAGCTCAAGGTCGCTTTGCTTTACTTTTGTTTTCAAAGCACCTGCCTGAACATAAACCATACCTTTTGAATCAGGAAGTTCAAGAACAACAGCATCAACGCCAAGACTGTAGATGCGGACATCATCACCTTTTACCAAAGCCCTTGTCAACGGTTTCTTTTCGGGCTTTTTATTCATTTCGGCTTCATTTGAAAGGGAATCAATAGTCTCATCAACCTTAGCCTGAGCCTGTTTAAGACTCTTTCTGAATTCTTCCTTATCTTTTGCCTTACGAAGGTCTTCGATCTGACGCATCATACTTTCAGCCTCTCGGCGAGTACGTTCTATAAGATCAACAGCCTTTTCTTTTTGTTTTTTAATGTCTCTTTCAGCATCAGCCCAACGAGAGGAAATCTCATTTTCAATATTTTTCAATCTGCGTTCAGCATCCTGCTTAAGTTCAGCCGCACGTTCAGCATCAAGTTCAATGCTCTTACGCTTGATTTCAAGATCTGCAAGAACGGCTTCCACGTTGACAGTTTCACTTTTAAGGTTTTCCTTTGCGTTTTCAATGATCTCATCAGTCATTCCAAGCTTTGAAGCTATGGCAAACGCATTTGATTTACCGGGAATACCCACAATAAGTCTGTAGGTGGGACGAAGCGTTGCAACGTCAAATTCACAGGATGCATTTTCAACATTGGGAGTATGAAGCGCATAAAGCTTAAGCTCTGCATAGTGAGTAGTACAAACAAGGCGAACTCCAATCTCCAAAAGCTTTTCAATTATTGAAATAGCAAGAGCCGCACCCTCTGCAGGGTCAGTTCCTGAACCTAATTCGTCAAGGAGTACAAGAGAATTATTGTCCGCTTTTTCCAGAATACCGATGATATTCTTCATGTGAGATGAGAAAGTAGAAAGACTCTGCTCAATACTCTGCTCGTCACCGATATCTGCAAAAACATTATCAAAAAATGCTACGGAAGCACCGTCCTTTACGGGAATAAAAAGCCCTGATTTTGCCATAAGGCACAAAAGGCCTACTGTCTTTAAAGTTACAGTTTTACCGCCTGTATTGGGACCTGTAATAATGAGCGCATTGTATTCTAAGCCAAGACTGACATCTATAGGTACAACTTTATCCTTATCAATAAGGGGATGACGTGCGCCCCTGAGTTTCACGATACCGTCCTGATTAAGCTTGGGTCTTGAAGCTTTGAGATCATATGCAAATCTTGCTTTTGCAAATGTAAAATCAAAGAACAAGGACACCTTGTAGTTTTCAATTATATTTTCAGCAAAAGAGCCTGCCTCTACTGAAAATTCAGAAAGAATTCTTTCAATTTCCTGCTGTTCCTTAGCAGCCAGAACTGAAAGCTCGTTATTTGCCTGAACTACCTGAACGGGCTCAATAAAAAGTGTGGCACCGCTTGAGGAAACGTCATGCACAAGTCCTCCGAATTCATTTCTGTATTCGGCTTTGACAGGAATAACATATCTGCCGTTTCTGATGGTAACGATTGAATCCTGAAGCTGTTTTTGGTGAGCCTGAGAATGAATTATACCTTCAAGAGATGAACGTATTTTATTTTTTGCCTGCATCTGCTTACGTCTGATATCAAGCAAAGCAGGGGAAGCAGTATCGGAAACTTCCTCTTCGCTGATAAATGCAGACTGTATCTTCTCTTCGAAATATTTATTTGGCATAAGACGTTCACGGTAGTCTTTAAAAACTTCCGCTTCTGCCTTTTCCCCAAGAAATTCACTTAAATTTCTTGCAACACGAAGAACAAGACCTATATCCATAAGCTCTCGTATGGATAGTGTTGAGCCGCTTTGTGCGCGAGTGCATGAATTGACGATATCGCGCAGGTCTTCAAATTGAGGTATCTGATATTTAATGTAAAGAACTGCGGCGGCATCTGTTTCTGCAAGTGCCTGATCAGCATCTTCTATTTTAGAATAAGGTACAAGAACGGAACAAAGCTTTTTACCGTCTTCAGAAAGAGCAAAAGAGGCAAGTCTTTGTCTGATCTTATCAAATTCAAGAGATTTAAAATTATAATGCATTGTGTTTCCTTTCTGTTATTCAGACTCTAATTTCGAATAAAAATCAAGAGCTCTGAATCGTGTCTCGGTTTTCGCTTCCAGATATTTTTCGGAAAGGGTCGAAAGATCTCCGAAAGCCTTGTCGCTCATCTTAAATGAGTAAGCGCCTTTTCCGTCCGTTGTCAAAATATGTTTTATAGCCTTGCAAACCGCAGGGGAAACCGGATGAATTACGGAAAAGTGTTCCGAAGCACAGTTTCCGCAAATAAAACCGTCATCGAAACTCCAGTATTCAGCCTCTTTTCCGCACTCTCCGCAGAATTCGGGATCAACACCGTATCCACACAAATACGCAAATTTCAGCTCATAAACAACTTTAACAACGGCAGGTAATATTCCGCTTTCCTTTCGGGAAAGCAAATACAATGAATTCAGAAGCAGCTTCAAAAACTCATTTCCATCGGAAACTTCCTCCCCCACAAGCAGAGAGGTCTCCAAAAGATACTGACCGATGGCAAGTCGTTCCATATCTTCCCGTAAACCGTAAAATGTTTCTTTCAGATCTGCTGAACGGCAAACGGGCAGACCTTTGCTTTTACTTAAAACAAACTCCGAGTAAGAAAATGGTTGAGCGTACAAGCCGCTTTTTTTTACTTTTCTTACACCTTGAGCCACTACGGACATTTTTCCGTGTTCAGCAGTAAGCAAGGTAAGAACAGCACTGCTTTCTTTAAAAGGAGCTGTCCTCAAAACTATTCCGTTGACCGAAAAATCATTCATAACCGTTTATTCCATGAAATTCAAGCCGTAAGAACGGATAAGACTTTCATTATCACGCCAATTCTCACGAACTTTTACATGACATTCCATATATATTTTATGACCTAAAAGGTCCTCAATATCGGCACGGGCTTCGGAAGCTGTTTTTTTGAGCATGGCGCCCTTTTTACCGATTATCATACCTTTGTGCTGTTCTTTTTCGCAAATAATATTGATATTTATATTTGAAATAGGCTCGCCTCGTGTTGTTTCCGTATCCTTATAAACAACAGTCTCTATTGCAATACCGTGAGGAATTTCATCGTAAAGGTTGTTGAGGAATTTTTCACGCACGATCTCTTCAACCAACTGGCGCGAAGTCATATCTGTTGCAATATCTGTGGGATAAAGAAGCTCTCCTTCATCAATAAAAGGAAGTATTTCCTTTAAAACGATATCCACACCGTCCTCGTTTTTAGCTGAAACAGGAACTATGGAAGCAAAAGAATAGAGTTGAGAATATTCTCCGATAGCCTCAGCAACTTCTCCTTTTGAAATAATATCAACTTTATTGAGTACGAGGATTACAGGGACATTTGAACCCTTAAGCTTTTCGATTATCTGAAGCTCGGAGCTTCTGGGCTTTTTAGCTTCCGCAACGAAAAGAACTACATCAACACCTGAAAAGGCTTCTGCAGAAGTTCTTATCATATGTTCACCCAACTTGTTTTTTGGAGTATGAATACCGGGTGTATCTATAAATACAAGCTGAACGTCGTCATCATTATAAATACCTGTTACACGGCCTCTTGTGGTCTGAGGCTTGTCTGAAACGATCGCTATTTTCTCACCTATAAGTGAATTCATAAGAGTGCTTTTACCAACATTTGCGCGTCCTATGATTGAAACAAATCCGCTTTTCATAATTTTACCGTCCTTAATTTATTTATCACGTTTTTTACCAAAGAAAAATATAAAATATATCCAAAAAATCGCAGCCAAAACCAATATTATCAAATGAGGCAGCGATATCGCAGTCCGTATAGCAACAACGAGTTTCTCCAAATCGGAAAACAAAGAGACAGCAACGCCAAGAGAAGCTATTGCAGATATCAGAACCGCAGCCGCAGCAGAATCCTTTGCAATTTTCGCATACGAGTTAAATCCTTCTGTTTTTACATTTACAGCATTCTCAATGGCAGTGTTGACAAGCTCCAAGGAGGGAACTATAGCTAATATCAAAGCTAAAATACCGTATTGCGAGACTTCAAGTCCGTAAAGGAAGGAAAAATACAACACAAAAAATATTGCCGCTAAATGTATCCTGAAATTCCGTTCCGTTAAAACAGCATATTTTATACCGTTAAAAGCATATACAAAACTCCTGATAAGCCCTTTCATTCCGACACCTCCGATGATTTACAGACCGTAAAAATTCCTTTACGAATACTATATTATCTCAATATACAGTATACCACATTTTCCTTTAGAAGTCAATAAATAATATGTAAAAATTATCTCCTTTCACGAAAACTGCCATTGACAAAGCAAAAAAACTATGCTATACTAATTACAACAAGAATAAAAGGGAGTTTTAAATATGGCAAAGAAAATAATTTTATTACTCATATGCATCCTTACTGTTTTAGGGACTGCATGCACGAAAGGAACTGTATCTATGAGCTTTATCGAAAAACACCCTGTATGCTATTCCGACAGCGATTGGACAAATTTCTTCAACAGAGCAGGAACAGAAAACGGTTGGCTGTGTGCTGACGGCATTTATTCTGTTGCGTTAAACGGAAATGACGAGCCGTCAAGTTCAGACAGCGAAACAAAAACTCTTTTTATTTTCAGCGACACAAAAATAGGCTCTGCAGACAAAGCCGGAAACATAAAAAATTCTTCATGGGCAAATCACAGTGCCGCAGTTCTCGAAGGTGACAAGCCTGACCCTGATAAAATGACTTTTTATTACGGATATAAAGCTTCAATGGAAACAGGTGAAAACTCCAATCTTTTCGGAGAGAACCAATGGCTTTTTGATATGTTCGTGCTTGACAATTCAGTTTTTATATTGGCATTTACTCAAGAGGATTGGAAACCTGTGCAAATAGACCTTATAGAAATACCTATTTCAGAAGATTTTGAACCTTTATTTGATCAATTCAAAAGAACAGAAAATATTTCTCAGCTTCTGAAAAAATGCGAAGATCATGAATATGCTTTTGGGATAGGGATATTGAACAATACCTCTCAGGCAGGTGCTGTAAACGCCGATGAATATATTTACATTTACGGCTACAGAGACAACATTAAAGCCCTTATGCATCCCAAAGATCTTTTGGTTGCAAGAATACATAAAGACGATATTCGGGATTTTTCAAAAATCAGATTTTGGACAGGCTCTGAATGGAGTGAAAATATTGAAGATTCAAAGCCTCTTATAGAACAGGTCTCATGCGAGTTAAGTGTTTCAAGAATTCAAAGCGGAGCGTATGAAGGCAAATATGCCGCCGTATACACATACCTCACGCAATCGGAATCTGTCATGGTGGCTTTGGGAGACTCTCCCGTAGGTCCGTTTTCCGAACCGATACAAATTTATACTTCTGAAGAATCCCATATGAAAAACAGTGACGGCAACAATTATTACACTTACAACGCAAAAGCTCATCCCCATCTTTCGGAAGAAGGCTCTTTGCTTATTTCATACAATGTAAACGTAATAAACGGCGATGCTGTCAACACAACAGACTATCATCCGAGATTCATTAAATTAAATTGGGGAACAAATGAATTTTTAAATAATAAATAAGAGATCATAAAAAACGTACGAGGGAAACTTTTCTTTTCAAGTAAAAGTAAAGTCTCCCTCGCACTATTAGGGTGACAGGGGGTATCCGAACCGTGTTTTCTACAGGCAGATTTTCGGTCATACTGCGTTAAAATACTCGCAAATCCGACAAGGATTAGCTGCGTTTTTGCCTTGTCTGACCAAAAATCTGCCTGCAGAAAATCTTCGACCTAAAAACGAAGGATTTTTATTGGATTTTCTGCGTTGAGGACGCAGACAGGCTGGCGCCTTTCAAGGACGAAACGCAGAAAAGGCTTAAAAAGACTCGCTTTTAGGCAGATTCGGATAACCCCTGTCACCCTAAACAGAGGAAATCAACGTGATAAATCACGCTAATTAAGATTAAGATGAAAAAGCCAATTTTACAAAAGCGTCTTACTGCTCAATTTTACCGTCCTTCATAACTACAGTCCTGCCGCAATAATCAGCAACACCTTTATCGTGGGTAACAACGATAAGAGTCGTGCCGTTTTCTTTATTTATCTGTGTGAATATTTCCATTATGCTTTTGCCTGTTGCTTCGTCAAGAGCGCCCGTAGGTTCGTCCGCAAGGATCATTTTCGGGTTATGGATAAGAGCTCTTGCAATGGCTACTCTCTGTGCCTGACCGCCTGAAAGCTGTGTGGGCTTCTTTTTCAGCTTGTCTGCAATTTCCAATTTTTCCGCAAGCTCTTCAACCTTTGCTTTGACTTCC
>JAZSMD010000037.1:0-34048 GCA_045535665.1 Eubacteriales bacterium
TTTTATATTATATCATAAATTGAATTATTTTTCAATATACAATTTGTGTAAAAGATGTTTTGTAAATATTTTGTAAGATAACGACAAAATGTATTGACAAACAAATAGTTTTGTTATATAATACATATTGTAAAGTTAACATTATGTTAGGCATATATTTTGTTTGCTAAAGATAGTATTACCTTTTAGCAAACGTGTGTTTTGTGTATTTCAAATAATTAGAAAGGAAGCGATAAAATGCCTGATGAAAAATCAAGTAGAAAGTGGCAGATTACTATTAATAATCCTATAGTACATAACTTTTCGCATGATCAATTAAAGTTGAATTTAGCTGAGCTTAAGTCTATTAAGTATTGGTGTATGTGTGATGAGGTCGGCGAAGAAGGAACTCCACATACTCATATTTATCTTGCAGCAGAAAATGCTATAAAGTTTTCAACACTTAAAAAAAGATTTTACGAAGCACATTTAGAACCATGCAAGGGAACGAATGAAGAAAACCGTGACTATATTCGTAAAGAAGGTAAGTATGAAAATAGTTTAAAAAAAGGAACAAATATACCTGAAACTTTTGAAGAATGGGGCGAACTTCCCGTAGAAAAGCGCAAAACAAATACTCAATCAGAAGAAATACGAGATATGATAAAAAAAGGATGTACAAATTACGATATTATTGAAAAATTCCCAAGCGCAATGAACAGATTGCAAAATATCGATAAAACCCGACAAATATACCTTGAAGAAGGACATAACACACAATTCAGAATACTTAAAATAGTATATATATTCGGTTCTACTGGTGTAGGAAAAACGAAGTATGTCATGGAGACATTTGGCTATGAAAATGTTTATAGAATAAATAAATATTCAAACCCTTTCGATAGCTATAAACAGCAAGATATTATTCTATTTGATGAATTTCACTCGCAGATACCAATAACTGAAATGCTTACATATCTTGATGGATATCCTTGTAATTTGCCGTGTAGGTACAATGATAAAGTAGCTTGTTATACTAAAGTCTTTATTATATCCAATTTGGATTTAAATAAACAATACAATTCTATTCAGGTTACTGATAAGGAGACTTGGAAAGCTTTCGTACGTAGAATATCGGAAGTAAAACGTTTTGAAAAAGACGGAAGTATTATTGTTATTGATAAAGACTTTTATGTTGACGGATATTTTACCGACATAAAAGAAATATGAAAGGAGAATTATGTTAAAAGAATACAATGATGTATTGACGGTTGAAGACCTCATGACGGTGCTTCGCCTTGGAAAAAACTCAGTTTATAATTTGTTAAATAAAAAAACCATTTCAGCTTTAAGAGTTGGACGAAAGTGGATTATACCTAAAAAATCAGTTATATTGTATTTACAATCAGCTCAATATCATGGTTGATTATTGGAAAGGAGTTACTATGCAAAAGACTATTACGGGAAGCATACAAGTTAAAAAAGGAATGTACTACGCAGTTATCAATATTTATGAAAACGGAAAACGAAAACAAAAATGGGTAGCTTTAGGTTTTCCTGAAAGAGGAAATAAAAAAAGAGCCGAAGCGGCTCTTCGTGAACAATTAAACAAATACCAAAAATTAAGCGGTCTTATTTCAACTGATATTTTATTTTCGGAATATATAAATATTTGGCTTGAAAATCAAAAGAATAAAATCGACATTATAACTTTTGAAACATATGAAAAACTTGTATTAATTCACATTGCTCCGTACTTTGCAGAACGTAAATTAAGACTTTCTGATGTAGAATCAAATGATTTACAACTGTATTTTGATGAAAAATATAAAAACGGACGAAAAGACGGTAATGGCGGTTTATCACCGTGTTCATTGCGTAAGCATAAAAATATTATAAATCAAGTCATGAAATCAGCCGTAAAAAAAGGATTTATTCAGCGGAATTTCTGTGAGGATGTGGAACTGCCGTCAATTGAAAAACATACTGCAAAATTTTACACTGAAGAACAGCTTAAATTATTACTTGAAGAATCTAAAACTGAATATATTTATCCTATGATTTTAATGGGTGCTTTTTATGGTATGCGCAGAAGTGAAATTTGTGGCTTGCAATGGGATTCTGTTAACTTCGAAGATAATACAATAACTGTAAAACATACACTTGTGAAACATACATCTTTAGTTGAAAAAGATACTACAAAAAGCAAAAGTAGTTATAGAACATACCCATTAAATGAAGAGATAAAACATTTACTTATACAGATACAGAATACGCAACACTCAAATAAAAAGCTACTCGGAAAAGGTTATAAATCAAGCCTTTATATTTTTACATGGCAAGATGGAAGACCTTTAACACCCGATTTTTTAAGTCATAAATTTAGTAAAATTATCAAAAAGCACAAACTGCCGCATATTTCTATTCATGGGCTTCGCCATAGCTGTGCTAGTTTGTTATTGTCTAAGGGGTACAATTTGAAAGATGTTCAAGAGTGGCTCGGTCATGCTGATATATCAATGACTGCAAATACATATGGTCATCTTGATATAAAACGGAAACAAAGTCTTGCAAACAGTATGACATCTCTTTTCTCAGATAGCAATTAACAGAAATGTGTTAGAAATCCCGTTAGAAAACACTTCTTTTCTCCCTGCCAAACGGCAAAATAAAAAACCGCAAAAGAACGATTCTCTTGCGGTTTTTTTGTTTGGCAGGGGCAGAAGGGATCGAACCCTCGGCACGCGGTTTTGGAGACCGCTGCTCTACCTGCTGAGCTATACCCCTGTATTAAATTGTGCTGTTCAAATCAGCTTATACATTATAGCACATAAATTCAGATTTTGCAATAGGGTAAATTAAAACTTTTTTTTACAAAACACACTTGTTCTATATTGACAACACAATTTTTTTGTGGTATAATAAATTCAAGTCATTTACTAAACGTATTCTATGAAAGGCGGTAATACTATGGCTCAAATAAAAATAGGAGATTTTGTTACATGTTACACTAAAGGATATTGGCAAGTAATAGATATAAAGCCACGTGTTGCAGCCGAAGATTACTCTTCAGACCATGCGCGGTGGAAAAAGGGGGATACTCTTGGTCAGTTTATAATTATGAAAAAATGCTTCACTCCCAAAATGAAACCGAAAATTGACTTCGTTTACGAGGATTCATATTGGGTCAAACCTGTTTCCGAAGATATTCTGGTTCAAATCAAGAAATATTTTGAAGAAAATCCTGACTATAAAGAAAAATTTGATAATGCAGAGGTAAAGCTGAGACCTACGTTACTCAACTTTTGGCTTGATTTACCCGAAGAAAAAGAAATGTTTTTAAGAGAAACCCTCCGCAAACTTCCCGAGCGCTATACTACGGAAGAATTCTGGCGAGTTGCTAAAGCCTACAAAAAATATATATCAAAGCCCCCAACAAAATATTTACTTAATATATTTACTCTACCTTGGGATCTTGATAAAAAAGCGGATTTTATTTGCTTTGATTGGGAACTGAAAAAACTTTAAATCACTACTTATATTTAATAGGAGGTCAGAAACATGACATTCAGAAACGGAGCAAAAGAATATTTACTTACAGGGAGTGTTTTCGGTGTGCCGATGGGATTACTTTTCGGACTCAGATCATGGAGCGTTCCCGTAGGAATCATTGGGGGGATTTTGTCTGGATTTCTTTTCGCCTTTTTTGTATTCCTGTTCAGCAAACTGATGGAAAAGAAATTTGCTAAAACCCGCAAGGAAATATCCTCAAGTCGAAGAGTTATCTGTGACGGTGTGGCAACTTTTAAAGGAAACGGCGGTTGGCTGTTTCTGACTGAAGAAGGACTTGAATTCTATCCTCACAAAATAAATTTTTCAACAAATGAGGTCCGAATTCCCATGAAATCAATATTTTCGGTAAGCACACAAAAAAATCTGCTCGTTCTTGGCACATCCAATGAACCTAAATTGGAGATCCTTGTCTCCGGAAACAAAGAATGGAAAGAGCAGATAGAAAACGCGGTTAAAAATTGTATGCTGAATAATTAAATAACTATATAGTCCACAGTTTCAAATGCGGTTATTCTTTGCGTAAACTCTACCACGTGGCTTTGTTGTATAATGAGACAAAGAAAGGGGTAAAACATGAAAACATATATAAACCAAAAGCTTATTACCGTCTTAAAGATCATATTAACTATCGGTATTGTAATAGCTTCTTATTCAGTAGGACTTATTGCTCTTGTTCTGGCAATATCTCTTCCAAACCTGTCGGGACGTATTTTATCTGCAGCGGCAATCTTTTTCCTCCCATCAATAATACCCTTTATTTGGTTGAAAAAAAGAATAAAATACTTGATATGTTGGGTGTGTTGCCTCGTTGCCGTGGGGATTTCATTTGCTATTCCGTACAGTATAGAAAAATATGAGGAAAGCATTACGATAGACGTAACGCCGAATATTAACGTTTATGAATATCTTCCATTTGTGGAGGATTCAAAGATAGTGAAGTTTGATAGCAAAACCCTTAAGCTTACTGAATATCTTCCTATTATAGACGGTGCAACGGCTGCATTTCCCGTTTATTCTGCTTTTGTTAATGCCGTATATCCCGAAACGACAAGCTTGCGCGACGGCGTGTTTGAATATAATAACACCTTAGGCGGGTATGAGAAGCTTGCCGAAAAAAAGACGGACATCTTTTTTGGTGCTGCTCCGTCAAAAGAGCAGGTCGAATATGCTGAGAAGTGTGGAACGGTTTTCAAATATACACAGATAGGCACAGAAGCCTTCGTTTTCTTCGTTCATAAGGATAATCCGATAGATAGCTTGACTGTTGATCAGATCAAGGGGATCTATTCCGGTCAAATAAAAAATTGGAGCGAGGTAGGTGGCTCAGATGAGGAGATCGTTGCTTTCCAACGTAACGAAGGTAGCGGTAGCCAAAGTATGCTGATCCGCTTTATGGGTGAAACTCCCATTGTTGATCCTGAAACCAGAACGATAAGTGGGATGGGCGTTATCATTGAAGAGGTCGTTGACTATCAAAGTAAATCGGGCTCCATCGGTTTTTCTTTCAGATATTATGTGGAAGGTATCATCAGAAATCCCGAAATCAAAATGATTGCCGTCGATGGAGTTGCTCCTACCGTTGAAAACATAAAAAATAAAAGTTATCCAATAGTGACCCCCGTGTATGCGGTGACATATGAGAATAACACTAATCCCAACGTGGATATACTTATAAATTGGATCCTTTCCGATGAGGGGCAGTATATAATAGAGCAAACAGGTTACGTTGGAATAGAAAAATGATTTATTAAAGGAGTACTGTTATGAAACTTAAATTTGACGTGGACAGAAATCAACCCGATCCTTTTATTTTTGAGGATAACGGCAGTTTTTACTTATATGTTACTGGGGACAATGGGGTTGAGGCATATTCTTCCGATGATGTTTTCGGAGTGTGGCATTTTGAGGGGATAGTTGCTTCTGTGGAAAACGGAAGAAGTTATTGGGCACCTTCAATAATCAAGCTTGACGAAAAATATTATATATATTTCTCTTGCAGAGTAGGTAACTGCGATGAGTTTATGCACGTTATGTCTTCAGATTCTCCATTGGGACCTTTTGAAAAGCCGAAGCGTTTGTATGATTATTTTTCCATTGACTCCCATGTTGTAAAAACAGATTCAGGTCTGTTTTTATGGTTTGCAAGAAACGGAAATAAAGGAGACCGCATAGGTACGAGAGTTTGTATTGATCGTTTGCTTGACCCTTATACTCCCGAATATAATGTCCGTGACGTTGTGTTTGCAACTCTTGATGAAGAACAGTACACACCTTCATACAGAAAGGATTTTCCGTGGCATACCATAGAGGGGGCTTTCTGGTTTAAGGAAGGGGAGTTGCAGTACGTTATGTACAGCGGAGGCTGTTTCCAGAATGACACCTACCATGTGGGATATGCGTCAGCACGAACAGATGAGTCAGACCTTACAGAAATAAACTTTGTTAAATGTGAGAACGGGGAGAAGTTTACTCCCGTTTTGATAAAGAATGAGTTTGAGGAAGGAACAGGACATCACAGCATTATAAAACTTGACGGACAGTATTACGCTATATATCATGCCCGTGACTATAAGGATGAAAATGACCCCGGTTACGTTGAGCGTAGGACTGCAAGAATATGCAAACTTCATGTGGAGAATGGTGTGATTACCGCTGAGAGATATAAAGACAGAATATAAATATAGAATGTTTTTTTATTTAAAATTCGGGAAAAACCAATTTTTAAAGGTTTTTCCCGAAAATAATTAAATGAGTTTTTATATGCAATTATCCTCTTTGTTTTACTGTAAGAGTCGCAGTTTTTTCTATTTTTTCTTTTGATGATTCAATTATTCTGCCGATTACAACTTCGGAAGCTCCCGACAGATATACGGTTGCCCTTGTTGTTGTCAGATTTTCTGCGTCGATATCTCCGCTTCCGTTTATCTCGCAGAAATACTCCTCAACTTCTCCGCAAATTTTAAGGTCCCCTGAGCCTGCAATTTTTGTTTTCAGATTACCTGTGGTCTTTTTTATGTCGATATCACCGCTGCCGTTTATTTGTGCATCGGTATTGTTTGCCGTGCAGATATTGATAGCGCCGCTGCCGTTTATTCTAAGTGTGTTTTGCTGTGTTACCGTATCAATTTCAATGTCACCGCTACCGTTTATGGTGGCATCAAGTTTTTCGGTGCTTTTTCCTCTGATATCACCGCTTCCGTTTATTCTTGCGTTAAGGTCTTTGAAATTTTTGCCTCTGATATCACCGCTTCCGTTTATGTTCAGTTTCGCTGTTTCAAAATCAAGCTCTGTCAAACATTCAGCACAGCCGTTTATGTTGACAGACAAATCTTTGCCGCAATCAAAATCTGTGTAAATATTTAACATATTGTTATTGATTCTGTTTCCACTGTAGTTTTGAATCTGTTTTGTTTCTGCGATAAGTCTTCCGTTTTTAACTTCAAAGCTGAACTTTTTCATAAATTCAGAGTCACCGTAAGCCTCTATTCTTGCTACACCGTCATTTGCCTTGACTATTTTTGAGAAACAGGGAATACCGAGGGAAATTTCGATTGAATCGAAATAAGGCAAAGCTTCATTTATTTTTTCCTTAATTTCTTCATCCTCTTCTATGGGGCTATCAGGTTCAATTATTTTTACTTCGCCCCGACCTTTATTTTCAACATAGTTTTCTGTAATATCAGCAAAGCTTCCGTCTTTGAAAGAGACTTTTCCGTTTTCATCTGCCTTTTCAACTTCCTTTGAAGAGTAACAAGCTCTGTTTCCAATTGAACATATGAAGTCCATACCCTCAAACGAAGAGGGAAACTGCGTAATTTGTTTTGGTTTTTTTATTTTAAACATATCGTCGATGGATATATCCAAAACCTTTGCTATATGAGGTAATAATGATATATCGGGAAGCCCTACGTTATTTTCCCATTTAGAAACAGCTTGAGGTGATATACCTAATTTAGTCGCAAAGGCTTCTTGTGTCATGCCTGACTGTTTTCTTTTTTCTGCAATGAATTTTCCTATGTTTTCCATGTTATTCATATACCGTAATCTCCTTTTTTACTGTAAGAAGGCGATGCACATCTTTTTCCAAGTACTTTTTACATTTATATTATACTATAAAAAAATGGGAAAATCAATAACCGCTTAGTTAATTTTGAGAATATGTGTTTAAAAAGAATATACCATTTCAGGTGTTTAAATCTTTTTCTCTCAACGCAAAGTTGAGTTTTTGTTTATCAACTGACAGTTGAGTTTTTAAATAAAAAATTTAATTCTTAATAAAATTCATGGGAAACCTTTTTCATCCGAAAAAAGTTTCCCCTTAATAATATATATAATCGTATAAATTATACTGTTTGCCAATTTCGTTATTATGTTAGCGGACTTCAACTGTTCCTCTTCCGTTGGCAATGTTTTAACTTCGAGGTTAAGAACTCCGTTAAAGCATATATCCTTGAGTGCTTTTGTAAAACCGTTCCAATCAATGTTTCCGAGTCCTGGAGTCAGGTGCTGATCTGATCTTCCGTCGTTATCATGAATGTGAAGTGTTCCCAAAAGATCTTTGCCTATAAGGCGAATGCTGTCTGTAATGTTTTCCGAACAGTAATTTGCGTGACCTGTGTCAAAACATACCTTATACATATCACTACCGCTTATTTCGTTAAGCTCCTTTACGAATTCGACTACCTGATATGTGTAATTTATGGGAAGATTTTTGAAGGGAAGGTTTTCAATGTTAATATGCTTTACCCCGTATGCTCTTGCGACCTTTCCGAGTCTTAACATAAAGTCAGTATTTAAAGCTTTCATTTCTTCGGGATTATCGGGGCTGTCTACACCGAAAGGCATAATAACGTGTATTACGAAATTCGGGCAATCGAGGTACGAACATCCCCGTATCGCTTTCGCCATGGCATTAAAACGTTCTTCACGGGCTTCGGACGTTGAGTCGTTGACGGGCCATCTCCAAGGGGCGTGTGCTTGAAATACTGTTATACCTGCTTTGTTGTATGCTTCTTTTATACGGAGAAGCTCTTTTTTGAAAAGCTCTTCTGGTAAACGGAAAAAATCTGTTTCCGTGTTTGTGAAACCGCTGTAATCAAAGCATGAAAAACCGTGAGACTTTGCCATTCTTGCGCCTTCTTCGATTCCGTATCTTGCATATTCGCTTGATGATGTTCCCGTTCTCATTTTATGCCTCTATTTATCAGTCTCTAAATCCGTTGGGATTGTTTTTCTGCCAATTCCATGTGTCACGGCACATATCGTCGATATTCTTTTCAGCCTTCCATCCAAGGAGCCTTTCAGCCTTTTCAACCTTTGCAAATACTGCATCGGGGTCACCGGGACGGCGAGGTGCAATAACAAAGGGAATTGTTACGCCTGACGCTTTTTCAAAAGCATCTTTTACCTGAAGAACTGAAGAACCACATCCTGTACCGAGGTTTACAGCTTCACAGCCTGTATGGTCTGCCGCATATTCAAGGGCTTTTATATGTCCTTTTGCAAGGTCAACTACGTGAATGTAGTCACGGATACCTGTGCCGTCGGGAGTGTTGTAGTCATCACCGAAGACATTGAGCTTTTCAAGTCTTCCTACTGCAACCTGTGCGATGTAAGGCATGAGATTGTTAGGAATGCCGTTGGGGTCTTCACCTATAAGACCGCTTTCGTGTGCTCCGAGGGGATTGAAGTATCTGAGAAGGACTACAGACCATTCGGGGTCGGATGCCGCAAGGTCGATAAGTATATGCTCAATGAAAACTTTTGTTCTGCCGTAGGGGTTGATTGCGGATGTGGGAAGCTCTTCTCCGAGAGGTTCGTTTCCTGCCACAAGACCGTAAACAGTTGCGGAAGAACTGAACACTATTTTCTTAACATTGTGTGCTCTCATTGTTTCAAGAAGTACTATTGTGCTGATAAGGTTGTTATCATAGTATTCCAATGGCTTTTGTACGGATTCACCAACAGCCTTAAGTCCTGCAAAGTGAATAACTTCATCAATTTTATTTTCTGTAAATATTTTATCCAATGCGGCTCTGTCTCTTACATCGGCTTGATAGAATTTAGGCTCTTTGCCCGTTATCTGTTTAACTCTTTCAATGGATTTGATGTTGCTGTTATCAAGATTGTCAATGATAACAACATCATAGCCTTTATTAAGCATTTCAACGCAAGTGTGGCTGCCGATATAGCCTGCTCCGCCTGTTACAAGAATTGTCATTTTAGCATTCTCCTTATAAGTGTTTTATTTCAATATGGGTTGTTTTCAAATAAAAATGCGTGCTGTCTTGAATTAGTTGTTTTTTATAAAAAGGGGGAGAGGTTCAAGGTATATAATATCGTTTCTGTCTTTTGCTCCGCCTTCTGCAAGGATCGCAGCTTTACCTACGAGGTTTCCACCTGAAAGCTCAACTAATTTTTCAACGGCCTTTATGCTTTCGCCCGTGCTGATAACGTCGTCAACGATAAGAACTCTTTTTCCTTTCATTGCATCCGCATCTGATTTGTCAATGTAAAGAGTCTGAACGGCTTCTGTTGTAATTGATTTTACGGAAACGCTCATTGGGTCGTGCATATAGAGCTTTGGTACTTTACGGGCAATAATATATTTGTTTACGCCCATCTGACGTGCCATTTCGTGTATCAACGGAATACTCTTAGCCTCTGCCGCAATCATGATATCATGCTCGGGAACCTTTTTAATAAGCTCTTCCGCACATTTGCAAGTTAATTCAACATCACCGAAAATTACAAATGCGGCAATAGACAGTTCGTCATTTACGGGGCATATGGGAAGGTCTCTCTCCACACCCGCAACATTCATTTTATAAGTTTTTTCCATTTTGCGATACCTCTTTTTTTTCATTATACTACAAACTACATTATATCATTTCGGCCTTGATTTGTCAATAGTTTTCGCCTTAGATTTCCCATAAAAGCCGATATTTTTTGGTAAAAGATTTATGTCGTTAAAAGTTTACATATAAATATAGATTTATTTATTATAATATGATATAATTAATAAGATAATTTATACCTTGAAAGGACCGTATAAAATGAAATTAAGAAAATTAGCCGTATTGGGAGCAGCTCTTGCAGTACTTACTTCATGCTCAGGACCTCAGTATGAGCTTAAAGATTTTTTAGGTGCAAGAACAGGAGAAGTTGACTTTGAAGGCCTTACATTCAGAATTGTTGACTCAGGAAGTGCAGGCGGTTCCACAAGACTGATGAAGGACGAAACCGTTGTTCCTTCAGCTCGTTCCGAAATGCTTTTTGCAAGATATGATAAGATCGAAAAGGATTATGACTGTACCATTGAAATGGTTGAGTATGATGAAGATACTCTCATGATCCGTCAAGCTGTGGGAAGTCCTTATGCGGATCTGATAAACCATAGACTTCATACTATCTGGCCACATTACCAAAACGGTTACGTAATGCCGCTTAATGAAATTTCAACTATTGATCTTTACAGCGGTAAGTACGGTTCAGAACAGCTTATAGAAGACCTTACATGGAAAGGGGATACAGTTGCAGCATATCCTCAGTATTGGGGTATAATAACTCCCAACTTCAGCGATGCTCTTTTCTTTAATCCCTATGTTTTCTCAATGATAAATATTCCCACACCTCACGAGCTTTATGAGCAGGGTGAATGGAATTGGGATGCACTTGAACGTATAGGTAAGGCTTGTCTTTCAACATCTACTGCGGATTATCCGTTGTACTTGTCTACAATGAATAACTACTTTGTGCGTATGATGGTATGTTCAAACGGCGGTGAGTATTTAAGCAGAAATGCTGAGGGAAAATATTCATATGCCCTTCTTGAACCCGAGGTTATGGAAGCTGTTCAGGAATCTAACAGATATTTCAATGAAGGCTATCTTATGGAATATCCCGATGACGTTCAGGATGCACTTAAATTGTTTGTAGACGAAAAACTTGCTATAATCGCAGAATATTCCGTTCAGGGTATTTTCGATGATAAGGGTGTTATCGGTACGGATATGCAGGGTGAATACGGTTGGGCTTTCAATCCTATCGGACCGAAGGGAGAGGCCGATGAAACGGGTATGATTTCCGATGAGAATATGTACATTTTTGCAACTATTGAAAAAGAAACTGAATCTGATGCACTCGGCAATTTCATGGAATTGCTTTTTGAACCTCTCGGTGACGAGCCTATGGATTGGGTAGAAGATTTCCTCGGAACTAATTTTTACGATTCAACATCCGAAGATGTTTTTATGTCTAAGTTTGAAAATACAAAATTTGACCCCGTATTCTTTGCATATCAGGAAGATGAGCTCTATGACATTCTTCTTGAAGCCGCAGAGACAGGGGCTGTAAGAGAAAAGCTTGAATCTCTTCAATCTCAGGCAAATGCTCTCCTTGATGAGGGAATCAATGCAGAATAATTAAACAATATACATTTTAACAGGGTCGAAAGACCCTGTTTTTTTGTATATTATGAAAATTTTTTCACCTTATTATCAAAAATGAGAGTTGACATCCCCGATTTTATATGGTATAATAAATATATACACGTAATACTAATAGAAATTCGAGGTAATCATTATGAAGAAAAAGTTCTTTGCAAAGCTTGCATTATGTTTAGCTTTGATCCTTGTTTTGACTTCCTGTGCAGGTAACGCGCCCCAATTGTTGGACTTTTTGGGAAATATGTCCTCCGATATTGATTTCGGTGGAATGGAATTCAGGGTATTGAGCCATGCTGATGCAGGTGAGGGTCTTGATTTTATCGCTGAAGACGAATCTCCGTCAAGCCGTAAGGATGCTTTTATTGCCAGACTTGCCGAAATAGAAAAGACATATAACTGCGATATCATTTGTGACGGTGATGAAGACAGAAATTATGCTACATATTATATTTCGGGAATTCCCAGAGCTGACTTTTATCAGAGCAGATTCAAGATAGCATTTGATATGGTAGGTAAGAATTATTTTGTACCTCTTAATGAGATTCCATATATTGATATCTCAAGCGGAAAATACGGTACTGAATCATTCCTTGAGGCTATAACCTGGAACGGTGATATTATAGGCTTCTGGCCTGTTCACTGGGGTTATATCCATATGGGCTTCTCCGATGCAATGTTCTACAATCCTCAGATCTTCAAGGAAATAAATCACGCAAATCCCAACGAACTTTATGAGCAGGGTGAATGGGATTGGGAAGCTCTTCAGACAATTTCAGATGCTTGTCAGGAAATTTCAACGGGAACGAATCCGAAATATCTTACAGCTCTCAACAGTTATTTTCCCAGAATGCTTATCCGTTCCAACGGTGGTAAATTTATAGAACAGAATGAAAACGGAAAGTATGCTTACGCCCTTAATTCTCCTGAGGTCGTTGAGGCTATGGAGTTTGCGAATGAATTGTTGAATGAGGGGGCAATAAACCCCAACGGTTCTGACCATGTAATCGTAACGGAAGAGTTTGGCGAAGGCAAATATGCTGTAATGTGCGAATATTCAGGTTATTATGACGAATATATTATGATTATGAATGAGGGTGTCGGAGTTTGTTATCCTCCCATCGGACCCAAAAATCCCGAAACTGTTACAACAGGTCTTATGTCCATTGAAAATACCGTTTGGTATGTAACAAAAGAGAAAATCGATTCTCTTGATTCTGTGGGTAGATTTTTGGAGATATTCTGCGAGCCTGTTGACGGAGATACTGAGTATTGGAAAGAAGAATATACAGAATTTAACTTCCTTGATGAAACATCAGGTCAAGTATTCCTTTCAAAAATGCTTAACAAAGACTTTGATAATGTTGTTTTTGCGTATGACAGCGGTATTTTGTTTGATATGATAGAAGATGCTGTTAAAAAGGGAACTATTACAGAGAGTCTTCAGCAGTATGCTCAGAATGTAAACGGTTTGCTGGATCAATCTGTAAACTCTAAATAATTAAACAGTATAAGGAGAAGCTTTAAACCAAAAAAGCTTCTCCGTGTTTTTGTTTTTATAAAATGATTGTCACCTCAACTTGTCATACGGAAAAGGAATTCAATAAAAAGTCTAATTTTATTCTTGTTGTTTTGATAAAAGTATGATATAATTATTCAGCTAATTAAACAATAAAGGATGTTGAAAAATGAAAATAAGAAAACTTGCCTTGGCTGCAGCACTTGCTCTTACAGTGTCTGCATGTTCGGGAAACGCTCCTGAGCTTATGGACTTTATTAAAAGTACTCCCGATTCTGTGGATTTTGAGGGAATGACTTTCAGAATCTTTACGGAAGAAGACCATGACCTCAGATATACAGATGAGGCTTCAGGTGCATCAACTCTCCGTCATGAAATGTTAATGGCACGTCTTGATCAGATCGAAGACGATTACAACTGTACGATCATTACCCATTGCGGTGAAGAAACAGACTTCAGCATAAGCTTCGGTTCAGGTGTTCCTTTTTCTGATCTCGTTAAGTTCCGTTTGAAAAATACATATCCCATGTATCTTGGCGGTTTCTATATCCCTCTTAACGAGATTTCGGGAATAGATCTTTACAGCGGTAAATACGGTTCCGATGAATTGTTGGAATCTCTTACATGGAACGAGGATACTGTTGCGTTCTATCCTCAGCATTGGGGTCAGGGTCCCGTAGGCTTCAGTGATGCAATTGTGTATAACCCCGAACTGTTCACAATAATCAATCAGCCTACTCCCAACGAGTATTACGAACAGGGTATATGGAATTGGGATACGTTGAAAAAAGTCGGAGACGCTTGTGTTGAAACGTCTTCCGTTGATAATGAATTCTATATTTCACCTTCAAATGACTATTTCTTCCGTATGTTGGTTCTTTCCAACGGTGGTGAGTACATAACAGAGGATTCAAACGGTAAATATGAATACGGACTTCTTACTCCCGAAGTAACAGAGGCTCTCCAATTCGGTAACGACCTTTATGAAGAGGGCTATCTTGAAAAAGCTTCCGGCGCACATGAAGGAATCGTTAAAAAATTCGGTGAAGGTAAATACGCACTTATGTGCGAGTACTCGGGTTTCGGTATCGGTGACCTTATCAGCACAGGCAGTGATGACCTTGCAGGCGAAATGAGCGCTCTCGGCTATTGCTATGCACCTGACGGTCCCCGTGCTGTTGACAATACAAGAGGCGTAATTTCCAACGAAAACAGCTTCTATTCCGTTACAAAAGAAAAAACAAGTGATATTGATACACTTGCAGTCTTTATGGAATTCCTCTTTGCTTCCCTTGATGACGACCCCGAAGAATGGAAAGAAGAATTTATGGATATGAACTTCTTTGACGAAATGTCTGCGGAAGTGTATATGACAAAAGCTACAAATTCTTATTTTGACAGAGTTATTTTTGCATTCACAGATGACAATATCTTTGATGCCATCGAAGATGCCGCTAAAAACGGAACGATCTCCGAAACAATGCAGAGTATTGCAAGCTTGACAAATGCAAATCTTGATGCGGGAATCAATAAAGGAAAGAAAAATTAAATAGTTTAGTGAATTATGGGAAACCTTTTTCTTTTCGGTTGAAAAGTGGAAGGTTTCCCATAACTAATTAATAATGAATCCTATAAAATGAATGTTCTCATTTGATTTTTTGTTAACCTTAATCTGCTTTTCTTGAAGAGGGTATGGGGGAAACTTCTTTCCACATGAAAAGAAGTTTCCCCCATATAAAATACTTTTATTTACCCAATAAGATTTTCAATAGCTTTTACTGCAATTTTTATTGCGTTTTCCGTGTTTTCGTCTGTGGGGTTCGGAAGTCCGAGCTTTTCTCTTTCCTGATTCCAGAGAACATGGAGGACCGCACCTGTTTTTATGCCTCTTATTCCGCCTACAACAAAGACTGTTGAGCATTCCATTTCGCTACACAGAACTCCTGCTTTTTTCCACGCTTCCCATTTGTTTTCAAGCTCTGCGGATACGGGCATTATTTCGGGACTGTGCTGACCGTAAAAGGAGTCTTTTGATTGGATTATACCCGTATGGTAACGTCTGTTTTCACTTTTTGCCGCTTCTATCAGGGCGGAGATAACATCATGGTCTGCAACTGCGGGATATTCTGCAGGTACGTATTGCAAGGTCGTGCCTTCCTGACGGATAGCTCCCGTGGCTATTACCACGTCACCGCCTTCTACTTTGGTATTTATGCCTCCGCAAGTACCAATGCGTATCATAACTTCCGCCCCGCATTTGTAAAGCTCCTCTACAGCTATTGCCGTGGAAGGTCCTCCGATGCCCGTGGAGCAGACAGAAACTTTTTCGCCTTTAAGTGTTCCCGTCCATATACGGTACTCTCTGTTGCTTGAAACTAAAACGGCATTTTCAAAGTATTTTGCGATTTTATCGGTCCTTTGTGGATCTCCCGTAAGAATAACAAATTTTCCGATATCTCCCTTTTTACATTCAATATGGAATTGCAGATCATTCGGTAACATATGGTTCATCCTTTCTTTATATTTAAATTTACTTTGTGTGGAATATAATGAAATTTATTTTGTATTCATTCAATAGGACTTGATTTTTTTTCTAAAATGTGATATATTATATTATGACAAAAAAATTAAAGAAGGTTAGTTATGCTTTTAAACACAAATCAAACAAAAATTCTTGTTCTTTATATTCTTGATGTGGCAAGTTGTCCCATGCCTTTACATACCACAAACGACATAATTGCAATGTGCGATATAAACGGTTTTACCATAATGGAAGCTTTGGGTGAGCTCCTTGAACAGGGTACCATTGAAGAATATACCTTTGAGGGTGAACGCTATATTCAGCCTGCAATTTCAGCCAAAAGCATTGTTGAAGCTATTGGAACAGAAATCCCTCTTTCAGTAAGAGAAAAAGCTTCTGTATATACCATGCGCGAAATCGCAAAAATGAGAAAGAAGCTCGGTGTTAAGTCCTCTATCCGTCAGGATGGAGAAGATTTTTACGTTACGATATCCATAAACGATAACGGACTTGTTCTTTATAAGGCTGAGCTTTTTGCCCCCACAAGGGAACAGGCTCTCCGAATGGGTCGTTCATTTGAAAGTAAACCTTATGAAATATACGGTAAGATAATTGAAAGTCTTACGGAAATAAAGGATTACACACCTTAATTATATTATATATCCATTCAAAAGTCAAGATTAAATTGTATGAATTCCGTAAATTTTATTTATGACGGCAGCTTTGAAGGCTTCCTGACTATCGTTTTTGATGCTTACAATGAAAAAACGCTTCCCGAATCAATTCTTTCCGAAGAGTCTTCTCAGACAGACCTTTTTGCTGAAAATCGTATTATTTCAACCGATATGACGAAATACGAGAGAGTTCTTAAAGGCATTTTGCGGGAACTTGGGGCTGACGGACTTGAAGATATAAAAATATCTTTCTGCTCAGGCAGGGAAGACAAGGACCTGATAATTTTTAACTATATCCGTGCGGCATTTAAATTTGGTAAAAGGGTTGAATCCATGTATAATCTGCCACAGGTAATGGATTATATTACTTTAGTTCAGCAGGTCGGATATGAAATTGAGCGTTGTAAGGGTTTTATACGTTTCAGGGAATTGAAAAACGGTATTTTATATGCTGAATATGAGCCCGATAATAATATTACTGAATATTTGATGTCCTATTTTTCCAAAAGAAACAATGACGATCTGTTTATTATAAGGGATGTCCGAAGAAATGTTTTCGGACTTTATAACAGGGAAGAGTATATTGTCGGTCAATGGGATATTGAGGCAGAGGAAGAAACATCGGATCTTGCAGAGGTTCGTCGGAATTTTTATTCCGATGCCGATCTTATTTTTGCCGATCTTTGGAAACAGTATTACAGAACGGTGGCTATCTCTTCCCGTAAAAATGAACGTCTCAGACGGCAGTATATGCCGCGAAGGTATTGGAAATATTTGATAGAAACGGAAGGGGAGATACAATGAGTACATCAATTTATATACACATCCCTTTTTGTGCTTCAAAATGTAAATATTGTGATTTCTATTCAGCTCCTGCTTCAGAGGAAATACGCGAAAAGTATGTTTCTGCTTTGATATCGCAGATAAATTCCTCTTCCGCTTTGAATGAGTCTGTAAAGAGCGTTTATTTCGGAGGCGGAACTCCTTCTGTTTTGACGGAAAAACAGCTTTATTCTGTTTTGGAAGCTTTGGATAAAAAATTTAATATAAGCTCTGCCGAAAAAACTCTTGAAGTGAATCCCGACAGTGTTCTTACTGCAAAATCTGAAAAAGCTTTGTGGTTTAACCGTTTCAGTATGGGGGTACAGAGCTTTGACGACGAGGAACTGCGACTTTTGGGCAGAAGACATACAGCGGCAGAAGCGGAAAAGGCTTATTTCTATCTGAGGGATTTTTCTTCAAATGTAAATCTTGACCTTATTATAGGTATTCCTTCCGAAAATCATTCGGAAAGACTGAAAAGATCGCTTGATAAACTGATTTCCTTGAACCCCGAACATTCTTCCGTTTATATATTGAAATACGAAGAGGGGACACCCATGTATTCATATCTGGATTCAGCATTACCCGATGATGAGGTTTCAGACTTGTATTTGTATGTTTCCGAGACCATGAGAAATAACGGCTATGAGCATTATGAAATATCCAATTACGCAAAAAAAGGATTTCGGTCTGTTCATAACTGTGCTTATTGGGAGCAGGAAAAATATCTTGCATTCGGTACGGGTGCGTACGGCTTTGACGGAAAAAATCGGTATCATTTTGAAAAGAATGTTTCGGAATATATTGCATTGAATGGGCAGGTTTTACCTATAACAGATGAAATTCTTGAAGCTCCGCAGATCTTTGAAGAAAAGGTCATTTTAGGATTGAGAATGTCTGACGGGATTTCCGAAAACATCTATGCGGATATATGCAAGAATCCTGCAAAAAAAAGTTTTTGCGAGAACTTGATAAAAAATAATATGGCAAATATTTTACCTGACGGTAGTTTTGTGCTGACTCCTAAGGGTTGGCTTGTTTCAAATACAATAATAGAAGACCTTATATGAAAGGGAATTGTAGTTATGAAAAAATTTGAACCTCTTTGCATTAAAAAACGAAAAGTTATCCTTGATACGGATATCGGTCCCGACTGTGACGATGTTGGGGCTATAGCCCTTCTTAATCATTGGGCTGATGAATACGGTTTTGAGATTTCTGCAATAATAAACTGTACTTCAAACAGATACGGTACCGCGTGTATTGATGCTCTTTGTACGCATTTCAACAGACCCGATGTTCTTATAGGGGAATATAAGCCCGAAGGCTTTAATGCTGAAGGTTTGAAATATAATAAATTTATAGCGGAAAATTTCCCCAACAAATGCTTGAACGGGGAAAAACAGGTATGGGATTCTACGGCTCTTTATGAAAAGATACTTTCCGAGTCCGAAGATGACGGAGTTATTATTGTTACAATCGGTATGCTTAATACCTTCTGGTTTGCTTATGAAAAATATCCCGAACTGTTTAAGGGTAAAGTTCACGCAGTTATCCCCATGGCGGCAGAATATAAAAAGGGACATGAATACAACATTTTCTGTCATGCGGAAGCTGCAAAGAATTTCTGCGAAAAGTATCCCGGAGATGTATTTTTCTCAGGCTTTGAGCTTGGTGTGGATATTATGACCGGTTTTGAAATTGCCGATGATAACGATCCCATTAATAAAGCATACGGACTCTATTGCGGTGAAAAAAGGATCCGCAACAGCTGGGATCTTGTAACTGTTATGTTTGCGGTTTTCGGTACTGAAAAATTTTTCGGTTTGACAGAAACAGGTAAGGTTATTATCGATGCTGAGGGTAATAATACTTTTGAAGCTTCCGAGACAGGAAACCATGCTTTTATTACAGCCACAGTTCCCAAAAGTGATATCGAAAAAGAGATTAATGGGATTTTAAGAAAAAAACAATAATTCTATTGAAAAGTCTGTTTTTACTGTTTCACTATCAAATTTAGGTTGAATAAAGTATTTGTTCCGCCGCATAGGCAGAGGTATGGGTGATTAATATGAAAAAATTTGAACCTCTTTGCATTAAAAAACGAAAAGTTATCCTTGATACTGATATTGGTCCTGACTGTGACGATGTTGGGGCTATAGCCCTTCTTAACCATTGGGCAGATGAATTCGGGTTTGATATCTCCGCAATAATAAATTGTACGTCAAACAGATACGGTACAGCTTGTATAGATGCTATTTGTACACATTTCAACAGACCCGATGTTCTTATAGGTGAATACAAGCCCGAAGGTTTCCATGTGAAGGGTTTGAAATATAATAAAGATATAGCGGAGAATTTCCCCAATAAATATTTGAACGGAGAAAAACAGGCGTGGGATTCTACGGCTCTTTATGAAAAAGTCCTTTCCGAGTCTGAAGATGATGGAGTTATTATCGTTACGATAGGTATGCTCAACACACTCTGGTTTGCTTATGAAAGATACCCCGAATTGTTTAACCGTAAAGTTCATGCTGTTATTCCCATGGCGGCAGAGTATAAGACAGGTCGTACATACAACATTCATTGCCATGTGGAAGCCGCAAAAAAATTTTGTGAAAAATATCCCGGAGATGTTTTCTTTTCAGGTTATGAGCTTGGTGTTGATGTCTTTACCGGGTTTGAAATTGCCGATGATAACGACCCTGTTAACAAGGCTTACGGACTTTTTTGCGGGGAACTCAGAATTCGCAAGAGTTGGGATCTGCTAACCGTTATGTTTGCCGTATTCGGTACTGAAAGAAATTTCGGTTTGACAGAAACAGGTAAGATTATTGTTGATAACGAGGGTAATAATATCTTTGAGGCATCGGAAAACGGAAACCACACATTCATTACGGCAACTGTTCCCAAAAGCGATATCGAAAAAGAAATTAATGCGATTTTAAGAAAAAATCAATAACCCTCTTGACAACTCATTAAAAATAGAGTATAATATAATCAGGAAAAAGAATCACCCGAAAGGCTGAATTAAAATGAATAACGAAAACAATATGGACGATATCGTAACCTTATACGACGAAGACGGTAAAGAAACTGATTATGTTGTAGTAGAAGGTATTGAATATAACGGTAAATGTTATCTTGCACTTGTTGAAGCTGCAAATATCAATGATGAAGAGTGTGAATTTATTATCCTTCGTATGGACGATGATGATAGCGAAGAAGGCGGACTTCTTTCCACTATCGAGGATGAAGACGAATTCAATGCCGTTATGGAAGCATTCGATGCTAAGCTTGATGAAGAGTATGATCTCGAAGTTGAAGACGGTATCGAATAATAATTAAAAATGAAATATTCTTCCTGCGCGATGCGTGTTTTATGGTATAATTAAAACCTACATTTCACTTGAGGGATTCCGACTTCTGCTGTGGGTATGCAGACCTCCCGTGTTCAGCTATTGCACCTGTTCTACGGACGTTGGGAGCACAAAGCAGTGGAGCGGTCTTACCCGCCCTGCCGAAGCAGGGTTTGAGTTTATCATAAGATAGCTTGTACACTTCGTGTACGGGTGTTCCTCACGGTCGGGTGGGAGTTTATTTTATATAAAAGCTGAATCTTTGTTTTTCTGATTTTATGAATAATATCAGGAAAATTCGAATGTATTCCTTTTGATAAGATATGCAGAATTAACTAATCATTATGCGTTCAGACCTTCTTTATATAAGATAGCCTGAACGTATTTTTATCGCTTTAAATATGACAAAAGTGTGAAGTTTTCGGGGGGGGGTAGACGATTGCGTTTAATTGTGCTATAATAATACCAAATAATCAATTTTGAATTGTTATTTATTAAATCGGTTATTATTTCCCGATAGTAAGGAGAAAAAAATATGGCTATTAAAAGATTTATTGCGTTGGCATTGGCTTCGCTCCTTTCTGCCTCCGTCTTAGCGTCATGCTCACAGCAGGGAACAATGGATAAGCCTTTTGTTAAGGAAGATGAAGTAAAAAGAGAATACTCCTCAGCCGTTGAAGGCTCGGCGTTGACTTTGTACGTTGACGGAAAGGTTGAAACAAGCGGTGACGGCTCCGAAGCTTCACCTTTTAAAACTATTCCCGAAGCTCAGGCAAAAATTCGTGAGTTAAAAGCAGGTGAGGGTCTTCCCGTTGGCGGAATTACCGTTTTTGTTAAAGACGGTGAATATCAGCTTACCGAGGGTCTTGAATTTACGGCAGAAGATTCCGGTACAGAGGAGTGTCCTATTACATACGTTTCCGAAAGTGAATTCGGGGCGGTTGTTTCTGGTGGACTTATTCTTTCAGCAAGTGACTTTGAGCCTATTTCTGAGGAGGAAAAAGAAAAACTTCTCGATGATACAGCAAAAGAAAAGGTCGTTAAGGTTGACCTTCAGAAAAAAGGTCTGACATCCGATATAATTTCGACTGTTGGCGGAAATGCTATGGAGCTTTTCATAAACGGAGAAAGATCGACCCTTGCACGTTATCCCAATGATGGATTTGTAAAAACTTACATAGTTATTGATACGGGAGATACTCATCAAGTCTTTACAAGTATAGATTTTAACAACTCTAAAGACGGTTTTTATACAATAGAAGGCTTCGATTACTCCGTAAATAACAGGGGTGGAGTTTTTAAGGTTTACGATGATGTTTTTGAGCGTGTTTCAAAATGGTCTTCCTACAATGATATTTATGCACACGGTTATTTTAAATTTTCCTGGAGGGATTCCACAACACGTTTCGGGAATATCGATGTTGATACAGGTGAATTTACCCTTGCAAATGCCGTTACATACGGTATTTCGAAAGGTGCGCCATTCTATTTTCTAAATGTTTATGATGAAATTGATTCTCAGGGAGAATTTTTTATAGATAAAGAAAAGGGTATCCTTTATGTTTATAAAACAGAAGGCTTTGAAGACGCAGAAATTATGATATCTTCGCTTCAAAAACCTATTATAACCGCTTCAGATATTTCATATGTAAATTTCAAGGGCTTTAGTTTTTGCGCAACGAGATCAAACGGTTTAAATATTAGCGGTAACTATATTACCGTTGATAACTGCAAGATATTTAACATCAGAAACAGCGCTATAGTTGCAAATGGTAATAATATTACAGTTCAGAATAGTGAATGTTACAATCTCGGTTCTTACGGTATTATTCTCTCAGGTGGAGATGCTACAACTCTTACACCCTCAAATAATCTTGTGTATAACAACTATATCCATGATTTTTCCGTAATTCAAAGAACATATACTCCTGCAATTGATCTTTCAGGCTGTGGGAGCACAGTTTCGCACAACGAAATATGCAATGCTCCTCATATGGCTGTAAGATGGAGCGGCCCGAATCATGTTATGGAATACAATGAGGTTTACAATGTTTGCATGGAAACCTCTGACTGTTCAGCTTTCTATGCGGGCAGGAATTTGGTTTCATACGGCTGCGTTATAAGATATAATTACATTCACGATGTCGGTCAAGGAGACGTTTTTGCCCATGCCATCTATTGGGATGACGGTCTCAGCGGACAGACTGCATACGGTAATATTTGTGTCAATACGGCATCTACCGCTATTGTGGGTTGTGGCGGCAGAGATAATGTCATTGAAAACAATCTTATTATAAATTCCGCAAAGCATCCTATCAGTTACGATAACAGAACCCGTGATGAAATGCTTGACCCCGTTGAGTGTTGGTTTACTCACGCCGAGGAAATGGCAAATGCTATGGTTGCAACAAGAAACGATGCATGGATCGCCGCTTTTCCGACTTACGAAGAAATTATTCCTTGGTATGAAGGATATGAGGGTGATCTTGACGACCCGAAGCTTTCGGGAAATCCCGCAAACGTAATTATTAAAAATAATATTTCATATACAGGTTCAGATCATACAGGTGGACCGTCCTTAGAGATAAGATCTAACGGTATTGCTGATGATATATTTAAATTCAGCCTTGTTTCCAATAACCCCGTATATGTAAACGATCATTCCGATATCCCCGCTTGGCAGAATGAAACTTTCACGTTTATCGAAAATGCAAAGGGTTTGGAAGCTTGTCCTGACTTTAAACTTCTGCCCTTCGAGGAAATGGGAAGAATAGATTAGTTTTTCGCTTATTATTCATGTAAATAAAAGAAACGCAGTTTTTACTGAAAACTGCGTTTCTTTTTACTTTAAATATGACAAAAGTGTGAAGTTTTCGGGGGGGGTAGACGATTGCGTTTAATTGTGCTATAATAATACCAAATAATCAATTTTGAATTGTTATTTATTAAATCGGTTATTATTTCCCGATAGTAAGGAGAAAAAAATATGGCTAATAAAAGATTTATTGCGTTGGCATTGGCTTCGCTACTTTCTGCCTCCGTCTTAGCGTCATGCTCACAGCAGGGCACAATGGATAAGCCTTTTGTTAAGGAAGATGAAGTAAAAAGAGAATACTCCTCAGCCGTTGAAGGCTCTGCTTTGACATTGTATGTTGACGGGAATGTTGAAGCAAGCGGTGACGGCTCAGAAGGCTCCCCGTTTAAATCGATTCCCGAAGCTCAGGCAAAGATAAGAGAGCTTAAAGCAGGCGAGGGACTTCCTGCAGGCGGTATTACAGTCCTTGTCAAGGACGGAGAATACAAGATTACCGAATCTTTGAATTTTACCGAAGAAGATTCGGGTACTGCTGAATGTCCCATTACATATGTTTCCGAACATGAATTAGGTGCATTCCTCACGGGAGGACTTATTCTTTCCGCAAGTGATTTTGAAGAACTTTCTTCCGAAGAGAAGGATTCCCTTATTGACAGCTCCGCAAAAGAAAGAGTCGTAAAGGTTGACCTTGCAAAATACGGAATTGATGTGGCGACCCTTGAAACCATAGGCTCAAATGCTCTCGAACTCTTTATTGACGGTGAAAGAGCTCCTCTTGCACGTTATCCCAATACGGATTTCCTCCGTACTAAAGAAGTTCTTGACGTCGGTGACGTTCACGAAGCTTTTACAGATATAGATTTCGATGAACGTGGAGAGGCTTATTATGTAGAAGGTTATGACCCTGCAATACATAACCGTGGCGGTACTTTTACACTTGCAGATGATATTATTGAGCGTATAGCAAAATGGTCAACATATGAAGACGTTTATGCTCAGGGTTATTTTAAGTGGTCCTGGTCTTCATCCACACCGCTTATCGGTAATATCAATATAGCTGAATCTTCCGTAACTTTGGCTCATGCTATTACTTACGGTGTTTCACGCGGAGCACCTTTTTACTTCCTCAATGTTTTTTCAGAGATTGACAGTGAAGGTGAATTCTTTTTAGATAAAGAAAAAGGACTTCTTTATATCTACAAAACAGATGATTTTGCAAATGTAGAAATAATGATATCTGAACTCCAGTCAAATGTTTTGAACGCTTCCAATATTTCAAATGTGACATTTAAAGGCTTTGCTTTTTGTGCAACAAGAGCAGGCGGTGTGAATGTTTCGGGAAACAATATTATTATTGATAACTGTAAAGTATTCAATGTTCGTACATACGGAATTATGGCAAACGGCACGAATATTACAATTCAGAATAACGAAGTTTGCAATGTGGGTACTTTGGGCATAAGTGTTACAGGCGGAAACCAGGTAGAGCTTATTCCTTCGGGTAATCTTGTTTATAACAACTATATCCATGACTATGCTGTTATTCAGAGAACATATGAGTCTGCTATTGAGATCTTTGGTTGCGCTGTTACTGTTTCAAACAACGAGGTTTGTAATGCTCCCCATCAGGCAATCGGTTGGAGTGGTCCTAACCATGTTATTGAATACAATGAAGTATATAATGTATGTTTGGAAACAGGTGACTGCGGCGCTCTTTATACAGGCAGAAACTTTGTTTCATACGGTTCTGTTATAAGATATAACTATATTCACGATGTGGGACACGGTGATGTTCATGCCCATGCGATTTATTGGGACGACGGACTTTCAGGTCAGACTGCATACGGAAATATTTTGGCAGAAACTTCATCTTATGCAATTTTGTCAGGCGGCGGCAGAGATAATATTATCGAAAATAATATTATAATCAACCCGGGCAGAGAACCCATTGGTTACGACCAGAGAACACGTCTTGCAATGCTTGATCCAAGTGCATGGTTTACTCATAATGAGGAAATGTCAATAGTTCTTGAATCTACAAGAAACGAAGCATGGATAGAAGCTTTCCCCATATACGGTCAGATCATTCCTTGGTATTCAAGTTATGAAGGAGACCTTGACGATCCTCTGCTTTCCGCAAACCCTGCAAACAACTCTATAAAGAATAATATTACATATTATTTCAATCATGATACTACTGAGGCTGATAAAACATCTACAAAATATGCAATAGATAAGGCAATTTATCAATTCTCCGATGTTGAGAATAATTTCATTGTAAGCGGTTCTTTGAAGGACTTCCCTTATTGGAATAACGGAGACTTTACATTGAGAGAAAACTCTACGGCAAAAGAGCTTTGCCCCGACTTTGAACCCATTCCTTTCGATAAGATTGGCAGAGTTGACTGATTAAGAATAAAATAATATATGGAAAAACCTCTTCTCGAAAAGAAAAGAGGTTTTTTCAAGTTATTATCAAGTTTTTTTATTTAACAGCATCAAAACCGATATCGTCAAGCTCTTCGATAGCTTTGTCTGCAAGAGCATCTGCAACTGTAACTGTTTTTGAAGCAAGGTCTACCTTACATTCAATGTTTGCAGCCGCAAGAGCTTTTGAGATTCTTTCAACGCATTTGGGGCAGTGCATGTTTTCCACTTTAAGGGTCATTGCTTTCATCCTTTCCGAATAAATTTACCGATAATATTGTACCATAAATCTGTTGTTTTGTCAAGTGACGGTTTTGGGGTTGACAAAATAAAATAAGTATGCTAAAATGTAATAAATAATATTGTTTGGAGATTATAATTATGAGTTTTACTTCTGTCAAAATTACTTCCGACTATATTGTCCTTCCCGTAAGCGATTTTGTGGATTCGGTTTTTGTTGGTATAAAAATAAATGACCGATATGTTAAAGACGTTATTTTAAGATTGGATTATATCAATCCCACAACATATTCGCTGTTGCCTGTTTCCGAGTTTAAGGGTCAAGAGGTCGTTCTTGAGATTGATGCCGATATTGAATTTAAAAATATTCAGACCAACGACCCTACATTGAAAAAGCTCGGAGAGAATTTCAGACCTCAAATACACTATACCGCGGATTACGGTTGGATAAACGACCCTAACGGCTTGGTGAAATATACTTCGCCCGTTTCGGGAGAAACTGTGTATCATTTGTTTCATCAGTTGAATCCCTACGATTGGGTCTGGGGAAATATGCATTGGGGACACGCTGTAAGTAAAGATTTGTACCGTTGGGAGTACCGCCCCATAGCTTTGTATCCCGATGATATGGGTACGATGTTTTCGGGTAGCGCAATCATTGACAGGGAAAACCGTTCGGGCTTGAAGCAGGGCGACGAGGATGTTATGCTCCTGTTTTATACTGCCGCAGGGTATGCCTGTGATGTTTACAGAGTCCATAAATTTACACAATGTTTGGCATATTCCACGGATGGCGGTGTTACGTTTAAAAAATACGAGAATAATCCTGTAGTTCCTCATATTGAGGGAGCTAACCGTGACCCCAAGGTTGTTTGGTGTGAAGAGCTTAATACTTATGTTATGGCTTTGTATCTTGACAAAAATGATTTTTGTTTGTTGACATCGGATAATTTTATTGATTGGAAAATTTTACAGAAGTTTTCTATGGAAGGCGAATCCGAGTGCCCCGACTTTTTCCCCTTGCTTCTCGGTGAAAAACGTAAATGGGTCTTTATCGGAGCTTCGGGTAAGTATGTTTTGGGCGAATTCGTTGACGGAAAGTTTGAGTTTGATCCCGAAATAAAGTGCCTGTACGCTAACCGCCAAAGCTATGCCGCACAGACATTTTCCGATTATGATGAATATACAAGAATTCAAATAGCATGGGATAATACCGCCGTTTTCGGTAACGCAACCTTCCGAGGTCAGATGAGTGTTCCTTATTCTCTTTCTTTGAAGGAATTTTCCGACGGTATAAGACTTTGCGCAGAGCCTTACGGCTTGGATTCCGTCCGTAAAGAAAAAACAAAATATGAAAGTGTGCAAATACAAAAGGGTTCACCTTTGAAAATTTTTCTTGACAGAGTTTCCTATGAGCTTGATGTGGAAGTCTTACCTCATGAAGTGACTTCGGACATCAAATTGAGCTTTTTCGGCACGGATTTTATTATAAAACAAGGAGCTTCCGCTGTAGTTAACGGCGAGAACAGCCTGATTCTTGATACTTCCGCTGATACAGTTACCTTCAAAATGATTGTAGATAAGGGTTCTGTTGAGATAATAAGCAATAACGGAATGTATATGACCGTTGCAAGACTTATGAATTATAACTTTAAACACTTGATTTTATCTTCGGAAGAAGATAAATGTTTGGAAATTAAATGTATTAGCATTACAAACCTCAACTGATTTAATATTTTTTGAGGGAAAATCTTGCCTTTCTTTGAAAGGGGAGTGGGGAAAACTTTCTTTTTACATGAAAAGAAAGTTTTCCCCACAAAATATTAAAGAACTATTTAATTTTCCTTGTCTTAAGTCTTAAGGCGTTTCCCACAACGAAAAGGGAACTCAGGCTCATTGCAGCCGCACCGATCATGGGGGAGAGGAGTATTTCAAAGAAGGGATAAAGGATTCCTGCCGCAACGGGTATTCCCAACGTATTGTAAAGGAACGCCCAGAACAGATTGAATTTTATATTCTTGATAGTCAGTTTACTGAGTTTTATTGCTTTTACTACGTCTGTCAGATCGTCTTTCATAAGAACTATATCTGCGGAATCTATTGCAATATCGCTTCCGTTACCGACAGCACAGCCTGTGTCTGCCTGTACAAGTGCAGGAGCATCGTTTATGCCGTCACCGATCATCATGACCTTTTCACCGCTGTTTTGGAGCTTTATTACGACTTCAGCCTTTTCCGTGGGTAAAACTTCTGCAATTACTTCATCAACGCCTGCGGCTTTACCTATGTATTCAGCCGCCGCTTTAGTGTCTCCCGTAAGAAGAACTGTTTTTATTCCAATTTCTTTAAGCTTTGAAATTACTTCGGAAGCTTCCGCTTTTATCGTGTCTGAAATTCCGATAACGCCTGATATCTTGTTATCTTCGGCAATGAACATTGTCATTTTGCCGTTGGATGCAAGTTCGTTGGCTTTTTTATCAAACTCGGAAATATCTATTCCGTTTTCTTCGCAAAGCTTACGGTTTCCTATGCTGATTTTTTTACCGTTTACTGTAGCGGAAACTCCAGTACCGCTGAAATTAAGAAAGTCTGATACATTTTCAGCTTTTTTCAAGCCTCTGTTTTCAGCTTCCGCACAGATCGTTTTTGCAAGGGGATGGTCTGAGATACTTTCTACTGAATACGCCAAAGAAAGAAGCTCGTTTTCGTCCATATTTGTAATTATGTCAGAAACGGAAGGTTTTCCTGCGGTTATTGTTCCTGTTTTATCAAATACAACGGTTGTTGTCTTTGACGCTGTTTCAAGGGCTTCACCGCTTCTTATGAGTATTCCGTTTTCAGCACCTATTCCCGTGCCTACTATAACTGCCGTGGGAGTTGCAAGACCCATTGCACATGGGCAGGCAATAACGAGGACTGAAGTGAATATCTTCAGAGCAAATGAAATTTCTTTTCCGCAAATAAGCCAGATAACGGAAGCCAAGACCGCTATTGCGATTACTATTGGAACGAAAACGCCTGCAACCTTGTCTGCAATCTTTGCAATCGGAGCTTTATGTCCCTGAGCATCTTCCACAAATTTGATTATCTTTGAAAGGGTAGTGTCGTTACCCGTTTTTGTTACTTTTACATATAATGCACCGTTTACCGAAACGCTTCCACCGATAACTTCCGACCCCACAGTCTTTTCTACGGGTAAGCTTTCACCTGTAAGCATTGATTCGTCAACGCTTCCCGTTCCTTCATAAACAGTTCCGTCAACGGGGATCCTTGCTCCCGGCTTAACCAAAACTTTATCTCCGGGCTTTATATCGGAAACGGGAATTTCTCTTGTGTTTTCGCCTTCAATAAGAAAAGCTGTGTCCGGTGTAAGGGATAGAAGTCCTTCCACCGTGCTTTTTGTTTTCTGCTTGTTTTTCTCTTCCAGAAATTTGCCAACGGAAACAAGGGTTACTACCACAGCCGCAGATTCAAAATACAGACTGTGTATTAAATGCGGATTGTCCGACATTAAAAATGTCATTACAAGACTGTAAATGAAGGACGCTGTAGAACCTATTGCTACAAGAGTGTCCATGTTTGGGTTTCCGTGGAAAAGGGAAGTGAAACCGCCTATATAGAACTTTTTACCTATAAACATTACGGGAATTGTCAACAGCATTTGAACAAGTGCCGCATTTACGGGGTGTGTTGACGGTGATATCAGATCGGGTAAAGGCATATTGGGAAACATCATGCTTCCCATTGAAAAAGTCATCAGCAACGCGGAAAAAATACATGAAGCAATAAGCTTTGTTAATTCACTTTTTAAAGTTTTCTCAGCGTCAGTTTTGGGCTTTTTTTCTGCCTTTTCTTTTTCAATATGGAGGGTTGCTGTAAAACCCGCTTTTTCAATTTTTGCAATTATCATTTCGGGGGTTGTTTGACTTTCATCGTATTCTATTGAAAGTCGGTTCATGGGAAGATTTACTTCACTTACAGCAACTCCCGGAAGCTTTTTTGTAACTCTTTCCACAGCAGCGGAACAAGCAGCGCAGTGCATTCCACCTATGTCATATATTTCTTTTTTCAAGTTAAGACCTCTTTTTTCCGAGTTTTTTGTGTTGCATTTTATAGCAAACTCTTGCAGTGATTCCTTCGGGAGCGATTTTGCTCATGATCCTCATGCATTTTATTCCGAATCCCGGGACTATTACTTTTTTCTTTTCAAACATTTTCTTGATAGCATAATTAGCAACAAACTCACTTGTCTGCATGCCTATACTGAAAGCTACATTTGCCACCTTATCGAAATTCGTTGCGGCAGGACCCGGACAAAGAACTCCCATATAAACATTTGGAGCTGTACGCCTTAATTCTTCAGCGATTGAAAGTGTCAGCTTGTGTACGTAAGATTTTGATGCGTAATATGAAGAAAATAAAGGTCCAATTCCGTAAGCCGCTATGGAGGCCACATTCAGTATATATCCGCTGTTACGTTTCTTAAAGTCTGAAGCAAAAATCTTTGTGAGAATATGCACAGCGGTGATATTCAGGTCAATAAGTCCCAGTTCTTTTTCAAGATCTGTTTCATCAAAAGCTCCGAATACTCCGAAACCCGCATTATTAATAACTATATCCACATCTTTATTTTTGACCGCTTCATAGAGTTTTAAGCAGTTTTCTCTTACACCAAGGTCAAAAGGCAGGATATCTGCCGATATATTATATTTTGACTCAAGTTCGGATTTTAACTCTTCCATGGGTTCAACACTTCTTGCCGTTAGAATGAGTGAAACGCCTCTTTTTGCAAGTGCTCTTGCCATATCTCTTCCGAAGCCTGAAGATGCACCTGTGACCAATGCTAACATAAATATTTTCCTTTCTTTTTTGAATTCATACTAATTATATACCAATTTAAATAAAAAGTCAATAGAAAAAGTGAGAACTTTTGTCCTCACTTTAAGTTTGTTCTGTTTTAATTGATTTACTCTTTTTTCTGAAATAAAAAATCAGTTTTAAGCCCAAATAAAGGGCATCGTATATAATGCAGATAGGTATTACGGGTATGAATATCAATCTTAATCCTAAAATAGTCACAGCTTCGAGAAATGCGTCAATTCCGTAAAGAGTTTTAACGTAAGTCGGAAGTATCCAGGTGTAAACGTCATAACCGAAAATCGCGCTGTAGATTCCGTAACTTATCAATATTATATACGGAATAAATGAGATTATAAAAATTATAGAGAGTATCTTTTTCATGATTTCCTCTTTGTTATCCAAAAATTCTATTCAAATACCTTATCTTCGAATCTCTTGGCTGTTTGTAATAAAAGAAGTACTCCGTTTGGGGTGCCTGCGATAGAGCAGGTTATGAAGCCAACAAGAATAACGCCGAGAGCGACCAATTATGGTTACTCTCGGCGTTATTCATTTTACTTTTCTACGCTCATCCAACAACCTTCTGCACCAATTCCATCCTCGGGCGGTGTTAATACGCCTTTTTCAATAAGGCATTCAACAACTGCATCGAGAACAGGTGCATTAGCGAGAATATTAGCAAATCTCCATTCTCCATACAGATAATCGGGAATAGATTTTTTGATAAGGTCCGCAATTTTTTCTGCAACAATTTCTGCGTCAGTATCAAAATAACCTTCTCTCAAACCGTTACTGATCTTGAAAAGATCTTTCTCCAAAAGAGTATAGTTATCAGTCAGTGCATTAACAAGAATCTTGGTGTACAGCATATCTCCGTCACGATATAGGTATCCACATTCAATAGCTTTAGCCGCGTGTTCCTTTTCTGTTTCTGACAACGTTGTGATATCGAGACCGTCGATAGCGCGAAGCGCAAGCTGAATCTGCGGATCACGAGAAATATTATGACCGCAGCGGAAATGAGCCTTAATGCGTGTAATGTAAATGTTTCTAAGGTGTACCTTTGAAAATCCGCAAATATTTTCCGCATATTCTCCATCACAACCGCCACCGTAATACTTGCCGTTATCAACGTATCCAAAGGAACTGTACGGACGCTCCACCTCAGCAACGTCAGAAAAATGCTTTTCTTTCAAAATACGTTTAACGTTTTCGGAAAACGCCCTTGAAATCTCAGATATTTGCTGCCACAAAATAAGGTTCATATCCACCTTTTCATTTAGATACGGATATGAAAGGTATTCTGCTTTATGCGCCTCGATATATCCGGATATCGTATCACAGATCTTCGGCAATCTCTCCATATAAATCGCATTTGCTTTTTCAAACACGTCCTTGTCAAGCAAAACAATATTTATTGCGTATTTGCCATTATTCAAACGGCGAAGCAAACCGTATTCACCATTTTCTCCCTTACGAAGAATCTCAAGTTCTTCCTCAACGTAAAGAGTGGGAACATTCAATTCCTCTGCAATTTCAGATGCGCTCATTGGCTTTTTGTGACAAAGCCATACAATGTGATTGGAAAGCGTCCTATAACATATGGGGCTTGGATCTCCCCAAGCGGGGCTTCCTGTTCCCCAAAATACAAAATTGATTTTATCAAGAGCTACGGGCTTATTATAAGTTTCTGCCATTTCTTCTACCTCACTTTTAATCTTTTGTCGTGCTGAAAAAAGTCTTTGACGAACAGCTACTTCGCTTGTTCCTTGCTTCTTTGCTATCTGCGCGGTGGTAAGACCGTCTATGTAGAACATGATCATTACTTCGCGATATGCTTTTGTTAAGAATGCCATTCTGCGATATACAGAGGTTAAAAGCTCGGTCGTATCATCTGAATAGTCTTCTTCTGCAAGTCCAAGCAAGATTTCTTCAGAATCCCCCTCATATATCGTCTCTGTGTGCTTTCTGCGATTATTTGAAAAGTCAGCGTAAACATTACGTGCTACTCTCCAAATGAACGGATAAATACTTTCTATCTCCCCGTCACTGTGGGCAGCTTTAACGAGGGCATAGATTATATCCGAGCATAGTTCCTCTGCCTCGTAGCTGTCATTTGTTCTTGCATAGCAAAAGCCAAATAGCTTATCAAGCAAGTAGTCGTCAAAATATTTTAGCAAGTCTTTTTTTTTCATCTGTTTCTCCAAGCGATTGATCAATGCTTTCACTTATATAGTCCGTGCATTTTAAAAAATGTTAGGTGAGATTTAGAATATTATATCATAAATTTATAAATTAGTCTACTCGATGAATATATGATTCGCATTTGTGTCCACAAATGCAGTGCTTGTCAGGAAAAGCAGATGGACTTTCGAGGCGCACAAACCAAAGGCTCCCTTTACACAAGGGAGGCTTATTACCGCCCGACAGTAAAACTATAAGGTGTAACACACTATACCTTGAAGATCAAGACGTGTGAAAAAGGACAGAGAACGTGAAATTCTCTGTCCTTTTTGCCGTAGGGGCGAACTGCGTTCGCCCGCGGGCGTTCACAGAACGCCCCTACGAGTTCGACTTTCTATCGGCAGGTAAAACCTGCTTTATGGAAGGCACCTCTTCCGGTGCCCTTGAAAGTTTTCCGTATAAAAGCGGTACAGCAAAACCACTATGCCGACTTCATTGCTTTTCGATTTTATTCAAAATTCTGCCTTCCACAAGCCGTGGAGATTGCAGTAGGCATAAGCCGCAACGGGCTTCTCGTCGGCAAGGGCAAAGGTTACAACAGGCGCTTTGCCGACTTCAAGACATTTGCGCT
>JAZSMD010000081.1:0-62695 GCA_045535665.1 Eubacteriales bacterium
TAAATTACGAAAGGAGAAACTATCATGGAAAATAAAGAAGTACAGCAGCCCAAAGAAAACAAGGAATTTGTAAGAGATAACAACTTCAACGGTAAAAGAAGACCCAAGAAAAGAGTTTGCCAGTTCTGCGCTGACAAAAATGCAGTTATCGACTACAAAGATGCAGGCAAGCTTCGTAAATTCCTCAGCGAAAGAGGTAAGATCCTCCCCCGCCGTGTAACAAGCACTTGTGCTATGCACCAGAGAGAAGTTACTGCTGCAATTAAGAAAGCAAGAGAAATTGCTCTTCTTCCTTACACAAACGACTAATGTATTTAACGGCGGAGCCCTACGGGCTTTGCCGTTTTTTGCTTTTATTTAACCACTAAAACAACCGCAATTACAAACTGATATTAAACACAGAATTATTAGTATGGGAGATTTATATGCGAATCGGTTACGGATATGATGTCCACAAGCTTGTGGAAAACAGAAAACTTATTTTGGGCGGAGTTGACATTCCTTATGAAAAAGGGCTTTTAGGTCATTCCGATGCAGACGTGCTTATCCACGCCATAATCGATTCAATTTTGGGTGCAGCCGCATTGAGAGATATCGGTTACCATTTTCCGGACAGTGACGAAAAATACCGTGGTGTTTCAAGCATTTTATTGATGAAAGAGACTGCAAAACTATTAAAAGATGCGGGCTTTGAAATATTAAACATAGACTCAACAATTGTAGCTCAACAACCGAAACTTGCACCTTATATCCCGCAAATGATAAAAAATATGGCAGAAGCCCTTGCAATTCGTGAAGACCAAATAAACGTCAAGGGTAAAACTGAAGAAAAATTAGGATTCACAGGCAACGGTGAAGGCATGAAAGCCGAAGCGGTATGCCTTATAAACGAAATTAAAAACTGAGGGTCGAAAACTTTGAATACATTTGATATTGCCGTAATCGGCGCAGGTCACGCAGGAATAGAAGCAGCTCTTTCTGCGGCAAGACTTGGACTTAAAGTCATTCTTTTTACAATAAATATGGACGCTGTAGGGAATATGCCCTGTAACCCTTCAATCGGTGGTACCGCGAAGGGCCATTTAGTGCGTGAAATTGACGCCCTCGGCGGCGAAATGGGAAAAGCCGCTGACAAGATATTCCTGCAGAACAGAATGCTCAACAGAGGTAAAGGTCCTGCAGTTCATTCGCTCAGAATTCAAGCAGATAGACGCGAATACCAGAAAATAATGAAGCAGACCCTCGAAAAGCAAGAAAATCTTACACTTAAACAGGCTGAGATCACGGAAATCAGACTGACAGACGGTAAAGTTTCCTCAGTTGTTACCCATTTAGGCATGGAATTCCATGTAAAAGCCGCTATAATTTGCAGCGGAACCTACTTACAAGGCAGAATTATCGTTGGACCTGTATCATATTCTGGTGGTCCTGACGGCATGTTTGCAGCAATGTCCTTAACAAAATGCCTCGAAGATATGGGAATAAGCATTTTGAGATTCAAAACAGGTACTCCCTCAAGAATCAACCGAAGATCAGTTGACCTGACTCAGCTTGAACCCCAATACGGAGACGAAAAAATCACTCCTTGTTCCTTTGAAAATGAGGACAAGTATATCGGAGAAAATACAGAGCCTTGTTGGCTTTTATATACAAATGAAAAAACCCATCAGATAATAAAGAACAATCTCCACCGTTCTCCCCTCTATTCGGGAGACATTCACGGTGTGGGACCACGTTACTGCCCCAGCATTGAAGATAAAATAGTACGATTTGCAGATAAAGAACGTCACCAGCTTTTCCTTGAGCCAATGGGAAAAGATACTGAAGAAATGTATCTGCAGGGAATGTCTTCATCCCTGCCCGAGGACGTTCAGATTGAAATGATCCACTCCCTTAAGGGTTTTGAAAATGCGGAAATAATGCGTATAGGCTACGCGATCGAATATGACTGCATCGACCCAACCCAACTCCGACATACACTTGAATTCAAAGAAATATCGGGACTTTACGGAGCAGGACAATTCAACGGAACCTCAGGTTATGAAGAAGCGGCGGCTCAGGGCCTTATCGCAGGTATAAATGCGGCACAAAAGATTTTGGGCAAAGAGCCTGTGGAGCTTGACAGAAGCTCTTCCTATATAGGCACACTTATTGACGACCTTGTAATCAAGGGTACGCCCGAACCATACAGAATGATGACTTCACGCTCAGAATACAGACTTTTGCTCCGCCAGGACAACGCAGATGCCCGTCTCACACCGATAGGCCACGAATTAGGGCTTATTTCCGAAGAAAGATATGCAAGATTCCTTGAAAAACAGGAAAAGATAAAGAAAGAAGTTAAAAGACTTAACGCAACACATATTCCCGCAAGTGAAAATTTGAATCAGGTCATGGCAAAATGCGGCACAACATCCCCCAAAGAAGGAGCATCACTTGCAGCATTGCTCAGAAGACCTGAGATCACTTACGAAGACCTGACTCCGGTAGATACAGGTAGACCCGAATTACCCTACAGCGTAACGGAAGAGGCTGAAATACTCGTTAAATACGAGGGATATATCCAAAAGCAGTTACAGCAAGTGGAGCAATTCAAAAAGCTCGAAATCAAGCGATTACCCCACGATTTCGATTACAATGAAATAAAAGGTTTAAGACTTGAAGCAATTCAAAAACTTAACAAACAAAAACCGGAGAACATAGGGCAAGCAGGCAGAATATCAGGAGTCAGCCCTGCAGACGTTGCTGTGCTTCTGGTTTATTTTAAGTATATTTAATAGGATTTTTTGCGGGGGGATTTTTCTTTTCGTGAAAAAAGAAAAATCCCCCCACACCCCCAAAAAGAAAACCGATATGAGGAATTTAAAAAAATAAAATAGTTTCCGCAATTATAAACTGAATAAAATACAATATTCTTTTTGTAAAAAAGAAAGAATCTCCATACCCTTAAAACCGTATTTCAAACCATATAAAATACTTATAAATTTTCTATAGAAGGACAAACTATCATGAGAGCAAGAAAAAAGAAGAATACAACTCCCCGTCTGGAAAGATGTGCGGAATACATAACTGAAGAAATTACTGTAGGAACAAAACCCCTTCACCTGGAGATAGGCTGCGGTAAAGGTAAATTTGCCGTTGAAACTGCGGCACAGTTTTACTGCGACTACTTCGCATTGGAAAAAGTCCCCGATGTTATGGTAATTGCCGCTGAAAAAGCCGCAGAAGCAGGTTCGGAAAACCTCAAATTCATACTTGGGGATGCGGAAACTCTGGATAAGATTTGCCCCTCCGATTGCGTTGATGTGCTTTACCTCAACTTTTCCGACCCCTGGCCTAAGAGAAGAGATGCAAAACGCCGTCTTACAAGCCGCGGATTTTTGGAGAAATACAGAAGAATTCTTAAGGAAGACGGAATTCTTGCAGTAAAAACAGACAACAAATTGCTTTTTGATTTTACCGTTGAAGAGCTTCAGACAAACGGATACGAAACCTTCGATTATACAGAAGACCTTCACAACAGCGGAATCTTTAACCCTTCAATGACAGAATATGAGATCAGATTCACAGAATTGGGTCAGCCAATTTACCATGTAAAAGCTCGTCCGGACAAAAATTTCAAACCCCGTGAAGGCAGAATTTTTGAACCTATTGAATCTTCCTGCGGTATAGTTTGCTCCGAAAGCGGTTGCGAGAAATTTGGAAAGACCTGTAACGGTTGCAACGGTCTTCCGGGAGAAAACCCCATGCCATTGGGTCAATGTGAAATTAAAAAATGCATTAAAAAGCAAGGCATTGCTCACTGCGGAAATTGCGACAATTTCCCCTGCGACACCTTTATGAAACTTGAACACACCCTTGGACTCTGCACTGCCGAAGAACGATTGGAGAAGTGCAATAAATGGAACAAACACTAAACAAAATTACTGAACTCATTGATATTATTCACCCCATAATCGTATGTGCAATAATGTTTTTTATGGCAGTTCTGCAATATTTCTTCCCCCCTGTACCCTCGGACACCCTCCTTGTGGCGATCGGAGTAATTGCAAGCTCTGATTTTCTTTTAGGGCTTCAAATGTTTATTGCTTACGCATTAGGGGCTATGGTAGGATCTTGCGCACTTTATGAACTGTGTCTGTTCCTGGGTGACAAGGTTAAAAATCTGAAATTTATTCAAGGAATGATTGAAGGCAAAAACCTAGAAAACGCACAAGCCAAGCTATCAAAATACGGCGGAATATCCTTTTTCATTCTCAGATTCATTCCAACAATGCAGGTAGTAACAGTAATATCATTCGGACTTGCAGAAGTAAGTCGGAAACGAGTTTACACGATCCTTGTTGCCGTGGGCTTTTTGGGAAGCCTTGTTTATTCGGCAATCGGATTCCTGCTGGGTGACAATTTGTCTCTTATCGACAAGCTCATGGAAGAAATGGGTATGGCAGGCTGGATATTGCTCGGAGTATTGGTGGTAGTCATTGCAATTTTTTATATTGTATATAAAATAAAAAATAAAAAATAAAATAGGACGGTTTTTTCAATGTTTGAAGCTCAACTTAAAGGAAATGCAATCATTGGTCAATCGGGAGGTCCCACAGCGGCGATCAACGCAACACTTTCAGGTGTTATAAAAGAATTGATGGGACATTCAGCCATACAGACTATATACGGGGCAAAGCACGGAATAGTCGGAATAATGAACGAAGAATTTATCGACCTTCGCAAAATATTGAAATGCGAAGAGGATTTTTTCACATTGGAATGTACCCCTGCCGCAGCTTTGGGCTCATGCCGTCACAAACTACCCGACATTGACGAGAAAGAGCCTTATGAAAGACTTTTCAATGTCTTTGAAAAATATAATATAAGATATGTTTTTCTCATTGGTGGAAACGACTCCATGGATACTGTAGCAAAGCTTTCCCAATACGCACAAACTACAGATTATGAAATAAGGATCGTAGGTGTCCCTAAAACAATAGATAACGACATGATAAAAACAGACCACACACCGGGATTCGGATCTGCAGCTAAATATGTGGCAACTGCAATCTCGGAAATAGCGAGAGACTGCTCCGTTTACGTCGTTCCTGCAGTCACGATTGTGGAAATAATGGGAAGAGATGCAGGTTGGCTTACAGCTGCCGCAGCAATTCCAAGACTTTACGGTCAGGCATGTGCAGATCTGGTCTATTTACCTGAAACCCCATTTGACTACGACTGTTTCATTGATGACATTCTCGAACTTCAAAAGACGAAGCCCAACATAGTCGTTGCCGTTTCCGAAGGAATAAAAGACGAATACGGTCGCTATGTAGGAGACGGAACTCAAAGCGGTCTTGTTGATAATTTCGGTCATAAATATTTGGCAGGAGCAGGCAAAATTCTTGAAAACTATGTCAGAAGACGTATTGGGTGTAAGGTACGCTCCATTGAATTGAGCCTGCCTCAACGTTGTTCGGGACATATTTTATCCAAATGCGATATAGATGAATCTATACAAGTTGGAAGAAAAGCTGTCACAGCTGCAATAAACGGAGAAACGGGAGTTATTCCTGTATTCAAAAGACAAAACTGTTCCGATTACCAAATAACAATCGAAACGATTCCAGTGGAAGCAGTTGCAAATAAAGTAAAAAATGTTGAAACCGAATACATCAATGAAAGAGGCAACAATGTTACAAACGAGCTTTTGAATCTTTTGGCTCCCTTGATCGAAGGAGAAATAAATATCCCCAAAACACACGGTATACCAAAACATTTTATAATTAAATAAAAATTTAGAGGATGGAATAACGCCATCCTCTGTTTTTATGTTTATATCAATAATTGAGACAAATTCCTTTTAAATAAAGTTATCCGTTGGTAAGATCGCCATTACCGCTGACGGGAATCTCCTCTCCAAGATAAGTGGGGTTCGGTTTAAAAATACAATAGATAAAATCTTTTGCAATGGCAAGAAACTCTCTGATCTCACGGGAAAAACTTCCCCTGTAGTTTTCCAGATCAGACGCTACTCCGTAAGCATCAATCCCCATACTGAGTGCATTATAAACAGAACGGTAGAGATGATATTTCTGAGTAACAATAACCGTCTTTTCAACCCTGAAAATTGCCGCTGCGCGGTACATACTTTCATAAGTAGAAAATCCTGCATGATCCATAAAAACGTCTTCAGAAGACACTCCGCGCTCCTTAGCATATTCCTTCATGGCATTCACTTCATCATAATTTATTCTGCCGTGATCTCCCGACATGAGGAGCTTAGGAGCCGCTCCGTTTTCATAAAGAACGAGACTTTTTTCAAGCCTGTCCGTAAGAACTTTACCGGGTGTGCCGTCAAGCTTTATACCGCTTCCCAAAACGAGAATACAGTCCGCGTCAAGTGAAGAAGCCTCTTCAACTGTCAAAATCCTTGAAGACACCACGCTTCTGACATAAATATTGATTCCTATGCATATCAATCCGCCCAGAACAGCAAGACATATGCCGATGATAATAACTCTGATGAAAACTTTTTTAAAGTTCAGCTTCATCTTTATCTCCTTTATTTTCCCAACGGTGCAGGCTGCGGAGTATTTGTGGGACCATATGTTTCAAGTCTGTCGATTCCCGACTCTGTGGGCGCAAAACGAACTCTATCAATACAAGGTCTTCTAAGCTCTACTTCCGTAAGGGTTCGGTGTTGATGATAAACTATAAACAATTCTCCTTCCGGAGTTTCTACAAAGGAATGGTGCCCTGTGCCATGAATTGTTGCATTTCCTATATGAATAGGATTCCCCTCATACTTTTCAAACGGACCGAGAGGTGATTCCGAAACAGCATATCCCACAGCATATTTATAATAATCGTAGGCGCCGCCAGAATAGGTTAAATAATAAAGACCATTGTGTTTCAATATAAAAGGACCTTCTGTAACCTTATTACCTCCTATACCGCCATTTGAACCGTAGGATTCCCAAACCTCTTCAGAGAACACACAAAGAGTTTCGGTAGAAAAGTCAATTGTAGCTGTCTCCAAATCGATTTTTGCGCCGTAAATACCGTACTGCCTTCCGTCATACTTGGAGTCGTAGTAAAGATATGCTTGACCGTCATCGTCTATGAAAATATGACCGTCAAAGGTGATAAAGCCCAAAAGAAGCTCTCCTATAGGCTCAAAGGGACCGAGAGGTGAATCTGCAACCGCAAGACCGAGATTTCTGTCTACAGTACATACCATATAAAATTTTCCGTTATAATATTCAACATCAGGTGCCCAATATGCATCCGGAATTCCCCAAGCTCCTGTTTCCATACAAAATCCGCTGAATTCCCAATTTACCATATCGGGTGAAGTATAGACTCTGTATCCGGGGCCGTTTGTTCCGTAAAGGTAATATGTTCCGTCATAATACAAAATATCGGGGTCCGCAAGCCCTTCATGTACAGGGTTCATATAGTAACTGTCTGCTTCAACCACTTGAAGCTCGGAATATTCAACGGTCTTGAGTGTAATTCCCCGACTGCTAATATCCATAATGCCGGCAGTTTTGCCAGTCATATCTTCAATCCCCACAACAAATTCGGGCCAAGGCTCTACGCCGTCCATATCGTCAATAAAATAACCTCGAATTTCAGTTCCGTTAATTTCAAGACGTAAGCCAAAATCCTTTTCGCATACATTGCCGACAATTTTTTGAGAAGCAATCTCTGTAATCGCCTCGTCACAACGATATAAATAAATATATTCGGGATAACAAACTACAACATACCCTCTTACTCCAAAGAAACAAGCCTCATCGGAATCCCCAACATAAAGAGCAGGTAAGCTTCGGAGATCGTCAAGATTATAAGTCAATTCAATACTGTCATGACCCGTCAAATTCGATATTATTTCCTGTTTATAAAGATAGTCATCCGCAGAAAGTCTTTCTAAAGTCGGTGCAGGGTCATTCACGATCTCAAAATCCGCGGAGATACCGCTTGTTGTTTTGATTTCGGTTTCCGAAATAGTGTTTTCATCAATTGCAAAAATAACATTTCCTTCAGCGTCAACGATCCTGATATTATCGTAGTAACAAACATTTGTGCAACCGTTCGTTAAACCGCCTGCGGAAAAACGGAACGTGGAAAGAGTTACGGTTGAGCCGTCATTATGAAGAGGAAATTCTCTGTGATACCAACGCTGATATGCATATTGGGAAATATCCGCAAATTCAACATCAAGACCGTAACCGCCTTCATCAACTTTTGTAGAATCTGCGCCAAGGAAAATTCCGTTATGAATCTTCACATCAAAAACGCCCATACCTACCGCAGCAGTTTCAAGATAAACATCGTATTGCAACGTAGAACCCGAAGGTATTTCCACAGGATCTGTTTTCATAACAAAATTCCTTGCAGGAGCATCTCCCGTGCTTGAAACAGTAAGCTTCAAAACCTTTTCGGGAGTTTCTACGGAAACGACTTCTCTCTCAGCAGGAACATGAATATTCAATGTCTGAACATTACTGTCTTCGGATTCCTCACCCGAATCTTCGGGAGAAATATCTTCTTCACCCTGCTCATTATTATTTACATCTTCTTGCTGTTGATCATTTGGGTTTTCCACATCATCAACAGGATTTTGGTTACAAGCAGCAATGGATAAAACCATTAAACCTGCAAGAATTAAACTTATAAACTTTTTCATTGGTTATCTCCTTTTTTCAATTTAAAGGCATCGGTTGTGCCGTAGTTGTGGGACCGTAAGTTTCAAGTCTGTCAATTCCCGATTCCGTGGGAGCAAATCTTGCCTTGTCAACGCTGATTTTTCTCAATTCAACTTCGTTTGCATTTTTATGCTGATGATAAATTATGTAAAGCTGTTCTCCGTCGGGAGAAGTTGTAAATGCATGATGTGCGGTGCCGTAAACATTTGCATTACCTATATGAATGGGATTTCCCTCGTATTTTACAAAGGGTCCTAAAGGAGATTCGGAAACGGCAACTCCGACAGCATAGTTTTTACTCAAATAATCCGAACCTGAATAAGTGAGATAATACAAGCCGTTATGTTTCAACATATACGGACCTTCACAAACTTCAGATTCATACGCAATGTCTTCGCTGTTATAAGTCTCCCATTTATCGGTATCGTTTATTACACATACTTCCGTTGAAAGATCCACCTGAAGAGTCTCCATATCAATTTTTATCCCGTATATACCGTACTCAACGCCTTCGCGGTTAGTTACATAGTATAAATAGCCCTGTCCGTCATCATCAATAAACAAATGTCCATCTATGGTCGAGGGGAACAGATAGCTTTCTTCGGCAATAAACGGACCGAGGGGCGAATCCGAAGTTGCAATACCCAAATGTTGATTAATACTACATACCATATAGAACTTGCCGTTACAATACTCAACATCGGGAGCCCAATACAAACCGTTGTTTTCCCAACCCCAGAAATTATTTTCCATGCACTGACCTCTGTATTCCCAATTTACAAGGTCCGTAGAGGAATAAACTTTATAACCCGGTCCCATAGTGCCGTACATATAATAAACTCCGTCATACAAAAGGACATCAGGATCCGCATAATCGTCAAGAACGGGATTTATATAAACACTTTCATATTCGTTATGTATACATTCTTCTTGAGAAACAGTTTTAAGAGTATAGCCATGAGCATAAAGGTCCATGAATCCATAAGGTTTGTCGGCAAGATCATCAACTGCCAATTCAAATTCGGGCCAAGGTTCAACACCTTCCATATCATCAAGCCAATAACCTCGAACTACGTTACCCTCAACTTCCAAGCACATTGAATGTTCTTTGCCCGGTGTCATTCCTACAATTACGGAAGATGCCAACTTATCGACCGTTTCATCGGATTTATACAGAACAATATAACCGTCATATACAGCAAGTATGTAACCTCTGATTCCGAAAATACAGGAATCATCTCTTTCGCCCACATAAATTGCAGGAGAAGATTTAATATTGTCAACGGTAAAAGTCATTACTATTTTATCTGAACCCGTAAGAGTACCCATTGAATCATGTATATAAAGATAATCCTTTGAAGAAAGTCTCTCAGTTGAGGGAGACGGGTCATCCACAAGAGAAAATTCGCAGGAAACTCCACTCGATTCTTTGACTTCGGTTGAAGCAATCATATCTTCATCTACTTCATACACAACTTTTCCGTCAGAATCAACTATACGGATATTATCGTAGTAACATACATTTGTCTTTCCCGAAGTCAGTCCACCTGCAGAAAAACGAAACATTGAAAGAGTAACAGACGAATCGTCATCATGAAGTAAAAATTCTCTATGATACCATCTGCCGTAAGCATATGGGCTGATATCTGAACCTTCAACATTAAGGCCTATTCCTGCAGAATCTACTTTAGAGGGATCACCGCCAAGAAAAGCACCCTTATTTATCTTCATATCAAACACGCCCATACCAACAGCGTCTGTCTCAAGATACACATCATATTCAAGCTTGCATCCCGAAGGTATTTCAATAGGATCAACTCTAACTACTATATTTTTTGCAGTAGCTTCCCCAGAGCTTGAAACGGAAAGTTTTATAACCTTTTCAACACTTTCAACAGCCAAGGGTTCTTTTACGGGAGGTAAATGTAAATTTAATATTTGAATATTGCTGTCAGATTCAGAAGGATCGGAAATATCCCCTTCCCCACCCTGACCTTCATCAATTTCTTCCTGATGTTGCTCATTGGGATTTTTCACATCATCAACAGGTTTCTCATTACAAGCTGCTATAGACAACATAATAAAACCTCCAAGAATTAAGCTTATAATCTTCTTCATTTCAAATTCCATCCTATCTGTGTTTTTATTTATTTTATCATATAATTATTATATTGTCAAGGCTTATATTCAATTTATCTCTTTTACTACATACGAAAAACGGATATTCTCAACCTGAAAGGCTCAAATATCCGTTTTGCTTTTATATAAGTTTGTTAAATGTTATAAAAATTTACATACCAAATAACCGTAAAGATAATGCCAATAAAAAGGAATAACAATCCTACCACAAGAATGCAATTGTCTTTTTCTTTCTTTGCTTTTTTAAGCTTTCGTTCACGATACTCCGAATAAAGCTCTTGTTTTGCTCTACCCATAGGAATAAATGTCAATACAACATTTCTGAGAACGAATCCGATTCCCAACAAAGCCCCTTCGCCGCTGATATACAGCATTATGGCAAACATTGTCAACAATATTCCCGATACGAAGAATGCATCTGATAAGATCTGGATATTTACCGCAATACTGTCAGTAAAAAAGCCTTTTATCCAAATTACGATAAATGAAAGCAACGAGGCAACACAAAAACAAATGATATATTTTTTTAATAGTGCTTTGTTTTCCTTTTTCATTATGCTTTAACCGTCCATTTGTTATTTTATCATTTTCTTATATTTTTCTTCTTCCGCATCATTGCAGTGAACAAAATGTCCGGGTGAAATCTCACGGAATGAAGGTTCATCGACAGAATAATCATGCTCTGCAATGGGATTATAAGGAATTCTGGTACGCTGTTTTTCATAAACGGGGTCAGGCAAAGGAATTGCAGACAACAGAGACTTTGTATAAGGATGAATAGGATTCTTAAATAATTCATCCGCATCAGCAAGTTCTACCATTTTTCCGAAATACATAACACCGATTCTGTCGGAGAAGTACTTAACTACAGACAAGTCGTGGGCGATAAACAAAACTGTAAGACCCAAACGCTCTCTCAGGTCATTAAGCAAATTGATAACCTGTGCCTGAATGGAAACGTCAAGTGCAGAGATAGGCTCGTCAGCAATAATCATTTGAGGCTGCATAATAATAGCTCTTGCAATACCGATACGTTGACGCTGACCGCCTGAGAATTCATGGGGATAACGGTCTGCATGTTCACGCACAAGACCAACTGTCTCCAGAATTTCATATACCTTTTCATTTATATAATCTTTATCTGTAATACCGTTGATAACCAAGCCTTCAGCGATGATCTCGCGTACTGTCATACGGGGATCAAGAGATGCAATGGGATCCTGGAATATCATCTGAATCTGAGTAATAAGTTTACTCTTTCTCGCAACGCGACATCTGTCTTTATATTCTTTCTGAAGAGCATAAAGCTTCACGTTGTCGTCCTTAGCAGCTTCAAATTTTGCAGAATATTCTTTCTCCAAATCTTTCAGCAAGGACTCTGAGTACTGTTTATCAACAACCTTACTATCAGCCTTTGCATCACGGATCAAAGCACGATTCTTTGCAATAGTTTCAGAAAGTTCATTATTGATCTTCCTGATCTCAGCCTGAATTTCTGCCTTTCTATGAGCATCAGCATTCTTCTCATTACGAAGCTGCTTTATCTTTTTAGAAGCTTCTGTACGGGCTTTTGAAATTGCGTCCTTATATGAACGAGTACCCGCACCGATTCTTTGACCCTTAAAGTATACATTACCTGAGGTGATATTATAAAGCTTGATTATTGAACGACCTGTTGTTGTTTTACCACATCCTGATTCACCAACAAGACCAAAAGCTTCGCCTTTTCTGATCTCAAAGCTTACGTCATCAACAGCCTTAAGGTCCTTATGATCCAAACGGAAATACTGGCAAAGATGGTCAACTTTCAATAATACTTCATTATTATTCTCCATCATTTCCACCTCTTTCTTTCATTCGTTTGATACGATCAGTAATAATTTTAGGCATTTCAACCTTTGGCGCATCCGGATGAAGGAGCCATGTTGCAGCGTAATGTGTGGTAGAAACCTCAAACATGGGAGGCTGCATCTCGTAGTCGATCTCCAAGGCATATTTATTTCTTTCCGCAAAGGCGTCACCAACAGGAGGATATATCATATTCGGGGGTGTACCGGGAATAGCATCCAACTTTTCGTTAGTATCAAGGTCAGGCATAGATGAAAGCAACGCCCATGTATACGGATGCTGAGGATTATAGAAGACCTCATTTGCTGTACCGTACTCTACGATCTTACCTGCATACATAACCGCAATTCTGTCTGCCATATTTGCAACTACACCCAAGTCGTGTGTAATGAAAATAATGGAAAGGTTATGTTCACGCTTAAGTTTGTTGATAAGTTCCAGGATCTGAGCCTGAATAGTAACGTCAAGAGCAGTTGTAGGCTCGTCACAAATCAGAATATCGGGATTTGCAGACAATGCAATAGCAATAACTATACGCTGACGCATACCGCCTGAGAATTCAAAGGGATACTGTCTGAAACGTTTTCTGGGCTCGGGAATACCAACTTCTTCCATGAGCTTTATAGCCTTTTCTTTTGCAATTCTCGGTGTAAGTATATATACTACCTGAGAAGCTTTTGCCTTAAGATAATCAATTATTTCAACACAACGCTTTTCCACATCAAAAGAGTCTGCATTACATACATCAGCCTCAAACTTGTTCATTACACGGGAAAGTACTGAAACAATTATCTCTATCTGTTTTTCAGGTTCGATAACAGACTTGGGCACGACTTTCCAGTCAACATTCTTACCTTTTGCAATTAAAGCATCTCTTTTTGCTGTCTGACGTGCAAAACGAGCTTCTTCTTTAGGATTATTCTTAATATAGAAGAAATACTTTTCAACTTCTCGTTCAAGAGCTCCGCCAAAGGTATATGCAACATTATCTTTAACAACAGCCAAGGGATCTATTGCTGAAGTAACGCTCTTATTTAAATTCTTGCAAAGAGCAGTAGCATCCTGGGCCGTAAAATTACCGGCTTTGAAGAACTCAATTGCATTTTTCAATGCTGTAATGGCGTTCTTTTTATTTTCCAATGTTTTGTTGAAAGAATACTGAACAGCAATCTTTTCCAATTCTATAAACGAAGTCATATAATCTTCATTCAGGAAATTATAAGCTATTTCGTTTGCTTCTTCGGGAGATATACGGCTAAAATCCTTATCAGGATGCTTGTATATATAATAACCGATTCTGAAAAAGTCATATGGAGTCTGTGCAAGCATTTCTGCCGCAGTTCCTTTAATTTTCTCAAGAACTTTGATTGTTTCGGGAGATGCGTCTTTTTTAGAAGCAGTGTCACCAACAAGTTTCTTTGCTGAGTCAACAATTGTAAGCTTCTTTTTTTCAGCTTTCTTTGCAACCTTCAAGGCATCAAGGTGAGCCTTCAAAGTATCAGTATAATTGGATGTGAAATATTTATCGTCGATAGCCTTAAGCTTACGCTCAATCAAATTAAGGTTAGAAATGACATCTATCTTTTGCTTTTTATCTGAGTAGAAGAGAAAGTCTTCTATAATAGCAACCATTTCTTCTGTAGATGTACGGGACGCCTGATAACTGTTATCAAGCTTAAGAGCCTGAATGTTAAAATCGTCAAATGTTTTTATATACTTTTCAACATCTTCAACAGTTATTTTTGTATTTGAACCCTCAGCAAGTGCTTTTTTCATAACTTCAGACAATTTAGCAAGTGACTTATTGAAAGTCTCTCTGCCTTCCTTACGGTTTGCCTTATTTTTGATAAGCATTGCTTCTGTAATCTGTTTACCTATACGCATGATAGGGTTAAGAGAGGACAGCGGATCCTGGAAAATCATCGCAATTTTGTCTCCGCGAAGCTTGTGCATTTCCTCTTCGGGAATACGGACAAGATCCTGTCCATCGTACAGAATTTCTCCGCCTTCATAAATAGCATTTACAGCAGAAATACCCATAACTGCCTTAGAAGTAACCGATTTACCGGAACCTGACTCACCAACGATTGCAAGAGTTTCGCCTTTGTAAAGATCAAAGGAGATATCACGCACCGCCTGAACCTTACCGGCATCTGTACGGAATGAAATCTTCAGATTATTTACTGATAATTTAACTTCTTTATTCATATCTTAATCCTCCGATCCTCTGAGTGACGGGTTAAACGCATCGCGCAAACCGTTACCGAACAAGTTAAAGCTGAGCATCAAAAGAACCAAGAAAATACAGGGGAAGAATGCTACATAGCCTGCGTTAGACGTAATAGCAGTTTTACCTGCCGCGATAAGCGTACCAACACTCGTCGTGTTACCTGCTTCAAGGTTGATAATACCCAAATAAGAAAGGCTTGTTTCCGAATATATCATACCGGGAATTACCAACGCAACACTCGTTACGATAGTACCGAGACCATTGGGGAAAATGTGTTTAAACATTATTCTTGCATCGCTTGCGCCAAGTGTTCTTGCTGCAAGAACGTATTCCTGATTCTTGAAACGATAGAACTGCATACGTGTTCTGCCCGCCATACCGATCCAGCCCGTAGCAAAGAACGCAATAAACAAAACAAGAGCCTGGCTCGTTGAGCCCATATGATATTTCAAAAGAGTAATAACAATCATCGTAGGAACGGAGCCGAGAATTTCAGCGAAACGTTCCATAAACAAGTCAACCTTACCGCCAAAGTATCCGGAAATTGAACCCCAGATAACGCCAAAAATAAAGTTTGCGGCAGCAACGACACTTGCAAAAATAAAGGAGAATCTTGCACCGTATGAAAGGCAAGCAAAGATGTCCTTACCGGTACTCGTCGTACCGAACCAGAAAAGGGGTTCGTCAATTCCGTCATTTTTAACCTGAGTATGCTGATAAATGTAGTACTCATAGTATTCAGCTCTGACTTCAATACCACCGTCTACTTTTCTGCCGTAAACATAGTAATACTGAGTACCGTCCTCAATGATGCCTTGCTCACCTTCAATTCTGATTGAGTTGTAGTCAGCAATCAAGGAATTGGGAGAATCCGCTTCATATTTCCAATAATTGGGAATAATATTGCCATCAGCATCAAGCTTCGGACGAAGAATAGCCGCACCGGGATTTTCCACCTTGTAGTAGATATTAGCATCATACTTGTTCTTTTCAAGAGTAGGTCTGTCAGAAAGCTTTACGATAGGATAAATAACCTGTATTCCGGTTTCGTTTTGATACCTCTGAATATCCTCATATTCCTGCGGAGAGATGATCTTGTACTTACCGAAGCCTACACCGTAGTAAGTATCGTAACGATAAGTATAATTTGATCCGTCTTCGCTTACGGTATACTCACCGTTTTTAATTATGTCTCTGCCTGTTTCCAAAGCAAGAGCATTGTCAATGAGATATCCGAGATAGTTTGTATTCTTTTCCTTACATCCGTCCCAGAAATCAAAACCAAGTTCAGTCATGATATTGCTCTTGGGAGTTACGTAAGCAAACATCATATCGTAATATGCAGGGCTGAAAGGAGTAAAGAAAGGTGCAACTATAGCAAAAAGCACCAAAATAATAATTACAATACCGCCAACGATCGCACCCTTATTCTTACAGAAGCGACGGAAAGCTCCCTGAAAATAGCTTACGGGCTTAGTATCGAACTTGCTATCATGCTTCAGGTCATTTCTGTTTGCAAACCTGAATTTTTCTACGGGGATATTTATATTGTTCATTTCCATTTTTATTTAGCCCCCATTCTGATTCTCGGATCAATAAAACCGTAACTAATATCAATAACGATGCCGGCTGTTAAACTAACCAAAGTATAGAATCCAGACAAAAGCATAAAGAAATCATAGTCCTGGAATGTAATAGAGTTAAGGTAGAGCCCGCCAACGCCGTTGATGGCAAACATTTTCTCAATAATGAGTGAACCTGAAAGGACTGATACAAATTCACTAAGAATCGACGGGAAGATTACTACCATTGAATTTCGCATTGCATGGCGCCAAATAGCCTGACCCTTTGTCAAACCTTTTGTTCTTGCAAGAAGCATAAATTCGCCTGTCAAAACTTCAGAAAGCTCGGCACGGGTAAAACGAGCATAACTTGCAATAGAGCCTAAGCAAAGTGCAAAGACTGCAGGAAGCATTGACCTGAATACTTCCCAAGTAAAATATTGGTCACTTGTTGACATCGTCAACGGGAACCAACCAAGTTTAAAGCAGAACAAATATTGGATCAAAAGTGCCAATACAATAGCCGGAACGGATATTATTAAAATAATAAAAACATTGATAACTTGGTCCTGCCACTTATTCTTTTTAAGCGCTGCCAAAATACCCAAACCGAGACCGATAGGTACACCAATAAGGGTCGAATAAATATTTATTAAAATTGTTGGTGGAAGGTGGCCGACAAAAACTTCCCAAATAGACATATTAACATACTCACCGTATGTAGTAACAAGACCGAAATCGCCTTGTGTAACTATCCTTGAAATATATGTCCAATACTGGATGAGTATCGGAACTCTGTCATAGGTCCAAACACCATTTTCACCTTCTTTGATATTGGTGATCCAACCTCTACCCTCCAGTGTCTTCATAACGATTTCAGGGTCCTGACCCGGAAGAACGTTAGTAGGGATGGGCAGAAGCTTAATAAGCACGAAGCACATCGTAAAAATGATGAGGAATGTAACAAGCATCAAGCCCAAACGCCTCGTCACATATTTAAACATATACATAGGTTTTTCTCCTCTGTTTGATTGTTTTCCAACTCTTTATTTTGACCTTAAAAACCTGTATTAGGGAAGGTCTTCCACACAAAAAAACAGTACGCTAAATAATAGATTTGCTTTTATGATTTTGCCTATTTAGCGCGTTAAACTTTATAAATGAAATTTTCATTTATAAAAGACTCCACACTCTAAATGAATAATTTGCCGTTTTTTTGATTTTGTATATTTTTTTTTGAAATTTAGTATAAACACGCAAATAGCGGTGAATCGTTTTCTATCCACCGCTGTTTGCATAGTTAAATAGTATTAACGAAATAAGTTAGTCAAAGAATTACTCAGATTTCTTATATTCTGTGGAAAGATCGTTATTGTTTGCTTTAACGAAGTCTGCCCATTCAGCATCTGTGTAGTTAACTTCCATATATCTAATACCGCCGAAGCCCATGAATGTATGTTCATCTTCAGAGAAGTAAGAGAACTTAGCACCAAGGAAGGAACCGCCACTATCTGCGATAAGCATTACAGAACGGCTTTCTTTGATTGTGACTTCTTCAAGAGCGGAGAGGATCATAAGTCTTGCTTCTGTGGGAGCATAACCTTCACTCCAGTTGAATGTCTTAGCCTGGTTTTCGCTTGCAGCGAGACCGTTAAGACAGTAGTACCAGTTCTGAATGCTCATTGTATGAGTTTCACCGGCACCTTCATAATCACCTGCAGGCATTGCAAGTGTCATGTCGATAGAGGATGTATCCCAGTACATATGGTAGTTGAGGTCATCATCGGGGTTAACGAATGCACCAATGATATCGAAGGGGTTGAAAGCGTTACCGGAGAAACCGTAACCGAAACCGATCTGTGTTTTACCTGTACGGAAAGCTTCTGCCCACTGAGCACCTGCGGAAGCATCGAATACTACATCGATCTTATCTTCGAGAACTGTACCAACTGTAAGATCATCAAGAACACCCTGGAGGTATTCAGCACGGAATCTCTGTTTGTCTGTATCAGCGGAAGAACCATAGATAATTGTAATGTTCTTATTGGGATCGTAGCCGTATTCTTCAGCATTGTTTGTAAGGATCTCAATAGCTGCAACCATCTTTTCTTTTGCAAGAACGGGGTTGTAGCCTGTAAGGGAGTCGTAAGCATCGTCGAGGTCAAGATTTGTGAGTTCGCCGGAGCTCCATTTGCCGTCTTCGCCCTGTGTAAAGCCGTAAGCGCGGAGGATACCTTCTTTAGCAAGTTTTGTATTACGGTACTGACCGCCGTCTTCAAGTTCAGGAGAGTTTTCAATATCATAGTAGTAAGCAACGTTCAACAAACCGAAGCAAGGTGTTGCAGAACCGGGCCAGATCTTTTCAACGATGTCGCTTCTGTTAAGAGCGAGGTTGAATGCATGTCTGAATTCCTGGATAGCAAGGATACCGTTGTTGTTTTCGCTGTTCTTAAGAACATTGATATCACTGAAGAGCTGCATACCGAATGTACCTGTAGAGGTAGATGTGAAGTATACATACTTAGAGTTGAGGTAATCTGCTACGTTTTCTGTCTGGAGAGTAGCGTCGTCGTAAGAACCGTTAAGGAAGCCCATCCATTTTGTTTCGAATTCTTCTACCTTACGGCAGTTGATAGCGGAGATGTTGTACTGGTTCTTGTACTGTTCCAGTTCCCAACCGTACCAGTTTTCGTTCTTAGCGAGTTTGTAGTGAGAACCGGCTTCGAATTCAACGAGTTTGTAGGGCCCCCAGCTTGCTGTAGTAGCGAGTGAGGAGTTGTAGTTGGATGTCCAAAGAGTTGCACCTGCAGCAGGAGCGATCTTGGAAGCTTCATATTTTTCTTTGTGAACAACAGGAAGTCCGGACAAGTAGTAAGGAGCCCAAACGGAGAGTCCGCCATCTTCTGTAAGGAAGGAATATGTCTTATCAAGACAGATTACGATAGCGTTTTCATCTTCGATAGCGTAGATACCAACGTCTTCCCATTTAACGTCACGGTTTGTGTTTTCAACATAGATAGCAGCATCATAGCCAGCACCTACGCCAACTTCTGTGTAGCTAGCATAGCCTGCCCAAAGATCTGCACCGGAGATAGCGTCAGAGCCATCAGCGCTGGAGTATACAGTTGTATCTGTAATAGCAGCCCATTCAGGAGCTGTGTTGCCTTCAGCATCTGTATAACCTGCAGCACCCCACATGTTGAAGAGGTTAACGTACAATGTGTTACCTGCATCGATAGCTTCCTGGTTAGAAGCGTAACCGAGACTTGCTACTGTTTCGTAAGTTCCTTCTTGGTTCTGGAAGAAGTAAGGTTTAGAGTTCTTAATCATGAGTGTGTCATAGTAAGTATTGGCACGGAAGTTCATGAATGCGGGGTCAAGCAACTGCTGCATAGAATATTCGAAGTCAGCAGCTGTGATAGGTGTACCATCATCCCACTTAAGATCTGTACGAAGTGTAATTTTCCAAGCATATCCGCCTTCTGCTTTCTGAGCATCTGTATAGCCCCATTTAGCATCAACAGAAGATGTTACATCTTCAAGCTTTGTAGCAGCGGAATAGTTTGTTGTATACGCACCGGGAACGAGAGCATCTTTATTGATAGAACCGTCCTCGTTGAATTTCTCATCATTCTCGAACTTATAGTCATAGTCAAAGAAAGAAGAGCCAATGTAGCTCATGATCTGAGTATCATTGTTGTCTGCGTAGGTAAATTCGTTCCAGTTACTGGGCATTGTAGTTGTTGTGGTGTTATATTCAGCCTGTTTGAGAGTAACCTGTTCAACAGGAGGCTGTTCAGCAGGAGTACAACCAACAACTAACATGGCAACCATAATGAAACACAATACCCTTGTGAATTTCTTGTTCATAATGATTTCCTCCATCTTATGAAGTTATTTGTTATTACTTCATTACCCGCGATTTTTCACTTAAAACTTTCAGCGCCAGAACCCGCGACAGCAGTAAGTAAAAAATAGCGCAATACTGAATATAAATATTATATCATACACTTTTTTGCTTGTCAACTACTTTTGGGTAATTATTTTTTAAAAATTGTAAAACTATATATTTTTGTGGCATTTTATACACAATTAATCCCTAAAAAAAGGGAAAACAATTGAATAAATTTTGCCCATTTATATCTTTAAATAAGTAGGAAATCATCTAAAAAGTGTATAAAAGGCCTATTAATTATCATTTTATAGTTTTCCAATACCAACACAGTTTTTATTGACAGCACTCTTTTCGCAATAAATTTCCGAATAAAAAACGTCACAAATAGTTTTTAGACAAAATACAGGGAAAACCAATTTTCAAAAAATCAGTTTTCCCATATATATATTTAATTATATCAGTTCTGCTTTGTTATAAGCTCTTTGCCACCGAGGTACTTTCTCAAAGCTTCGGGAACAGTAACTGTGCCATCTTTATTCTGATAATTTTCCAAAACAGCTGCAACTGTTCTGCCTACAGCAACACCGGAACCATTAAGTGTATAAACAAATCTGGGTTTTTCTTTGGAGTTGACGTCACTCTTGAACTTGATATTTGCTCTGCGTGCCTGGAAATCAGTAAAGCAAGAGCAAGAAGAAATCTCAACGTATCTGCCGTAAGAGGGCATCCAAACTTCAATATCATATGTGATTGCAGAAGAGAAACCAAGGTCACCACCGCAAAGACGTACAACTCTGTAAGGAAGACCGAGAAGCTGAAGAACTCTTTCGGCATCGTTTGTAAGGCTTTCAAGTTCATCAAGAGCCTGTTCGGGAGTTGTAAATTTAACGAGTTCTACCTTATTAAACTGATGCTGTCTGATAAGACCTCTTGTATCTCTGCCTGCAGAACCTGCTTCAGCACGGAAACAAGCGGAATATGCACAGTATTTAATGGGAAGCTGATCTTCGGAAAGGATTTCGTCTGCATGATAGTTTGTTACAGGGACTTCAGCTGTGGGAATGAGGAAATAGTCGTTATTTGTCTTAAATGCATCTTCTTCAAATTTGGGAAGCTGACCTGTACCTGTCATGGATTTTCTGTTTACCATGTAAGGAGGCATGATTTCAGTATAACCGTTAGCTGTGTGTGTATCAAGGAAGAAGCTGATTATAGCTCTTTCAAGAGCGGCGCCCATGCCACGGTAGAAATGGAAACGTGTACCGGTAACTTTAGCAGCTCTTTCGGGATCAAGGATATTTAAAGCTGAACCGATATCCCAATGTGCAAGAGGTTCAAAATCGAATTTTGTGGGTTCACCGTTTTTGCGAACTTCAAGATTGTCGCTATCATCTTTACCGTCAGGAACGATATCAAGAGGAATATTGGGAACAGAAAGAAGGAAAGCATTGATCTTTTCGTCATATTCCTTAATTTTGAGATCATTTTCCTTTACTTTATCGGAAAGGACTTTCATTGCGGCAAAAAGTTCTGCTGTGTCTTTGCCTTCTTTTTTGTACTGAGGAACCATTTTTGATGTAGCATTCTGTTCTGCCTTCATTTTTTCGGTGTCAGCGAGAAGAGCTCTTTTTTCTGCATCAAGGTCAAGGAGAGGTTTAAGATCAATAGTCTTATTTCTCTTGTTCATTCCGGCGATTATTTTTTCAGCGTCGGTTCTGATGTTCTTAATATCTAACATTTTAAATTACCTACCTTACTTTTTTCTGAATTATATCAAGTAAATTATTAAAATCTTCATTATCATAGAATTCAAATTCTACAGTACCTTTAACTTTGCCATCCTTGGAGGCTGAAGATATTTTCACTTTTCTACCCCATTTATTTGAGAGGTCTTCGGCAATTTCCTTAAAGTAAATATCTTCGGTCTTCTTTTCTTTTTTAGGCTTATCTGTCTGAACATTTTCCAAGCGTTTTGCCATATTTTCAAGTTCTCTGACTGTTATGTCCTTTTCAACCACGTCGTTTGCAATCTCAATTACCTTTTTCTCATCACAAAATTTAGTGAATGGGAGAAGAGAACGTGCATGTCCCGAAGTAAGCTTTCCGTCTGAAACCAATTTTAAAACGTCCTTGGGAAGTGCAAGAATTCGCATAGCATTAGCAATTACAGGTCGGGACTTCCCTACTCTTTTTGAAATCTCTTCCTGAGTAAGTCCGAAATCATCAATAAGAGAACGATAACCTTCAGCTTCTTCAACTACATTTAAGTCTTCACGTTGGAGGTTTTCAATAAGACCTATCTCCAAAACCTGCTTGTCGTCAAGGTCTTTGACAATTACAGGGACTTCCACCAAACCTGCCATTCTGCAGGCTCTCCAACGGCGTTCACCTGAAATTATCTGATATTTATCCTCAACTTTTCTGACTATAATAGGCTGAAGTAAGCCATGTTCACGAATAGATGAGGCTAATTCTTCAAGTTTTTCTTTATCAAAGTATTTTCTGGGCTGTGCCTTGTTTGGCTCTATGTCCGAAACCCTAAGTTTCAGACTTTCTTTCTGCTCGACTTCGGTATCTATTTCGTTATCGGCAAAAAGAGCATCAAGACCACGTCCCAAACCCGATTTTTTCATATATAAAATCACCTTGTTTTCTTTTCTGAATTTAAATTGTTTCACGTGAAACAATTATTTCTGTCTTTCCATAAACTCTTCCGCAAGCTGGTAATAAGCTGATGTTCCTTTTGCAAATTTATCGTAATAGTTTATTGGCATACCATGAGAAGGAGCTTCCGAAATTCTGACGTTTCGGGGTATTACAGTCTTATACATCTTGTCCGCAAAAAACTTTTTAACTTCAGCAAGAACCTGAGTCGTCAAATTCAATCGACCGTCATACATCGTAACAAGCACACCCTCGATCTGAAGCGCTGCATTATAGTGCTTTTTAACCTGACGAATAGTGTTTGTAAGCTGAGAAAGACCTTCCAAAGCATAAAATTCGCATTGAATCGGAATCAATACACTATCGGATGCAGTCAAAGCATTTAACGTCATAAGACCCAATGAAGGTGGACAATCAATGAAAATATAGTCATAATCAAAAAGCTTGTCAGTAATTCTCTTAATACGCTGTTCACGCTTAGAAACATCTGTAAGTTCAATTTCAGCTCCAACAAGCTCCATTGTTGAAGGCAGAATTGAGAGGTTCTTAAATTTCGTCTCTTTTATTGCCGCTTTAATATCATCGGAAGTCAAATTGTCGGTCAACAGAAGGTCGTAAATTGAAGGGGAAATTTTTTTCTTATTTATACCACAACCGGATGTTGCATTTCCCTGAGGGTCAAGGTCAATAAGAAGAACTTTTTTACTGTACTTTTCCGCAACACATGAACTAAGGTTCACAGCTGAAGTGGTTTTTCCTACGCCGCCTTTCTGATTGGCGACGGCAATTATCTTAGTCAACGAATTTTCAATCCTTTCAAAAAGGTCTATACCTATATATTATAACACTAATAATATGAAAAATCAATAGCAAAAAGAAAATATTCCAAAAACTCCATACATTTTGTTTCACATGAAACATTTTGGGAACAAGAACGCATAATGTCGAATTACATATAATATAAATGAATACATTTCAGAAAGGAGAAAATGTTTCATGTGAAACATTCTGAGTACTATGGAAACAATTATGCAAATTATAATTTTAGGTTTTGCAATTCTTGGCTTAACAGTCATGATAAAGGAAATAGGGAATATATATGGCAGCAATCAAAAACTAAAAGGAAGAACTTACATCCTATGTATACCGCAAACACCTAACATCGAAGAGTTTTGTACAGAAATACTCAATAAATACAGAAGAATGGGGATTGGTGACGATATTCTGATTTGCGGAGAAAATCTGTCAGGAGAAGAAAAAAAAATCGGCAGACTAATTGAGACTGCCGATAAGGGTCTATATTTTATTGAAGCTAATGATCTGCCGAAAATCGTTAACTAATTAACTGTCTTTAAGTTTAGCTCTCAATGCAACCTGAACATCTTCTGCAAGCGGTCTTCCGTATTCGTTGATAAAGTTAGGCTGAGCATTTATATCATCAACTATAACTATGGAAGATTCAGCTAAAAGTCTACCGACTTCGTCACTTAAAGTAATTACATCAGAAAGCTCTCCTACATGAATCTTTTTGATTCCGTTAAGTATCGAAGGATCTGCTAAAATCTGAGTATCCGTAATAAAACGTACTCTTTTGTTTGATGAAGAGGACATATTTCTGTAAGCATAATAATAAAGGTCATGCATATCCTGGGGAGGAGTTCTAAGAAGGAAATCCCTCGTATTTATGAGTATAACATCGGTAACATCGTGAATATCTCTTTCAGGAGCTATTTCTGCGGCGTTTTTAAAACGAGAAAGATATTTAACTCCATATAAATCAAGATCTTCAAGTTCCCAGTTTACTGCATTTATATAGGAAGCTCCGGAAGAAACAGATTCAGAAACCTGTTCAACATAGCCTTCAAAAGCTTCCTCCCCTCTCCATGATCCGTCAACTTCCATTGCAATAAATTTATCTTTTGAAAAAGATGAGAGAATATCAATGGAAAAATCATGTGGCCAATCAGGAGCATCGCTAATTTGAATTATATCCACATTACTTTCGGAAGCAAGAACATAGGGATCAAAAACCCCTCTGTAAAATGAAGCGGATGTATCCCAAATACTACTAAGTTGTAACGAAACAGGGATATCAGGATTTGCAATCTTAAAAATATCCGTATACATATTGGATATTTTAATTATGGTGTCCTGTTTAAAAAGTTTCCAATCATATTCACATTTTTGAACAAGAGAAACGCCATCAACAGAGTCTATGTCATCCCAAGTTTCGAGGGAATATCCAAAACGAGCATTAAATGAGGCGGGCGCAATATATTTATCTTCAAGAAAAGCTTTAAATGCTGTAATGGCATGTGGTGAATAATCAAGATCTACAAGAGAAGAATATTCCATTTCAGCATAAACACTTGTACGAATGTACCATCTTGTAATATTTTCCTTATATTTTCCGTCACAGTGAGCAGCAAAATACTTTAAAGTGTTTTTCATTATTTCGATATTTTTTTCACTGTTTAATGCCAGGAAGTGACTTCGCATATCATCATATACATATATTTCACCGTCGGAAGTCATCTGGAAATCAAGCTCTTCACGCCATTCAATGCCCTCAGTCCAAAAGAGAACACTTAAACTTATACCCAAATCTTTTTTCACGAAAACATCAAGAATACTGTCAAGATATTTCCAATCGAACTTCCCTTTTTGAGGTTCAAATTTTTTCCACTGAACAACAAAGTCAATTCCGTCAAAACCAAGCGCTTTAGCACGTTCAGCATATTTTTCGGCATATTCAGCAGACGGAACCTGCCAACTCCAGACAGTCAGATTCACTTCATTTTGGGATTTATCCGTCAGAACTCGGAGTTGAACATCCTCTTCAATAGGAACATAATTATCAAAATCATCTGAAACAGGAAAATTAGTATCAAAATCAGGCAAACAAGCGGTACAACTGAAAGAAAGAGCCACAGCAGATAATAAAGCACCTATTCTACGCATATTTAACTTTTTAAAAAATCTCATGGTTATCCTTTCGCTTTATCTGAGCATTTTATAATATTATACTATATAAATATGAACTTTTCAACCCAATAATCAGGCAAGTTCAAGGTTTATATATTATTAATGGGAAAAACCTTCTTTTCATGCATAAAAAGGCTTTCCCCATCTCCGTTTTTAAAAAGTAATTTGTCAAACGAATAAAACCAAATATAATTATTCGCCGTTTTGCTTTCTTCTTGCCATTGCTCTTGCTTTGCGTTCGCGACGACGTCGTTTTTCTTCTTTTTTTGCCCAAAGATATCCTGCCGTCATAAAGCCACCAACAACTGTAACGGCAACACCTGCAGCAATTGCAAGTTCTTTTGTGGAATAAGTATCTGTAATGGGTTCAATAACTTTCCCATCTTCAGCTATACTTAAAACACAGATTTCAGCATTGTCCATAGCAACAACAAGATTTGCGGCAATATTTTTCTTCATAGTTATGCGGAATTCGGTAATACCCTCAAAGGTATATTCATTCACGATATGATCAGTTTCCGCTATTTTAAAATTCAAAGTAAGACGGTTCCATCCTTTTTTCAAATTTAACTGGGAAAGATCCCATGTATAATATACAGGATCTTCAATATAAGAAACCGTCGGAGCCTCACCTTCAACAGGTTCAGTTTCTACCGAAAAGAGCTTTTTTCCGTAAAATCCTAACTCCCCTCCAAGATAATTACCATTTCGATCTTTTATTGCATTGATATCTTCAATATACAGAAGAAATTTAAATGTCAAAGATGTAATATCGAATTCCGTAGTAGGCATTGAACCTACAGAAAATGAAGCTTGCAAAGAATCCACAGAAGAATTTGCAGAAAAAGAGACAACTTTTTTGCCATTTCTTTCAACTAAAGAATCAGAAACAACTGTACCTTCCGATTCTTTCCAATCAGCGTCGTTGGAAGTGTTTATGGTGTAACTGCTCACATATCCGGATATGGAATCTGTAGCTTTAGTCGGTGTGGCACCAAAAGTAAGAAAAAAAGACATCAAAATCACTCCTGCCCTTTTAATAAATTTAGTCATAGATGTTTCTCCAATCAGACAGTTCTGTTCCAATATTTTTTATCCAAACTGCGGAAATATATAGCTTCGGAAATATGCTCTGCCTCAATGACCTCTTTGCCTTCAAGGTCGGCAATGGTCTGCCCTATTTTTATAAGTTTATCGTAAGCTCGCATGGAAAGAGCAGTTTTCTCAAAAACATCGGATAGTAATTCTGTAGCCTTATCAGTCATATGGCAATATTTTCGCAACGCTGAAGGCGACATTTTAGCATTACAATTAAAACTCTCATTATTATAGCGTTCCTGTTGAATCTTACGAGCATTATCCACGCGCTTTTTTATTTCCGCACTTGTTTCCGCAGGTCTTGCAGACTTGATCTCTTTAATGGGAACGGGAGGCATCTCTACCTGTAAGTCAATTCTGTCAAGAAGAGGTCCGGATATTTTATTTATATATCTTTCCACTTGTTGGGGTGTACAGCTACATCTCAAAGTTGGATGACCGTAATTTCCGCATGGACAAGGATTCATTGCACAAACAAGCATAAATGCTGAAGGGAAAGTAACCGTTCTTTTAACTCTGTTTACAGTAACTGTATTATCCTCCAAAGGCTGACGGAGTGTTTCCAAAAGTTTTACGGAAAACTCAGCAACCTCATCAAGAAAAAGAACACCGTTATGGGCAAGTGATATCAATCCGGGAGTTGGAGACGAGCCTCCACCTGTCATGCTTGCCATTGAAACATTCTGATTTGATTTAACAAATGGTCTTGTTACTACAAGTGGGTTATTTTTTGTCAATTTACCTGCAATAGAATAGACTTTACTGCATTCAATTATTTCATCAAACGTCATTTCAGGTAAAATAGACGGCAAGCTTTTCGCTATCATACTTTTGCCTGTACCGGGAGGTCCGATAAGCAGAATATTATGCCCTCCTGCGGCAGCAATCTCACAAGCTCTTTTAGCTCCGTGTTGACCGACTATCGCAGAAAAATCCGAAAATCCCAAAGCAGCATTGCTACGAATCTGAGTAAGATCACGTTTTAAAGGTGAAATAAGTTCTTCCCCTCTTATATGTTTTGCAAGTTGAGAGATGTTTTCCACAGGATAAACACTTATACCTTCAATAACTGCACCCTCATCTGCATTTTGTGAGGGAACATATATCTCCTCAAAACCGTAATTCAACGCAGAAATAACAGATGCAAGTACACCGTTACATGGACGAAGCTCTCCTGTAAGAGAAAGCTCTCCGATGAAAACAGCTTTGGGATTTACTGCAGGAAGCTGTCCGGTAGAAATAAGAATACCCAAAAGAATGGGAAGATCGTAAACTGTACCCTCTTTACGGATAGATGCAGGAGCAAGATTTGTTATTAAGTTACATTCGGGAATCCTGAATCTGTTGTTATAAATTGCCGAACTGACACGGTTCATTGCTTCCTTTACACTTGCGTCAGGCAAACCCACAACATCAGTACGAGTCTCATTACCCGGGCGGGTATCTGTTTCAACTTCAATAACATAGCCCTCTAACCCCTCCAGACCTATACTGTTTACTTTAGAGACCATAATCTCCCCTCTTTCTTGCTGATATATACATATATTGTACACCAAAAAAGAAAGATTGTCAAGTGCTTATGAAGATTGTTTTAGTCTTTAGCAGATTCTCTTCAGATCTTTAACTTAATTTCGGTACAACTTAAAACATTTTATAAAAAATACACTTAAACAGTAGACTTTTTAAGTAAAGTATGGTATAATATAAGGTATAATTAAGAGTATGCCCTTTTGGGCATTAATGACAGTATTTGAAAGGACTTTTAAAATGGGACTTTTTAATTTTTTCGGAAACTACAGTAAGAAGGAACTTAAAAAAATAGATCCTCTTGTAAAAAAGATCAATGCTCTTGAGCCTGATTTCCAAAATCTTTCAGATGAGGAATTACGCAATAAAACAGAAGAATTCAAAAAGCGTTATTCTGAAGGTGAAAGCCTTGATTCAATCCTCCCCGAAGCTTTTGCTGCTGTAAGAGAAGCGTCCGTACGAGTTCTCGGTATGAGACATTACGACTGCCAGCTTATCGGTGGTATCATTCTTCACCAGGGACGTATAGCTGAGATGAAAACAGGTGAAGGTAAAACGCTTGTAGCGACTCTTCCCTGTTACCTCAATGCAATTACAGGTAAAGGCGTTCACGTTGTTACTGTAAACGAATATCTTGCACGCCGTGACAGCGAATGGATGGGTAAACTTTACAGATTTATGGGATTATCCGTTGGAATAATTGCTCATGATATGCAAAATAAGGAACGTCGTGCGGCTTATGCAGCAGATATAACTTACGGTACAAATAACGAATTCGGATTTGACTATCTCCGTGATAACATGGTTATTTACAAAGAAAACATGGTTCAGAGAGGTCATGCTTTCGCTATCGTTGACGAAGTTGACTCTATTCTTATTGACGAAGCAAGAACTCCCCTTATTATTTCAGGTCACGGTGAACAAAGCGACGATATGTACAAAAAAGCAAGCGATTTCGTAAGAAGACTCAGATGTCTCCGAGTAAAAGAGCTTGACAACAAAGAATCCACTGACGGTGTGGCTGAAGACTATATCGTTGAGGAAAAAAGCAAAAATGCAGTTCTTACCAAAACAGGTATCGAAAAAGTTCAACGCATTTTTAACGTTGAAAACTACGCAGACCCCGAAAATGTCGAACTCCAGCATTATATAAATCAGGCTTTAAAAGCTCACGGCACAATGCAAAGAGATGTTGACTATGTTGTAAAAGACGGCGAAGTTATTATTGTAGACGAATTTACCGGCCGTTTAATGTATGGAAGAAGATTCTCAAACGGTTTACATCAGTCTATCGAAGCTAAAGAGGGTGTTAAGATTGAAAACGAATCAAAAACCCTTGCTACCATTACTTTCCAGAACTATTTCAGAATCTACACTAAACTTTCAGGTATGACAGGTACTGCTTTAACGGAAGAAGATGAATTCAAGGAGATTTATGCACTTGACGTAATCGAGATCCCCACTAACAAGCCTATGGTCAGAATTGATAACAACGATAAAATCTATAAGACGGAAATGGGCAAATATAAGGCTGCTGTTGAGAAGATCAAGGAATGCCATGAAAAAGGTCAACCTGTCCTTGTTGGTACAGTTACTATTGAAAAGTCAGAGCTTCTCAGCAGTATTTTGAAAAAAGAAGGCATTAAACATAATGTATTGAATGCAAAATACCATGAAAAAGAAGCGGCAATAGTTGCTCAGGCAGGTAAGAAGAACGCAGTTACGATTGCAACAAACATGGCAGGACGTGGTACTGACATTGTCCTTGGTGGTAATGCAGAATTTTTAGCAAAAGCACAAATGGAAAAAGAAGGATTTGAGCATGACCTTATTGTTGAAGCAACCGGTAAGGCCGATACCACAGATGAAAATATACTCAACGCAAGGGCAAGATACGAAGAACTTTACTCGAAATTCAAGCCCGAAGTCGATGCTGAAGCTGAAGAAGTCAAAGCGGCAGGAGGTCTTTGTATTATAGGTACTGAAAGACACGAATCCCGTCGAATAGATAACCAGTTACGCGGTCGTTCAGGACGTCAGGGGGACGTGGGTGAAAGTACATTCTTCCTCTCCCTTGAAGACGATCTTTTAAGACTCTTCGGTGGTGAAAGAGTTTCTCATATTGCGGAAATGATGAATTTACCCGAAGATGAAGCCATTGACGCAAAAATGCTTTCAAATGCAATTGAAAATGCTCAGAAAAAAGTAGAAAGTACTAACTTCCAGCGTAGAAAGCGTGTCCTCGAATACGATGATGTAAACAATGAACAGAGAAAAATTATTTACGAACAAAGACGTAGAGTTCTTGACGGTGAAGACCTCAAAGCAACTATTCAGAAGATGCTCGACGATGTAATTACCAATGCTGAAGCTCAGTTTATGGCAGATGAACTTCCTGATAACTGGGATTTCGATGGTTTGCGCCAGAGATTCCTTGGAATCTTCCTCGGAAAAGACGATTTCCATTACAGCGGAACTGATTTTGATAAGATCAAGAGAAAAGATATCGATTTATTCCTCAGAAACAGAGCAAAAGAAGCTTATGAACGCAGTGAAGAAGCAAATACACCTGAGAAGATGCGTGAGCTTGAGCGCGTTGTACTTCTGAAGACCGTTGATAAATATTGGATGGAGCACATCGATGCAATGGATGATCTCCGCCAGGGTGTGGCTCTCAGAGCATATAGCCAGAGAGATCCGGTTCTCGAATATAAATTTGAAAGTGCTGATATGTTTGATGAAATGATCAACATGATCAAATTTGAAACTGTTCGTAACTGTATCTGTCTCAGAATCGTCAGACCGGAAATGATTCAGCGTAAATCAGTTGCAAGACCCGTTGACCCTGCAACAACCGCAGGTATGGGTGGAGGTCCCAAACAGCCTATAGAAAAAAAATCCACTGAAAAAGTAGGAAGAAACGATCCCTGTCCCTGCGGAAGCGGCAAAAAATATAAAAAATGTTGCGGAGCTTCATCCACAGCTGACTAATTTTAACTAAAATAGATTAAAAACAGCGTTTCAATTTAATATCATATAAAAGGAAGGTTTTTAGAACCTTCCTTTTTATACATAAGAAACGTAAAAAAACAGCCTTAGAAGACATGATCTCTTCTAAAGCTATTTTTATTAAATCTTTTTATAGACTAATTATTTTACAATATCTTTTGTGAGTTCAAGAGTATCTCTTGCGATTGTAAGTTCTTCGTCTGTGGGAATTACAAACATACGAACTTTTGAATCGGGTGTGGAAATATCAATTTCTTTACCTCTGAGAGCATTCTTTTCTGCATCGATCTTAACACCGAGGAATGCGAGCTTTTCAGCAACTCTTGCTCTGTAGTGGGGGTTATTTTCACCAATACCGCCTGCGAAAGCAATTGCATCAATACCGCCCATAGCAGCTGCGAATCCACCGATGTATTTAACGAGCTGGTGGCAAAGCATACTTTCAATAAGAATTGCTCTTTCATCGCCTTCTTTAGCAGCCTGTTCAATATCGCGGTTGTCGCTTGTTTTCTGAGAAACACCGAGGATACCGGATTTCTTATTCATGATGTTGTCGATTTCCTTAGGTGTAAGGTTTTCTTTTTCCATAAGGAGAGGAATAATAGCGGGGTCAATAGAACCGCAACGTGTACCCATCATGATACCTTCAAGGGGTGTAAGACCCATTGTCGTATCAAGACACTTACCACCGTCAACAGCAGCGATTGAAGAACCGTTACCGAGGTGACAAGTAACTATCTTTGTATCTTTGGGATCTTTTCCGAGCATTGCAGCAGCTCTGCCACTAACATATCTGTGGGATGTACCGTGGAAACCGTATCTGCGGATTCTGTATTTTTCATAGTATTCGTAGGGAAGAGCATAGAGGTAAGCATAATCAGGCATTGTCTGGTGGAAACCTGTATCAAAAACAGCTACCTGAGGAACACCGGGCATAATAGCTTCACAAGCACGAATACCTGTAAGGTTATGGGGGTTATGTAAGGGACCAAGTTCGCAACATTCTTCAATAGCTGCGATAACATCGGGATTTACGATAACAGAACCGCTGAATTTTTCACCGCCGTGAAGAACTCTGTGACCAACAGCTTTGATCTCATCCATAGAATTGATAACTCCGTGTTCGGGATCTGTAAGAGTTTTAACTATGATCTGAATAGCCTCACCGTGGTTAGCCATCTGAACATCAATTTTATAATCGTCTTTGCCGGGAACCTTATGTTTGAAGTTACCTCCTGCAATACCGATTCTGTCGCACATACCTTTTGCGAGAACTGTTTCATTGGACATATCGATAAGCTGATACTTGATCGAAGAACTGCCCGCATTGATAACGAGAACTTTCATTAAAATTCATTCCTTTTTATACAAAATTTATTTTATACTTTAATGTTGAAACGGAAAAACCATCCAATATAATTATAACATTATACTATTGAAAAATCAACGAATTCTATTGTTTTTCAATAAATTGTCGATTTTTAAAACGAAGATATTTCATCACTGATTTTTGCATAATCGAAAATCGAAAGGGCTTCTCCCCTAACAGTTTCCGAATATCCGCAATTTTTGATGATTTCAGTGGCTTCAGCCTTCGTTATTTTGAATTCATTTGCCAAATTATTTGAAAGAGTTTTTCTTCTCATGGCGAATGCAGCTCTGATTACACGGAAAAATATCTTTTCATCTTTCACCTCAACAGGAGGCGGAACGATATCCAACCTGATTACAGAGGAAGAAACCTTAGGTGCAGGCATAAAAGAACCGGGAGACACGGTAAATAAATTCTTAACTTCCGCACGGTAATTTATAGATGCTGTAACAGAACCGTATTCTGCAGTATTCGGCTTTGAGCAAAATCTTTGAGCAAGCTCTTTCTGAACCATTACTGTGATACATTTTATGGGAGCATTACTTTCGAGAAGCTTCATTATAATAGGAGTAGTTATATAATAAGGAAGATTTGCACAGACATAAAGCTCCTTACAACCCAATGTTTCGCAAAGCTCTTTTATATCAACTTCCAGAATATCCTTATTTATAACGGTCACATTATCAAATTCAGCAAGAGTTTCCTGTAAAACAGGAATAAGTTTTTTATCGATTTCAACCGAAATTACCCTTTTGGCACGTTTTGCAAGCTCTTTTGTAAGACAACCGATTCCGGGTCCGATCTCAAGAACAATATCTTCAGGACCTGCACCGCAATTTTCGGCAATTTTTACAGGAATTGCGGCATTTATAAGAAAGTTCTGTCCTAAAGACTTGGAAAAAGAAAAGCCGTAACGTTCAAGCAGAGGTTTAATTTCGGAAATATTAGTAAGTTCCATAATTACTTCAAAGATTTAAGATAAGCATTGATAAAGCCGTCAAGTTCTCCGTCCATAACAGCATTTACATTACCCATTTCATAATTTGTTCTATGGTCCTTAACAAGTGTATACGGCATGAAAACATAAGAACGAATCTGAGAACCCCATGCGATCTGCATCTGATCACCCTTAATATCCTCAATTTTTTCCAAATGAGCACGTTCTTTGATTTCAATAAGCTTACTCTTAAGCATTTTCATTGCCTGTTCACGGTTTTGTTTCTGAGAACGTTCTGTCTGACATCCAACAACTATGCCTGTAGGCAAGTGAATGATTCTGATGGCAGAGTCTGTTTTATTAACGTGCTGACCACCGGCACCGCTGGCTCTATGCGTTTCAATACGAAGGTCTTCTTCACGAATCTCAATAGTGTTATCGTCTTCAATTTCGGGAATTACCTCAACTGAAGCAAAAGAAGTATGTCTTCTGCCTGAGCCGTCAAAAGGAGAAACACGAACAAGACGGTGAACTCCGTTTTCAGATTTAAGATATCCGTAAGCATTTACACCTTCAATAAGAATTTCCGCACTCTTTATACCTGCCTCATCACCGTCAAGGATATCGAGTACTTTAACCTTATATCCATGCTGTTCACCGAAACGAGTATACATTCTGTAAAGCATAAGAGCCCAGTCCTGAGCCTCTGTACCGCCTGCTCCGGGATGAATCGAAATAATTGCGTTATTTTTATCGTATTCACCGTTGAGAAGTGTTTCCAAAGTCTGTTTTTCAAGCTCTTTTTCTACGTTTCCCACAGTTTCCACAATTTCTGCGTCGAATTCATCTGTCTGTTCTTCGCCTGCAAGCTCTATAAGAGTATAACCGTCATCACAAAGACTTTCAAGAGCTGTATAAGCGGTAACTTTTTCTTTTATTTGTTTCTGTTCAACCAAAAGTTTCTGAGCAGTATCCATGTCACCACTCCAGAAATCTGCCGCACCGCTGACTTTTTCTATCTCGGCAAGACGTTCTTTAAGAGACTCAAGCTTCATTGCATCACCAAGCTCTTTTATCTGCTTTTTTAATTCGTCAAGCTTAAGTCTATAGTCATCAAGAATTATCATAAAAATCTCCTTTAATATTTCTATTTTTATATGTAGGAAACTTTTCTTTTAAGAAATAAACAATGTTTCCTATCAAATTCACCTTAAATATCCAGAACAGTTTCTGATCTTACTTTATCCGGTTCGGTGAACACAACTTTAGCTTGTCGGCCATTGAGAATTATTCCCGCAGCTGCAAAACCGTAGCCATTTTTATCACGTTTAAGGTCAGCGCCTATAACCACGGGACAAGCCTGTCCGCGATTATCGTTCGGTCCTCCAACTTCAAATATCTCTGTTCTGTGAAGATGACCGCATAGCATCAGATTCGGCTTGATATTTTCCTTAACAAGATTACACCATTTCACATAAATATCACGCTCAATGTTAAAACATGGTGTGGGGTCATCCCAAGTAAAGGGATTATGTGCAATAATCAACTTATATTCGATACCGTCAGCCTCATATTCCTTTTCAGCACAGACTTTTTCAATAAATTTTGTCTGTCTGAGTCTGAAACCGTGACAGCAGATAGTATGACCGTACTCTTCATTTTCATCGACCTTATCCTCGCCACCGTCAACAACAAGACCCCAGATTTTTCCAAGACGGAAAGTAAAATATGTATTTCCGTTATCGGTAGGAGACCAATCCGTAAGCTTATCTGCACATACACCTCTAAGATCGTGATTTCCTCTTGAGAAAATACACGGTATAGAACCTCCTGTAATATCGGAACATAGCTCATAAATCACCATAAAATTTTTCTCTTCACCGCTATGGTCGATAATATCTCCATTAAGAACCAAAAGGTCAATATTTCCAAAGAATTTTGCACATTCAACAGGGAGTTCACGTCTGCCGTGAGTATCAGAAAGATGATAAATTCTCAATTCTCTGTCGGTTGGCAAAGGTTTAAATTCATAATGAACACTTACAGGCTCTTCCGTTTCGGAATAGTAAGGCTTTCTTTCAATTACCTTTCTGTAGCAAACATCATAACAACCTGCTTTGTCAAGTTCAGACATGGGCACATTAAATTTGTGGATACTTTTAGAAGAACGGATAATTCCGTTCACTTCGTCAAAATATTTTTCGCCACCAACTTCTACCCACATAAGAAGCTCACTCTTAACAGGAATCATTATCTGATATTCGTCTTTTACTGCAAAAACTGCAGGAGCTGTACAAAATTCTACTGACATATATATATCCCCTATTCACTATGTTTTTTAATGTTATAAAATGAAAATCACATTATTTTCCTGAATGTTTCCCCTATTGGTTCTCTGATGATCAGATCAGCAATATTATCTCTGTTTGTAGCACTTTTATTTATAAGGATCAAATTTTCACCGTGGAAACTGTCGATAAGTCCTGCGGCAGGATATACCGCCAAAGAAGTACCTCCGATAATCAAAGTATCGGCATTTTCAATAGCATTAACCGCACATCTTATAATTTCATTATCCAACTGCTCTTCATATAATACAACATCAGGCTTAACTATATTACCGCATTTAGTACAAATCGGAATACCAGGAGACTTCTTTACAAACTCTGCAGAATATTCCGCGCCGCACCAAGAGCAATAATTTCGGTGAATAGACCCGTGAAGCTCAAAAACTCTTTTAGATCCTGCCTTTTGGTGCAATCCATCAACATTTTGAGTAACAATTCCTGTTAATCTACCTTGTTTTTCAAGCTCCGCCAAAAAAATATGTGCAGGATTTGGTTTAGCTTCAAGATACATCATCTTATTTTTATAAAAACTGAAAAATTCTTCGGGATTTTCAACAAAAAATGAACGAGAAAGCATAACTTCAGGCGGATTTTTATATTTTTGATTATATAAACCATCTACACTTCTGTAATCAGGAATTCCGCTTTCAGTGGACACACCTGCACCTCCGAAAAAAACTATTTTTTCGGAGGATAGAAGTATTGATTTTAATTTTACAATTTCTGACATATCATTTTACTTGACGGAAAAATAATTATTTAATATATTTTTACCTTATAGGTATATTAGGATACTTCAATTAAAATTCACAGCGTTTTTCAATATAAGCTCTGAGATCTTCGATCTTGATTCTTTCCTGAGCCATTGTGTCGCGGTCACGAATAGTTACGCAGCCGTCATTTTCACTGTCGAAGTCGTATGTAATGCAGAAAGGTGTACCTATTTCATCCTGTCTTCTGTAACGCTTACCGATTGAACCGGCATCATCGAATTCAACATTGAAATGCTTTCTGAGTTCATCGAAAACAACTTCAGCTTTGTCGTTAAGCTTTTTGGAAAGAGGAAGAACCGCAGCCTTTACAGGTGCAAGTGCAGGATGGAAATGAAGAACAGTTCTAACATCAGGTTTTTCAGGATCTGTAGAAATATTTTCTTCATCGTAAGCTTCGCAGAGGAATGCAAGAACAACACGGTCAGCACCGAGAGAGGGTTCAATTACGTAAGGAATATAGTGTTCATTTGCTTCCTGGTCAAAATATTCCATATTTTCACCGGAAGTATTCTGATGCTGAGTAAGGTCGAAGTCTGTTCTGTCAGCTATGCCCCAGAGTTCACCCCAACCAAAGGGGAATACAAATTCAAAGTCTGTTGTAGCATTGGAATAGTGAGAAAGTTCTTCGGGATCGTGGTCACGGAGTCTGAGGTTTTCTTCTTTAATACCAAGACTCAAGAGCCAGTTTTTGCAATATTCTTTCCAATATGCAAACCATTCAAGGTCTGTACCGGGTTTACAGAAGAATTCAAGTTCCATCTGTTCAAATTCACGTGTTCTGAATGTAAAGTTTCCGGGTGTAATTTCATTTCTGAAGCTCTTACCAATCTGACCGATACCGAAAGGGAGCTTTTTTCTTGCAGAACGCTGAACATTTTTGAAGTTTACAAAAATACCCTGTGCTGTTTCGGGACGGAGATAGATTTCAGACTTGCTGTCTTCTGTAACACCCTGGAATGTTTTGAACATAAGATTAAACTTACGAATGTCTGTAAAATCTTCAGCACCGCAATCGGGACATTTAACATGGTTTTCTTTGATATATTGCGCCATCTGTTCGTTGGACCAACCGTTGCAAACTACACCGAGATCTTCAAGAATTTTATCTGCTCTATGTCTTGTTTTACAAGCTTTACAGTCCATAAGGGGATCTGAAAATCCACCAACATGACCTGAAGCAACCCAAGTTTTTGGATTCATAAGAATAGCACAGTCAAGACCTACGTTATATTCAGATTCACGAACAAATTTTTTCCACCAAGCGTTTTTAACATTGTTTTTAAGTTCTACGCCGAGAGGGCCGTAGTCCCAAGTATTTGAAAGTCCGCCGTAAATTTCAGAGCCTGCAAATATGAAGCCTCTGTTTTTACAAAGTGCGGTAATTTTTTCCATTGTCTTTTCATTATTCTTCATTTGAATTTACCTCTTTTATTTCTACATTTTCAGTATTATCTTCTGAAATATTTTCTTCTTCATTTTGGGCAATAGTTGCGATATTCATAACCTTGACACCGTCATTGAATCTCATGATACGAACACCGTTTGAAGCTCTTCCGTAAACCGGTATATCCGCAAGTTTTGTACGGATAATATTACCGTCGGAAGAAATAACAATAAGGTCATCCGTTTCGCTGACTTTTCTGATTCCTGCCAACTGACCTGTTTTTTCGGTAACATTCTGACCTATGATACCCTTACCGCCTCTTGACTGCGGTCTGTAATCTTCAACGGGACTGCGTTTTCCGTAACCGTTTTCAGTAATTGTAAGAATAGTATCACCGTCATCAACAGCAACAGCGCCTACAACATAATCACCTTCATCAAGACGGATAGCACGAACACCACGAGCATTTCTGCCCATAACTCTTGCGTCATTTTCATCATATCTGATGGTAAGACCTGTATTTGCAGCAATAAGCATTGACTGATTACCGTCTGTAAGTCTTACTGAAACGAGAGTATCCCCTTCGTCAAGATCAACAGCATTAAGACCTGTTTTTCTAATATTTTTGAAATCAGCCATCTTACTGCGTTTAGTAACACCGTTTCGAGTTACCATATTGAAATATTTATCCTCTTCAAGCTCTTTTACGGGAATAATAGCAGTTACTTTTTCACCTTCCTGGAGAGCAAGTAGATTTACAACATTCATACCTTTAGCCTGACGTGAAGATTCTGGAATTTCATAACCCTTTATTTTATAAACTCTGCCGAGAGTTGTAAAGAACATAAGATAACTGTGTGTAGATGCTGTTATAAGCTCTTCCACAAAATCTTCTTCCTTAGTCGTAAGAGCCATAACGCCTTTGCCACCACGTTTCTGAACTTTGTAGTTTTCTTCAGAAAGACGTTTTATATAACCGTGATTTGTAAGAGTATAAACACAGTTTTTCTCTTCAATAAGATCTTCTATATCAATCTCATCTTCAACATCCTGAATTTCAGTTACTCTTTCATCACCGAATTTTTCTTTTATTTCGGTAAGTTCATTACGGAGAACGCCTTTGAGCATTTCTTCAGATTCAAGAAGCTGTTTGTAATATTCTATCTTCTTTTCAATCTCTTCATATTCAGCCAAAAGCTTTTCTTTTTCAAGACCCTGGAGAGCCTTCAGTCTCATTTCGAGAATAGCAGATGCTTGAATATCCGAAAGACCGAATCTTTCCATAAGGTTTTCTTTTGCATTATCATAAGAATTACGGATAATTCTTATAACTTCGTCTATATTTTCCTGAGCAATTATCAAACCTTCAAGAAGATGAGCTCTTTCCTGAGCTTTGCGGAGATCATAACGTGTTCTTCTTATAATAATTTCTTTCTGATGAGCAATATATTCATCAAGTATATTTCTCAATGAAAGGATTTTGGGCTGGGATTGGTTATTTACCAACGCAAGCATATTTACCGCAAAAGTAGTCTGCATCTGAGTCTGAGAGAAAAGTTTATTGAGAACCACCTGAGAATTCGCATCTTTTCTCAATTCAATAACGATTCTCATACCATTTCTGTCTGATTCATCACGTATATCAGATATACCTTCAATTCGCTTTTCACGAACCTGATCAGCAATAGCAGCAATAAGCATACGTTTATTTACCTGATAAGGAAGCTCAGTAACTATAATTCTTACTCTGTCTTTACCGAATTCTTCAAATTCTGTTCTTGCTCTTACAGTAATATGACCTTTGCCTGTTGCATAAGCAGCTCTGATGCCTTTTCTTCCTAAAATTATACCTTTTGTGGGGAAATCAGGGCCTTGAATGCAACCTAAAAGATCTTCCAATGTTGCTTCAGGATTATCAAGTAATAGAATTGTAGCATCAATAACCTCATTTAAATTATGTGGGGGAATATTTGTTGCCATACCTACAGCAATACCTGAAGAACCGTTTACAAGTAAATTAGGAAAACGGCTAGGAAGAACACGGGGTTCTTTTCTTGTTTCATCAAAGTTAGGATCCCAATCAACTGTTTCTTTTTCGATATCGTTGAGCATTTCATCGGCAATTCTGCTCATTCTTGCTTCAGTATAACGGTAAGCTGCAGGGGGATCTCCATCCACTGAACCGAAGTTACCATGACCGTCAATAAGAGGATATCTCATAGAGAAATCCTGTGCAAGTCTTACGAGTGCATCATAAACAGATGAGTCACCGTGGGGATGATATCTACCCAAAACGTCACCTACTGCAGTTGCACATTTACGGAAGGGTTTATCTCTTGTAAGTCCATCCTCATACATTGCGTAGAGGATTCTTCTGTGAACGGGTTTAAGACCGTCACGTACATCGGGTAATGCACGTCCTACAATAACAGACATTGCATACTCGATATAACTCTGTTTCATTTCCTGAACAAGTTCGGTGGAAGTTATGACCTGGTCGGGAAACATTATATCTTCGGGTTTATAATCCACATTTTTTCTTTTAGCCACAACAACTCACCTCTTAATAGTCAAGATTTATCGCATATTTTGCGTTTTCTTCAATATATTCACGTCTTGGTTCAACCTGTTCACCCATAAGAATAGTAAATATTCTGTCAGCTGCGGCTGCATCTTCGAGTTCGATACGACGAAGTGTACGTTTTTCGGGATCCATGGTAGTTTCCCAAAGTTCCTGAGGATTCATTTCACCAAGACCTTTAAAGCGGGAAATATCAATTTTAATATTGGGATTTCCGCCACGCATTTCGTTACTTATCATATCTCTTTCTTCATCGCTGTAAGCAACCCTTGTAGTCTTTCCTCTTGAAAGTTTATAAAGAGGAGGTACAGCTGAATATACATAACCTTGTTCAATAAGAGGACGCATAAATCTGAAGAAGAATGTAAGTAAAAGCGTTCTGATATGAGCACCGTCTACGTCGGCATCCGCCATAATAATTATCTTATGGTAACGAAGCTTTTCGGGGTTGAAATCTTCTCCGATACCTGCACCTAAAGCAGTAATAACGGGAGAAAGCTTATCATTACCGTAAATTTTATCAGCTCTTGCTTTTTCTACGTTAAGCATTTTACCCCAAAGAGGTAAAATCGCCTGGAATCGTGAGTCTCTGCCCTGAGTTGCAGGACCACCCGCAGTGTCACCCTCTACGATATAAATTTCAGTCAAAGCAGGATCTCTCTCGTTACAGTCACGAAGTTTATCTGGCATCTGACCTGAATCAAGAGCAGAATTTCTTCTTGTTTCTTCGCGCGCTTTTCGTGCAGCTTCTCTTCCGCGCTGAGCCATAATAGCTTTTGATATGATTGCCTTAGCAACAGAAGGATGCTCTTCTAAAAATTCAGCTAATCTTGTAGATACCAGATTACTTACCACACCTCTCATTTCACTGTTGCCGAGTTTGGTTTTAGTCTGACCTTCAAACTGAGGTTCTGTAAGCTTTACGCTGATTACTGCAGTAAGACCTTCACGAACATCTTCGCCCGCAAGATTGCTATCTTTTTCTTTAAGTAAATTATATTTTCTTGCATAATCGTTAAGTACGCTTGTAAGAGCAGTTTTAAAACCGACGTCATGAGTACCGCCGTCAACTGTTCTGATATTATTTGCGTATGAAAAAAGTCTTTCTTTGAAAGAATCGTTATATTGTAGAGCAACTTCTGCAGAATTATCCTCGTTTTCCTGTGAAATATATATAATTTCATGGAGACCTGTACACTGGTAAGACTGATTGAGGTATTCAACGTAAGTTTTGATACCGCCTTCAAAGAGAAGGTCGTTAACAACGGGTTCTTCACCTCTGTCGTCTTTAAGTATAATATGAACGCCGCCGCTGAGGAAAGCCTGCTCACGGAGTCTGAGTAGTAATGATTCATATTCAAATTCGATAGTTTCAAAAATTTCCGCATCGGGGAAGAATCGGCAGGTAGTACCTGTCTTATCTGTAGTTCCGATTTTATGAACCGGGGATTCTGGAACGCCTCTGTTATAGTGCTGGAACCAAACATCCTTACCGTCATGAACGGTAACTTCGAGCCATTCGGAAAGAGCATTAACAACAGACGCACCAACGCCATGAAGACCGCCCGAAACTTTATAACCATCACCGCCGAATTTACCACCGGCATGAAGAATAGTGTAAACAACTTCGAGGGTGGAAATACCCATTTTGGGGTGAATACCTACAGGAATACCTCGACCGTCGTCGGAAACCGTGACGATATTACCTTTTTCGATTGTAACGTATATATTTTTGCAATAACCCGCAAGCGCTTCGTCAATAGCATTGTCAACGATCTCGTAAACGAGATGGTCAAGACCTTTAACAGAAGTTGAGCCTATATACATACCGGGTCTTTTTCTTACGGCTTCAAGACCTTCAAGTACTTGTATCTGGTTTTCGTCATACTTTTTGTTTGTGCTGAAATCAGACATCTGCTGTATTTCCTCCATTATTTTTATGTTAGAATTTCATTTCTCTTTTAATAAGTGTTGCTGTATTGTATTGGGTAACATAAACGGTAGTTTTTCCGTTCTTACCGCAAACAACAAATGAACGAGGCAGGTCGTAAGTAGTATAAACTACTTTATGCGACTTCTGCGCCATTGATAAATATTTGTTTGTAATGGGTGATACAGTTGTAGTTTCTATATCAAATATTCCCAAAATATCTTTATCATTGATTACATAGTTTGAACCTAAATGTAAGTACATATCTTAATACCATTTTTTATATCATTTTTATGATGGATATTTAATCTTTCCGTTCTCAATCCATAGAACTTTATCACCAACACCGTCAGGGACATCACAAGAAGTTATTATAACTTGTTTACCTTTTATTCGGTTTGTTATAAAGTCTTTTCGTTGTTCATCAAGCTCAGAAAGAACATCATCGAAAAGTAACAGCGGATATTCTCCGTGTACTTCTTCCATCATATCAGCTTCAGCCAATTTTAAACAAAGAACTATAGATCGTTGTTGTCCTTGTGAGGCGAAACGTCTTGAACTGCTTCCATTAATAAAAAGGTCAAAATCGTCTTTATGAGCACCTATCTGGGAATAACCAAACTCAAGCTCTTCTTTTTTAAGTTTACATATTTTTTCAAAAAGCTCGTACTCATTGGAAGTTTCTCCGCTGATAATATACTCTGCGGTCAAAGTTTCTGTTTCTCCCGAAATTTCAGAAAGATAATTTAAAGCATTTCGTGTAAGTTTTTCACAATATGTTCGTCTTGTATTACTGATGATAGTAGAAAGCTTTGCCTGCCGTGCATTCCATATTTCAAGAGTATCAAGATCTGCATCTTTTGAATTTTTCAGAAGATGATTTTTTTGGGCCAATACTCTGTTGTATTCAGTCAAAACTGAATAATAACGAGGCTTTATCTGACTTATGGACATATCGAGAAACTTTCTTCGTACATCGGGTCCGCTTTTTATAAGAGACAGTTGTTCAGGGAAAAACATAACTGCGGGAAATTTACCAAGCATTTCACACTGTTTGACTTTGATTCCATTTATCTGTATTTGTTTTGTTTTATTGTTAAAAAAACGTAATTCAGCTTCATATTCCCTTCCGTTTTTTTCAAAAACTCCAATAACAGAGGCTGCTTCACAACCGTTGCGAATAAATTCCTTTTCATTTGGAGTTCTGAAACTTTTACCTGAAGTAAAAAGCCATACAGATTCTATTAAATTAGTTTTACCCTGAGCATTTTTTCCAGAAATTATATTGGAACCTTCACAAAATTCAACTTTTTCCGATATAAAATTTCTGTAATCGCGAAGTGCGATAGATTTAAGTATCATTTTTATTTATTGTCATTAAGACGCATGGGGGATACAAGGAAAACATAACTTTCGCCTTCTACGGGAAGAATACAGAGAGATGAAAGAGATGAGTTAAAATTCAAAGTAACTTCTTCATCTTCACAAGCTGAAATTGTTTCCAAAAGAATTCTGTTATTGAAACCAATTTCAAGGTTCAGACCTTCAGTCTTAACTTGCATTTCATCAATAAATGTTTGTCCTTGTTCGTTTTTACAGGTAACTATAATTTTCTCATCTTCAATTGAAAGTCTTATGGGAGTTTTTAATTTACCGTTATCTATTATAATAACAGAAGCTCTTTCAATAAGACGGCGGAAATCTCCGGGCCTAACTTTAACGGTTGTTTTGAATGCTTTAGGTAAAAATCCTTTATAATTAAGGAACTGACCGTCAAGAAGTCTGGAAATTATTCTGCATTTATCTGTTTCAAAAACAATATGCTTGGAAGAAAGGCAAAGTCTTACTTCTTCATCATTATCGTCAAGTATCTTTATAATTTCATTAAGGAATTTACCGGGAACCACAAATGAGAATGGATCACCTTCACGAACATAAGGTTCAACTCTGTGAGCCATTTTCATTCTGTTTGTACAAGTTACAGAAACAGTATCGTTTTCAAATTCAAAATACGCACCTGTAAGAGTTCCGTTAGGATCAGCTACTGCAACTGCATAAAGTGTTTGACGGATCATTTTCTTTAAAGTACTGCAATTGAAAGTAAATGTTTTTTCTGAAATTACTGCAGGAAGATTGGGGAAAAGACTTGCATCTGTGCATCTGAGTGTAAAGTTTGTTGACCCACCGCTGATACTGAGATTTAAACTTGAATTTTCGATAATAGAAATTTCAGAAGAATCAATACTTCTTATAATTTCGGTAAAAGTCTTTGCGTTAACAACAAGACTTCCGGGTTTATTTACTGTACAAGGAATGTTTATCTCGATACCTGATTCTGTATCAAAACTTACAATTTTTGCATTACCTTTTCCTTCTATTTCTTTTATTTCAAGAAGAAAACCGTCAAGAGCCGGAATAGGCGTTTTTTGAGGAACAAATTTGGCGGCTGCACCGCAGGCATCGAGGAGAAGTCCTCTGTCACAAATAAAATTCATAATAATCTCCTTTAAAAGTTTTGGATTATTTATATCGGGGGTATTCTTTTCATGTGAAAAGTATACCCCCGAACCCCCAAGAAAAGCAAATGAGGATTCAATAAAATACTTTCACATATAAATATTTATTTTCACGGAAAATCTTTTTTCTGAAAAATGCATGTATGATAATATATAAGTGTATGTATATAAAAATTTAGGAGTAATAGTAGGGGCTGTCGTAACTGTTGAAAACTTCGGAAACCCTTGTAAATACTGGAAAAATTTATATTTTTAAAAGTTGAAAGTCTGTTGGAAAAGCTTTGAAAGTTCTTGGAAAACTTTTTTACCTGTGGAGAAAGTTGAAAGATGTGTTTTAAACTGTTGAAAACTTTCCCGATTTTACCTGTGTAAACCTTTTATTTCTGTTGATAATTGTGTGGAATACTTTGGTAATTTATTTTTCATTTCTACTCTTTTTTGGTAAAAATTAGTTTTTTAAAACTCTGTTTTGGACTTAAATTTTCTTTAAAACAGCTACTCCGCCGACAGGTATAGGTAACAGTGTTAATTCTTTTTCAGCATTGATAATTACCTGTTCAGAAACTTTTTCACCGCAGCAGTTTAATATTTCTATATTATAGCTTCCGGAAATTTCACTTATAATTCTGTTATTAGTTGTACCATTTATGATGTATGAAGTTTTTCTCAGTTCAGGTTTAATACATTTATCTTCAGCATAAACTGCGGCAACACTTTCGTCACCGTTAAGAGATTCTGCCCATGTATAGTTCAAATGCATATCGTAAGTTCTGAGTTCTCCTTCAAGAAGAACATTTCTCTTCTCTTTCATGAAATTAAGCCAGAATTTACTCATCTTTTCTGTTCTTTCATTAAGAGAATCAAGTCTTGCCGAATACTGCATTACACCGAAAATTATTCCGATTATCTGTAGAGCATCATATTCTGCAGATTCATCTTTATGCCACATAAGCATATCAGAATGAACTGCACTGTTACCCATAAGAGCTCTGAGGTCGAGAATACACATACGGTTTTCGATATAGTCGCAGGGACAATCTCCTACACGGAACATGTTACCGAATTTACGCATGTTGGGACCGATATAGTTTTGTCTGAATTCAATTAAAATATCTGGTTTTATTTCTCTGAGTGTATTTATAACGCTTGTCATGAAAATATCAACGGCATCCTGAAGTGATTGTATGTCCATATTTTCATTGTAAGGAGCATTTTCCTCACGGTCATCCCATGAATCTATAAAGTCGAGCTTGAATCCGTCGAGATCCCATTCTATAAGTGCTTTTTTATATTTTTCAATGAGATAATCTCTTACTTCCTTATATCTTGGGTCAAGAACATATTCTTTTATTCTGTGATTTTTTCTTAAAAATTTGTCTTTAAAAATTTCATAACTCTTTGAATAGTAACCTACAAAAGGAACACTATACCAAAGCAGATATTTCATACCGATATCATGGACTCTTTTAACATGAGCTGCCATATCGGGGAATTTTGAAGGACAAGGTTCCCAGTCTCCGCAATATGCATAGCCGCGACCAACATCATCTGTCTGCCAACCGTCATCTACAATACAAACATCAAATCCGAGAGCTTTAGCTCTTTTACATTCTTCTTCAACATCTTTTTCGTTTATATTCTGGTGATATGAATACCAGAATGAATAACAAGGTTCTTTTGCGGCAGAAGGTACATATGTAGGTTTAATTCCTATTTCTTCCCACCATTTTGAAACATCTGCAATTGCTTTATATACGGGGATAGGTCTTTCGTCTATTCTTACTGTTATTTCAGTTTCATACTTGTTTGTAAACTGTTGTGTGCCTACATAGAATTTAATCTGGAGATTTCCGTTTTCTTCAACAACACCGTTTCTTATCTGAGTCAGCATTTTTGCTTCGGAAAGTGCAATTGTATATTTGTTTATACCTTGTCCGTCATAATGAGCATGTACAGGAGATCCATTGGATATCATATGACTTACAGGTCCACACCAGTCGGGATCAAGGTAATGTGCTGTTCTTCCTTTAGGCTGCCATGCATACATTATTCCTACTATAGGTGTACTCCATGCTATAGCAAATTCATGGTCATTTTTAGCGTTTTCTTCATTCCATGTCAGTTTTAAAGTATATTCGGATATTCCGTTTTCAATTTTCTTATTTATAAGTTCTGCATTTTGACCTTCATTTATAGATATATTAAAAATATCAAGAATCATAATTAAATTCCTTTCCATTATTTCATAGTATTTCTATGTTAATGTTCTTTCACGTTTTTGATAACCTGTTGTATTCTGTCTTTAAACATTGGGTTTGATGCGAGTTTCTGTTCTATTTTCTTAATTGAGTGATGAACCGTGGAATGGTCTTTACCGTTGAATTCTTGTCCGATTTCAGGCAATGACATATCGGTTATCTCTCTCATTATATACATTGCTATCTGTCTGGCAAAAGCAATAGATTCGATTCTCTTGTTACCCTTAATGTCGTCTACTGAAACTTCAAATTCACGGCTTACCTCATAAATTATTTTATCTACAATTACGGGTAACGGTTCGTTTTCATTTACGATATCTCTGATAGCACTCTGGGCTATTGCTATAGATGGAGGCATTCTTGAAACGAGCTGGAATGCCATTATCTTAGTAATAACACCTTCAAGCTGTCTGATGTTATTTTTGATTTTCATAGCAACAAAATCAATAACATCATTTGGTAATGTTATGCCGTAAGTTTGGGCTTTCATTTTGATGATTGCAACTTTAAGCTCATATTCAGGCATATAAATATCTGTGATGATACCGGATTCGAAACGTGAACGCAAACGGGATTCAAGCAACTGAATATCTTTCGGAGGACGGTCAGATGCAAGGATAATCTGTTTATTATCTTCATAAAGAGCGTTGAATGTATGGAAAAATTCATCCTGAGTATAATCTTTACCTGCAATAAACTGAATATCGTCCACAAGAAGAACGTCAACGGTTCTGTATTTGTTTTTGAATTCTGTCATATTTTTATTCTGCAAATGGTCAATGAGGTCATTTGTGAAGTCTTCGCCTTTTACGTAAAGAACCTTGTATGAAGGATAATTCTTTTGAACTTCTGCGCTTATTGCCTTAAGAAGGTGAGTTTTACCCAAACCTGTATTACCGTAAATGAATAACGGGTTATATGAGCGAGCAGGATTTCTTGCAACGGAAAGACAAGCCGCATGAGCATGCTTGTTGGATTCACCGACGATGAAGTTGTCAAAAGTATACTCTGCAGGTTTCTGATCGACCATGTTTTTCATATTGTCATCAACATTTGTTTGTATGGAGGATATCTTTGATTTGGGAATATCCTGCTTGTCTTCTGCAGAAAGCACGTTTATATCAACTTCAAAACCTACGAGTTCTGATAAAGTATCTTTAATAATTGATCTGTATCGAGACATGATTATGTCTTTTTGGAAGGGTGAATGTACCGCTAAAACAAAACAGTTATCTTCATAGCGAATAGGAGTAATTGTTCTTATCCAAAGATTCATGGCAGTACCGCCTATTTGTCCGTCAAGTTGGTCAATGACAGCTTGCCAAACTGAATTCAGTGATTGCATAAAAGACACTTCCTTTCATAAATATATGTGTTTTTCTGTATTTTTTTTGTTAAATATCGGATTTTATTATGTAAAACACTTAAAAGCTACCGCATTTTTCGTTTTGCGTTAGCTGATTTTCTATTTGCTTATATAAAACTCAAACAAAGTCTATTTTTCTGCTATAATTTATATAAGTATATTCGTACCCATATATTATATCACAAATTACTGAAATAATCAATACAAAAAGCGAAATTTAAAGAGAATTTAAAAAAAATTACTATTCACCACTTGACTTTTGAAGGTAATTAAGTTATAATTAGAAAAGAGCACACTTATAAACGCATAAGGAGGTTTATTTCGATGGTCAGAACATATCAGCCCAAAAAGAGACAGAGAAGCAAAGTTCACGGCTTCCGTAAGAGAATGAAGACAGCTAACGGAAGAAAGGTTTTGGCAAGAAGACGTGCAAGAGGCAGAAAGCAGCTCTCTCTCTAATCTTTAAAAACCGGAACAGAAATTTAAAAATATGTACGGCAGGCGTTGGCTTCTGAATAAGGGGAGTCACCTCTGTCGTATGTTCCATGTATTTGCTTTAAATCAAAAATTAACAAACCGAGTAATGCTGTTATGAAAAAAACGGAAACTATTACCGAAAACAGAATATATACAAGGCTGTACGGCAAAGGTAAAAGTGTTGTAAGCGGAACGACGGTGGTTTACTACAGACGAAATAATCTGAAAATAAATCACTTAGGACTTACTAGTACGAAAAAGATAGGGTGTGCTGTAAAAAGAAATCGTGCCAGAAGAGTCATAAGAGAAGCTTACAGACTGTTGGAGGACAAGCTCGGAACAGGTTATGATATAGTTATCGTAGCCAGGACCAAAGCTACTTCCGTACCCATGTTTGTCGTTAAAAATGATTTGGAAAAGTCTTTCAGATCTTGCGGAATTATAAAAGTTTCCGAAAACAACAGTACTGACACCGCGGAGTAATCCGTCCGCTGTTTGAAATGCAGAAGATATTTGTTATAATTATCGAGTTCTACAGGAAACACATATCACCGTATACGCCTCCATGCTGCAAGTATGTTCCCACTTGTTCGGAATATTCTCTGCAAGCTTTTGAAAAGCACGGTTTTTTCAAAGGACTGTTGCTGTCTGCATGGAGGATATTGCGCTGCAACCCCTTTAGTAAAGGTGGTTACGACCCCGTTCCGGAAAAAAGTGTCAACTTACTCAAAAAAAAGAACGGGAAAAAATAAAATGCACTATAAGGAGAGTATTTCGGCGAGATGGGAAACCCACTGGATATTATTAATGTACCACTTGCACTGCTGCTGAAACTGTGCTACATGCTCGTTAATAACTACGGCGTTGCAATTATTTTATTTGCTATTATCACTAAAGTTCTCCTCTTCCCCTTAGGTATCAAAGGTGAAAAGAGCAGACTTAAACAGGTTGCAATGCAGCCGAAGATAAACGCACTTCAGCAGAAATTCCACGGAAATACGCGCGACCCAAAATATAACGAGGAACTTCAGGCTCTGTATACATCTGAAGGCTTCAGTCCTTTTGCGGGATGTCTTCCTCAGTTGATCCAGCTTCCGATCATCCTCGGTCTTTGGAATGCGATCAGACAGCCGCTTACCTATATCAGCGGATTGGGTCAAAAAACTCTGTACACCGTAGTCCATACACTTTACGATAACGGTGTTGAATACATCGTTACGGAGCTTGAAAAATATGCCGTAGACGGTGTTCTTGAAGCGAACAAAGTCATATCCTGGCTCAAAGGCACAGAAATCAGAGTGGCATCTATTCTTGGTGAAGGCTCAAATATTGACCTTCTTTCAGATGTGTTACCTGAAGGCTTTGAGCTTATCAACATGGATTTCTTCGGTCTGAATCTGGGCATGACACCTGCAGATTACGGTTTGCTTGCCCTCACAACACTTATTCCTGTTATTTCGGGTGTTACATCTTTCCTCAGCGGCTTTATCAGCCAGAAGATCAATGCAACCTCCGATAACGCACAGCAGAATGCTTCGATGAATTCTATCCTTTACATTATGCCTCTTATCTCTATCTGGTTGGGATATTCTTTCCCCATCGGTGTCGGCGTTTATTGGGTTGCATCGAACCTTCTCAATATACTTCAGACCTTGCTTCTTAAACAGTTTGTAAAACTTCCCGAAAAAGAAGTTAAAAAGAAAAAAGAAAAGAAGCTTAACTACACTCAAATTGAAAAAATGAAACGTGACGGAACTTGGAATGATGCTATCGAAGTTTCTGCAGAAGAGCAGAATGAAGTAAAATCCAAGAAATCCGATAAAAAATCCGGTAAATAAGCTTTCACGGATATAAGAAAGGCGAAAATTAAATGGAAAACATTTACACCGGCAAAACTCTTGAAATCGCTCTCGAAGTTGCTGAAAAAGAACTCGGCGTTAAAAAAGAGGATTTCACTTATGAGATTTTGGAATATGCAACCAAAGGTTTTTTGGGAATAGGCTCTAAACCTGCTAAGATCAAGGTTTTCTACGAAGAATCTCCCGAAAAGTTTATAGAAAATTACATTGACGAGCTCTTTAAGCTCTGCGGTGTAGGCGGTTATAAAACAACTATAAACACCGATGGCGAATATATCAATGTTCAGGTAGACGGCGAAGAAGCTTCCCTTTTCGTAACAAAACAGTTCGATACGGTTGAAGCTATGCAGATGCTTATTTCACTTTCTCTGAACAAAGAAACAGACAAGCATTACAAAGTTTCTCTTAATATTAACGATTACAAAGAAAAAACAAAGACAAGACTTGAAGCTCTTGCAATGAAGATTGCAGGTCAGGTTGAAAAATCTCACAGAAAAGTAACTCTTAATGCAATGAGTTCTTATCAGAGAAGAATCATTCATTCCAAGCTTCAGGAAGTTGAAAATATCACTACATTCTCCGTTGGCGAAGAACCCAACAGAAAAGTAGTAATTGCTTATAACGGCCCCGATGCGGAAAAGAAGCCCCGTAAGTTCACTCCTCCCAAAATTTCCGGAGATAAAAAAGGTGACTTTAAAAAGGGCGGCAAAAAAGGCGGAAATAAAAACAGAGGAGACAGAAAACCCAAGGAATTCGTTCCCCAGGAAGTTCCATCCGATGTAAAGCCTTTCTTCCCCATCTATAAACCCGAAGATAAACAGTAAAATCAAAGGACATACGCTTATACGGCGTGTGTCCTTTTAAATGTAGTTGATACATATTTCGATGAAATACGAATAAAAACTTTATTTTTATCTATTGACTTATGATATAAAAAGTATTATAATTATTATAAATAAAAGTCATTAAAGGAGTTAATATGATATACTCAAACACAACTATATTTGCTCTTTCTACAGCTCCTCAGCGTTCAGCCATTGGTGTGATCAGAGTTTCGGGATCTGAAGCTGTGGAAATTGTGGATAAAATTTTTTCCGGAGACATTTCAAATGCCGAAAAAGGGCTTTACCACGGTTTTATTCTTGACGGTGAGGATAAAGTCGATGAAGTAATGCTTTCAATTTTCCGTTGTCCCAAAAGCTTTACGGGGGAAGATACTGTAGAGATCTCTTGTCATGGCGGTGCGGTTGTAATTTCTGCAATTTGTGAGCTTTTATCAAAGAACGGTGCTGTTCCTGCCAAAAACGGAGAATTCACTCAAAGAGCTTTTCTCAACGGTAAACTTGACCTTACTCAGGCAGAAGCTATAATTGACCTTATTGATGCCGAAACAAGAGAGGAAGCTTCAAACGCTGTAAAAACTCTTGGTGGTGCAATGGCAGGTAAAATAAAAAATATCCGTCAGCCTCTTGTTGAGCTTTCCGCAAAGCTTTTCGCTTTTATTGATTATCCCGACGACGAAATTGAGGATACGGAATATGAAGAAATAAAAAATGCTATAAATACAGCGATTTCCGATTCAAAAAAGATTTTGGATACTTATTCTTACGGCAGATATATCAGAAATGGCATAAAAACAGTTATTGCAGGTACTCCCAATGTTGGAAAAAGCAGTCTTCTGAATGCTCTTGCAGGTTATGAACGAAGCATTGTAACGGATATTTCCGGTACTACACGAGACGTTGTGGAAGAAACTGTTGTTTTCGGTGGAATGAAACTTGTTTTGACTGATACTGCGGGAATCCGTGAAACGGATGATGTTGTAGAGTCTATCGGTGTAAGAAAGTCATATGAGCAACTGGAGCAGGCAGACTTGATAATATGTGTATTTGACGGTTCCCGCGAAATGAACGCTGAAGATGTGGAAATTGTGGAAAAAATAAAAAATCTGAATGCCGTAAAAATTGCCGCAGTAAATAAGACAGATATTTCCGATAAATTTGATTACGACCTTACTGGATTTAAAAATATTATCCATATCAGTGCAAAGAATAAGACTGGTATAGAGGAATTGGAAACTTTGGTTAAAGATTCTTTTGCCTTTAATGCACCTTCAGACGGAAGTTTTATGACCAATACCCGCCAGTACGATGTTCTTTGCCGAGCTGTCGCTTTGCTCGAAAATGCTGTTACTAACATGGGAATTACCCCAGATGCTCTCCTTTATGATATTGAACAAGCAATTTCTGTACTTGGAGAGCTTACAGGTGAAACTGCTTCTGAAAGTATTTTGCAGAATATTTTCTCACGTTTCTGTGTAGGAAAATAAAATTTTAATTTTAGGAGTAATGTATATGTTTAAAAAAGCACTTCCTGTTTTTGCTGCAGGATATGAGAATGAAATGAACATTCTTTTGGGATTTTATACAAATGTTCCCAAATCTGAAAAAGCGGTTTTACGCATTACCGGTGTTACACAATATAAAATTTTTATAGGTGGGGCTTTTATTCATCACGGTCCTGCCCGTACTTGTCATAATAAATACCGTGTTGATGAAATAGAAATCTCAAAATATCTTGTTTACGAAAATACGCCTGTTGTAATCAGACTTCTGTCATCAAACTGCAACTGTTATTCTGCGGTCGAAGAACCCGGATTTCTTTGTGCAGAAATTGAATCTGATGGAGAGATCATTGCTTTTACAGGTAAAAACGGCTCTTTTTCCTGTGTTTTGTTAGACGAACATATTCAGAAAACTCTTCGCTACAGTTTCCAGCGTCCGTTTAGCGAAGTTTATGTTTTAAACCCTGATAAAGAAAAATTTAATTCTGATCCTTCCGAATCTGCTTATAAGCCGATAGATCTTGTAGAATTTGATCCTAAAAATTATATACCAAGAGATCTATATTATCCGGATTTTACTTTTGAGGAAAGCCAAAAGATAATTAAAAAAGGATCCTTTGTTTTGGGAGAACCGTATGAATTTGTTCCTTTCAGAGAACATATACCGACAGACAAATTCCATTGTTTCCCTGTTGAAGATCTTGAATTGAATGTTAAAGCAGAGTTTCATTCAAATAAATGCACTGAGACTGAAGAAGTGGACCTTTCTTCCTTTGATTTCTCTGTCGGCAATGATTCCTTTGTCATTACAGATATGGGAAAGGAGCTTACAGGTTTCATAGAAATTTCTATGGAAGCTGTGGAAAACTCCGAAGTTTTCATCGCTTTTGATGAAGTCCTTAACGGTGAAACCGTGAATCCCGACCGTCTTGGAGTAATTAATATATTAAAATTTACGTTGGATAAGGGTAAATATCTTCTTCAGACTGCAGAACCTTATACTTTCCGTTTTATGCAGATATGTGTTTCAAAGGGTAATATAAAAGTTGAAAAAGCAGGCATTCGCCGTGTCGGTTTTTATGAAATTACTAAAAGATTGAATTCCGAAGATGAAGCTGAGCTTAAAATATACAATGCTGCGGTTGAGACTTTTCGTCAGAATACCTACGATATTTTCATGGACTGTCCTTCCCGTGAACGTGCAGGCTGGCTTTGTGATAGCTTTTTTACAGGTCGTTCGGAGTATGCTTTTACAGGTAAAAATGAAGTAGAACGTGCTTTTTTGATGAATTTCATTATGAAAGACGGTGATTTCCCATATCTTCCACACGGAATGTTGCCAATGTGCTTCCCTTCAGAGCATAATGATACTATTTTTATCCCAAACTGGGCAATGTTCTTTGTTATTGAATTGGAAGATTATTTCAGGCGAAGCGGAGATCGAGAGCTTGTAACTGCAGCAACTGAAAGAGTTTTAGATCTTTGTGAATATTTTACCGGATTCGAAAATTCCGATGGCCTTTTGGAGAGATTGGAAAAATGGATAATGATAGAATGGTCTAAAGCGCAGGAGTTCAAATATGATGTGAATTTCCCCACAAATGCTCTTTATTCGGCAATGCTTGAATCGGCAGGAAGGCTTTACGGAAAGCCTGAATTGATTGAAAAAGCAGAAAAAATTAGAAAATATATCAGGGAAAATGCTGTAATCAACGGATTTTTCTGCGATAACTCTGTTAGAAATGAGAATGGTGAATTAGTTCTCAGCGGAGAAAGTACAGAATGCTGTCAGTACTATATGTTTTTCTTTGATGTCGCTTCCCCTGAAACCCATCCTAAACTGTGGAAAACTTTGACAGAGGACTTTGGCCCATATCGTGTGAAAGAGGGTAAATATCCGAATATACACCCTGCAAATGCTTTTATAGGAAACTATTTAAGATTGGATATCCTTTACAGATACGGTCTTCACAGTCAGCTTCTTGATGAGATAAAAGGATATTTTTTGTATATGGCTGAAAAAACCGGTACTTTGTGGGAAAATATCTCAGATACTGCAAGTTGTAACCATGGATTTGCTTCTTACGTTGCCTATTGGCTTATAAATATTAGAAATAAATAATGAAAGGGTTTGACTTATTCAAAAGAGTCAAACCCTTTTCATTATTTAATTATTTGTGATACAATATTATATTCGTTAGTCAGGATCGTATCTATACCCATATCAAGATATTTTCTTGCTTCGTCGGGATCGTCTGCCCAGAAAACATTGCAGATTATACCGTGTTTGTGTGCTTTTTCTATCATTTTTTCATTGAAATACGGCTTATACAGCTGAACTTTTTCTGCACCGATGTCAATGGCTCTGTCCACTATTTCCCAAGGTCTGTTACTGTCATGTCCCACACAGATTGGTATATCAGGGGCATATGCTTTAAACATTTTTGCGTCATCGTCAACCTCTATCATAAAATAAACGTGTTTTGAGCAATCGTACTTTCTGATAAGCTTTACAATCTTTTCCATGATCTTTTTGTCATAGTGTTCACCTTTAGGCTTGATATGAATATTCATGATAGTTCGGCAGCCTAATTTCCGCAATATCTCTTCAAAAGTAACTATTTTCAAACCCTTGAATTTTTCGCTGAATTTACATCCGAAATCAAGCTGTTTCAGTTCTTCATAAGTTTTTTCGTAAATATAGCCTTCACCGTTGCTGACACGTTCAAGTGTAGGGTCATGGCAAGATACAACCTCACCGTCAGCTGTTGCCCAAAGGTCAAATTCTATCTCCTGAGCGCCCATTGCAACTGCTGCACCGAAGGCAGGCATACTGTTTTCGGGAGCAACTGTGCTGAACCCTCTGTGGGCACAGATTCTGGGGTATTTCATATCCTTTTCAAAGGAGACTACAGAAGCTCCTCCTTGTCGGTATTGCCACGGTTTTCTTCCGTATTCAATATAACTGTAGTGTGCAGAAGGTGGATTTCCAAAACCGGCAGGCTTCAAATATTTATTATTGGGGTCAAAATTTACTGTTGCTTTTCCAAATTTCCCTTTCATATTAGCCAAAACCTTGCCGTAAGGGGAAACTACCATACTTGCACCGCAAATATTGCTGTTTTCATCAAAACTGACTGAGGAACGTATTACATAAGCATTGGTATTATATGCCAAAAATCTGCACATAATTTCAATGGCATCATGGCTGTCGCTCCTTTGAAGTGAACAACCAATTATTATATCAACATTTTCATGGGCAATTTGGGGAAAAGCTTCATAAAAATAGAAATCGTAACAAGTTAAAAATCCGAAACGCAGACCTTCAATTTCCAAAATATAAGGTTCTGAAAAATCAAAAGTATAGTCTTCGTCAAGCTTTAATACCTCGCGTTCAAGAGGTGGAAGATGCCTTTTGAAATATTTTCCAACAAGATTTCCCTTTCTGTCGTAAGCGAAAGTGGTGTTTCTGTATCCGTTTTCCTCTTTGCTCAAAGCATTAACAAAAACTAAAGAATTACATCTTTTTGCTGTGGAAATACACTTCGCATGAAGTTTTTTTTCGTATTTTTCATGCAAAGCCAAGGTATTTTCCCTATTTTCAGTTACGCATGGCACATCACTGTACTCAGGAAGGACAATTATATCAATTTCGTCGTCACATTCATCCAACATTTTAAGTTTATACTCAAAATATTCATCAGAAAACGAAATATCTTTTGAATATGGGGGTTGAATAACGCAAACTTTCATGGATTTCTCCTTTAGCTGTGGAAATTTTTAATACAATTTCAATGTAATTTTAAACTGAGTGTTTACCTGTTCTGATTTCTTTGATGCCTTGCAGGATAGTATTTCTTGCTTCTATTGCCTTTTCCTGTGAAGTTTGCTGTACTCCTTCAAGCGGATATTCAATTCCCAATTCCCTGTACTTATGTACCCCAAGTGTATGATAGGGTAAAACATCCAAGGAGTTTACGGTTTTTAATTTCCCAATAAATTTTCCTAATTCGTATAAATACTTTGGCTCATCGGTTATATTCGGAACGACCACATGGCGTATCATCATTTTTGTACCGTTTTCGCTGACAAAACGGGCGAACTCTAATACATTTTCATTACCTGTACCTGTCAAATATTTATGTTTTTCCGAGTCGATATGTTTTATATCCAGCATCACCAAATCGGTAGCTTCCAATAATTTGCCGAAAGTTTTCAACTTTTCGCTGTTGCTTCTTTTGAAAACTATTCCTGAAGTATCCAGGCAAGTATGAATTCCTGCATTTTTAGCCTTTTGAAATAGTTCAGTAAGAAAATCAAGCTGTAAAAGAGGTTCTCCGCCTGTTGCGGTAATTCCTCCTTTTGAATAAAAGGCTTTGTTTTTCTCGTAGAGTGCTAATATCTCTTCGGAAGTTATCTCATTTCCGCCGTGAATATCCCATGTTTCGGGGTTATGACAGTATTTACAGCGCAATGGACAGCCCTGAAAAAAGACTACCAGTCTGATTCCGGGGCCGTCCAATGTTCCGAAGCTTTCAATTTGTCTTATGAAACCTTTCATAGATGACCAAGCTTTCTTGTTTTAAACTCAAATACTGTCGTGGAAAGTTCTTGCAATAACTTCATCCTGCTGCTCTTTCGTAAGTTTGATGAAATTTACCGCATAACCGCTAACGCGAACCGTCAGCTGAGGATATTTTTCAGGATGCTTCTGCGCATCGAGGAGAGTTTCTTTTGTAAAAACGTTTACGTTCAAGTGATGTCCACCTTTCTGAACGTATCCGTCAAGGAGAGAGACCAGGTTATCGATTTGGTCTTTTGTTGCAGCCATAATTTCATGATCCTTTCTTAGTTATTATCAGAGTTCTCGTCTACGTCAAGTCCTTCAAAAAGAGTGGGGGAAATACATGCACCATTGACACACTCAAGGTCAATATCAAGGTCACTCATGAAAATTCTGTCTTCTTTACCCAATGCACCGGGAATAATTGAGAATGTGTTTGAAATACCGTCTTGTGCATCAAGGAAAGAGAGCTTTGAAACGGAAGCCAAGGAGGCTACAGCACCATGAGTATCTCTTCTGTGCATGGGATTTGCACCGGGAGCAAAGGGCTCGCCTGCTTTTCTTCCGTCAGGTGTTGAGCCTGTAGCTTTACCGTAAACTACGTTTGAAGTAATTGTCAGAATTGAAGTTGTGGGAACGCCGTCTCTGTAAGTGTGGTTTTTGCGGATATGTTCCATGAAAATGTGAACAATATCTCTTGCGATTTTATCAACTCTATCGTCATCGTTTCCGTATTTGGGGAAATCGCCTTCAACTTCATAATCCACAGCAATACCTGTTTCGTCACGGATAACTTTTACTTTTGCATATTTAATAGCTGAGAGTGAGTCTGCAACAACGGAAAGACCTGCAATACCGGTTGCAAACCAGCGTTTAACATCTTTGTCGTGAAGAGCCATCTGAAGTTTTTCATAGCAGTATTTATCGTGCATATAGTGGATAATATTGAGTGTATTTACATAAACTTCTGCGAGCCAACGCATCATTGCATCGTATTTGTGCATAACTTCGTCGAAATCAAGATATTCGGACTTTATAGGTGTATATTCAGGTCCGACCTGTTTTCGAGAAACTTCGTCTACACCACCGTTTATTGCGTAGAGCAAACATTTAGCCAAATTTGCTCTTGCACCGAAGAATTGCATTTCCTTACCTATCTTCATTGAAGATACACAGCATGCGATTGCATAGTCGTCGCCTCTTGTAATACGCATCATATCGTCATTTTCATACTGAAGAGAAGAGGTTTCGATTGAAATTTTTGCACAGTAACGCTTGAAGTTTTCGGGAAGTCTTGTTGACCAAAGAACAGTAAGGTTTGGTTCGGGTGCAGATCCGAGATTTTCAAGAGTGTGAATATAACGGTAGGTCATTTTTGTAACCAAATGTCTGCCGTCAACAAGCATACCTGCCAAAGATTCAGTAACCCATTGTGGGTCTCCTGAGAAAAGCTGATTGTATTCGGGAGTGCGGGCAAATTTTACCAATCTGAGCTTCATTATAAAATGATCAACCATTTCCTGAATTTCTGATTCTGTAAATGTACCGTTTTTCAAGTCTCGTTCTGCGTAAACATCAAGGAAAGTTGCGGTTCTGCCCAAAGACATTGCGGCGCCGTTCTGTTCTTTGATAGCTCCGAGATAACCGAAATAGAGCCACTGAATAGCTTCCTGAGTGTTTCTTGCAGGCTTTGAAATATCATAGCCATAACTCATAGCCATTTCTTTCAGCTGGTAAAGAGCACGTATCTGTTCGGAAAGCTCTTCTCTGTCACGAATAATTTCCGCATACATTGTAGATCGTGTAGTCTGTTTCTGCTCTTCTTTATCTTCGATAAGACGGTCAACTCCGTAAAGAGCTACACGTCTGTAGTCACCTATGATTCTGCCTCTTCCGTAAGCATCGGGAAGTCCTGTTATAATGTGACTGCTTCTGCAAGCACGCATTTCTGGTGTATAAACATCAAAAACGCCTGCGTTATGAGTTTTTCTGTGGATTTTGAAGAATTCGCTGATTTCGGGATCAACTGTATAACCGTTATCAGAACAAGCCTTTTCAGCCATACGAATACCGCCGTAAGGCATCAATGCGCGTTTAAAGGGTTTGTCTGTTTGGAAACCCACAATTTTTTCTTTATCTTTATTTAAATAACCGGGACCATGGGAGGTGATTGTGGAAATGACTTTTGTGTCCATATCCAAAACACCGCCTTTTTCACGTTCCTCTTTGGAAAGTTCAAGGACTTGTTCCCATAAATCTTTTGTATTTTGAGTGGGACCTTCAAGGAAAGATTCGTCTCCATCGTAAGGTGTAAAGTTGTGATTGATAAAGCTTCTTAAATTTATTTCTCTGACCCAAGTTCCGCCTTCGAAACCTGCCCAGCCTTCATATTTTCTGTCTAACATTTTAACACTCCTGTCGGTAAAAAATATTATCCCATTTTGAATATATTATACCACAAAAAAAGCAGAAAAACAAGAGGAAATATAGCACATTTTATAATTAATTTTTACCTAATATTCTAATTTGTGTGTGTGGTCTGTTATTTTTTAGTTGAGAATGCTCAGCCGAAAGAAGATCTTAAAAAAATTTTGTTTTTACGGGAACTTTTTACCAAAAAGATCGTCTATTATAATAGATAATATTTTAAGGAGAGAATTTCCAATGAAAATAACAAAAATAATAACATATATTCTTTTTTCCGTATTTTTAATTTCAGTTCTAAGTTTTTCAGCCTTTGCCAAAATCGAAGAAGCTGATCTTGAGGATAATTTGAAGTTCTATTACCGTGTCTCAAAGGAATTTACCGAAGATTTTATTTCCTGTGTTTACGGAACGGATGAATCTTTTACAACGGATATTTTTACGGTCGATCGTTGTGAAGATTTTTTAGGTCAAGCAGCACGTTTTCTGAAAAATGAATCGCAGAAAGATCCTTCGGAGTATTACGAATTAAATTTTTCCTTCAATGAGATTGAGCTTGATCAGGGTGGTGGAAATATCCACATTACCGCTGACGTGAAATTTCTTGAATCCGGGGGTATTTGCGAAGAAACTATAAATTTCTTTATTAGAATAGGATTTCCTCAAAAAGTGATAGCTATTACAGATGCGTATATCGTAAGTGATTCGAAATTTGATAAAATCCTTTATCCTGAAAGAAATGAACCAATGACCTTGAAAAGTTTCATTACATGGGCTTCTGAAAACGATGAGCTTTCATATTCTGCATATGTGGAGAAGCTCAATCCATATACGAATTACAACTCTGAAATTTTACCCGATATATCTCAAGAACTTCCATCAGACGATGATTATTTTATCAGCAGTCCAGAAACTTCCGATATCAGCATGATATTCTATATTCTTGCGGCTGTATCAGCAGTTTTCTCATGTTCAACATTCAGAAGAAAGGTTTAACTGTTTCAAAAAAACTTAATTTGATTAATCGAATTGGTCATTTGGCTCCTTTATGAAAAAATGCTCTTACTACAGATCAAACTGTGAGTAAGAGCATTTTTTTGCTTAAAAACAAAGTAATTTATTCTATATTTCTATTAAAGGTTAAATATTCAAAAATTTAGTCTTCGTTTTTGCTTTCTTTAGAAAGAAGAATGTTTGTAAGGATACCGAGGATAAGAGCGCAAGCAATCGAAGTGATCGTAACTTTGCCTATAGCCATTGCAGTTCCGCCAATACCAGAAATAAGGATAACAGATGCTGTAAAGAGGTTGGAATTCTTTTCAAGATCAACTTTCTGGATCATTTTAAGACCTGAAACTGCGATGAAACCGTAAAGTGTAATGCAGACACCACCCATTACACATCCGGGAATGGAATCAAGGAACGCAACAAAGGGAGAAAGGAATGAAATTATGATTGCCATGATTGCAGTAGTTGTAATAGTAGCAACGGATGCGTTCTTTGTTATAGCCACACAACCAACGGATTCTCCGTAAGTTGTATTCGGGCATCCACCGAAAACAGCACCTGCCATAGAACCTACACCGTCACCCAAAAGAGTTCTGTGGAGACCGGGTTCTTCAAGAAGGTCTTTTTCAATGATTGAAGAAAGATTTTTATGGTCAGCAATATGTTCAGCAAAAACAACGAAAGCAACGGGAATGTATGCAACAGCAACAGTTGCAAAATATGTACCGTTAAGCTCTGAGAAACCTTTAAGACCTGTAAGGAATGTGAATTCGGGAATTGCAAAGAAAGTGCTTAATGAAACACCGTCAGCAACAAGAGCCTGGAAAGGAGCAAAATCAATGATTTTAAGCTCAGGGATGTTTGCAGCGATACCGATAACTGTAAAAATAAGACCTAC